>NZ_SMKX01000089.1 GCF_004349055.1 Kribbella antibiotica
CTCCCGCCCCACCACCCGCAGTCGCTAATGCCGCCGGATCTCGCCCGCTGCCCATTCGCCGCCGGTCCGCGAGCTGCCCGCTTGGCGGCACGACCGACTGCAGGTAGTCCCACCGCAGCACATCCGCCCGCCGCACTCGCGCCCGAGCCGCGATCTCACCCGCACCACCTGCAGTTGTTCGTGCCGCCGGGGCCGGATCCGGCGGCGATTGGCGGACCTGCGCGCGGCGCCGCTAGTTCCGGCACGACAGACTGCAGGTACTGCGTCGGCCGAGCGCCAGCCACGCCTGGCCAGCGGGAATCAGGCTCGCTGCCGAGGACTACCTGCAGTTGCTAGTGCCGCCGGGGGCCCGAGCCATCGGCGGTCGGCCGAACTGCCCGCGGCACCGCGAGATCCGGCACGACAGACTGCAGGTACTGCGTCCGCCGAGCGCCGGCCCCGCCTGGCGAGCGGGAACCAGACACGACGCTGAGGACTACCTGCAGTTGTCCGTGCCGCCGGGGCCCGATCCGGCGGCGGTTGGCGGACCTGCGCGCGGCGCCGCTAGTTACGACACGACCGACTGCAGGTACTGCGTTCGCTGAGCGCAGGGCGCGCCTGGCAGGCGGGAGCCGGGCTCGCTGCTGAGGACTACCTGCAGTCGCTATTGCCGCCGGGGCCCGATCCACCGGCGGTCGGTCGAACTGCCCGCGGCCTCGCGAGTACCGGCATGACCGACTGCAGGTACTGCGTTGGCTGAGCGCCGGGCGCGGCTGGCGAGCGGGAGCCGGGCTCGCTGCTGAGGACTACCTGCAGTTGTTCGTGCCGATCGCAGGCTGCCGGAGACCTCGCATGGATTGTCGTTGGCCCGTCGCGGTTTGCAAGCGCTAGCGACTGCAGGTGTTGCCTCTGCTGGGGGTAGGCCGCGCTGGGCGGGCTCGCGGCCTGGGGACTACCTGCAGTTGGTCGTGCCGAGGACCTCGCGGCGGAGGCGGCGTACGAGGTGGTTGTTCATGTTTGGGATGTGGACCGGACCACTGGGTGACAGGTGTTGTCTGTAGCGTTCGGGGGGAGATGACTGCTGAGGCTGAGGTTGAGAAGAATTCGGCTGAGCGGCCGACGTTGCTGGTCACGTTGACCGGGACGGACCGGCCGGGGCTGACGTCTGCGGTGCTGTCCACGTTGGCTACGCGCGGGCTGGAGGTCATCGACGCTGAGCAGGTGGTGCTGCGGGGGCGGTTGATTCTGGGTGTGCTGTTGTCGGCGCCTCGGGATCACAAGAACCTGAAGGAAGAGCTCAAGGAGCTGGCCAGCGCGCTCGACATCGACATCTCGGTGAAGAAGGGTGTCGGCGACAACGAACCGCGGCGTAAGGGTCGTAGTCAGGTGACGGTGATCGGGCATCCGTTGTCGGCCGTCGGGCTGGCGGCGATCGCGGGGCGGATCGCGGATACCGGGGCGAACATCGACCGGATCAGCCGGATGGCGCGGTACCCGGTGACGGCGATGGAGATCGCGGTGTCGGGTGCGGCGCCTGAGACGTTGCGGACGGTGCTGGCGCAGGAGGGTGTTCGCCAGGGGCTGGATGTCGCCGTACAGGATGGTGGGTTGTATCGGCGGGCCAAGCGGCTGATCGTGATGGACGTCGATTCCACGCTGATCCAGGGCGAGGTGATCGAGATGCTCGCCGGGCATGCGGGGCGGGAGGCGGAGGTTGCCGCGGTCACCGAGCAGGCGATGCGCGGTGAGCTCGACTTCACCGAGTCGCTCGTGCACCGGGTGAAGGCGCTGGAGGGGTTGCCTGCGTCGGCGCTGGACGAGGTGTACGACGCGATCGAGTTCGCGCCGGGGGCCCGGACGCTGGTGCGGACGCTGAAGCGGCTCGGGTACCAGTTCGCAATCGTGAGTGGTGGGTTCAGCCAGATTACCGACAAGCTGGCGGCCGAGCTCGGGATCGACTACGCGAAGGCCAACGAACTGGAGATCGTCGACGGCAAGCTGACCGGCCGGGTGATCGGCGAGATCGTCGATCGGGCCGGGAAGGCGACGGCGCTGCGCCAGTTCGCCGAGCGCTCGAAGACGCCGCTCTCGCAGACTGTTGCCATCGGCGACGGTGCCAACGACCTCGACATGCTGGCGGTGGCCGGCCTCGGGGTCGCGTTCAACGCCAAGCCGGTCGTCCAGGCGGCCGCCGACACGCACCTCAGCGTTCCCTACCTGGACACGATCCTCTACCTGCTGGGCATCAGCCGCGAAGAGGTCGAAACCGCCGACGCCGACCAGCCCGCCTGATACCTCCCCACACATTTGATGGGTCAGCCCGCGGCATTGTGGGTGGGCCAACTGCATGCGGTTGGCCCACCCACAACGCGATGGGTCAGCCCATCAAATGGGGCAGGGCGGCGGTGGTGGTGGCTACGATCGGGGGCTATGGGGTTCAGTGGGCGGGCGGCGCGGCTTGAGGATGCACAGGCGATTTATGAGCTGATCGCGGCGGCGGAGGTGGGCTGGCATGGGCAGGCTGAAGCCGTGCCGGATCGGGTGATGGCGGATCTGCGGCGGCCGTTGATCGACTTGGCGCTCGACACGCTGGTGATCGAAGCACCGAACGGTGAGCTGACCGGCTGGGCGTGGAACCACGGTGGGAAACGCGCTCAGGTCGACGTGCACCCGTCGTACCGGAGTCTGGGGCTGGGCACGCGGCTGCTCGACTGGGCCGAGGCGCGGTCGAAGGAAGTCGGCAGCGAGTGGATCGCGCAGACCGTCGATGACGCCGACGAAACCGGGACCGAACTCCTGAAAGAACGCCGGTACGACGTTCTGGCGGTCAACTGGCTGTTGGAGCGACCGCTCGCCGAGACCCCGGCGACCGAACTGCCGGCGGGGATCCGCCTGGCCGGATACGAGCCGGAGCGTGCCCACGGGGTGCACGAGGTGGTTGAGGATGCATTCGCGCAATTCGGGCAGCGGCGGAAGTCGTTCGAGGAGTGGGCCGAGCTGACGATCGCCCGGGACAGTTTCCTGCCCGGCGCCTCAACCCTCGCGTACGACGGTGATGCGGTCGTCGGCGTGGTCATCGCGCTCGACGGAGACGAGGGGTACGTCGAGCAACTCGCGGTCAGCGGGGATCACCGCAACCGGGGCATCGCGCGCGCCATGCTGGACCGGACCGGCGCGGAATTTCGGCAGTTGGGCCGCGACAACCTGATCCTGTGGACGCATTCCGGCACCGGCGCGCTGGCGATGTACGAGCACCTCGGACTGCGGGTGCGGCGCAGCACTACGGTCCACAGGTTGCTGCTCTGAACTGTTGACACCTCCCGTGAGAGCGCTCACATTGGGCAGAACCTCAACCCGCCCCCCGGAGGTCTCCCGTGCGTTTTCGCCCGCTCCTCGTCGCCGCAGTCGCGGCACCGCTGCTCATCGCCGCGTCGCTGACCGTGGTCGCGCAGGCCAGTGCCCCACCGCCACCCGCCGGGTGGTCGACCGTCTGGGCCGACGACTTCGACGGCCCGGCGAACACCCTGCCGAACAGCTCCAACTGGATCATCGACACCGGCCACGGCTATCCCGGCGGCCCAGGCAACTGGGGCACCGGTGAGGTCCAGAACTACACGAACAGCACCAGCAACATCGCTCTCGACGGCTCGGGCAACCTGAAGATCACGCCGCTTCGTGACGGTGCCGGCAACTGGACGTCGGGCCGGCTCGAGACCCAGCGCAGCAACTTCAAGCCACCGGCCGGAGGGGTGCTGGCGATGGAAAGCCGCATCCAGATGCCGAACGTCACCGGCAACGCCGCGCTCGGTTACTGGCCGGCGTTCTGGGCGCTCGGGTCGCCGTACCGGGGCAACTACTGGAACTGGCCCGGCATCGGCGAGTTCGACATCATGGAGAACGTCAACGGGATCAACTCGGTCTGGGGCGTCCTGCACTGCGGCGTGAACCCCCAGGGCCCGTGCAACGAGACCAGCGGCCTCGGCGCCAGCCGCGCCTGCCCCGGCTCGAGCTGCCAGTCCGGCTTCCACACCTACCGCTTCGAGTGGGACACCAGCATCTCGCCGCAGCAGCTGCGCTGGTACGTCGACGGCCAGCAGTTCCACTCGATCAGTCAGGGCCAGCTCCCCGCTGACACGTGGACGAACATGACCTCGCATGCCGGCTACTTCATCCTGCTGAACCTGGCGATCGGCGGGGCGTTCCCGGATGCACTCAACGGACCGACCCCGCGGGCCGAGACCGTTCCCGGTCACCCGATGGTCGTCGACTACGTCGCTGTGACGCAGAAGGGCGGCGGCACCACGCCTCCGCCGACCACTCCCCCGCCTGGTGGCGCGAGCGCCTACGGCACCATCCAGGCCGAGTCCTCCCAGCAGCAGAGCGGCACCGGCGTCGAGACCACCACTGACTCCGGCGGCGGCCAGAACCTGATGCAGGTCGGCAACGGTGACTGGGCGCTCTACAAGGGGATCGACTTCGGCAGCTCACCAGCCAAACAGTTCACCGCACGAGTGGCTTCCGGCGTCGGCGGCGGAGCCAGCGGACTGGTCGAGGTACGCCTCGACAGCCGCAGCAACGCCCCGATCGGCACCTTCGCCCTCGGTAACACCGGTGGCTGGCAGTCCTGGCGGTCGGTTCCGACCAACATCTCGTCGGTCACCGGCGTCCACGACGTCTACCTGACCTTCGCCAGCGGCCAGCCGGCCGACTTCGTCAACGTCAACTGGTTCACGTTCGCCCGCTGAATCCGGCGGACCCAATGATGGTGCCGGGATGTCCAGCCCGGCACCATCATTCGGTACTACGCGACCTCGGCCGCCGCCGGTGCCTTGACCGTCACCGGGTCGCCGTACTTGCTGAAGGACGTGACGACCTTGGCGTCGTCGTCCTTGAGAGCGATCGTCGTCGGCAGCAGGTCCTTGCCGACCGTCACATTGATGGTGAGCGCCTTGCCCTCGAGGCCGGAGGCCACATCGGCCGTCAGATACGCGCCCAGGGCATTGGCCGCGGCGGCCTTCGAGAGACTGACCTTCATCGTGTAGACCGTCGCCTCGCCGGCCGGTTCCGAGCTGAAGCCGGTGGCGTAGGGCGCACCGCCGATCAGGTCGTGCGTCATGAACTGCATCTGGGCGAGCCGGATCAGCACGCCGTTCAGAATCACCTTCGGGTCGGTGCTCTTCAGATCGGCCTTCGCCCACGGCTGGGCCTCGTTCTTGCTCAGCTTCGGGGTCTTGACGTAGACCTGCCCACCGGCGCGGACCAAGCTGAGGGCATCCTCGCCAGTCCCGTCCGACTTCCCGGAGAGCTCGGAGCCGTCGGTCGAGTACTTGACGTCGGTGGTGTACGTCGTCTTGTCCCCCTCGTCGTCACTCACCGAGACGGTCCGGAAGGTGCCCTTCGCCAGCATCGCGGCCTGAATCTTGGGGGCGAAATCGGCCTGGCTCAGGCCGACCGCGGCCGGCGTACTGGGCTTGCTGTCTGTTGCAGCTTGCTCGGAACCGCAGGCGGCCGGGAGCACGAGCGCTCCGGCGACCAGGATCGGCATCAGGATCTTCTTCACCTTCGGCAGGATTCCACGAGCGCGCCTACTCTGTGCAACTTTTTGCACCAAGCTGCAATCGGCGTCCAGTCCGAAATCGGTGCTTGGGGGTGTCACCACTTATCCTTCGCCTATGTCTGAACAGCAGGGTGGCCCGGGAGCTCTCTTCGCGATCGGTGGTGCCGAGGACAAGCTGAAGAAGCGCACGGTGCTGCAGGAGTTCGTCGAGGCTGCCGGTGGGTCCAAGGCGCGGATCGTGGTGGTGCCCACCGCGTCGGCGCTCGGGCCGGACGTCGTTGATGTCTACCACGCGCTGTTCGCGGCTCTTGGTGCCCAGAGCGTTGTCGGTGTGCGCCCGGAGAACCGGGAGGACGCCGACGACCCGGCGTTCATCGCGCCGCTGCACGACGCGACCGGCATCTTCATGACCGGCGGCAACCAGCTCAAGCTGGCCGGAGTCGTCACCGGTACGGCGTTCGGTCGCGCCGTGACCGCGGCTCACGCGCGAGGCGCCGCCGTGGGTGGCACTTCGGCCGGAGCAAGCATCCTGGCTGAGCACATGATCGCGTTCGGCCGCTCTGGAGCGACTCCGCGGCAGCGGATGAGTCAGCTGTCGAACGGTCTCGGTCTGGTGCAGGGCGCCATCGTCGACCAGCACTTCGCCCAGCGGAACCGGTATGGACGGTTGCTGTCGCTGGTTGCCCAGTCCCCCGGATTGCTCGGGATCGGCGTCGACGAGGACACAGCCGCCGTCGTACGGGGTACTCATCTGGAGGTTGTCGGCCGCGGTGCGGTGACGATCTTCGACGGGAGCCGGATCAACTCGAACGCGCACTACGCGAAGCGGTCGGAGCCGATCCTCGCGTCGGGCGTGGTCCTGCACGTGCTGCCGGCGACGGCGACGTTCGACCTGCAGCATCGGGTGCTGCTGTCCTACGGGCCGCAGCCGGCCGCCGAGGAGATCGCCGGGCTGGAGGCGGCCGAGGCCGACCTGCGCAAGCTGGCCAAGGAGATCGCGGCCGAGGGCGTCTCCCCCAAGTACTACGCCGATCGGAAGAAGCGCGCCGGTCGCCGGACGGCGAAGACCGTGGCTGCTGGGGAGTCCAGACCGGAGGCGACCGAGCCCATCACGGCCGGCGCCGAACTCGACTCCTCCGACCGCTTCGAGCCAGACAGTGGGACAGCATGACCGAGACACCAGCTGCCGTCCAGGGAGATCCCAGCCACGGGACGCCTAGCCCGGACCTCAAGATCATCGAGACCCGCGTCTACCGCGGGCCGAACGTGTGGAGCTACGAGCCCGCGATCCACCTGGTCGTCGACCTGGGATCGCTGGAGAGCTTCCCGTCGAACACGATCCCCGGTTTCACGGAGGAGCTGCTGGAGCGCCTGCCGCGGCTCGACCAGCACCACTGCTCGCGCGGCCGCCGCGGCGGCTTCATCGAGCGGCTGAACGAAGGCACCTGGCTCGGCCACATCGCGGAGCACGTCGCGTTGCAGCTGCAGCAGGAGGCCGGCCACGACATGCGGCGCGGCAAGACCCGCCAGGTCAAGGGCCAGCCCGGGCGCTACAACATCGTCTACGCGTACGCCGATGAAGCCGTTGGACTGGCCGCCGGTGAGCTCGCAGTCCGATTCGTCAACCAACTGGTTCAGTCCGACCCGGAGTTCGACTTCACCGACGAGCTCGAGAGGTTCATCAAGCAGGCGGAGCGTACGGCGTTCGGTCCGTCCACACAGGCGATCGTCGACGAGGCCGTCTCCCGCGACATCCCGTGGATCCGCCTCAACAAGGCCAGCCTGGTCCAGCTCGGCCAAGGCGTGCACGCCAAGCGCATCCGGGCCACCATGACCTCGGAGACCGGCTCGATCGCGGTCGACGTTGCCAGCGACAAGGACCTGACCACGCGGCTGCTCGCATCCGCCGGTCTGCCGGTCCCGCGCTCGGAGTCGATCCGCACGGTCGACGAGGCCGTCTCGGTCGCGAACAAGATCGGCTACCCGGTCGTGTGCAAGCCGCTCGACGGCAACCACGGCCGCGGCGTCTGCCTGAACCTGAAGAACGCCGACGACGTCCGCGAGGCCTTCCCGATCGCCGCCGAGCAGTCCCGGCGCGGCTGGGTCATCGTCGAGAACATGGTCGTCGGCAAGGACTACCGCTGCCTGATCATCAACGGCCGGATGGAGGCCATCGCCGAGCGCGTCCCCGCGCACGTCGTCGGTGACGGCGTCCACACCGTGGCCGAGCTGGTCGACATCACCAACGCCGACCCGCGCCGTGGTGTCGGGCACGAGAAGATCCTGACCCGGATCACCGTGAACAACGCCGCCCGCCAGCTGGTCCGCGACCAGGGTTTCGAGCTGGACGACGTACCGCCCGAAGACGTGATGGTGAAGCTCACGCTCACCGGCAACATGTCCACCGGTGGCATCTCGATCGACCGGACCTGGGAGGCGCACCCGGAGAACGTCGAGATCGCCGAGGAAGCGGCCCGGATGATCGGGCTCGACATCGCCGGTATCGACTTCATCTGCCCCGACATCACGCAGCCTGTGCGCGAGACCGGCGGCGCGATCTGTGAGGTCAACGCCGCCCCGGGCTTCCGGATGCACACCAACCCGACGATCGGCGAGCCGCAGTACATCGCCAAGCCGGTCGTCGACATGCTGTTCCCGCCGGGCGCGACCAGCCGGATCCCGATCGTCGCCGTGACCGGGACGAACGGCAAGACCACCACCTCGCGGATGATCAGCCACGTCTTCAAGGGCATGGGCCGCAAGGTCGGTATGACGTCCACCGACGGCATCGTGATCGACGAGCGACTGGTCATCCGGTCGGATGCTTCCGGCCCGAAGTCCGCCCGGATGGTGCTGCAGAACCCGCGCGTCGATTTCGCCGTCTTCGAGGTGGCTCGCGGCGGCATCCTGCGGGAGGGCCTCGGCTACGAGCGCAACGACATCGCCGTCGTCCTGAACGTGCAGCCGGATCACCTCGGCCTGCGGGGGATCGACACGCTGGAGCAGTTGGCCGATGTGAAGGGCGTGCTGGTCGAGGCCGTGCCGCGGACCGGTTTCGCCGTACTGAACGCGGACGACCCGCTGGTTCGCAAGATGCGGCGGAAGTGTTCCGGCCAGGTCGTGTGGTTCAGCATGGCCGAGCCGGGCAGCGAGGTCCGCGAGTACATCGAGGGCCACTGCCGGCGTGGCGGCCGGGCGGTCGTGCTAGAGCGCTCCGAGCTCGGCGACATGATCGTGGTCAAGCACGGCCGTCGTTCGATGCAGCTGGCCTGGACCCACTTGCTCCCGGCAACCTTCGGTGGCCGGGCGATGATGAACGTGCAGAACTCGATGGCCGCTGCGGCTGCGGCGTTCGCGGCCGGTGCGCCGCTGCACGACATCCGCCAGGGCTTGCGGACGTTCAGCACGTCGTACTACCTGTCCCCCGGCCGGCTGAACGAGATCGACGTCGACGGCCGCACGGTCATCGTCGACTACTGCCACAACGCGCCCGCGATGCGGATGCTCGGCGACTTCGTGGACCGGCTCGGCGAGAGCCTGATCGCGTCGTCCGAGCTCGGGCGGCCGTCCCGGATCGGCGTCATCGCGACCGCGGGTGACCGGCGCGACGAGGACATCCTTGAGCTCGGCGAGGTCGCTGCGCAGCACTTCGACGTACTGATTGTTCGTGAGGACGCGCGGTTGCGTGGCCGGCAGCGTGGTGAGCTGGCGGAGCTGATCGCGACCGGGGTTCGCACTGCGATGGAGGCCGGCGCCCGCTGCCGTCAGGTCGAGATCGTCATCGACGAGCTGACCGCCATCCGGCACGCGCTGGCCCGGTCGAACCGCGGCGACCTGGTCGTCATGTGCGTCGACCAGCACCAGACCGTGTTGTCGGAGCTCGAGTCG
Organism: Kribbella antibiotica; assembly: GCF_004349055.1. Lineage (GTDB taxonomy): Bacteria > Actinomycetota > Actinomycetes > Propionibacteriales > Kribbellaceae > Kribbella > Kribbella antibiotica. Next base: position 9,425 of record NZ_SMKX01000089.1, read on the forward strand.
GTGTCGCATCTCGCTCAGGCGGGGACGCGCTCCGGCGACGAGGGTGGCGACCCGGACTTCGTGAAGCCTTCCGAGGAGGCCGACGTACCGGAGGAGTGATCAAACCGATGGAGAGCAGCGGAACTCGCTAGCCGCCGGCGTCGTTGGCTGTTGCGTGAAGATGAAGTTGCTGGCGGCCACGATCGCCGTTGCTCTCCCGGTCCTGTTGTCCTCCTGCGGTACGGCGGAAGCCCCCAAGCCGGTCGCTGCCGCGCAGACTCCGCGTGTTCTGATCGAGGACGCGTGGGTGCGCGCGACGGTCGGCACCAAGGACACCACGATGACGGCCGCCTTCATGGCGCTGACCAACCCCGGGAACGCCGACATCAAGTTGATCTCGGCAACTTCCCCGGTCGCCGGGATGGTGCAGTTGCACGAGATGGCGATGAAGGACGGCAAGATGGTCATGCAGGAGAAGGCCGGTGGCGTGAGCGTCCCCGCCGCCTCGCACGCCCACCTCTCCCCCGGCGGCGACCACATCATGCTGATGGATCTGAAGAAGCCGCTGAAGCCCGGCGACGAGGTTCCGCTCACCCTCAAGTTCTCCGACAACACGACTCACGACCTCACTGTCCCCGTGAAGGCGTTCACCGAGGAAGAAGAGCACTACCACCCAACGCCCACGGCCAAGTGAAACCGTCGCGACGACAGCTGTTCGGGTACGCCGGAGCGGCCGCCGCGGGCGCCGCCGTCACAGGTGGTGCGGTTGTTGCCCTCGACAAGGACACTCCGGCACCAGCGCCGGTCAGCCGCAACATCGATCCGTACGGCGACCGTCAGCCAGCCATCACGGCGCCCTCTCCCCGGCATGGGGAGTTGGTGGCGTTCAACCTCCTACCCGGGACCGACAAGGCCGCGCTGGCGCGGTTGCTCCGCTTGTGGTCGGCGGATGTCGTTGCGTTGGGCAACGGTCGTCCGGCGCCTGGGGATACCGCGCCGGAGCTGGCCACAGCGAACGTCGCCTTGACGACGACCGTCGGGTTCGGGCCCAAGGTGTTCGAGTTGGCCGGGCAGAAGCAGGCCGGGCCGGACGAGCTGCCGGTGATGCGGCATGACCGTTTACAGGATGGGTGGTCGGGCGGCGACCTGCTGATCCTCGTCGGCGCGGATGACGAGCTGAGCGTCGTCCACGCCGTACGGCGGTTTGTTGCGGATGCGAGGCCGTTCGCCACCCCAGCCTGGCGCCAGAGCGGTTTCTGGAACGGCACCGGCCCCGACGGGAAGCCGGTGACTGGGCGGAACCTCTTCGGACAGGTCGACGGGACCGGAAACCCAGCCGTCGGTACGCCGGAGTTCGACGCCACCGTGTGGGCAGCAGACGGTGGCACGACGCTCGTCGTACGAAGGATCAAGCTCAACCTCGATACCTGGGATGAGCTCACCCGCTCGGAGCAAGAACGCGCAATCGGCCGCAAGCTCAGCACCGGCGCACCTCTCACCGGCACCGCCGAACACGACGAGCTCGATCTAGAAGCTCGCGACGCCGACGGCCGCCCGATGATCGCCGCCAACGCGCATGCCCGCCTGTCCCACCACTCCGAGAACGACGGCCGCCGGATCTTCCGCAAGGGCCTCAACTACGTTCACGACACCGGCACGACCCGCGAGTCCGGCCTGATCTTCCTCAGCTACCAGGCCGACATCACCGGCCAGTTCTTCCCGCTACTCGCCCGCCTCGATGCAGCCGACGCCCTCAACGAGTGGACCACCACGATCGGCTCCGCCGTCTTCGCCATCCCACCCGGCTTCCAGCCCGGCGGCTGGATCGGCCAGAAGCTTCTCGGCTGACCTCACCTTCGCACTCGTCGGCACAGCCGCCATGCCTTCAGTTGGAGGGCGCTTCCGACGTAGTGCGGCGGGAGAGCAGCCGGCGCGGCGGCTCGTCGCGGTCGATCCAGTCGAGATCGTCACCCAGTACGGCATCGTTCGTCCGCTCGGCGTACGGGTCGGGCGGCGGTGGGACCGGCGGCAGGGCGCGGAGCTTGAGCGCGACCATCGGGATGGCGAGCAGGACGGCGACCACGAGCCAAGGGGCGTACTCGCGCAGGATCGGCTCGAACGAGTTGAAGAACGCATCCATGGCCGCGTCGACGGTCCCGTTGAAGTCCTGCCCGGCCGGGGCGCGGTCGATCGACTGGACGGCGGCCACGATGCCGAAGGAAGCCAGATACCAGGCGGTCAGCGGGACCCAGAAGTACGCCGAACGCCAGCCGCGGAGCCAGCAGGCGACGTACAGGACGAGGGCCAGGCCGACGCCGACGAGGAGGCCGTTGAGCTGCCAGAGCCAGCGGAAGTCGGCCAGCTGACCGGCCGGACGCAGCGCGTACCAGGCCAGCGGGAGCGCGAGCGCGAAGGCTGCGATCACCGAGCTTCTGGTGCCCAGGGCACCCAAGAAGCCGCCGATGGCACTTGCCACCAGCAACGAGATCAGCAGAGCCCGGTCATCCCAAGGGTTCCCGGTCAGCCACCAGGCGCCCGCGGCAACGATCAGCACGAGCGGCACGGTGATCCGGACCCGGGCGACGAGCAGCCCGGCCAGCACTCCCCCGGCGAATCCGCCTAGGAGCAAGAGATCCAGCCGCGGCGATACGAACAACGTCGTACCGCCGGGCAGACCTTTCAGGTATGCGGCGGAGAAGCCACCTACGAACCAGGCGACAACAGCAGCCGGGATCGACCACAGGTAGCGCATTTCCACCTCCCCATCCACCCCCGACCGCGGGCGTCAGGGCTTAGTGCTGTGCTCGTTCGACCTTCAATTTCAAGTCTTCTGCTGTGTCGACCGTAGCTCCCAAGGACCGCAACCAGCCGTCAAGACTCGCCCGATCTTGCAGAGCCATTACCGCGACTACGTCACCCGGCTGTCCCTGGCCGACCAATGCCTGCGCCGCTTCGAGCTCCGTCGGGTACGCCGGTACGTCGTCCACACCGACCGACGCGGCGCCTGCACGGAACACCGCCTCCAACTCGGACGGCGGTCGCCCACGCAGGTATTCGCTCTTGTGCCCGATCGCGACCTGATCCGCACCGCGGGCGCCGATCGCGCCCAGCGCGGAGACCATGTCGTCGGCCCGGTCACCCGGCGACCCGAGAGCCAGCAGCAAGCGCCCACCCTCGTGACGGACGCCGTTCATGATCTCGAGCAGGGCTTCCAGGCCGGCCTCGTTGTGCGCGAGGTCGATCACCACGGTGAAGCCGTTCAGCGAGTACATGTTCATCCGGCCGGGGTTGTTCTCGTTCGGCGAGAACGAGCTGAGCCCCTCGATCACCGCAGCCCGCGGCAGCCCAAGCCCGAGCGCCGCCGACGCAGCCGCGAGCGCGTTCTCCACGTTGTAGTGCGAGAGACCCGACAAGGTCATCGGCACGTCGACGACCTTCAGCAGCGGTTCCGCATCGGTCGACTGGTCCAGCACGGTGATGAAGCCGTCGAGGACTGTGGTCGCCCGGCCGCCTTCATCCAGTACGGCGCGGATCGACGGCGAGTCGGGGTCGCGGGAGAACACCCAGCACTTGGCCGGGGAACCGAGCCGCATCGCGAACGTGCGCGGGTCGTCGCCGTTGACTACACACCAACCGCGCGGGCGCGTGATGTGGGTGATGACCGCCTTCACCTCGGCGAGCTGGTCGATCGTGTCGATCCCGCCCAGGCCGAGGTGATCCGCGGTGACGTTGGTGACGACGGAGACGTCGTTCGACACGACGCCGACACCGCGGCGCAGGATTCCACCGCGGGCGGTCTCGGTGACGGCCAGCTGGATCCCCGGCTGCGACAACACCTGGCCGGCACCACTCGGGCCGGAGAAGTCGCCGTACTGGACGAGTTCGCCGTCGAAGTAGACGCCGTCCGTGCTCGACCAGCCGACGTGCAGGCCGGCCGCGCGGCCGATGTGCGCGATCATCCGCGAGGTCGTGGTCTTGCCGTTGGTCCCGGTGACCGCGACGACCGGCACCTTCGGCCGGATGGTCGGCGGCACGTTGCCGGGTGGCTCGTTGTGCACGCGCTCGCCGACGGTCGCCATCAGTTCCGGCAGGTGCTCGGCGCCGAACGCGTCCAGCACCTCGACGATCGCGGCCGCCAGCGCCCGCGCCCGCTGTTCGTGGGCCCAGGGGAAAGCCACGACCAGCCGGTGATTGTCCGACTCGGGCCGGACCCGAACACCGATCCGGCCGATCCCCGCCTCGCGGGCAATCCGCCGTACGACGTGTCCGGTGACCCGGATCGCGAACCGCTGCCGGAACCCGGAACCGATCCGGCCCGGCCGGGTGGCGCCCAGGCCAACAGCCTGTCCGTAGGCTTTTGCGGCTGGCGCCGGGGCGTCGACCAGCGCGGTGACGTCGAGCGTCAGCTTGACCGCCGCGCGGCTGAAGTAGAGGTTGGCGCCGTCAAGCACACGGAGCTCAACAAGGGACGTGGTCACTACGCTCCCATCGCGTGAAAGCCGCCGTCGACGTGGATGATCTCGCCGGTGGTGGAGGGGAAGAAGTCGCTGAGCAGGGCAACGATGGTCTTGCCGGTGGGCTCGAGGTCGGTCGGGTCCCAGCCGAGCGGGGCGCGCTCCAGCCAGGGCTCCTCGAACTTCTCGAAGCCCGGGATCGCCTTCGCGGCCAGGGTCTTGAGCGGTCCGGCGGAGACCAGGTTGCAGCGGATTCCCTGCGCGCCGAGGTCGCGGGCGAGGTAACGGCTGGTCGACTCCAGGGCAGCCTTGGCCACGCCCATCCAGTCGTAGCCCGGCCAGGCCACGGTCGCGTCGAACGTCATTCCGACGACGCTGCTCCCCCGCGGCATCAGCGGAGCGCAGGTGACCGCGAGGGACTTCAAGCTGTACGCCGATACGTGCACGGCCTGCGCCACGTCTTCCCAAGGACCCTCGAGGAACTTGCCGCCGAGGATCGTCTCCGGGTTGCCGTACGCGATCGAGTGCACGACGCCGTCAAGACCGTCGACATGCTCCCGTACGGCGTCCGGCAGCGCAGCGAGGTGCTCCGCATTCGTGACGTCGAGCTCGAGCACCGGCGGCTCGACCGGAAGCCGCTTCGCGATCCGCTTGGTGATGCTCAGCGCACGACCGAAGTTCGAGATCAGGACCGTGGCGCCTTGTTCCTGCGCCACCTTGGCCGTGGCGAAGCCGATCGAGGAGTCCAGCGTGACCCCGGCGACCAGGATCCGCTTGCCGTCAAGGATGCCCACCGGCTTCCCCCTATCTCTCAAGAGTGTGTTGGTCAGTTACCCATGCCGATACCGCCGTCGACCGGGATCACCGCACCGGTGATGTACCCGGCCTCTTCGGAGGCAAGCCAGCGGACCGCGTGCGCGATCTCCTCGGTCCGGCCGAAGCGTCCGAGCGGGATCTGGCCGAGGTACTGCTTCACAGTGTCTTCGGGCAGTACGGCGGTCATGTCGGTCTCGACGAATCCCGGCGCGACCACGTTGGCCGTGATCCCGCGGCTACCGAGCTCGCGAGCGATCGAACGCGCCATCCCGACGAGGCCCGACTTGCTGGCCGCGTAGTTCACCTGCCCGGCCTGGCCGAGCAGACCGACCACCGAGGAGATGAAGACGATGCGGCCCTTGCGCAGCCGCAGCATCCCCTTGGCCGCCCGCCGGGCGACCCGGAACGAGCCGGTCAGGTTCGTGTCGATGACCGAGTCCCAGTCGTCGTCGGACATCCGCAGCAGCAACGTGTCGCGGGTGATGCCGGCGTTGGCCACCAGCACCTCGACCGGACCGTGCTGCTCCTGGATGGTCTCGAACGCCGCGTCGACCTGCGCCTGGTCGGTGATGTCGCACTTCACACCGAGGAAACCCTCCGGCGGCGGGCTGCTGTTGTACGTGACAGCAACCTGGTCACCGGCTTCCTTGAACGCGGTCGCGATCGCCAGCCCGATCCCCCGGTTGCCACCGGTCACCAACACAGACCTGCCCACAAGAGCTCCTCACCCGTTCGCCAGTTGTCAAAGGAACGCTATCGTCAGGAGTCTTCCAGCCGGAAACCGACCTTCAGTCCGACCTGGTAGTGGTCGATCTGGTTGTCGACGATGTGACCGCGGATCTGCGTCACCTCGAACCAGTCCAGGTGCCGCAAGGTCTCGCCGGCCCGGCCGATCGCGTTCGTGATGGCCTCGTCGACCCCCTCCTTCGACGTACCAACGATCTCGGTGACCCGGTATGTGCGATCCGTCATGAGGCGTCCTTCCGTAGCGGCGTACCGTGGGTGATGGTGAGGAGGATAGATGTCGAAACGTCGTGAACGGCCCGACGAAACGGTCATTTCGGTGACGAGTGCACAGCCCGGCCACTCCGAGGACCTGGACAGCCGCATCATCCGGTACGCCGCGATGATGGCGCTGCGGGTCGCATGTTTCGTGCTGGCCGTGTTCACCCCGTCGCCGTGGCGCTGGATGTTCGTCGCCGGTGCGGTGTTCCTGCCGTACTTCGCGGTCGTGCTGGCCAATGTGGCGAAGACCGCGACGCAGACCGGCGGCACCCCGTACGTCGCCCCGGAACGGCCCGCATTGGAGGCTCCTTCGGGGCCGGTGATCCGCGTCGACGAGGACCCCGAACCACTGCGACAGACCGACACCGAAAAGTGATCTGTGCCGGGACTGGAAAGTTCGCCGGGTTCCGTGTCAGAATCTCCCGCGTGCGCTGAAGTTCACTGTTGGAATTCAGCCTGTTGATGCGGCGTCGGACGGCTCCCCCCGTGGCTGTCCGACGTCGCTTCATTTGTGCCGGGGCCGGAACCTTTACCCCACGCTATTGATAATTGAGGGATCAGGAATGGATATGCCGGAGATCTGCTCCTCCAAGGGCTGCAACACCGCCGCTACCTGGGCAGTCCTGTGGAACAACCCCAAGATCCACACGCCGGACCGGCGCAAGACCTGGCTGGCGTGCGACGAGCACAAAGCGACCTTGTCGGACTTCCTCGACCGCCGCGGATTCCTGCGCGATGTCGAACCATTTACCGCGGCGACGTCTTAGCGAAAAACTGTATTTCCTGATTCGACGCAGTCGCTTTACCCACCGATAGCGGACATCGGGCGCGCGGGTTGCAGGAACGACGGATCGTTGATCCCGTGCCCGGGGAGTTTCTTCCACATCGCGCGGCGCCAGCGATCGGCGAGTTCGCCGTCATCGGCCCCTTCCCGCATTGCCGTGCGCAGATCGGATTCCGTCCGCGCGAACAGGCAATCGCGGACCTGGCCATCGGCGGTCAGCCGGACCCGGTCGCAGTCGCCACAGAACGGCCGCGTGACCGAGGCGATGATCCCGACCGTCTGCCCACTCCCGCGAACACTGAAGATCTCGGCCGGTGAACTCCCCCGGGCTGCCGCATCCGTCGGCTGCAGGCCGAACCGATCACCGAGCTTCTCGAGGATCTCGTCCGCCGTCACCATCGTGGCCCGGTCCCACCCGTGCTGCGCATCGAGCGGCATCTGCTCGATGAACCGCAGCTCGTAGCCGTGCTCCAGACAGAACTCGAGCAACTCCGGAGCGTGGTCGTCGTTGATGCCACGCATCAGTACGGCGTTCACCTTGACCGGCGCGAGGCCGGCTTCCTGAGCCGCCGCCATGCCCGCGAGCACGTCCTTCAGGCGGTCCCGCCGGGTCAGCTCCTGGAAAGTGTCGGGCCGAATGGTGTCGAGGCTCACATTCACCCGGTCCAGGCCGGCCTCCTTGAGCGCGACCGCTTGCCGGGCCAGGCCGATCCCGTTCGTGGTCAAGGACACCTCGGGCCGCGGCGTGAGCGCCGTCGTACGGGCGACGATGCCGACCAGGCCGCGGCGCAGCAGCGGCTCACCACCGGTGAAGCGGATCTCGTGGACGCCAAGCTGCGTGACCGCGATGCCTACCAGGCGGACGATCTCGTCGTCGGTGAGCAACTCAGGCTTCGCCAGCCAGTCGAGGCCCTCTTCGGGCATGCAGTAGGTGCAGCGCAGATTGCAGCGGTCCGTCAGCGACACCCGGAGGTCGGTCGCGACCCGGCCGTAGGTGTCTGCCAGACCTACCTGCGTCACCTCATCCGTTGCCGTCACCTCGCCAGAGTACGTGCCGGGCGTAAGCCCCACTCAATACTTCCCCCACCCCACCGCCCCGAACGGGGAGCGATGGCTTAAGTTCGAGATGTGCGTCGATTGATGAACGTCCGATGGCTCGGCGCCGCGCTGACGATCCTGGTCCTGGCCACGGTCTGCGTTCAGCTCGGCCGCTGGCAGCTGCATCGGTTGCACGACCGGGAGGTTCGCAACGGCGTGACCACGTCGAACCTGGCCGCTCCGCCCGCACCGATCGACGAAATCGTCGGCCAGCAGGGCATCGTCGGCGACCAGCACGCCTGGCGAACCGCGGTCGTCACCGGTCGCTTCGACGCGTCCAAACAGATAGTTCTGCGCTATCGGAACGTGAACGATCGCCCCGGATTCGAAATCATCACCCCGCTGGTGCTTCCGAACGGGAAGGCGATCCTGATCGACCGTGGCTTCCTGGCCCGGCAAGGGGCCGAACTGGCCCCGGGCAAGGTGCCCGCCGTACCGGGTGGTGAGGTGACGATCACCGGCCGGCTGCAGCGCAGTGAGCGCGGCGGGAAGACCAGCGGCGGTACGCCGGACAACGGGACCGCGCGGCTGATCAACGGGCCCGAGTACGCGAAGGCTCTTGGTTTGGACCTGTATGACGGGTATTTGACCGTGGACAGCCAGAACCCGGCCAACGACCCGGCGTTCGGCAAGTTCCCCGGGCCCGAGATCGACAACGGGCCGCACTTCTTCTACGCCCTGCAGTGGTTCCTGTTCGCGATCCTCGCGGTCGGTGGGCTGATCTACTTCACCCGCCGACCGGCCACCGACGCGGCCGGCAAAGTCGTTGCCGAGCGCAACGAGGTACCGGAACCTGCTGGTAAGCCGGACTGATTCACTCCAACGCTTGCCGTAGGCCACGAACTGTCGAGGTGCAGACCAAGCGGTCGTGAGGCAGGATGGTTCCGTGGACCTTGGATTGCGCGACCGCATCTACATCGTCACCGGTGCCAGCACCGGCCTCGGCTTCGCCACCGCGAAGGCCCTGGCCGCCGACGGAGCCCGGCTCGTCATCTCCAGCCGGAGCGAGGAGAAGATCAGCCGCGCCGCGGCCGAGCTCGGTGAGAACGTCGTCGGGATCCCGGTCGACAACGCCGACCCGGAGAGCGCCGAGCGGCTGGCCGCCACCGCGATCGCCAAGTGGGGCGCCCTGCACGGAGCCCTGATCAGCGTCGGCGGGCCGAAGCCCGGCAGCGCCCTCGACTCCGACGAGGCCGACTGGACGGCGGCCTTCAACAGCGTCTTCCTCGGCGGTCTGCGGATCGCCAAGTCGGTGGCCCGGGCCGGCTCGGACGGGACGTCGATCGCCTTCGTCCTGTCCACGTCGGTGAAGGCTCCGATCCCGGGACTGGCCATCTCCAACGGCCTGCGTCCCGGCCTCGCGATGGTCGCCAAGACCCTGGCCGACGAGCTCGGCCCGAACGGCGTCCGCGTCAACAGCCTGCTGCCCGGCCGGATCGCCACCGACCGCCTGCGTGAGCTCGACAGCAAGGGCGGCGACTCCGAAGCAGCCCGCCGCAGCGCCGAGCGCACCATCCCGCTGCGCCGCTACGGCGACCCGGACGAGTTCGGCCGCGTCGCCGCCTTCGTCCTCTCCCCCGCCGCTTCGTACCTGACCGGCGCGGTCATCCCCGTCGACGGCGGAGCCCTCCGCACGCTGTAGGAAGCGAAGGGATGGGCCGCGCCTAGTAAGCGAGCCCACTCGGGCCAGGCCTGTCCTGAACGGAGCGATCGCGGCGCCCACCGCGATCGCCGCCCACGCATGCCCAATGACCGGTCGCTACATAGTGAGATCTTCCCAGCATTTACTGATATTTCTACGCAGAGATCACACGGATGCTGTTATCTTCTAACAACATCATCCGCCCGCTGTGAAGGAATTCATCCATGAGTCGAACCAAAATCCGCACGGCCGGCGTACTGCTCGGCGCCCTTGCGTTGGTGGTCACCACCGGCGGCGTGGCGAACGCCGCGTCATTCGGCTACGGCGCCTACGAGGGAGGCGGCTGGGGCTACTGGCAGCAGGACCCGGGGAACGACCCGCGGCCGTTCCACAACGGGACCGCACCCGGTGACGCGATCGCCGCGTGCGACATGTCGTCGGACGGGTGGGGAATCGAGGTGCGGCTGGACATCGGCCGTGACGGCGACATCGACCGCACGGTCAGCACCCGCGGTCACAACGCCGAGTACTGCTCGGGCTGGGCCAGCGGCAACATTCCGGAGGGAACCCCGGTCCGCGTCTGGGTCGTGAAGGTCAGGGGCACCACCGACTACCACCCGGTGTACCGGGACGGCACCGCCTAGTCGTACTTCGGGCTAGTCATCCTTCGGGCTGGTCGTCCTTCGGGCGGTCCTTGTCCTTGGAGGGCTGGACGCGCTTCGGCTCGCCGGGCATCTTCGGATACTCCGGCGGGTAGGGCAGGTCGGCCTCGCCGTGGTCGCGTTCGTGTTTGGCCGACAGCTCCAGGAGTGATTCGAGGGAGAAGGCCTGCTCGCCGACCGCGGCGTGCAGGTCGCCCACCTCGGCGAACCGGGCCGGCATCGTGAGCACATCAAAATCGTCCGGTACGACGTCCTCAAGCTCCTCCCACCGCAGTGGCGCCGACACGCGCGCCCGTGCGTTCGGGCGGACCGAGTAGGCCGAGGCGATGGTCCGGTCCCGGGCCATCTGGTTGTAGTCGATGAAGATGCGCTCGCCGCGCTCCTCCTTCCACCAGTTCACCGTGACCTGGTCGGGGAGCCGCTTGGACAGCTCGCGTCCGAGCGCGATCACTGCGCGGCGGGCCTGGATGAAGTCCCAGCGCGGCTCGATCGGCACGTAGACGTGCAGGCCGCGGCCGCCCGAGGTCTTCGGGAACCCCTCCAGGCCGTGCTCGGCGAGCAGTTCGCGGAGCGCCGGTGCCACGGCGACCGCGCTCTTGAAGTCCGTGCCCGGCTGCGGGTCGAGGTCGATCCGCAACTGGTCCGGGTGATCGACATTCGGGCGGCGTACGGGCCAGGGGTGGAAGGTCAGCGTGCCCAGGTTGGCCGCCCAGGCGACCACGGCCAGCTCGGTCGGGCAGACCTCGTCGGCGGGCCGGCCGCTCGGGAACTTGATGGTCGCGGTCTCCACCCACTCGGGCGCGCCCTTGGCGACCCGCTTCTGGTAGAACGCGTCGCCGCGGTTGTCGGCCCGGGTCGACAGTTTCGCGCCCTCGAACCAGCCGCCTGGCCAGCGCTCCAGCGTGGTCGGCCGGTCCCGGAGCGCACCCAGGATGCCGTCGCCGACCGCGACGAAGTAGTTCACGATGTCGAGCTTGGTCAGCCCGCGATCGGCGAAGTACGGCTTGTCCGGGTTGCTCACCCGCACCTGCCGACCACCGATCTCGAGCTCGATTGCCTTCGTCGCCGCCATGCCAGGACGCTACCGCCCGGGACCGACAAACTCTGGGAAAACACCGGAAAAGCAACTTTTCGCAAACCCTGGCCACGCCACGTAACTGGGCGGTAACGTACACGCACTTCGTTCCTGGGGCGTGAGGCCCCCGGGACGCTTCTCTCAAGGAGCACGAGGATGAACAGATCCGCCCTGTTCGCCGCTGCCACCGCAGTTGCGACCACCACTGCCCTCGGGCTGACGTCGGCCACCACCGCCACCGGTGCGCCCACGGCAGCCCCCGTCCCCAGTCCTGCGGCCGCCGTCGCCCAGGCCAAAGCAGCGGTGAGCGACAACCTCGGCGCGCTGAAGGCCACTACCGCCGACGCGTTCGCCGTCCGCGACGTGATCGTCGACAAGAGCGGCGCCACCCACGTCCGGATGGACCGCACGATCGGTGGGCTCAAGGTGCTCGGTGGTGACGTCGTCGTCCACCAGGACGCCGCCGGCGCCTTCAAGAGCGCCAGCATCACCCTGACCAAGAGTGCGAACGTCGACCGCACCTCGAAGGTCAGCATCGCCACCGTCACCGCCAAGGCGCTCAGCAAGGGCCAGAAGGCCGAGGGCAAGCCCGCCCTGGTCATCGAGGCCCGCAAGGGCGCGCCGCGACTGGCCTACCTGGTCACCACGACCGGCACCCAGGCCGACGGCACACCGAGCCACATCACCACCACGGTGGACGCACTGACCGGCGCCAAGCTGATCAGCGAGCAGCACATCGAGACCGCGACCGGCGACGGTCAGAGCCTGTACTCCGGCACGGTGCCGATCGACAGCACCCCGGCGACCGGCGGCTTCACGCTGACCGACCCGGCCCGCGGCAACGGCGCCACTGGTGACGCCGCCAACAAGACCGAGTCGATCCTGTGCCAGCTGTTCGGGTTCGGCTGCATCGTCCCGACGAAGTTCAACGACGCGGACAACCACTGGGGCAACGGCACCAACGCCGACCGTTCCAGCGCTGCGGTCGACGCCCACTACGGCGCGGCGACGACCTTCGACTACTACAAGAACACCCACGGCCGGAACGGCATCTTCAACGACGGCAAGGGTGTCCCGAGCCGCGTGCACTACGGCTCGAACTACGTCAACGCGTTCTGGGACGGCAAGCAGATGACCTACGGCGACGGTGACAACGTCGTGGCGGGCCCGCTGGTCTCGATCGACGTGGCCGGCCACGAGATGTCCCACGGCGTCACCTCGGCAACCGCGAACCTCACCTACTCCGGGGAGTCCGGCGGCCTCAACGAGGCCACCAGCGACATCTTCGGCACCCTGGTCGAGTTCTACTCCAACAAGGCCGCCGACCCGGGTGACTACTACATCGGCGAGCGGATCATGAAGGACCGCCCGGCGCTGCGCTTCATGGACAAGCCGAGCAAGGACGGCAAGTCCGCCGACTGCTGGTCGTCCGGTGTCGGCAACCTCGACGTGCACTACTCCTCCGGCGTGGCGAACCACTTCGTCTACCTGCTGGCCGAGGGCAGCGGCGCCAAGGTCATCGGCAACCTGCCGCACGACTCGCCCACCTGCAACAACTCGACCCTGCAGGGCATCGGCAAGGACAAGGTCGGCAAGATCTGGTACCGCGCGCTGACCGTCTACATGACCACCAGCACCAACTACGCGCAGGCCCGGACCGCGACGCTCAACGCCGCCACCGACCTGTACGGCGCCACCAGCCCGGAGCGGGCCGCGGTCGCCGCCGCCTGGACCGCCGTCAGCGTCAACTAAACAAGTGATTGCGCCCGTCCTGTCCCACTGGGGCGGACAGGACGGGCGCATGATCCCCCCTGCGGTTCTGAGCAGGAACCAGCTGTTCATCAGTTGGACCTTGGCTGCGACCTGTGCGGGTGTGAGAATCCGCGACATGTCTGCCCACATCCGACCAAGCCGCCGCCTGGGCGCGCTGGTCATCACCTCAACTCTTATTGCCTCCGGAGCGGCCGCCATCGCGGCGACCCCGGCAGGCGCCGCCTCCACCTCAGTCGTGATCACCGAGGTGTACGGCGGCGGCGGCAACAGCGGTGCGCCGTACACCAACGACTTCGTCGAGCTGACCAACAACAGCTCCGCCCCGGTCGACCTGACCGGCTGGACGATCCAGTACGCCTCCGCAGCCGGCACCTCGTGGACCAACAAGATCGCTCTGACCGGCTCGATCGCCCCCGGCGCCGTCTACCTCGCGCAGGGCGCGTCCGGCGGTGTTAACGGCCAGCCGTTGCCGACTCCTGATGCCACCGGCAGCGTGAACATGTCCGCTGCCTCCGGCAAGGTTGCCCTGGTCAACTCGGCCACCAGCCTGAGCTGCGCGACCGGCTGCGCCACCGTGCCCGGCGTGATCGACTTCGTCGGGTACGGCGCGGCCAACGACTTCGAAACCGTTGCCGCACCGGGTACCTCGAACACGACCTCGGCCACCCGCAAGGTTCCGACCACGGATGCCGACAACAACGGCGCCGAGTTCGCCGAGGTGGCACCGACGCCGAAGGTGCTCACCAACACCCCGCCGCCGCCGGACCCGATCGACGCCAAGATCCACGACGTCCAGGGCGCCGCGCACCGGTCGCCGCTCGTCGGCAAGCTCGTCGGCAACGTGACCGGTGTGGTCATCGCCAAGAGCGGCAACGGTTTCTGGTTCCAGGACACCCAGCCCGACGACAACCCCGCGACCAGCGAGGGCCTGTTCGTCTTCACCGGCTCCGCTCCGACCGTTGCCGTGGGTGACGCGGTGACTGTGCAGGGCACCGTGACCGAATTCCGGCCTGGTGGCTCCGGCGGGGTCACGAACCTCACCACGACTGAGCTGACACAGCCGAAGATCACGGTGACCGGGACTGCCGCCGTACCGGCTCCGGCTCTGGTTGGTCCGGGCGGGCGGGTACCGCCGTCGACCGTGATCGACAACGACTCGTCCGGTGACGTCGAGACGACCGGCACGTTCGACCCTGCGGAGGACGGCCTGGACTTCTGGGAGTCGCTCGAGGGGATGTGGACCGGTATCAACCAGCCGCAGGTCACCGGCCCGACGACCTCCTTCCGCGAACTGTCCGTCGTACCGGCTGGAGCTGGTGTGCGGACCGTGCGCGGCGGCATCGTGCTGCAGAAGACCGACAGCAACCCTGAGCGGATCCTGCTGGACGACCTGCTGGCGCCGATCCCGGATGCCAAGACCGGCGACAAGCTGGCCGGCACGGTTGCCGGTGTTGTCGACTACGGGTTCGGCAACTTCAAGCTGCTGCCGACCACCACGCCGACCGTGATCGACGGTGGTGTGAAGCGCGAGGTGACCAAGGCTTCAGCGCCGCTGCAGGTGTCGGTCGCGACCTTCAATGTGGAGAACCTTGACCCGGCCGACGGTGACGCCAAGTTCGACGGCCTCGCCCAGGCCGTGGTCAAGAACCTCGCCTCGCCCGACATCATCGGCCTCGAAGAGGTCCAGGACAACGACGGCCCCACGAACTCCGGTACGACGGCCGCCAACGTCACGCTTGATCTCCTGACCGCGGCGATCGTGAAGGCCGGTGGGCCGAAGTACGCGTATCGCCAGATCGACCCCGTGAACAACGCCGAGGGTGGCGAGCCGGGCGGCAACATCCGGGTCGCGTTCCTGTACCGCACCGACAAGCCGGTCAAGTTCGTCGACCGGGCCGGCGGCGGCTCGACGGTGGCCACCACGGTCACCACCGACCGGTTCGGACGCCCGCACCTGAGCGCCTCCCCCGGCCGCGTCGACCCGGCCAACCCGGCCTGGGCCGCGACCCGCGTCCCGCTCGCAGGCGAGTTCACCTGGCTCGGCCAGAGCCTGTTCGTGGTGGTCAACCACTTCAGCTCCAAGGGTGGCGACAACCCGCTCTGGGGCCGGACCCAGCCGCCGGTCCAGTCGTCGGCGCCGAAGCGGCACCAGCAGGCGCAGGCCGTCCGTACCTTCGTGGACGGCATCTTCGCCAAGGACAAGGGTGCGAACGTGATCGTGCTCGGTGACATCAACGACTTCGACTTCTCCGAGACCACGGACATCCTCGTCGGCACCGGCAAGACCGCGCTCATCGACATGCCCCGGACCGTGCCGGTGAAGGAGCGCTACAGCTACGTGTTCGAGGGCAACAGCCAGATCCTCGACCAGATCCTGATCTCGCAGAACCTGCGGCCGGCCTCGTCGTACGACATCGTGCACATGAACGCGGAGTTCCCGGACCAGATCTCCGACCACGACCCGCAGGTCGTGCGGGTGATTCCGCTGCCGTCCTGGGTGCACTAGGTATTGCGGCAGTCTTACGTAGCGGCGCCCGGACGGGGTTTTTCTTGACCGGGCGCCGATACTGGTGAAGTGACTGATTCGACCAAGCAGTACGCCGTAGAGAAGTCTGACGCGGAGTGGAAGGCGCAGCTGTCCCCCGCTGAGTTCCAGGTGCTGCGTAAGGCCGGCACGGAGCGGCCGTTCACGGGCGAGTACACCGACACCAAGACCACCGGTGTCTACAAGTGCCGGGCCTGTGACGCCGAGCTGTTCCGGAGCGACACCAAATTCGACTCGCACTGTGGCTGGCCGTCGTTCTTCGCGCCGCTGGCCGAGGAGCGCGTCGACTACATCACCGACACCACCCTCGGGATGAAGCGAGTCGAGGTGCGCTGCGCGAACTGCGGCTCGCACCTGGGCCACGTGTTCGAGGGCGAGGGCTACGGGACGCCCACCGACCAGCGCTACTGCATCAACAGCGTCAGCCTGACGCTCCAGCCGGAGTGATCACCTTTTAGACCACTAGACTGCTCGCGTGCTGGATGTCCTAGGTGCTGAGCAGGCGTGGGAGGTGCCGGGGGCCTGGTTGACGGCCGTCCGGCAGAGACTGCATGACTGGGGGCAGGACCAGCGGTCCTTGCGGCCGCTGCGTCCGGACGCCTTCGCGGGTTTCGCGAAGGGGACCCCGGCCGCGGTCTGGTTCACGCACCAGGTTGCCCCGCTGCTCGGTGGGTGGATCCCGGTTCTCCACGGTGATCACGCCGATCTTGGCGCCGTACTGACTCGCGAGTTCCAGCGGACGACGCACCAGGTCGGTGGCGCCGGGCACATCGTGCGCGTCGCGGCGACGGACTGGCCGCTGCAGGTGATCGCGGGCGCGCAGGGGTTCCGTGAGCCGGGACGGCGGCACGCACTTGAGGTGTCGCGGGATGTCATGGCGCTCTTCCTCGACGCGCCGCCGCTGGCTAGGCGGGCCGAGGCATTGGTCACCGCGTTCGACCGCGTGCTCGCCGACCGCGCGGCGGTTCACGTGCACACCACCGCTGACTACGCGGGCATCGTGCAGTTCTGGCGGACATCGCAGCACACGAGCGAGGCACGCGCCGTACTGCCGGAGGTTGCCGGGCCGAACGCGGTCCTGAAGTATTCGCTGAACTCGCTGCGTGACGCGCACGCGAAACTGCTGATGACGATCCCGGATGAGCACGCCGGTGACTTCGCGCAGCTGATGGCCGGGATGATCCTGGCCGCGCGGCTCAGCAACCTTCCGCCGGGCGTCGCGCAGATTCTCGGGCCGGCGGCTGAGGACGTCGAGAAGGCTTTTGCTTCGGCGCGAACTGGGTTCCGGCCGCAGGCGTGGCTGGAGGCGAACACCGAGTGGCTGGGGCGCGCCGTACGGCATGATCAGCGCGCAGCCGCTCGGACGTGGGCCGCGGCCGCGACTCGGGTCTCGGTGCATCTGTCCGGTGTGCTCGGGGATGCGGCGTGGCCGGATCCGCTGATCCCGGATCTGGGTGCGCTGTTCCGGCTGCTCGACCGCGATCGCCGGTCGGACGCGCCGGTCGAGCAGGCGGAGAACTCGCTGTCGTCTGCCTGGGGTGGCGGGACGCCGGTGGCTGCGAAGCCGACCCAGCTGGGCCCGGTCGACTTCACGAACGACCCGCTCGCCGAGCTCGACTCGCTGGTGGGGCTCGAGTCGGTCAAGGACTCGGTCCGCAAGATGGTGGCCGAGGTCAAGACCAACCTGCGCCGCCAAGAGCTCGGTCTGCCGAGTCACGAGCGCGCCCGGCACATGGTGTTCGTCGGCAAACCCGGTACGGCGAAGACGACGATCGCGCGCCTGTTGAGCCGCATCTACCACCAGCTCGGCGTACTGGAGACGGGTCACGTGGTCGAGGTCGACCGCTCCGACCTGGTCGGCTCCAGCACCGGTACGACGGCGCCGATGACCGCGCAGAAGTTCCGCGACGCGATCGGTGGCGTGCTGTTCGTCGACGAGGCCTACACGCTCGTACCGGAGAACAGCCCGGGTGACTTCGGGCTCGAGGCCATCGCGACGATCCTGAAGCTGATGGAAGACCACCGCAACGAATGCATCGTGATCGTGGCCGGCTACCACCGCGAAATGCAGCGGTTCATGGAGTCCAACACCGGTCTCGCCTCACGCTTCCCGAAGCTGCTGTCGTTCGCCGAGTACGACACGAACCAGCTGGTCGCGATCTTCGAGCTACAGGCCCGCTACAAGGGCATGGCGTACAGCGACGACGTACTGGACGTGGTCCGCTCGATCATCCCGCCGTCGCCCAGAGGCCACAACTTCGGCAACGGCCGCTTCATCCGCAACGTCCTCGAAGAAGCCATCTCCAACCAGGCCACCCGGTTGTCGGCGCGCGACCCCGACACCCTCACCGAACAGCACCTCCGCGAACTGCTGCCCGAAGACGTCCGCCCGCCCATGTCCATGCGCGCCGAGGACTACCTCTTCCAAAAACCCGGGACTTAAACCGGGGTGGCGAGGGCGACCGGGTTGCCTTCGGGGTCGGCCAGGTAGGCCTGGCGTTCGCCCCAGGGCATGGTGGCCGGCTCCTGGAGGACGGGGTGGCCGGCCTTGCGGAAGACCTCGACCTCGGCTTCGACGTCGTCGACGTACACGAACAGTTCGAAGCGGGGCGCCGTACCGACGGTGATGCCGAGCTGCGCCTCCGGCCAGTTGGAGTCGGCGATTCCCAGGGAGGAGTCGCCGCGCTCGAGGCCGACGTAGTGCGGGTCGCCCTCGAGCGGGAACTGGTAGGTCAGCTCGTAACCGAGGAGCGCGTAGAACTCGACGGACCGCCGGACATTGCTCACGTAGAGCACCGGGAACGCTTTGCGGTGTATCACGCCAGGTTGGCGATCAGCTCGCCCAGCTCGGTCCGCTTGCCGGTGTAGAACGGCACTTCTTCGCGCACGTGCCGGCGGGCGGTGGAGGCACGCAGGTCGCGCATCAGGTCGACCATGCGGTGCAGTTCGTCGGCCTCGAAGGCCAGCATCCACTCGTAGTCGCCGAGCGCGAACGACGCGACCGTGTTGGCCCGGACGTCCGGGTAGCTGCGCGCCATCTTGCCGTGCTCGGCGAGCATGAACCGGCGCTCCTCGTCGGGGAGCAGGTACCACTCGTACGAGCGGACGAACGGGTAGACGCAGACGTACGCGCGCGCTTCCTCGTCGGCCAGGAACGCCGGGATGTGGCTCTTGTTGAACTCGGCCGGCCGGTGCAGCGCGAGCTGCGACCAGATCGGCGCGAGGTGCCGGCCGAGCCGCGAGCGGCGCAGCGCGTGGTACGCCTTCTGCAGCGCGTCCGAGGTCGGCGCGTGCCACCAGACCAGGAAGTCGGCGTCGGCGCGGAAGCCCTCGACGTCGTAGAACCCGCGGATCACCACGTCATCGGCCTCGAGCTTGCCGACCAGTTCGTTCAGCTCGGCGGTGAGCTCGTCGCGGTCCACCTCACCGAGCGGGGTCTCGACCTTGAAGACCGACCACATCGTGTAGCGGATGACATTGTTGAGCTCGCGCGCCTTCGGCTTGTCCGTCACGGGGCCATTCTCTCCAATGAATCAGTGAAACCACGCACCCGGGTGGCCGCTCTCACACCCGAGGCCACACAGGCCGCGATCCCAACACCCCGGTACGCCGCCCCTGCGACCGCCAGACCCGGTACGTCGGCCACTGCCGCCTCGACCCGGTCGACCCGGTCAAGGTGGCCCACGGCGTACTGCGGAAGTCCGCCACCCCAACGGGTGACCAGCGAGCCGATGACGGGTCCTTGGAGACCGATCGCCCGGTTGAGATCACTGGTTGCGAGGCGGACCAGCTCATCGTCGGAGCGCTGCAGCACGTACTCCTCACCAAGCCGGCCGACCGAAGTTCGCAGTACGGCGAGGTCTCCCCCGGCGTCGCTCGACCACTGCCATTTGGCGTGCGAGTAGGTCGCGGCTTTGATCGTGCGCTGCTCGACCGACGGGACCAGGAAGCCGGAACCCGTCGCTGCTTCAGGCCAGTCTGCTTTGCGAACGGCGAGCGTGACAATCGCCATACTGGCGTATTCGATCGCGGCCAGTTCGGTCGATGCCGTCGGCACCAATTCCGCCAGCATCCGGCTCGCGGGCGCGGCCGGGGTCGCGATGATCACCGCGTCGGCGGTCAAGTACGTCGGCGCCGGCACCGGGCCGGCTTCCAGCTCGAACCCATCAGCGGTCCGCGTGATCCGCCGTACGGCGAGTTGTCGTTGAATCACCACGCCGCGGGCGAGCAGGTCCTTCTCGAGCGCGGCGATCAGCGTGTTCACGCCACCGACGAGACCGGCGAAGACGGGCTGGCCGACGCGCTTCTGGCTGAGCTCGCGCAATTCGGCGGTCGCCGCGAGCAGGCTCGGTGCCGTCCGCAACTTCGCATACAGATCCGGTACGGCGGCCGCCAGCGAGATCTCCTCCGCCTTGCCCGCGTACACCCCGCCCAGGAGCGGATCGATCAGCTTGTCCGTCACCGCAGAGCCCATGCGCTCGGCAACGAACCGCCCGATCGCCACATCCTCGGTCAACGCAGGCGGCGCCAACTCAGCCTCCCGCGCAACCTGCTCAGCCGCAGCCTCACCCAGCACGTCGGCCGCGGCAGCCGGATCGACCGGAACCCCCATCACCGTCGGCGGAATCGCCCGAATCCGATCCCCGACCCACAATCCCGCCGAGGTGGTTGCCGGATGCACCACCTGATCCGCCAGCCCAACAGCCTTGATCAGGTCAGTTGCCTCCGGCCGCCGAGCCAGCACGGACTCGGCTCCCAGGTCGACCGGCACACCCTCGATCTCAGCCCCAGCGAGCTTGCCGCCAAGCCGCGGTGAGCCCTCGAGCACCGTGATCCGCGGCGGATTCGGCCCACTGGCCAACGCATGCGCGGCCGCCAACCCACTGATCCCGCCACCCACCACAACAACCCGGCTCAAAGCTCCTCCAGCCTCAACACGTAAGCCACCTGCGGCCTCGCCTCGACCGTACGCCCAGCCTCGGAACGTGCTTCGACGCGGTGGAAACCTGCCCGCTCCAGCACTGTCCAGGAAGCGATGTTCGCGAGTGCGGCGCCGGCGGTCAGTTGCCGCAGGCCGTACTCCTTCGCCGCGATTCGCGTGATCGCGCGGACCGCGGCCGTCGCCAGCCCTCGACCCGTGGCGCGCTCGGCGAGGCGGTAGCCCAGCTCCGCCGTACCGTCCTCGATGTCGACCAGGTTCACCCGGCCGACCACAGCACCGTCCGGCTCCACCAGCACGTGGAACTGGCATTCGCCGGCCGCCTGCTCGGCCAGCCGCGCCTGCAGGATCTCCGCGAAGTTCTCGAAGAACTCGTCACCACGATCAGCAATCGACTCCGCGAAGTACGCCCGGTTCTCGCGCTCGAACGCCAGCAGCGCGTCCGCGTGATCCGCCGTCAGACGTTCGAGAGTGACGCCGCGCTCAGGCAGTCGCACGAGCCGAGGCGGTCTGAACGTGCTTGACGATCCGGTTCAGCACCTCAGGATCAGCATCTGGCGGAACCCCGTGGCCAAGGTTGAAGATGTGCCCTGGCGCCGCCTGACCCTCAAGCAGGATCCGATCGATCTCCGCCTCAAGCACATCCCACCCGGCATGCAGCAGTGCCGGGTCGAGGTTCCCCTGCACCGGCTTCTTCCCGCCGATCCGGCGAGCAGCCTCGTCCAGCGGCACCCGCCAGTCGGCACCGACAACGTCCGCACCCGCGGCACTCATCAGCCCGAGCAGCTCGCCCGTGTTGACCCCGAAGTGAATGCGAGGAACGTCGTACGCGGAGAGCGCTTCGAACACCTTCGCCGAATGCGGCTGCACGAACCGCTCGTAGTCGCGCGGCGACAACCCACCGGCCCACGAGTCGAACAACTGGATCGCCGACGCTCCGGCCTCGACCTGGACGATCAGATACGCGATCGCGACATCCGCCAGCCGGTCGGCCAGCGCATGCCACAGCTTCGGATCGCTGTGCATCAGCGCCTTCGTCTTGGCGTGGTCCTTGCTCGGCCCGCCCTCCACCAGGTACGACGCCACGGTGAACGGCGCGCCCGCAAATCCGATCAGCGGGGTATCCCCCAGCTGCGACACCAGCTCCTGCACCGACTCAGTGATGTACGGCACGTCCGCCGGAGTCACCGGCCGCACCGCATCCAGCCCGGCGAGATCGCGGATCGGCTCGGCAACCACCGGCCCGATGCCCGGCTTGATCTCCACCCCGAACCCGGTCGCCTTGAGCGGCGTCACGATGTCGGAGTAGAAGATCGCCGCGTCGACGCCGTAACGGCGTACCGGCTGCAGCGTTATTTCGACAACGAGGTCGGGCCGCATGCACGACTCGAGCATCGTGGTCCCCTCGCGGACGGCGCGGTACTCGGGCAGCGACCGGCCGGCCTGGCGCATGAACCACACCGGAGTGTGCGGACCGGGCTCTCCGCGGGCGGCGAGCAAGAAGGGGGAGCGGGCAAGCGTCGAAGGCACCTCACCATGATCCCACGCGGGGCAGCAGGACTTTTCCGGGCCTGACCGGTGCCGGTTTGACTACGCTCGCGCTTGGTTACCGGCGCGTCGAGGGCAGCGTCGGTGAGTAATCAGTCGTAGGCTGCGAAGCATGGGTGCCCGCAAGCAGGTCGACGCGCCACCCGCGGAGTTTGCCGAGGCCGTGACGCAGTTGCGCGGTGCCCGGTTCCGGCCCGAGGTATTCGTCGAGGAGATGCCGGCTCCGCAGCGGATCGCTCCGCATGCGGCCGCGGTGAGCGCAGATGTAACGATCGACGGCGACGATGTCGCCACCGGTCGGCTCGTCGTCCTCTACGACCCGGACGGTAACGACGCCTGGCAGTCGACCTTCCGCTGTGTCGCGTATGTACGCGCTGCCGTCGAGCCGGAGATGGTGACCGACGCGCTGCTCGGTGGCGTGGGCTGGACCTGGTTGATCGAAGCACTGGCGGACCGGGGCGCGGAGTACGTCGCCCCGAGCGGTACCGTCACCCGCGTGGTATCGGAGAGTTTCGGCGGCATGGCCGACGACGAGGCGACAGCCGAGATCGAGATCCGTGCGTCCTGGAGCCCCGTGCCCGGACCTGGTGGACTGGTGGACGTGACCCAACACGCCGAGGCGTGGGGCGAAGCCCTCTGTACGGCGGCTGGTCTACCGCCGGTGCCGCCGGGGGTGGTCGCGATGCCGACCCGGCGTGGACAGCGGGGCCGATGAGCCAGACCGACCCGCAGCAGCAACCGGCCGCTCAGGAAGATCCGGCGCCGGAACTGCCCCTCCTCGAACTGCGTGACGGCCTCTCCGAGGTCGTCGACACCGACCCGGCACTGGCCGAGGTCATCGAAGCCTTCCGTTCCGGCACCGGTTCGGTCGCTGTCGACGCCGAGCGTGCCTCGGGCTACCGCTACTCGCACCGGGCCTACTTGGTCCAGCTGCGCCGCGAGGGCTCCGGTTCCGCGCTGGTCGACCCGATCCCGTTCGGCGACCTGTCTGCGCTCGGTGACGCGATCATCGACGCGGAGTGGATCATTCACGCCGCGAACCAGGACCTCGCCTGCCTCGCCGAGGTCGGCATGGTCCCGCGCAAGGTCTTCGACACCGAACTCGCCGGCCGTCTCCTCGGCTACCCGAAGGTCGGCCTCGCCTCGCTCGTCGGCGAAGTCCTCGGCTACCGGATGCGCAAGGAACACTCGGCCGCCGACTGGTCCACCCGGCCGCTACCCGCGCCCTGGCTCGTGTACGCCGCTCTGGACGTCGAGATGCTGATCGAGCTCCGCGACGCCATCGAGGCCGAGTTGCGCCGCGAAGGCAAGTGGGAGTGGGCCGAGCAGGAGTTCGCCGCGATCCTGTCCGCACCTCCCCGCGAGCCGAAGCCCGACCCGTGGCGCCGGACCTCAGGCATGCACCGAGTCCGCAACCGCCGCAGCCTGGCCGTCGTACGGGCGCTGTGGGAGGCGCGCGACCAGATCGCCGAGTCCGCCGACATCTCCCCCGGCCGCATCCTCCCCGACGCCGCAATCGTCGAGGCCGCAGCCGCGATGCCGACCGACCGCGACACCCTCCAAAAGCTCACGGCGTTCAAGGGCCGCGGCGCTCACCGCCACATGCGCACCTGGTGGGAGGCGGTCGACCACGCCCGCCGCCTGCCGGACACCGAGCTCCCCAAACAAGGCCCCCGGTACGACGGTCCGCCGCCGGCCCGCGCCTGGGCCGACCGCGACCCGGACGCCGCAGCCCGCCTGTCGGCCGCCCGAGCTGCAGTCTCGGAGATCGCCGAGGCCCACCGGTTGCCCACCGAGAACCTCCTGTCGCCGGACACCATCCGCCGACTGGCCTGGGCTCCCCCGGCCGACGCGGACCTGACGGCGGTCTCGACCTTCCTGCGCGAGCACCACGCCCGCGACTGGCAGATCGGCCTCACCGCGACCGTCCTCACCGACGCCATCGCCACCGAGCCCGCGACAAACCTCGAAACCCCGTAAGCCAGTACGGCGGGCCAGCCGCTCGCCGTACCGAGGCGGACCGTCACCACGTTGGCCCGAACGGCACCCCGAGCGGCATACCGGGGTGCATTTGGTGGGCGGGCCCTCTGCGCCAGGCTGGTCGTGAGTCAGTTCGCGATTAGTGAGGAGTATTGGTGATGACGGTGGGTGTGGGTTTTACGGCGGTGGAGATTCGGGAGTTCGTGCACGCGTATTACGTGCAGCCGCGGGGGCAGAAGTTGTCGTGGCTGGCTGCGCAGGGTGTTCCGTATGACCGGTTGCGGCAGTGGCGCACGACGGTGTTCGAGGGCGATCTGGACCGGCGTCTGGTCCCGCGAGAAGGTAGTGCCATGACTGTTCCATCGCCCAAGCGGACCGCGTTGGAGAAAGCGCGGGCGGCCGAACGTGCGGCGCATGAGGCTGAGGTCGCGGCGTTGAGCAAGCGGATCCGTGAACTGGAGGGCACCAACGAGGCGTTGGGAAAAGCTATCGGGCTCTTGCATGCGCTGAACGAGCACGAGCCCGACGAGCCCCCGACGAGCAGCGATCCGTCGACTTCCTGACCGGCGAGAACGAGCTGGTCGCCGAGCTGACCGGGCGGTTGGGTTCGCAGCGTCGCGCGCTGGAGCTCGCCGGGGTGTCGCGGTCGACGTGGCATTACCGGGGCTGTCCGCGGGAACGGGTGGCCGGCCCTGTCGGACAGAAGGACCGGGCGTATCGGTCGCGGATCTCGGCGGCTGACCGGGTGCTGATCGAGGCAAGAATCCTCGCGGCCTGGGCGGCCGGGAACTCGGTCGATCACGCGTTCGCGGCTGCGTGGGACGACGGTGTGATGCTGGCGTCGCGGCGGTCGTGGTGGCGGATCGCGGCCGGTATCCCTGATCAGTCCCAGCGGCCGATCGCGCCCACCCGCCGCGGCTCCAAGACACCGCGTGAGACACCGGTGCTGGAAGCGACCGGGCCTGGGCAGGTCTGGTCGTGGGACATCACCGATCTGCGGTCGCCGTGGCGCGGAAAGGCGTTCAAGGCCTACTCGATCATCGATATCTACTCGCGCAAGATCGTCGGCTGGAGAGTCGAGGACCGCGAGGTCGACGACCTGGCCGTGGACATGTTCCAGCACGCTTTCAACCAGCACGGGACACCGCGAGCGGTGCACGCCGACTCGGGCTCCTCGATGCGCTCCAACGTACTCAGGGCCCTCTTCGCCGGCGCCGGTGTCGCCCAGACCCACAACCGGCCCCGAGTCTCGAACGACAACCCGTTCTCCGAATCAGAATTCCGCACCATGAAATACCGGCCCAACTACCCCGGCACCTTCACCGACCTCGACCAGGCCCGCGACCACCTGACCAACTACGTGCCCTGGTACAACCGCCAGCACAAGCACTCCGGGATCGCGCTGTTCTCACCCGACGAAGTCCACAACGGCACCTGGCGCCAGCTTTGGAACCAACGCGACCAAACCCACCAGGCCTACTACACCGCCCACCCCGAACGCTGTCTCTT
>NZ_SMKX01000008.1 GCF_004349055.1 Kribbella antibiotica
GGGTTGCGGAGGACGTGCCGGGCGGGGGCAGAGCGGGGACACGGGCCGGCCAGAGGGTGGTCCAGGTGAGTTCGCCAACGACTTGTTTCTCCTGATAGCTAACGGTTCGGACGGGTATTCGATGCTGGGTCGCCAGGTCGGTCACTCGGCGGTATTCGGCCTGCGGGGAGAAGTAAGGCGTCACCTCTAGCTCGTCGACCCGACGGCCGTTCAGTACGCCGGCTAGTCCGCCAACGTGGTCGGCGTGGAAGTGCGTGAGCACGACGATCGGTATGTGCTCGACCTTCAGGTCGCGAAGGCAACGGTTCATGGCGGCTGGGTCGGGCCCGGTGTCGACGACCACGGCACTGCGCTCGCCTGCCCTGAGGACCATTCCGTCCCCCTGGCCGACATCGCACATCACGAGAATCCAGTCGCGCGGTGGCCAACCGAATGAACCGACCGGGCGCAGTACGGCGATGGCTAGGACTGCGAGGGCGATAAGCATCGCGAGCGGGCGGGCGAGGATGCGATGGAGGCCAACGACCAGGGCGAGACAGAGCAAGGTGAGAACGGTGACGCCGATTGCTGTTGCTGGCCAGGGGTTTGCGGCACCGGGAAGGTCGGCGCCTTGGCGGGCGATCAGGAGGATCCATTGGGCGGGCCAGCCTGCGGCCCAGCCGATGAGTTGGGCTGCGTCCGTGTTGATCAGCGCGACGCCTGCGGCGGCGAAGCCGAGGATGGTGGCTGGGCCGACTGCGGGTGCTGCGAGAAGGTTGGCGGCTACGGCGACAAGCGATACCTCGCTCGAGAGCCAGGCGACAACCGGCGTACAGGCTAGTTGGGCGGCTAGTGGGCAGGCGATGGCTTCAGCAAGCCAGGTCGGAAGCCAGTTGGCGAGGGCGTCGCGCCAGCCGGGACCGAGCAGGACGATGCCGGCGGTGGCTAGTACAGACAGGGCGAATCCGGCTGAGCGGGCGAGTGAGGTGTCGAGGAGCAGCAGCACGATGACTGCGCCGGAGAGGCTGCGGACTGCTCGTCTGCCACCGTCGCCGCTGGTCATGGCGGCTAGTGCGATCAGTCCCATCGCAGCTGCGCGCAGGACGCTGGGTTGTGGGCGGGCGAGGATCACGAAGACGACGACGGTCAGTACGCCGACCGCCGTCAGGCCCCGGGCGCGAACTCCGATCAGGCGGGCGCAGGGCAGGACGAAAGCGAGTAGGAGGGTGAGGTTGGTGCCCGAGACTGCGGACAGGTGGGTGAGGCCGGTGGTCTTGAAGTCTTCGGTGAGCTCGTCGGGCAACGCGGATTCGTCGCCCATCACGAGTGCTGGAACAAGACCGCGTACGTCGGGTGGTTCGTCGGCAACCGCTGCGCGGAGACCTGCCCTGACCTTCTCGGCGGCTTGGAGCCACCAGGTTGGGTCGTCCAACGGGCGAGGTGGCGTGCGGACGGACAGGGTCGCTGCCACATCGTCACCGTCTTGCACAGCTTCGAGTCGCCCAGTCGCCGCAACGCGTTGCCCGTAACGGACGTCCCGCCAGCTCTCCCCTGTAATCAGCAACACCGGCGTACGAACCCGCACGCTGTCCTCGGTAGACCGCGAGTGGACTTCTTCGATGATGGCTTGGAGGACTACGTAGGGCGGGCGGTGGGTGCCTGGGGAGCGGCGGAGGACGGGGTCGCTGGTGAGCTTTAAGTGGACTTCGACGGTGGCGGATTCGGCGGCGAGGGTGCGGATCGGGCCTGTCCGGAGGGTGTGGGTTTGGAGAGCTGCGGCGAGCGCCATGCCGGTCACCACGACGAGGACGCCGAGGAGAGCCCAGCCGCGCTGCGTCGCACGGGCATGCGCGATTGCTTGAGTGCGGCGGACCAGGACGACGGTGGTGATGGCGACGGTGAGGGTTACGCCGGCGGTCACGAGGCTGACGGCAGGGCGATAGGCGATCAGGAGGATCGCGGTGAGCCAGCCTGCTGCCGCGGGGGCGAGGAGGCGGACGTCCAACGGGGTGGTCGGCTCGACGGGGACGGCGTCCGACGTGGGGGCGGGGTCAGATGCGGACATGAGGTTTCAGCGAGTCGAACTTCTTGGGACCTACACCGGGGACCTCTTGGAGTTGGTCGACTGAGCTGAAGAGGCCGTTCTCCGTTCGGTAGTCGAGGATGCGCTGGGCAAGGACCGGGCCAACGCCGGGAAGCGCATCGAGTTGGGGCACGGTGGCGGTGTTGAGGTTGACCGGGACACCTGCCGCCGGTGCAGCACCGGGTGAGGAAGCAGGGGCGGTCGGGGCATTGGGGAGGCCAACGAGGATCTGCTCGCCGTCGGTGACTTGGCGGGCGAGGTTCACGGAGCTGAGGTCGACACCGCGGAGTGGACCACCGGCAAGGGTGAGGATGTCGGCGACGCGAGAGCCGGTGGGCGCGCGGACCAGGCCAGGGCGGCGAACCTTTCCCGCGACATGAATGACGACCGTGCCGGTCGGCGGTTTGCCGGTCGCACCTGGGGCCGTGGGTTGGGTGACGGGTGAGCCGGTGGTGAGGGTCGGTGGGCGGGCATCGGAGATAGGACTCGGTTGGGCTCGGACGACAGCCCAGACCCCCCAGCCCAGGCCGACAACCAGTACCGCCAGGAGAACCAGGACGTGGCGGAAGGACAAGGTCCAGCGGGTGGAGCGAACAGCTTCGGGAATCCAGCCAGGCATCGGTCGTCACTCTCCTCCGGTCGAGCACGCCGCCGGGCGGCGTTGTCGACAGAGAAAGTACGAGTTTCCGTACCCGCCTGAACCAACAATCCGAAGCCTGTGGAAAACCGGCCCCAGTTAGAGCGGGGAGACGACCACCGCGAGGAGGCCGGGGCCGACGTGGGCGCCGATGACGGCACCTACCTCGCGCAGGACGATGTCACCGGCGAGCGGGAGCCGGTCGGTGAGACCGTCGGCGAGGGTCTGCGCCTTCTCGAGATTCGCGAGGTGGTGGACCGCGATCTGGACCGATTCCTCGCCGGCGCGCTGGACGGCGATGTCGGCCATCCGCGCAATGGCTCGGCTGGAGGTGCGGACCTTCTCGAGCGGCACGATACGACCGCCCTTGATCGTGAGCAGCGGCTTCACGGCGAGCGCCGTACCGAGGAGGGCTTGGGCGGCGCCGATGCGTCCGCCGCGGCGGAGGTATTCGAGGGTGTCGACGTAGAAGTACGACGAGATGGTCGCCATGCGTGATCGAGCGGCGGCCTCGACGGCGGCCTGGTCCTCCCCTGCGGCTGCTGCAACAGCCGCGGCCAGCACGGGAAAGCCGAGGCCCATGCCGAGCGAGCGGGAGTCGACGACGCGGACCGGGATCGGGGATTCTTTGGCGCCGATCATCGCGGCCTCGAAGGTGCCGGACATGTCGCCGGACAGGTGGATCGAGACGACCGACTCGGCACCGGCCGCGGCACAGGCGGCGTACGTGTCGGCGAAGGTCTGCGGCGCCGGGCGGCTGGTCGAGACCGGCGTGAAGGTCTTCAACGCCTCCGCTACCGCGTCGGCCGAGGTCGCACCATCGTCGTACGACGTCCCGCCGATCACCACCTGAAGCGGTACGACGGTCAGCCCGTGCTTGAGCACCTCGTGTGTCGACAGCCCGGCTGTGGAGTCGGTGACGACGTGCACGCGGGCTGACATGCAGCGAGGTTACCGGAGAGTTTAGGGCGTGTCTCGCGGTCACGCGCCGTAGCGAGCAGGTGCTCGGTGCGGTGCATCGGTGCGCGGGGGCGAAGGGTGCGATGCGGAGCATCGTGCGCTTTGCACACGTGCGGCGAGGTGCCGTGCCGAGTGCCGCGCAGTAGGCGCGTGACCGCGAGACACGCCCTATGTCGGCGCGCGGTGTCAGTATCGGGAAGATGAAGGAATCAGCGGAGGAAGTCAGCGAGTTGCAGGCGCTTCTCGACGCCTCGATCGGGCGGTCGACAGCGCATCTGCAAGCCATCATCACGGACGAGCGGCAGCTGAGCGCCGCTGACCTGGTCCAGCTCCTGACCGGCATGCGAGTGCTGAATCTGGCGACCGTGACGAAGGGTGGTGAGCCGCGGATCAGTGCGGTCGACGGGCATTTCCTGCACGCGCGCTGGGTGTTCACCACGGCCGGCTCGGCCGCGAAGGCCAGACACCTGAAAGCCAGACCGGCAGCGAGTCTCTCGTACGTCGACGGTGAGCGGCTCGGCGTGTTCAGCCACGGCGAGGTCGAGTTCCTGACTCCCGAGCACCCGGACTTCGCAGAGATCGAGGCGCATCTGGTGGCGCACTACGGCAGCTCGCCGTCCACCTGGGCCGAAGACATCGCGTACTGCCGGTTCCAGCCGAGCTGGATGGTCGGCTACGCCTTCGACAAAGCGGCGGTCACACAGACCAAGTGAGGTGAAGGCCGACCCCTCCGGAAGCCTTCACCTCACTCTGTGCTGACTCCCCCTGGATGTCAGCCAAGTCCGTGCCTCGCCGGGCTACTCCCCGTGCCGGTCCCCAGAACCGGTTCGACCGCGAGCCCGTCGAGGTCTCGGGAGGCCCCAGCGGCCAACCACGCCGGCAGGTGACCAGACCCACCAGCGTCCCCGTGTCAGCCGAACCTGCACTCGTCCCCTGTGTCGTGTGCCTGTCCGTTGCTGGGACCTCGCCCCGGGTGCGGTGCCCTGACGGTGCACGGCAACCGGTTCGAGCAGGACAGATCCGCACTTGTCAGCACTCCGGAGCTCTCGACAGCCGGTCGGCGCCCCCACCAACCGGCCACCGGATGCCCTCCGCGTCGCCTTCACCGAACTCGACGGCAGCTGAACCGGCTTCCGTGGCCTCACACGGATCACCCGCCCTTTCGCTGCCCTGTACCGCTCGGTGTCGGACTCTGCTTCGTGGAACCTGCCCTACGGCTGTAATCCTCGTCCGGGCAGCCATGTCCGGACGAGGCAGAACAACCGGCAGTTACCCGGCAGCTTTAGCGGTTCAGCATCACGAAAGGGCGACTAATACGTCAGCAGCCAAAACCTGTACGGCGGCCGCCGGATCCGACTGCGGCCAGCCGGCTGACTGCGCGGCCCGCTCGCACGACTCCTGCAGGACCGCCCAGGCGGTCGGCAGCATCGGCGGGTCCATCGTGCGCTGCCAGGCCAGCAGCTGCCCGCACAGGGCGTCACCAGCCTCGGTCTTGCCGAGCGCGTGCAGGACCGCGACCGCCTCCGGCAGGACCTGGAGCAGGTAGACAACCCGGCCCTCGGCCAGCAGCCGACTGACCGTGTCCCGAATACACAACCGAGCCTGCTCGGCCTCGCCCGCAGCACGAGCCAGCCGGCTGCGGTAGAGCATCACCAGGTAGTCGAAGTACCCGCGATGCCCGCGGATATCAGCCTCGGCCGCATCAAGCAGCCGCCGCGCCTCGTCGTACCGGCCGTCGTGGAACTCGACCATGGCCAGGCACCCGGCCACCTTGGTCCGCTCAGGGTCGTCAGACGCCTGCGCATCCCGGGCAAGCTCCGCCCAGCGCCGTGCCTCGGCCACGTTCCCCAGCTCGAGCTCGACTCGACTGAGCGCCATGTACGCGATCTCGTCCGGATAGACGCCCGGGTTGACCAGTGCGGCCTCCCACGCGAGCAGCAGCTCCTTGGCCTCGGGCAGTCGACCCCAACGCAGCAGAGCGAGCCCGCAGATGGCCTGCACCGTCGCCGACCTCTGTACGTCGCCGTGCTTGCGAGCGTCATCGACCAGCGCCGGGATCTCGGCGAGACTCTGGGTGTCCAGCAGGTGCGAGCCGGACGACACCCAGCCGCCACGGGCGACGAGCCCCATCTCTGACTCCCCCGGAACCAGCTGCCGGGCCTCGCCGTAGTGCCGCCGCGCCCCATGCACGTCACCGGTCAGGTTGGACAGCCGACCGGCGATCGCCAGCAACATGCCGCCGACTTCCTTGTCCGTGACGTTGTCCGCGCAGACGGTCGCCCAACGAATCCCGCTCTCGGCCACACTCGCCTGGTACTGCCAGGCGATCCGGAACCCGAGCACGATCCGCGCAGCGACATCCCATTGCGCCAGCGCCGACGCACGCTCCAGCGCCACCTCGAACAGCGCCGAGTTCGCATTCGCCGCCCGGTAGCGCCGGTCGCGGTCCGGCGAGGACCAAGCACCCTCAAGCCCCGCGACGTACGTCGTACACCACTCGACCGCTCGGTCCTGGAACTCGGTGAGGTCGTCGTCCTGCGAAGTCAGCCCGGCGTACGCGTGCTCCCGGATCGTCTCCAGCATCTTGTAGCGAGCGCCGTACAGCTGCTCGAACTCATGCACCGGCTGCAGCAGCGATTTGTCCACCAGCTCAGCCAGCAGCATCGGCACGTCGGCTGCGTCGATCGGATACCCCGTACACACCCCGACCACCGCGTCGAGTGTGAACGGCGACCCCAGCACCGAAGCGCGGTACAGCAACTGCCGCGCCGCATCCGACAGCGCGTCGACGCTCCACGCGATCGTGTCGGCCAGCGTCCGCTGATGCGGCGCCCCGAACCGCCTCGGCCCGGACAGCAGCCGGAACCGGTCGTCCAGCGCAGCCAGTATGGTCTCCACCGACAGTGACCCGGCCCGCGCAGCTGCCAGCTCCAGTGCGAGCGGCAGGCCGTCCAGTCGACGGCACAACCGCGCCACAGTACGAGCGTTGTCCGCAGTCAGCCGGAACTCCGGCCGGACCCGCGCCACCCGCCGGATGAACATCTCCACCGCCGGACTGGCCGCGATCTCGGCGAAGTCCTCGTCATTCGACGGCACTCCGAGCACCTGCACCCGCCGGACCACCTCATCGGGCAGCCCGAGTGGGATCCGCGAAGTCACCAGTACGCCGACGCCGGGGAAGCTCCTGACCATCCGGTTCGCGACTGTCGCCACCCCGTCAAGCACATGCTCGGCGTTGTCCTCGACGATCACCAGGTCACCCGGCTTCCGGCCGGACAGTACGTCGTCCAGATCCGACGTACCGGGCGCGGTGCCGAAGGCATCCAGGATCGCGGACGTGACGGCCGCATCGCGCTGGACGGTGGTCAGGTCGACGACCACGACAGTCGTGTCGGCTCCGGAGAACCGGTCAGCCGCAGCGAGCGCCAGCTCGGTCTTGCCGACCCCGCCGGGGCCGACCAGAGTCACCAGCCGGTTCTGCCGCAGGAGCTGCTCGAGCTCCAGCAGCTCGTCTTCGCGGCCGACCAGACCGTCCGGGATCGGCCGCGTCCCGCGCCAGCGCAGACCGGTCGGCGCCGGATCGGCGACCGAGACCACCGCTTTCGGTGCCGAACCGCGCCCGGCAGCAGTCAGGAAACGTGCTGCGTCCTCCGCGCCCAGGCCGAGGCCGCTGCTGAGCAGCCGGACCGAGTCCTTCCGGGGACGAGCCACCCGGCCGGCCTCGAGCTCGCGGATCGTCCGCACGCTCAGACCCGCCCGCTCGGCCAGCTCCTCCTGGGACAGCCCTGCCTGCACCCTGAAGTCGAGCAAGAGGTCGGCAAAGCTCCGCCCCTGACTGTCCGTCTCCGACAAAGCCCGTCACCCCCAAACGTTCCCGACACAACATAGCGTGGGCGGGACGCTCGCGTCGGGCTGATCGGCGTGCGGGACGGCGACCTCGATCACACCAGGTCGTTGCGCGCGGCAACCACCTGGAAGCGAAAAGGGATCTTCAGGCGCTCGCGCGCGCCGGTACGTCGTCGGTCGCGTAGAGGGCGAACACGCTGTCCCAGTCGTCGCGCCGGGCCAATGCCTCGGCGTGACCGAGCTCGGCGTTCACCCGGCTGCCCGCGCAGATACCCTGCGTCGCGCGGATCAGAAGTTCGGCGCAGTGGTCACGCACGGTGTCGAGGGCTGCCATGTCCACCAGTGAACAGGGAGCGTGTTTCGCCTACGTAACGGTGCGGGCAACGCCACGATAAGTCACTAAGTATTAACCTGCGAGGAAAGACAGTCTGACCTGGCGCTCGGGGTTGTCGACGTTGGTGTCGACCAAACAGATCGACTGCCAAGTGCCCAGCGTCAGCCGCCCGTCGAGCACTGGCACAGTCGCGTACGGCGGAATGATCGCCGGGAGCACGTGGTCCCGGCCATGGCCCGGCGTACCGTGCCGGTGCCGCCAGGCGAAGTTCCGGGGCAGCAGCTCCTCGAGCACCCGGAGCAGGTCAGTGTCGCTGCCCGCTCCGGTCTCCAGGATCGCCAGACCGGCCGTGGCGTGCGGCACGAAGACGTGCAGCAGACCGTCGCCACGACCGGAGACGAACTCCTCGCACCGGCTCGTGAGGTCGAGAACGACCTCACGAGTTCCGGTCCGGACCGAAATCAGTTCCGAATCCAACGGTGTCAGCTCCAGCTAGGCCGGGACGATGTTGACCAGCTTGGGCGCCCGCACGATCACCTTGCGGGTGCCGCGGCCGTCCAGGGCCCTCACAACCGCCTCCGAGGCCAGCGCCAGCTGCTCCAGCTCGGCGTCGGTGATGTCCGGTGCGACCTCCAGCCGGTCCTTCACCTTGCCGGCGATCTGGACGACGCAGGTGACGGTGTCCTCGACCAGCAGCGCCGGGTCAACCACAGGCCAGCCCGCCTTGGCGACAGTCGGCTCGTGGCCCAGCTCCTCCCACATCTCCTCAGCCGTGTACGGCGCCACCAGGCTCAGCAGGATCGCGGTCGTCTCGACCGCCTCCCGCACCGCCGGGTCGGCGGCACCAGGACCGGAGTCGATCGCCTTGCGGGTCGCGTTGACCAGCTCCATGACCTTGGCGATCACGACGTTGAAGCGCATCGAGTCCAGCAGGTCGGTCGCGTCCGCAACCGTCCGGTGCGTTACCCGCCGCAGCGCGACGTCACCGGTCGCCGGATCGGTCCCGACCGGGGACTCGACCGCACCGGCCAGCCGCCAGGCGCGCTGCAGGAACTTCAGCGCACCACCCGGCGACATGTCGGCCCAGTCGATGTCGTCGGCCGGCGGACCGGCGAACACCATCGTCAGCCGGACCGCGTCAACACCGAACTCGTCCAGCTGATCGCCCAGGTTCACACCGTTGCCCAGGGACTTGCTCATCGACTTGCCCTCGTTGATGACCTGACCCTGGTTCAGCAGCCGAGTGAACGGCTCAGTGACCTTCAGCAGGCCCATGTCGTGCAGCGCCTTGGTGAAGAACCGCGCATACAGCAGGTGCAGTACGGCGTGCTCCTTGCCGCCGACGTACTGGTAGACCGACATCCAGCGCTCGGCCATGCCCGGGTCGAACGGACCGTCGGTGTACTCCGGCGACAGGTAACGCAGGAAGTACCAGGAGGAGTCGACGAAGGTGTCCATCGTGTCGGTGTCGCGCTCAGCAGCGCCACCACACTTCGGGCAGGCCACCTCGACCCAGTCGCGAGCAGCGGCCAGCGGGGAGACGCCCTTGGGCGACAGGTCCGAACCGCGCAGGTCAGGCAGCTCCACCGGAAGCTGGTCGTCCGGAACCGGCACCTCGCCACAGGCGGGGCAGTGGATGATCGGGATCGGCGCACCCCAGAAGCGCTGCCGGCTCAGCAGCCAGTCGCGCAGCCGGAAGTTGATCGTCCGCTCGCCCAGACCCTTGTCCTCCAGCCAGTCGATGGTGCGTGACTTGGCTTCGGCGACCTCCAGCCCGTCCAGGTTCAGCTCGGCGTTCGAGCTGTTGATGGCCGGTCCGTCGCCGGTGAAGGCCTTACCGTCGAAGCCCTCTTCCGGCTGCACGGTGCGGATGATCGGCAGGTGGAACTTCTCGGCGAACTCCCAGTCCCGGCTGTCCTGACCCGGGACGGCCATGATTGCGCCGGTGCCGTAGTCGGCCAGCACGTAGTCGGCCGCCCAGATCGGGATCCGCTGACCGGTGACCGGGTTGACGGCGTACGAGCCCAGGAAGACACCTGTCTTGTCCCGGTCGGTGCTCAGCCGCTCGATCTCGGTGGTCGCCTTGACCGCGCGCAGGTACTCGTCGAAGGCGCCCTGCTGGTCCGGGGTGACCAGATCGGCCGCCAGCTTCGCGTCCGGGGCGACCACCAGGAAGGTGGCGCCGAACAGCGTGTCCGGGCGCGTGGTGAACACCCGGATCGGCTCGTCGCGGCCCTCGACCTGGAACTCGGCGAACGCACCCTCGGAGCGGCCGATCCAGTTGCGCTGCTGCAGCAGGATCTCTTCGGGCCACTGCAGCTGGTCCATGTCGTCCAGCAGCCGCTGCGCGTACTCGGTGGTCTTGAAGTACCACTGCGTCAGCTCGCGCTTGGTGACCTCGAAGCCACAGCGCTCACAGCGCCCCTGCACGACCTGCTCGTTGGCCAGCACGGTCTGGTCGTTCGGGCACCAGTTCACGAACGACGCCTTGCGGTAGGCCAGCCCACGCTCGTAGAACCGCGTGAACAGCCACTGCGTCCACCGGTAGTACTCCGGGTCGGACGTGTGCAGGCGCTTGGACCAGTCGAAGCTCATCGCGTACCGGCGGATCGACTCCGCCTGGGTCTCGATGTTGGCGTAGGTGTAGGTCGCCGGGTGCTCGTTGCGCTTGATGGCCGCGTTCTCGGCCGGCAGGCCGAAGGAGTCCCAGCCGATCGGGTTCAGGACGTCATAGCCCTGCTGGAACCAGTAGCGCGACAGCACGTCGTGCAGCGCGAACACCTCGGCGTGACCCATGTGCAGGTCGCCGGAGGGGTAGGAGAACATCGTGAGCGCGTAGCGCCGCTCGGCCGAGCCGTCGTCCTTCGCCTTGAACGGGTCCAGCTTCTCCCACACCGGACGCCACTTGGCCTGCATCGCATTGAAGTCGTAGCCACCCCGGTCGATGGGGGTGTCCTCCACCTGCTCGCTCACGGTCTTACTCTCCCGCTCGTGTCTGTAGTTGAGCCCCTGAAATGAAAAAGCCCCTCGCTCAGGAGGGGACGCCGTACGGGCCGGCGCACTGAAGGCGCCTGAATGCCAGTACGGCTAACTAAGGAGCAGGCTCACTCGCATAGGCCAACGATAGCACTAGACGAACTCCGTTCCGCCGGAGCGACGGTGGTCGCCGGGGGTGCGCCCGTAGTGGCGTTTGAAGGCGGTGGAGAAGGGGCGGACGTCTGAATAGCCGCAGGCCCGCGCCACCTCGGTGACTGTCAGGGCCGGGTCCAGCAACAGCTGAGCGGCCAGCTCGAGCCGCAGCCGCCACAGCGTCGCCATGAGCGACGTACCGGTCTGCTGCGTGAACAGCCGCTCCGCATGGCGCTCAGACAGGTGTACGACGGCCGCTACGTCCCGGACCGTGATCGGCCGGGACAGGTTGTCCCGCAAGTGCCGCTGCATCGCCTCAACGACTAGCAGCCCGCGATCCCGCCGTACGGGTTCCACAGCCAGGTCGTCGTCCAGTGCGAACGCACGGGCAGTCTCAAGAACCAGAGTGGAGCCAAGTGCATTCAGTACGGCGCTATAGCCGGAGACGGGGGTGGCGGCCTCGGCGGCGAGTGCGGTGATCAGTGCGGGCAGCGCGCCCACCCGGTTAGAGAGCACCGGCCCGTCGGCGCGCGTGAGCCCAGACCACCAACCCGGCTCATCCGAGCCCGGACGGAAGGTGAAGCCCCAGAAGGCGATCCCCAGTGGCTCACTACGGCTCGACTCGATCTCGTGGACATCACCTGGTCGCGCTAGGAACACACTGCCCGGCTGTACGTCGTACAGGGTGTCGCCGTTGTTGAAGCGACCACTGCCGGAGTACGCGAGGCAGACCTCGTGGAACGAGTGGCTGTGCCAGTAGTTGCGCCAGTACTCCGGCCGGTAGTGCCCCCAGCTCAGGAAGTCCGCGCGGAACCCGTCGACCTCGCAGGACTCCAGTAGTCCACCGAGGTCGACGAAACGGTCCGCGTCAGCGAGCTCCGCGAGCGTCAAACATTGCTCCTACCCGTCGGGTCGACTCCTCGCAGCATCATGCCCTGCCCGAGCGACCACTCGTGGGTCTTCACCGTCGGCGGGTCCGACGGGTCGCGGTACTGCACCAGCCAGGTGGTGCGCGGCTGGTCGCTGACATTCACCCCAGACCCGTGCACCGTCAGGTAGGTGAAGAACAGCACGTCCCCCGCCTCAGCCGGCTGCGGCGTCGCATCATCAAACGGCACATCAGTCAGGTGGAACGACCCCTCCGGATCGTGCTCCCGCGGCCCAGACTTGTGGCTGCCCGGAATGACCCGCACACACCCCTTCTCGACCGGCGCGTCATCGAAGTGGAAGATCGCCGCCCCCACCCGGTGATACTGGTGCGGAAAGAACGGGTAGTCCTGATGCAGCGGGAACGGCGACCCGTTCTCCGGCGGCTTCACAAACAGCTTGGTGTGATGCAACTGAACGTTCTCCACCTGCATCACCGCAGCGGCCACATCAGTGAACCGAGGATCAACCAACAGCTTCGCAAACTCCGCATCGTAGAACTGCGCATCATGCAAATGCTGCAACCGAGTAGCGCCATCAGCCAACCCCATCGCAGACTGCCACGTCGGGTCGTCCTCACGATTCAACTGCGCCAGCAGATCGTGGCTACGGCCGCGATAGTAAGCCGCCTCCTCCTTACTGAGCAGGCCTTTCACCAACACGAATCCCTGCTCGTCATACTGCGCAGCCAGGCTCGACAGCTCGGCCCTGGCGGGCGTGATCGTCATCTCGAAGCTCCTCCTGTTCGGGTCCTTCGAGCGTAAGAAAATTGGCGCCCGTCAGGGAGGACCCCGCCGGACGCCGATGTTTCTCAAACGGACATGCTCCGACTGGGTGCAAGGATGCTCAAGTGACAGCACTCCTGAACTGGGCCGCCTTCGAGCAGACGCTGACAGACGCGTTGACAACGGCTGTCCGGTCGGTCATCACCACACACCGCGACGAGCAGTTCTACGCCGCGGCACTCGCCGGCATCTACCGCGAGCAGAACGCCTTGATCGCGCTGCCGACGCTTGGCCTCAACAGCATCCAGGCACTCAGCAAGCACCCGGTCGAAGACCAGCCGGACCTTCGCTGGAGCGTCCTCGACTGGGAGCACGTCGACGACGACTGGTTGCCTGACGCCCGCAGTTGGGAGCAGGCCCTCACCGCGGAGGCCTGCCGGGACACGACCGCCCACTGGGAGTCGACCTTTCAGCGGTATCTGATGCTGCTCGTCCGGGTCTGCCAGGCGGTCCGGCGTCGCAGCCAGGACCTCCTGATACTTGTCCTCGACGACGAGCACCACGAGCTGCTCATCCGGGACACGCTCACCCCGAGCGACGTACGCCGGTACTTCCCCGAACTCGACGTACGAGCGGCCGAGGCGGCACAGGTCGCCGCGCTTCCGGGAGACACGCGCGCCGCGTACTACGTATCTCGCCTTGACTCGTTTGACAGCGAAGAGGCCGAGTCAGCGCTGCGCCGACTCGGTCCGGCGGCAGTGCCCGCGCTCGTCGAGATGCTCGCCGTCTCGCAACAGGCTTGGCAGGCGGCGAAGCTGCTCGGCGAGATCGGTCAGGCCGACGACAGCGTCGTTCGCGCACTCGACGCCGCGCTGACACGATGCTCCGGCCCGGACCAGGCGTGGATCGCCAGCGCTTTGTCGTTCCTCGGCCGCCTGGATCTCGTATTCAGCAAGCGGAACCAGCTTCCACACGATGTAGTCGTTACCGCCATCTGCGCGCCGTACACGAGCTTCCGCAACTACACGCTCGCTCCACGCCCGCTCGACTACCGCCCCCTGGAAGAAGTCTTCGAGCACCACCCCGGGTACGCCGCCGCCCTCGCCGAAGAGCTCGCCCCCGGCCGCGGCCACTGCGACCTCTCCCCAGCCGAAGCCGCCGAGGCCAACCGCGCCCTCACCTCATCCCACCCAGCCGTCCGCCGCCACGCGGCCCTGTGTCTGGAAGCCCTGCACAGATAGGCCCAACTCGAGGCTGTTGTCTTGACCTGGGTGATTGCTGTCAGTGATAGTCGTTTGCGACGGTGGCACCTGACTTGAGGAGCAATTTCATGCAAACTCAGCCGGTTGGTGACGACCTGCAGGTTCACTTCTATTGCAAGGACCCGCAATCGAAGACGGCAGACGACTGCCCGAGCTTTTACCAGACCAGCAAGGGAAGCTGGGTCGTCCAGGGCGATGCCCTTGGCGACGAGGTCGGGGCTCAGCTACGGGGACTCAAGGAGAGCGAGACCTTCTTGGAGATCCCGCAGACGCTGGTCGATCGGTTCGTCCAGCAGTACGTCGAGGAGAGGTATGGAGTCGATCTCGGTCCAGCGCCGCGGTGAGCTGGTCAACCAGACCTACGACTTGCTGAAACTGGAGTTGCGCGACAGCTACAAAGTCGACGAGGAGGATCTGGCAGCCTGGCGCGCCCGCGACTACGCAACGCTCGAGGCCTCGTACGGCGGCTGGCGTGATGCTGTTGCCACCAGACTGGCTCAAGGAAAGACACTGCGCCGCGTCCGGGTCGTGTCCGAGCCCTTGTCCGAATACCAGCAGATGTCGCTGCGGTTCAGTGGCTCGGCAGTAGACGCCGGCGAGGATCTGCGCTGGCTGCCCCGGCGACTGGTCTCGGCCATCGCCTTACCGGGTAATGACTGCTTCGTCCTGGACGGCCGGATGGCGATGTTCAACATCCTCGATGGTGACAACGATCGGTCGGAGATCCAGTTGGACACCGAGCCGGAAGCCGTGAAGTTCTGTCTCGAAGCCTTCGAGACAGCCTGGTCACTTGCGGTGCCGCATCACGAATACCGCCCGCAGGAAACATCCCGGCTGCCTTGAGGCAGGACGCGTCCGACGCCAAGGTGGCCTTCGGACTCAAGTTGCGCGATCTGCGCCGAGACGCAGGCCTGAGCGGCCGTGAGTTCGCTCAGGCCACCGGCCTGCACAACACGAAAATCTCCCGGATCGAGCACGGTCGGCAGAATCCGTCCGAGGACGACATCCGGGCCTGGTGCATCGCCTGCGGCGTCGCGCGCCGGATCGACGAACTGGTGGCCATCCATCGCGAAGTCGAGCAGATGTGGGTCGAGCACCGTCGCGAGCTCCGCAAGGGTCAACGCCACATCCAAGCCCGGGGGGAGGCCCTGTACGCCCGAACTGGCCTGCTCCGCGTCTACGAGGCGATCGTCGTACCGGGCATCCTGCAAACAGCCGACTACGTACGCGCCATCCTGACGATCAACGCGTCGGTGCACGGCCTGCCGCTGGGTGAGGTGGACAGTGCGGTCGACGCGCGGCTGGCCCGTCAACACCTCCTGACGATGGGGAACGGACGGAACAACTACTCCTTTGTCATCGAGGCCGGGGTGCTCGGCTACTGGTTCGGTGGCCTCGAGGTGATGCGCGAGCAGCTCGACTTCCTGGTCGCAGCCACTCGACTGCCGAACGTGGCGCTCGGGATCATTCCGCCCGGCCCGCGGACGATGTGGGGCGGTGAGTGTTTCTACATCTTCGACGACCTGATGGTCAGGAGCGAGATGTGGACCGGCGCCTTCCGCGCCACCCAGCCCGAGGAGGTCGAGTTCTTCAGCCAGGTATTCGGCCGCCTCCGTGACCAAGCCGTGTACGGCGACGAGGCGCGCGATCTCATCACGGCCGCGAAACAACAGCTGCAAACTGCTGAAAACTTCTAGCCAGCCGGTCGAGCTCCTAGCGAGGGTTGCAAGTGCCGTTCCACTCGCCACGTCTCGAGGAGCCTTCATGAGCACTCCGCCGTACGCCGTACCGTTCGGAGCCCGCTTTCTTGCGTCGCCAGCAGCATCCCGCCCAGTCGCACCGCCGATGTCCTACAGCGCGAAGCTGCAACTCACTGTTTCGAGCACAGGGAACCCCTACCACGCGATCGCCGCGTCGTTGCCGGAGACGAGCACCGAGACCGACACCGGTGATGGTCAACGACCGGGCTCGGACAGCTCTACGGACAACTACTGACCCATGAGCACGATCCTGGTCCTCACGAGCCGCGATGACCTTACCGCCGACGCGGTGATCGACGAGCTTGCCGTCCGCGGCGCAGATGTCGTTCGCTACGACACTGCGGACTTTCCGTTGTCTTCCCAGCTCGCAGCCTCCCTTGGCCGACGCGGATGGGAGGGAACCCTGACGGGCGACCGCACGATCGACCTGGACTCGATCAGATCCGTCTGGTGGCGGCGGCCCGCCGAGTTTGCACTGCCCGACGACTGGCCCGACGAGGCACGAGCGTTCGCAGCTTCCGAAGCGAGAGTCGGACTTCTCGGCGTACTGGGTTCGTTGCCTGCACGCTGGATCAATCATCCGGCCAAGGACTCGGCGGCGAGCTACAAGCCAGTTCAGCTAGCGGCAGCAGCCAGTGCCGGCCTGGAGGTACCGCGCACGATCATCACGTCCGATCTGGATCACGCCCGGCAGTTCATCGGAACCGAGCAGGTCATTTACAAAGGCCTGAGCGGCGGTGTCCTGACGCCTGAGCGGCGGCACCGCTACCTACCGACGACTCCACTCACGGCAGCAGACCTCGACGCCGGTCTGGCCGGGACCGCCCACCTGTTTCAGGAGCGGGTGCCCAAAGCCTTCGAGTGCCGGCTCAC
The DNA here is from genome assembly GCF_004349055.1 of Kribbella antibiotica. GTDB lineage: Bacteria > Actinomycetota > Actinomycetes > Propionibacteriales > Kribbellaceae > Kribbella > Kribbella antibiotica. The sequence continues at coordinate 16,516 of NZ_SMKX01000008.1, forward strand.
TGTCATCGGGCAGCGGATGTTCCCCGTTGCGATCCACGCCGGGTCTGACGCAGCGAGACTGGACTGGCGGACCGACTACGCGTCGCTGACCTACCAGCGGATCGAACTACCGGCCGAGGTCGAGAAAGGTGTCCGGCTGCTGATGGATGATCTGGAGCTCTTCTTCGGTGCTTTGGACTTCGCCGTGACTCCGGATGGCCGCTGGGTGTTCTTCGAGGTGAATCCAAACGGCCAATGGCATTGGCTGGCGGCAAAGGCCGGCGTACCGATGGTGGATGCGATGGCCGATGCCCTGCAGAGACGGGACTATTGATCGATGCATGACTGGACCGCAGCGGCGCGGCAGCTCGCCGCACAGGTGACCGGTGAGGCGCCCGAGTGGTACGACGCAGTAGCGGCGACGCCGCGGCATCGGCTGGTGCCGCGATGGTGGGAACCGGTCGCCGGAAGCTACCCGCCGTACTGGCAGCTCATCACCACAAGCGCTGACGGCCCCTACTCCAACAAAACGCTCGTGACGCGGGTCGGTCGCCAGCATGCAGACCACGCGACCGAGGCAGACCACGGGACGGGCGCTCCCACCTCGTCCTCCACACTGCCCGGTCTGATCGTCGACATGTTGCACCTTCTCGATCCGCAGCCCGGTCAGCAGGTGCTGGACGTCGGCACCGGCTCGGGCTATTCGGCTGCCCTGCTCGGTCACCGGCTCGGGGACGAGCTCGTGACCAGCATCGACCGGGAGGACTACCTGGTCCGAATCGCCAAGGAGCGGCTGGCCGGATTTGGGCGGGTGCCGACCATCGAGGTCGCCGATGCGACGACGACGCTACCAAGCGGGCAGTACGACAGGCTGATGGCGACTGTGTCGGTCAGGCCAATCCCTCCGGCCTGGCTCGAAGCCCTTCGCCCAGGTGGTCGGATCGTCACGACCATCGCCCAGACCTCTCTCCTCATCAGCGCCGATCTGGACGACGACGGAACGGCGTACGGACGCGTGCTTCCCGGCCCGGCCAGCTTCATGCGGGCCCGGCAGGGTGCCGATTACCCGCCGCGCTTCGACGACGTGTACGCCGCGGCTCGTGACGCCTCCGGAGAAGAGATACGCCGCGTCGAGGGCAACGACGTACCGGACCTGTGGACCGACTGGGAGCTGCGCTGCCTGTACGAACTCGAAAGTCCCGACATCGAGCACCGCTCCGCCACACTCGACGACGGCAGCCGCATCATGTGGTTGCTCAGCCCCGACGGATCCTGGGCCCGCGCCGAGCAGGCCAGCGGGGTCGTCCACGAAAGCGGCCCTCGTCGCCTGTGGGGCGAGCTCGATCGAACTCGCTCCCGCTGGTACGACGCGGGCCGCTTCCCTCTGCACCGGATGTCCGCCGAGTTCGGCCCCGAGCGCAGCGTTCTTCTCAGCCCGGACAAGGACTGGCAGTTTGAACTCTGAGCGCGTCGGGGCCGCTCGAGCGCGGTTACAGGCCGAGCTGTCCCAACCGCACGGAGATCCGGGGATCCGTGGAGACCACCGGGGCCTCCTTCAGCACCCAAGGGTCGCCGCCGAAGTAGGTCTGGAAGATCTTCTCCGCCGTCCGCGTCGCCAGTGCCTGGGACGTGAGCGTCGGGTTCGGGCCGCCAAGGCCGTTCGGCAGAGCTGAGTTGTCGGCGATGAAGAGGCGCTTGACGGCGCGGGACTCGCCGCGGGCATCGAGGACCGAGTTGTTCTCGGACTCCCCCATCCGCATCGACGACTGGACGTGCAGGATGAGCGGCGCCCAGTCGATCCGGTAGACCTTCTTGGCACCGGCTCCACGCAGCAGCTCGGCTGCCTTGCGCGCCATGAACTCGCGGTTCTTGAGCGTCCGCTTGGTGCGTTGGCGCTGTTTGAAGGTGACCTTCGGGATCGGGCCGTTCTCGTCGGCCGGCAGCGCCGACAGGGTGACGCGGTTCTGCGCCTCGACGTCGTCGTCGGTGATCACCAGCACGGTCAGCAGTTTGTCGATGCCGCCGCTGAGCAGCTCCTTCAGCTCCGGGCCGGCGACTCGTCCCGCCGGTCCGTCCCACGGCCCGGTCGCGCCGCGGCCGTTCTTGTACTGCCCACGGATTCCGCTGTCCGACAGCGAGGCCGAGAAGGCGCTCAGCGCCGGCGGCAGGCCGACGTTCTCCAGACCCCCGTACGGCGGGTAGTCCAGCCGCGCGCTGGATCCGACGCCCTTCGGGTTGCCGGTGTAGTCGTCGAACGACCCGATCATCCAGTCGAAGAAGTGATCGGTGTACCCGCGCCCAACCCAGTCGTTCGGATTGGGCAGACCGCTGTTGAACCACAACCGTGGGTTCTCGGTGCAGCCACCGGCCATCACGACGACCTTCGCGTCCTCGCGGTGCTCGTCACCGGTGACGTTGTCGCGCCACGTCACGCCGGTCGCGGTCAGGACGCCGTTCCGCTTCTCGGAGTGCACCTGCGTCACGTAGGCATCCGCGATCAGCTCAGCTGGGCGGCCACCAGTCGCCCAGACCTCAGCGGTCAACGCCATCGGCACATAGCTGTTATCGGTCGAGCGCTTGGCGAATTGGTTGCGCGGGGCCCCCTTCGGTCGCATGCAGCCCTGGAAGCAGTAGCCGCAGAATGTGCAGCCCTTGGCCTGCGGGAAGTTCAGCAGGTTCTTGTCCGATGTCTTGCCGGCCGTCCCCTGCGGTTGCAGGATCGCGTTCTCCTGCGGCCGGTACGACGCCCGCAACGTTGTCTTGGTGGTCTGGACGGGCAACCCCATCGTCTCAGCGCCCTTGAAGAACAGCTGTTCCTTGTGGCCCATCGCCGCCGTCTGGACCGGCATCAGCGCCTCGACCCATTCGAAGTACGGAACCATCTCCTTGTACGTGAACGGGAACCGATGGTTCACGTCGTACTCGTTGCGGTCGGCACCGTCGTACCCCTTGAAGACCCCGGGATACGCACGCGGGTAGTTGCCGTAGAAGTGCTGCGTCGTCCCGCCGACACCGGACAGCTGCCAGACGAACGAGTTCTGCGGCCACTCGCGGTACCAGGCCGGCTTCGACCGATCGGTCGGGCCGAGCCGGAAATACCCACTCAGCGGATTGTTCGCGTCGTTCTCAAAAGTCGTCCACTCGTCCCGCGGCTTCGCATGCCGCGGCCCAGCCTCCAGGACCAGTACGTCGAGCCCTTTCGCCGCAAGCTCCTTGGCGACGACGGGGCCACCACCGCCGGCTCCGATCACAATGACATCGCGCATCAGTCGTGCACCTCCGTACGCCCTTGGTAGTAGCCGATGAAGTCGTCCCAGCCCTCGACCGGACCGTCCGGCTGGTAGCCCGAGAGCTGCCACGAGACCGGCCGCCCCTTGAGCTTCCGCGTCTTCGGATCGAAGACGGCGTACTCGCTGTAGGCGCCGAAGGTGCCGAACTCGATCAGCGCACCGCCGACGAACTTGAGCAGGCCGGAGACCGACTCCTTCAGCGGCTCAGGGAACTGCACGTCCAGCAACGCGACCAGATCCGCGTCGGTCTTCTCGATCAGCTCGAAAGCAGACGCCTTCTCGGCATACGTCAGTCGCGCGAACGGCGACAGGTGCGGACCGTTCACCGCGAGCGGGTTCACCTGGGTCGCCATCAGGTTGAGCAGCATCGCGATCGGCAGCGACAGCGGCAGCGCCTCGTCACTCTGCAGGAGCGCCGCGAGCGCCTTGTCGAGCTGCCGCAGCTGCGGGGGCAGCAACTCCAGCCCGGGCAGGACGATCCCGGTGTCGGCCAGGCCGGTCACCATCGCCGCACCGATCGGCTGCGCGAGCGCGTCCGGGAACGGGACGAAGTTGTCCAGCGACTCGATGATGAAGTTGGTCGCGCCGGACTCCATCGCGCCGGGAGTCTTGCTGACCGTGCCCTGAGTGCGCGAATACGCATCCGGGCCGGGCTGGCAGAAGACCGTCAACCCGTTCATGGTGTCGCGGGCGAGCGCCGCGAGGACAGGGCGGAGAAGATCCACCGTGGGCGGAAGAAGGGGATTCGTGGCGGCGTCAGCGGGGTTCAGCAGGCTGCGCGTGAGCAGCCCGCCTCCGCCCAGCGCCGCGCCCAGAATCCCGATCCGGGCGAGAAACGCCCTTCGGGCAAGAGGAACTGCTGTAGGCATACGGGTCCTTCGGCAGATGGGGGCCACGCCGGAGTCCCGCAGGAGGTGGAACCACCGGCACCACTGGTCCTACAACGACCAGTGGTGCCGGGGAGTCACTCGCTTGTTGTGACCGGTACGGCGATCGGCCGCACCCGCGCCCACAGCACGAACAGGGCCGCGAACACGACCATCGCGATCCCGCCCCACAGGTCGATATTGAGCCCGCTACTTGTTCCAGAACATACCGAGGTTGACGTCCTCCCCGCCCTGAAGGACGGGGATTCCAGCCGCTATAGAGGTAGCGAACTGCGGTTCACGCTTCGACGAAACTCGTACCGACGTCTCTCGGCGTGCGCTAACGGCCCGTCCGGCCGCGATGTTGACTGCTGCGTTCACGTCCGCGTTCGCCTCATGCCCGCAGGCCACACACCGGAACGCCGCTTGGCTCTTGCGGTTCTCCGGTGCGCAATGCCCACAGACGCCACAGGTCTGCGACGTGTAAGCGGGATTGACTTTCTCGACCCGTCCGGGCGCCTTGTGCTCCAAACGGGACACCAGGCCGCCCCAGCCGTTGGCCAGGATCCCGCGATTGAGTCCGGCCTTGGCACGACGGCGGTTCGGTGCATACCTACCTGGTTGATCCGGATCAGGTTTCGGCCTAGGTCGTCTAGTCATTTGGGCGATATGCAGGTCCTCCACCCGGATGACATCGAACCGTCGCGCCAAATCTGTACTGGCCTTCTCCAACCAATCCTTGCGACGGTCGCCGGCCCGCGCAGACAGCTTCGCGATCGCAGCCTTTACCCGTTCGCGGCGTTTGGAGCCGCGGCACCGGGCCAGCCGACGTTGCAGACGCTTCAGCCTCGCTTGTTCGGTCTCCGACAAACCAGGGCAGATCAAAAGTTCACCGGTGGATAGCGCGGCCGAGACCGTGACACCGCGATCCACGCCAACGACCTCACCGGTACCAGGCCCGGGAATCGGCGGCGGGACGACGGCGAACGCGAGATGCCAGCGACCGACCCGATCGCGGGTGACCCGGTACGACCTCGCATCCGGGACGGCACGGGACAGCCGGATTCGCACCCAGCCGACCTTCGGCACGTTCACCGCGGCCCACCTGCGGCTCAGCCGCACTATCCGCGACGCCTGAGAACCGACTATGCGGAACCCCTCGCGCCTCCCGGCCTTGCGCCACGTCGGCCGCCGACTGAGACCCGCGTAGAAGTTCTTGGTGGCTTGGGCGAAGTCTCGCAGCGCCTGCTGCTGAACGGTATGCGACCCTGCCCGCAACCAGCCGAACGTGGCCCGCGCCTCGGTCAGCTGCTTCGATTGCTCGACGTAGCCAGGCGTCGCGCCTTTGTCGCGGCTCCACATCGACCACTGCTCAAGAGCAAGATTCCACACGTATCGAGCATGCCCGCACTGCTCCAGCAACGCAGCGTGTTGCGTCGGAGTCGGGTACATCCGGAACCGGGACATACCTTGACTCAATCATCCAGCACCGACAATTTCTGAGTCTCGCAGAGACGGGAGTCGCTGCACTGCTGGATATCGGAGCCTTTTCAACAACCAGAACGATGGGTTCTGGACGCGTCCTCTGCATCTGCGTCTCCACCCGGATCTCCACCCCTGGACGGTCCTGCGGAAAGGGGGTACCCACTTAGCGTCGGAGCATGTCCTTCGGAACCCTGAGCAACGCTCTCGTCGTGATCGCGATCGTGGTCGTGGTCCTCATCCGCCGGATCTCCTGCTCGGAGCTCAAGAACTCCGACGCCGACGCCTGGCGCGGTCCGCTGATCCTCTGCGGGGTCGGCGTCTACCAGATCTACGGCAAACACCAGTACGGCGCGATCGACGTCGTACTGCTGGTCATCGGAGCCGTCGTCGCCCTGGCGGCCGGCTACGCGTCCGGCATGGTCGCGCAGGTCGAGCGGCGCGCCGGGAAGGTGTTCTTCCGGCTCGGCATCCCCGGACTCGGCATCATGGTGGCGTACCTGGTCGTCCGCCTCGGCCTGGCCGGTGCCGGGCACCTGCTCGGCGCCGCGACTACGGTCGGCGGTGGTGCACTGATGGTGAGCCTGGGTGCGAACCTGCTGACCCAGACACTGGTGATCCAGAGCAAGGCACACCGCGAAGCAGAGGAGTACAGCGTCCGTTGAGGTCAAGTGGGATGCACGGCGACAGCGGCTGGCTCGGCCGCGTGATGACCGCGGCGGTCGCCGTCGGAGTCCTCGGTACGGCGCGCCCTGCCGATCCGTGGGTGTGGTTCGCCCTCGGCGCCGGCCTGCTCGCGTTCCTCGCCGGAACCGTCTTGATGGCCGTCCGCCCGCGGCTCACGCTCGTGCTGCTGATCACGGTCGCGATCGTCAATTCGCTCCTCGCGGGGTATCCGGACTCGAACTCGCTGGTCCTCACTCTCCTCTCCATCACCACCATCGTGGTCGTCGACCTGAACCGCACCGGTATCCGCCCGATCATTGCCGTCGGCATCGGTGTTGCGCTCGGCTTCGCCGTGTCGATGTGGTGGTTCGACCGGCCCGAGAGTTGGCTGCTCACGCAGTACCTGTGGTCCACCATCCTGATCGCCTTCGGCCTGAACCGCCGCCAGTACGAGATCCAGGTCCGGCAGACCCGCGAACTGCTTGCCCAGACCCGGCTCGCCCAGAGCGAGCAGGCACGCGCCGCAGCGTTGGACGAACGTGGCCGCATCGCCCGCGACCTGCACGACGTGCTCGCCCACTCCCTGGGCGCTCTGAGCGTGCAGCTGGAAGTTGCCGAGGCCCTCCTTTCCGAGCGCCGCGACGTAGACGGTGCTCTCGAGCGAGTACGACGCTCGCGCCGCCTCGCCGTACAAGGGTTGGACGAAGCGCGAAACGCGGTCGCCGCCCTGCGCGCCGACGAGGTCCCGGACCTGCCGCAAGCACTCGCCACACTCGCTCAGCAACACGAAGCCGACCACTCGGCATCCGTCCACCTGAACATTGCAGGCGCTCCCACCAAGCTCGACTCCGGCATCATCGTCGCGCTGCTGAACGCGGCCCGCGAAGCACTCACCAACGCCGCGAAGCACGCGCCCGGTCAAGCAGTAGCCCTCACACTCTCGTACGGCGGCAGTGTGCGGCTGGAGGTTCGCAATGCGGGTCCTACCAGCGGCGAGGGGTTCGGGTTGACGGGGATGCGGGAGCGGCTGGCGCTGGTGGATGGGACGCTGACGGCGGGTGCGGATGGGGACGACTGGCTCGTGACCGCGGAGGTGCCGAGTGAGTGAGACGATCCGCGTGATCGTGGCCGACGACCAGCAGGTGATGCGGGAAGGGCTCGTTGCGCTGCTCGAACTTCTCGACGGGATCGAGGTCACCGGCGCTGCGGCGAACGGCGCCGAGGCCGTCGACCTCGTTGCTCAGGGCAACGTCGATGTCGTGCTGATGGATCTCCGGATGCCGGTCCTCGACGGCGTCGGCGCAACCGCCCGGATCACCGCCGAGTTTCCGCAGGTCGCCGTACTGGTGCTGACGACGTACGCCGATGACGCGTCGATCGCCACCGCGCTCAGAGCCGGGGCACGTGGCTATCTCACCAAGGACGTCGGCCGGGTCGAGATCGGAGCGGCGATCAGGTCAACAGCAGCAGGTCAGTCCACCTTCGATCCCGAGGTGAGTAAGCGGCTCATCGCCGGGCTTGCGCCCGAGCCGGCCGGCAACGACGGCCTCACCACCCGCGAGACCGAGGTCCTCAAGCTGATCGCGCGCGGTCTCAGCAATCCCGAGATCGCCGCGCAACTCTTCATCAGCGAGGCAACGGTCAAGACCCACATCAACAACACATTCGCCAAGATCGGCGCCCGGCACCGCGCGGATGCGGTCCGGTACGCCTATCGCCAAGGGCTGGCGTCAGATCTTTAGCTCGGCAACGACCGGGCGGTGGTCGCTGCCCGTGGAATCCATCACCCAGGCCTTGGTCGGCTGCACACCGCGCACCAGGATGTGGTCGATCCGCGCCATCGGGAACGCCGACGGCCAGGTGAACCCGAACCCGTGCCCGGCCGCGCCCTGCGCCGAGCGCAGCCCGTAGGTCAACGGCGCCAGGCTGCGATCGGTCGCCGTACCGTTGAAGTCGCCCATCACGATCACACCGGCCAGCTTCTCAGCGGCGATCTGCCGGCCAAGGGCCTTGATCGTCTTGTTGCGCTGGTCCGACGTGAAGCCGCTGGTCCCGATCCGCACCGAGGCGAGGTGCGCGACGTACACCGCGACCTTGCCCTCCGGGGTGTCGACCTCGGCCCGCAACGCCCGGGTCCAGGCGAAGCCGACGTCGACCGACTCACTCTCCTCGACCGGGTACTTCGACCAGAGCGCAACCGTGTCCCGCGTGACCTGATAGGGGTACTTCTTCGCGAAGGCCGCCTTGTAGATCTTGAGATCGGCCGCGGTCAGCTCCTCCAGCGCAACAATGTCGGCGTCGGCGGCGAGCAGATCGGTCGCCGTGCGCTTCGGGTCCGGGTTGGCCGCATCGACGTTGTGTGACAGGACGCGCAGGTCGTAGGCACCACCGGTCGACTGCGGGATCAGCTGATTGCCGAACATCCCGCCCCACACGATTGCGGGCAGCAGCAAAGCCACGCCGGCGATCGCAGAACGCCGTACCAGTGCAGCAACGGCAAGGATCGGTACGGCGACGCCCACCCAGGGCAGGAAGGTGTCGAGCAGACTCCCCATGTTGCCGAACGAATTCGGCACCCAGCGGTGGAAGAGCAACGGGGTTGCGGACAGCACCGCAAGCACCGCGATGAACCAGCCTCGACGCCACTTGTTGCCGTTCTTCCGCGCACGACGGGCGGTGGCCCGTTGCGGCGGCCGTTTGGGCGCGAGTGTCGCGGTGCTGTTGGACATGATCCGATTCTTGCGGACACAGCGGCTCAGCCAAAGCCCGCGGTCCCCTTTTCATCCTTGTGAAGGACGGATCAGGCCGAAGTGATTAGATCTTCATGAGAGCTATGGTGCGGAGGGTGGACAACACCCACAATGCAGGAATGCCGCCTGACCAAAAGGTTGAGCCGTTCGTCGTGAAGCGCCACGGGCTCGGCACCACCAAGACGATGCTGCTCTTCTGCGCACTGCTGGTCGGTGCCGAGATCCTGCTCACTGTGCTCACGGTGGTGATCGCGCGCGCTCAGGGACATTCCGTGCGTGACGGGTTGGAGACGATCTGGCTGTCCTGGGGCGGTAGCCCGCTGATCTTCGCGCTCGGCATGCCGTTCCTGCTGCTGATCGGCGCGATCACCGCGCTCGAGGAACGCCAGCAGGCCGACGAGGACGACGTACTGCTGTCCATCGACGAGGCCGGCGTGCACCTGGGCGGCGCTCAGCCGCGCACCGTCGCGTGGACCGAGATGCGTGGCATCTGCCGGATCGAGCGTCCGGTCGGGAGCGCGGAGGACGAGGAGTGGGAGCCCTATCTCGTCGTTCTGATGCACGACGAGCTGGCGCTCCCCCACAGCTCCAAGGCGTGGGGACCGTCCCGCCCCTGGCCCGGCGCCCATGAGGTGATCGGGCGTGCCATGCCGTACGACGACCTGGTCGCAGCCGTAGCGCGGTATGCGCCGGACGTCCCGGTCACCGACCGCGGCCGCGTACCGGACTGAACCACTTCAGTATTCGCCCACCGTTGAAACGGTGGCGATCACCGCTCGATCACCCGACGATGTAGTCCATGCGTCTCGCCCGAATGGTCCTCGTCGCGCTGTTGCTCGCCGGCCAGTTCGCCCTCCCAGCTCACGCGGCCGAGCCCGCCGGTACCTGGAATCCGCAGGCCGCGCCGAATGCCGGCGTACCGGTACCGCCTGGCAACGGGTCGTACTACATGTACGCACCTTCGGTCGTGCAGCTCACACCCACCGAGCGAATGGTCTACACGTGTGCCAATCGGGTCTCCGGCCAGACCTGGGACCACATCGGCATGAACTACGGCACCCGTCGCGCCGACGGCACCTATGCCTGGGGCGCCGTCCAGTTCCCCCTCAACCCGCAGGCAGCGGACACGCCGTTCTGGGCCTCGAACCACATCTGCGATCCCGAGGTGGTGCGCGGCTCGTTCCGGTACGACGACCACACGTATGCGTGGGCAATGTTCGTCCTGGGCTACCCGGACCTCGGCAAGTATCCGAACGCGGACCCGATCAACGTGATCGGTGTCGCGTACGCCGACCAGCCGCAGGGACCGTGGAAACTCAGCCGGAACGCGCTCCTCGACCGGTCCACCGACGGCCCGCTGAGCAGCTGGGGAGTCGGCCAGCCGAGCGTGACCTCGATCGACGGCGCCGGCCGGGTGCTCGTGTTCTACAGCGGTGTCGGCCGGGTGTCGCGGCGCGAGATCGATCTCAGCGACGCCAACAACCCAAAGGTCGGTGCGCGCGTCGAACTGCCCGGGGACGGCCTCACGCCGGAACCCGATGGCGGTGTGTGGCTGCACAACGCGTCCTTCGTGTACGACCCGGCGCGCGACGAGTTCCTGATGTCCCGCGACACCGGTGCCAGTAATCCGAGGGTCCAGACGGACACCGAGATCAACCGGATCGCCAGCTCCGCGATCTGGTCCGGAACCGGGACCTGGAGCGTGGTCGGCCGGCTGAACGAATGCCAGAGCGGATTCAAGTACAACCACAACTCGGGCATCGTGCGGAACGCGTACGGCATGATCGCGGACAGCTCCGAGATCGATGTGTACTTCGCCACCGAGCAGCCCGGCGGCGACTATTGGGCGTACCGGCTCTCGCACGCGCAGGCGCCACTCGCCTTCACCAGTGGAGCCAAGCCGGAGCTGGTCGCACAGGAGAACGGCCAGCTGACCGTGCTCGGGCACACCGCGAACCGGTGTGAAGCGAACGTCTGGAGTTCAACGCAGGCCGGGCCGTGGACCAAGTTCGGTGCAAGCCCGGCCGGGCGACCGGTCGCAGCACGACAGCCCGACGGCCGGGTTGCTTTGTTCTCCCGCGCGAACGACGGGTCGATCTGGTGGAACGTGCAATCCGCGCCGAACGGTGGTCATCCCGGCTGGAGCCAGCTGGCCGGGTCGGCCAGCGCCGGCGACCCGGTGGTCGGGAAGACACCCGACGGTCGGTTGGTCGCCGTCACCCGGCGGAACGAAGCACCGGGCTCCCGGGTCTACGTCAACACCCAGCAGGCGCCCAACGGGGCCTTCGCGAGCACCTGGCAGGACCTCGGCGCCAGCCCCGCCGGTCAACCCGTCATCGGCACCAACCAAGACGGATCGCTGGTGCTGTTCGCTCGGGCAGCGAAAGAGGCCGGCGGTCAGATCTGGTTCAACCAGCAGAACGGCACCTCGTGGACCGGCTGGCAGGTCGTGGAGAGCTCACCATCCTTCGATGGTCAGCCGTCCGTCGCCCGCCAGGCTGACGGCCGCCTAGTGCTCGTAGCGCGCCGCTGGGAGGGCCAGCTCTCGGTCGTCTACCGATCTGTCCAGACGGCCACCGGCTTCACCCCGTGGACCAGCCTCGGCGCCAGCCCCGCCAACGACGCCGTACTGGTCGAGCAGGCTGCACGCCGCCTCGCCATCTTCGCCCGAGCTGCCGACGGCAGCATCTGGTGGGCCCAGCAACAAACCGACAACGGCGCCTTCGCCAGTTGGACCTCCCTGGCCGGCAATGCCGGAGACGACCCGGTGGCCCAACTCCGCTCCGACAACCGCCTCGATCTGGTGGTCCGCCAGCCCGACGGCCGCATCGCCCACCGCATCCAGACCGCCCCCGGAGCCACCAGCTTCGACGACTGGCAGCCCATCAAGTGATGCGTCAGCTCTTGGCGGTGAGGAGGGTTTCCAGGTCGGTGAGGGTGGCCATGGCGCCGAGCGGGCCGAGGCCGAGGAACCAGACCTCGTCGTTGACGCGCTTGGCGTGGCCGGCCTTGACGGCGGGCAGCGCCTTCCAGAGGTTGCCGTTGACGACCTGGGATTCCTTGGTACCGGTGATCGGGCCGAAGCTGGAGTAGAAGATCCAGTCGCCGTCGGCCTGGCCGATGTTCTCCTCGGAGACCTCGACCGCGAGGTCCTGGACGTCCTGCACCTTCGGGCGGGGCAGGCCGATGTCCTTCAGGATCACGCCGATGAACGACAGATTGCCGTACAGGCGGATCTCGGCCGGGCGGAACCGGACCAGCGAGATCGTCGGCGCTCCCTGGACCTTGCCCTTCACCTCGTCGGCGCGCTTCTGGTAGTCGTTCAAGATCTGGGTGGCCTTGGTCTCCTCGCCGACCGAGTCGGCGACCAGCAGGAAGTTCTCCTTCCAGGGGAACCCGGGCCGGATGCTCATCACGGTCGGCGCGATCGCACTCAGCTTGCTGTAGAGCGTCGCTGCGCGCAGCTTGCTGCCCAGGATCAGATCCGGCTTCAGAGCGGCGATCGCCTCGAGGTTCAGCTCGCTGACCCCACCGACCGTCTTGATGCCCTGCGCCTTGTCCGCCAGGTACGACGGGACGCCGTTCTGCCCGGTGTTCGTCGCCATCCCGACCGGGGTGATGCCGAGCGCGAGCACGTCGTCCAGCTCGCCGCTGTCCAGCACCACGACGCGCTCGGGCTTCTTGTCCAGCTTGGCCTCGCCGAGCGCGTGCTTGACGGTCCGCGGGAAGGCCCCCGGCTGCGCGTCCGAGCCGAGCTTGGCGGTCTCGGCGTCGGCGGTCTTGAACAGCCGCCCGCCGGTCGCCACCTCCGTGTCACCGGCCCCGGTGTTGGCACTCTTCGTGTCACTACCACCACAGCCGGCCAGCGCCAGAACGGCGGACACGGCAACGATTCCGATCAGTCTCTTCACGAACATTGAGACTACAACAACTTCGGTAAGGCTCACCTCACCAAGTCCACCGTGCGGCCGGCGGGCAGCGTGACGACAATTTCCCTGTCCGGCAAGGCGATCCGATGCTGACCGGTGCGCGAGGCAACGACTGAGGCCGCCGTCACTCGCCCACCCTGCCACGTGACGTCGAACACGAGCCCGCCCCGGGCCCGCAGACCACGGAACGAGCCGTCCGGCCAGGCGGTGGGCAACGCAGGCAGCAGCCGGATCACGTCGGTGTGGCTCTGGATCAGCAGCTCGGCGATACAGCCCGTCATACCGAAGTTCGCGTCGATCTGGAAGATGTCTCCGTCGCGGTGCAGCAGGTTGTCCGAGACCAGCCGGGCCAGGTAGTCCTGGATGACCTCAGACGCCTTGTCTGCCTCGAACAATCGCGCCCACAACGCCACGAGCCAGGCGGCCGTCCAGCCACCATTCGTCGCACCATCGGTACGCACGGTCAGCGATCTGCGCGCGGCTTCCGCCCACTCGGGCGTACCGGCTGGGTCGATCTCCGCGCCCGGGTACAGACCGTACAGATGCGATTGGTGGCGGTGGTTGATCTCGGACGGGGTCCAGTCGGTCGGCCACTCGTTCAGCCGCCCGTCCGGCGTGATCTTGATCTCCGGCAACCGCTCGCGCGCCGCTTGGGCCTGCTTGTTGAGCTCAGTCGCAAGACCCAGCGCCGACTCGGCCTCGGCCAGATTCGCGAACAGCTCGCGAATCAACCAGATGTCGTACGTCGACGTCAGATCAACTGACGCCTTCTCCCCTGACGGCAAGACGAAGTGATGTTCCGGCGCAGTCGACGGTATGAACTGCAACTGCGCGTCCCAGTCCTCGATCAGCATCGCCAGCACAAACTCCGCAGCACCTGCAATCAGCGGATACGACCGCTCGCGCAGCAACTCCAGGTCTTGACCGAATCGGTAGTGCTCCATGAGATGCGCGGCCATCCAGACGCCGCACGTCGCACACATCGCCCAGACCGGATCATCACCGCCGTCGCCAACTGGCCAGGTCGCACGCCAGATGTCCGAGTTGTGATGCGAGACCCAGCCAGGAGCGTCGTACAGGATCCGTGCCGTGTCCGCGCCGGAGTCGGCCAGGCCCTCCAGCAGGTCGATGAACGGCTCGAAGCACTCCCCCAACCCGGTCACATCAGCTGGCCAGTAGTTCATCTGGGTGTTGATGTTGTTGGTCCAGTCGCTCGCCCACATCGGCCGGCGGTCTTCGTTCCAGATGCCTTGCAGGTTGGCCGCCTGGGTGCCCGGTCGCGACGACGCGATCAGCAGGTAGCGGCCGAAGTTGAACATCAGCGCGACCTGATCCTGACCAGCACCGAGTTGAAGCTCTGCACGGTTATACAGCTCGTGGTGATCCTCGATGTGCCGCTCACGCAGCTTGTCGAGCTCAACAGCCTTGAGTAGGTCGATTGCCGCGCGCACCGCGGTTTGCGGATCACGACCCGGCGGCACCGACCACCCTTCGAAGGTGCTCGCCGCAGCCAGCACCACGGTCACGCGGTCAGCGCCACGAACCGTCACGCCCTCCTGGGACGAGGTGACGTCACCCCCGAGGTGGTGTACCTGCAACGCGATCCCGAACCCGATCCCGTGACCATCGCGGTACTGAATCGGATCCGGACTCTGGCGATACTCGATCGTCAGCTCCGACGGCGCATGGCCACTGACGGTATAGATGCCGTCGGCAACTTCTGCCGTGATCGGATGCTGACTCTCCAGGCCCAGGTCCAGATCGATCGCTCCGGCCTGGTCGGCCGTGATCGTCCAGACGAGCACCTGGTCCGGCGCGGACACAAAGGTCTCGCGCCGGAACTGCGTCCCACTCACTGTGTAGTCGACACCGACCACGCCGGTCCGCAAGTCGAGGCTCCGGCGATAATCGCCGGCCTCCCCCGCCGTACGGATCAACAGGTCGGCGAGCGGCTGATACGACTCCACCAGCGGACCCTGCAAATCCCGGGTCCGCTCAGTGGCCGCCAGCCGATCACCGTCGTCCAGCAACAATCGCCGTACGTCGGCCAACGCCTCCGGACCGCCCGTCACCTTGAGCTCGCGCGGCCCGTCGCCGGACCATACGTCGTCGAGATTCAGGGCGATCCGCTCCGCACCGACCCGGCCGAACACTTTCGCTCCGAGGTGCCCGTTGCCGATCGGCAACGCCTCGAACCAGTCCGGCGCGGGGGTACGGAACCACAGTTCGCTGGTCATGGGGCCTCCTGACCTGGACTGAGGAGTGGAGGGAGCGAAGCGACTGGAGTGACGAGGGAAGGGCTGGAGTTAAAGCCCCATGACCCGACGCGCCGGAGGCGTGGCCGTGATGCAGACATATCTGTTTACTTGCTCCCGGACTTGTACTTGTCGTAGGCCTGCTGGTTGATCTCCAGGAACCGCGGCATCCCGGTGTTGTCGAGACCCTTCACGAAGGCATCCCAGTCGGTGTCGATGTTCTTCGACCCGGTGATGAACGCGAGCTGGCCCTGGTTCACGTAGTTCTGCAGGTTGGTCTGCAGTGTCGCCAGCTCACCACTCAGGCTCGGGTCCGGCCACACGACAGCCTGCGGGAAGACCTGGGCCCGGTCGGCGTGCCCGTCGTACAGCTTCGTTGCCTGGAACAACCGACGCTCGTAACCGGCGGAGCTGTAGATATCGGTCGGCGTGACCTGTGCGTTCCGGAAGGCGAGCACGTTGTGGTACTGCGCCAGTGCGCCCCAGTTGATGTTCTTCGGCGCGTTCTGGACCGGCTTCCAGAGCGGCTTGGTGTCCTTGTCGAGCCCGACCTCACCAGCGGCGGGCTTGTTCCAGCCGACACCCTCAGGGCCGTTGTTCGTGATGATCTGGCCCTCGTCGGTGAAGATGTAGTCGAGCATCTTGATCGCCGCGACCTGAGCCTCCTTGCTGGCCTTGTTGGTCAGCATGAAGGTGTAGTTGAGCGCCGGCAGGTACTGCTCCCCCGCGTAGCTCTTGCCTTCCGGGCCGGTCAGCGGCGGGACGGCGTCGTACTGCTTGTCCCGGCCGTCCTTGGAGTCGGACTGGACGAAGATGTACGGGTGCAGCATCGGCGCCGAGCCGATCCGGACCGCCTTCGGGTCGTTGCCCAGGGCCTGCAATGCCTGCGCGTTCTGGGTGAACGCCGCCTGGTCGATCAGGCCGTCCTTGTAGAGGGAGGCGATGTACTTCAGCCCGTCGCGCCACTGCGAAGTGGCCAGCGGGGTGACGACCTTGTCGCCGTTCAGCGTGATGAGCCCCTGGACGCCGTTGTTCGCGCCGACCGGCGGGTAGGCGTACGCGCCCATCAGGTACGAGATCAGGGTGCCGTCTTGTGTGTCCGCGGTCATCGGGACCTCGTCGGCCTTGCCGTTGCCGTTCGGGTCCTGCGTCTTGAAGGCCTTCAGGACCGTGCGCAGCTCTTCCGGAGTCTTCGGCTGCTGGAGGTTGAGCTTCTTCAGCCAGGCCGAGTTCATCCACAGCTTGTTCGGGAGGCTGCAGTGGTAGCAGTCGGCCCACTGCGGCAACGCGTAGATGTGCCCGTCCGGAGTGGTCGACTCCTCCTTGTAGGCCTTGTTCTCGTCCAGGAACTTCTGGATGTTCGGGGCGTTGTCCTTGATCAGCTGCTCGATCGGGAGCGCCACGCCCTGCTGACCAAGCTTCATCACCTCGGCCTTGCTGAAGCCGTCGACCCACGGAATCAGGAAGAACAGGTCCGGGTAGTCCGCACTGGCCAGCGAGATCTGCCGCTTCTCCTTGGCCGGACCGGCGTCGAAGGTGGTCGTCTGCCAGCGGAACTGGAGCTTGAACTTGTCGCTCATGATCTTGGTCACCTCGTTGGTGTCCAAGTTCATCGTCTGGTCGGCCGGCGTGAAGACGTCGATGACGGTCTTGCCGTCGGCCGACGTCTCGTTCGCCGCCGCGTCGGACTTGTCCGAGCTGCAGGCCGCCACGGTGGCGAGCAAACCGGCGGCGACGAGCGCGGACAGTTTGCGCACGGATACGCGCATTGCTGTGTTCCTTTCTGAGAAGGGCCTTCGGCCCTTGACCGCTGAGAAAGAGCCGTTAGCCCTTGACCGCGCCGACCATCACGCCCTTGGTGAAGTGGCGGGCGACGAAGGGGTAGATGACCAGTACGGGCAGGCTCGAGATGACGATGAGCGCGTACTTGAGGACGTTGGCGAGCTGTTGCTGTTCGAGCTGCTGCGCCAGGTTGTTGGCCGTGGTGGATCCGGTGAGGGTGTTCAGGATCAGCACGTTCCGCAGCACGATCTGCAACGGGTAGAGCCCGGGATCCTTGAGGTAGATCAGGGCGTCGAAGTAGCTGTTCCACTGGAAGATCGCGTACATCAGCGCGATCACCGCGATGACCGGCTTGGACAGCGGCAGCACGATCGACCAGAGGAAGCGCAGGTCGCCGGCGCCGTCGATGGTGGCCGCCTCGTAGAGCTCGTCCGGGATGGTCGAGCGGAAGAAGGTGCGCGCGATGATCACCTGCCAGACGCCGATCGCGCTCGGGATCACCATCGCCCACCGGGTGTTCAGCAGGCCCATGTCCTGGACCACCAGGTAGGTCGGGATCAGGCCGCCGGAGAACAGCATCGTGAAGATCAGCAGGCTCATGATCACGTTGCGCCCGTAGAAGGTGCGCCGCGAGAGCGGGTAGGCGATCGCGATCGTCAGCGTGACGCTGATCAGCGTGCCGCCGATCGCGTAGATGAACGAGTTCAGGTAGCCCTTCATGATGAGGGGATCGCTGAACGCTTGCTGGTAGGCCTTGATACTCGGCTCGACCGGCCACAGCAGCACCCGGCCGGCACTGACCGCGGACGCGCTGCTGAACGAGTTCGCGACGATGTAGATGATCGGTACCGAGACCACGATCAGCGCGAGCCACAGCATGATCCGGACACCGGTCAGGAAGATCTTGTCGGTCCGGGTCTCCTCGATCGCCGTCCGCTTCGAGCCCTCGGACGACTTCCCCGTACGGCGGAATCCTTGCAACGTGACGCTCATGACCAGAGTCCGTTCCCGGTGATCCGCTTGGCGACGAAGTTGACGACCACCAGCAGGACGAGGTTGACGACGGAGTTGAACAGCCCGATCGCGGTCGCCATCGAGAAGTCGGCGTTCAGCAGGCCGGTCTTGTAGACATAGGTCGCGATGATCTCGGCGTGTGACTGGTTCAGCGGGTTCTGCAGCAGGAAGGCCTTCTCGAACCCGATCGACATGATGTTGCCGACGCCCAGGATCAGGATGATCACGGCGGTCGGCATGATGCCGGGCAGATCGACGTTGCGGATCCGCTGCAGCCTGCTGGCCCCGTCGATGCGGGCCGACTCGTGCAGCGCGGGGTCGATCCCGGCCAGCGCCGCCAGGTAGATGACAGCCGAATAGCCGGTCGTCTGCCAGACATCGGACCATACATAGATGTGCCGGAAGTAGTCCGGATTACCGAGGAAGTCGACGGCGGGCACTCCGAACAGCCCGATCGCGTCGTTCACGAACCCCAGCCGCGGCGACAGCACCAGGATCGTCATCGAGACGACCACCACGGTGGAGATGAAGTACGGCGCGTACGTCACCAGCTGGACGAGCTTCTTGAACCTCCCGTTGCGGATCTCGTTCAGCGCGATCGCCAGGATGATCGGGATCGGGAAACTCGCCAGCACCGTGTAGGCCGCCAGAATGAACGTGTTCTTCACCAGGGTCCAGAACACGGGGTTCTGGAAGAACAGTTCGAAGTTCTTGAGGCCGACCCAGTCGCTACCCCACGGCCCCTTGATCGGGCTGTAGTTCTTGAACGCGATCACCGCGTTGCTGATCGGGATGTACTTGAAGATCACGAAGTACGCGAGGGGCACGATCACCAGCAGGTACAGCTGCCAATGCCGGCGCAGACTCCGGCGGGCCTGCGTCCACTGGCTCGGCCGGGGCAACGGTGTCCGTGTCACCACCTTCGCCGGAGCCGGCGTGGGCGGCGCCGCCGACGACTCACTATCCCGCACCTCGTACGTTGCACTCACTCCGCATCCTTTCCGTCACCGATCGGAGTGAAACCGATATCCGATAGGATCTCGGCCCTCACTCACCGGGAGGATGACACAGAACGACCGTCGACGGAAGACTCCCGCCCGGTGCCGATACCCGACCTTGACCAAAAAGGTCCGATCTCTTGCAGGCAAGGGGAAACTCGCGTTGCCCAAGGCAACCATGACGGCCAACGAGCCATGGCCCGATGGCTGTTTCCCACCGGACCCGGGCACCTCACGGCACTGCCCCGGGTCGCTCTGAGCCACCGACACCGGACCGCACCACAATTTATTACTCTTGTGAACTATCTCGCAGTCAACCGCCCTCCGCAATCCCTGTCAAGACTTTGTGAGAACAAGAAAACCCGTCGACGGCGCTGGGATAGTGGCCAGATGGGAGCGCGAATGACGTGGTGGGACGAGGCAGACGGAACGCGGCTCTACTTACTGTTGGGGTTCGCTGACACTGCGCAATTGGCCGAGCTCGAGCAGCAGGCGCGAGAGCACGCGGCTGCCGACGACAGCGTTGGTACGCCGATGTTCGGGACGAACCCGGAGTCTGCGGACGAGGTCGCGCTGGTACGGGCGGCTGGGTACGGGGTGGCGTTCACCCGGGTGCGGATGACGCTTGAGCTGGGTGAGCCGGGCGAGGTGGAGATGCCCGCGGGGATTGAGCTGCGGCCGGCGTCGGCGGGTGATCATCGGGCCGTGTTCGAGGCCAATTCCGAAGTGTTCTCGGGAAGGTCGACCGGGTATATCCAGGACACCTTCGAGGAGTTTGAGAAGGACATCGCTGACGACTACCCGGACTACCGGTTGTGGACCTTGTCTTGGGTTGGCGACAAGCTCGCTGGTTGGGTGGTCAGTGGGATCGACGACACCCCATGGGTCGGCGTCCGGGCGGACTGGCGACGGCGTGGGCTCGCGTCCGCGCTACTGCGCGCAAACCACGCCCAGCTGTGGGAGAACGGCGTACGGGAGGCGTCGCTGTGGACCGTCGCGGAGAATCCGACGGGGAGCGTGGCGCTCTACGAATCGCTCGGGTATCAGGTCGTCGAGCGGGAGCCCAGATATCGAAAGGCTCTCACTGTGCCATCTAACGGCTCCGCCTTAGGGACCTGACCCGACCATCACGGGGGAACGGCCGGGCCAGGCACTTTCGATACTACTCCGGTTCGGAGTGCACGTCCGGGTAAACGGCAGGCGGACGCGCCGGAACGCTTTCAGGAGAACACGTTTCCTGCCGAAGACTTATCGCCCGGTCCGATCCGGTCCGGACCTATCAGACCGCCTGGGCGTTCTGCTCGCGCCGATCCCGGTGCTGTTGCGCGGTGGAAGGCAGAGAGGCGGATCAGCAGCGCAGTGTCCGGTCGAAGAAGG
The DNA here is from genome assembly GCF_004349055.1 of Kribbella antibiotica. Taxonomy (GTDB): domain Bacteria; phylum Actinomycetota; class Actinomycetes; order Propionibacteriales; family Kribbellaceae; genus Kribbella; species Kribbella antibiotica. Next base: position 36,904 of record NZ_SMKX01000008.1, read on the forward strand.
ACCTGACACTGTTGCGGATCCAGGGCACAGATCGGCCGGGTGCGATGGTGCCGACAAGCTTGGCGCGGTTCTCGGCGGTCATCAGACCGGCCTGCTGGCATTGGGCGGCCATCGTGCCCAGGTCGGTGAACACCCAGTGGTTGGCTTGCGTGAGTTCGGTACGGCGTACCGGCCCACCGTGGCTGAGCAACGCCGACCAGGAGCTGTCGAAACGGTCGTCGCGGTAGCCGTCGGTGCCGGTCAGCTGGACTGGCCGATCAGTACCGTGCTGGGCGATCGGGTAGAGCTCGTTGGGTTCGCCTGGAGTGAGCGGCAGGTAGTCGAGGTAGCCCTCGAGGTTGATGGCTGACCTGAGCCCACGGTTCTCATAGAGCGCCTCGGCCGCGGTGGCGCCGCCGGCTGAATGGCCGTAGATGCCGACTCGGCGCAGGTCGAGCGGCAGGTCGATGGTCTTCAGTTGCGAGAGCACGAACGCGATATCGGCCAGGCGGGTCGAGATCATCAGGCGCAAAATGACCGGATCGGTCGCCCCGGTCGGGGGAATCTTGATCCTCCGCAGCTCACCGGTCGAGAGCTCGACCTCAGAGGTCTCGCCCGGGTGGTCGATGGTGATCACGATGTAGCCGTGGCTGGCGAGCTCCTCGGCGGTACCGGTGCCGAGGGTTCTCGGGTCGATGCCGCCGGGTGAGTAGAGGATGACGGGACGGTGTCCCGGCAGTGCCGGTGCCTCGACGTGCGAGTGGGTGAGCGTGGCCGCCCAGTTGACCCCCGCGGTGGGCAGCGAGTGCAGGAACTGCGCGTCGAAGATATTGAAGAACGCGGCCGCCGCGGGCGTCATCTGCGGAGCGACCGGGTAGCCGTGCGTCGTCAGCGCCGGGTAGAAGATGCTGAGCATCACGTCGCGGTCGGGCGTGCCGATCCACGGATCGCGCCGGCCGCGCTGGATGAGTTGCAGGGATCGGACACCGATCCGGTGCGGTCCGGTGGGTGCCGGCAACCTCAACGTGAGGTCAGCTTGGGTCGAGGTGGCGTGCGCAAGAGTCGCCATCGGCAAGGTGGCCGCCAGGCTGGACAGGGCGAGAAAACTCCGTCTGCTCCACATGGCCTCACCCTGCCAGCCGAACACCGCGCCGGTCGGTCGCTGACCGGAACCTGCCGCCGCGCCCCAAACCGCTCAGTCGTCGGTCCTGACCGGCACCCGGCGGGCGTCGTATGACGACTTGACCAGGCTGGCGACCGTGGTGACGAACAGCGTGGCGCCGATGAAGCTGAGCGAGGTGATGATGCCGATGTGCGGCAGGTGGATCGCGCCGATGTCGTCGATGTGTGAGCCGTGCAGGGCCTCGACGATCAGCTTGATGCCGATGAAGGCGAGGATGACCGACAGGCCGACGTTCAGGTAGACGATCCGCTCCAGTAGGCCGCCGATCAGGAAGTAGAGCTGGCGCAGACCCATCAGGGCGAAGGCGTTCGCGGTCAGGACGACGTACGCGTCCTGGGTGAGGCCGAAGATCGCGGGGATCGAGTCGAGCGCGAAGATCACGTTCGCCATGCCGATCGCGGAGATCACGATCACCAGCGGGGTCAGCAGGCGCTTGCCGGTCTTCTCGTCGCGGGTTGCCAGCTTCGCGCCGTCGTAGTCGTGGCCGAGCGGGAGGATCCGGCGCATGCCACGCAGTACAGCGTTCTCCTGGAAGTCTTCATCGTCGTTCTCCCCCTCGATCGCGAGCTTGATCGCGGTGTACACGAGAAACGCGCCGAAGATGTAGAACACCCAGCTGGCCGCGGAGATCGCCGCCGCACCGGCCAAGATGAAGACGGCGCGCAGCAGCATCGACACGACGATGCCGATGTAGAGCACCTTGTCCTGCGCCAGCGCCGGCACGCTGAACCGCGCCATGATGATGACGAAGACGAAGAGGTTGTCGACGCTCAGGCTGTATTCGGTGATGTACCCGGCGACGAACTCACCACCGGTCTTCCCGCCACTGAACATGAACAGCCCGATCGCGAACAGCGCGGCCAGCCCGACATAGAACAGCACCCAGCGGGTCGCATCCTTGATCGTGACGGCATGGTTCCGGCGCGAGATCACGATCAGGTCGAACGCGACGATCGCAACCAGACCGGCGATCGTGAGCACCCAGACCAAGGGGGGCATGACAGAAACCATGAGTGATCCTCCGGACGCATGAGATTACGTTGGTCCGGAGGTCTCTTCCGCCTGGATCACTCCAGGCCGGCAGCACCGGTTCGGCCGCCCAGGCCTCCCGTGATGACGACACTGCCGTTGCGGAATACTCCCCTCCACAAACGAGCCAACTCTATCTGATACCGATGCATCTCACCGTGCACCACGTCACAGTCGAGCCGCTCTGCGTGATCGTATACCGCATACAGTCCTCACTGCTAGCCCCCGGAACCCTTCGATCAGCGCTGAACAGGTGGCGATCTGCGGACACCGCAGCAAGGGTGGACAAATGACGCGCCGTACCGCTTCGGCTGGTGGTATTCGATTGCAGTCGACTACCACCAGCCCTGAGAGCGCCGACCCTTTACCGCCGCGTCGGCATCAGAACGAAGACCGTCGGAGTAGCGCCGTTGAAGCGCAACAGCCGCTCCTTCACGATCTTCAAACCCTGAGTGCCGGCGACGGCGGTCCGCAGCAACCGCTTGTCTTCGGTCATCAGCACCGCGCGGCCATCCTTGGTGAGCACGCGCGCGATCTCGCCGACGGCGGCCGGATACAACCGCAGGTTGTCCTGATGACTGCCGACCCGTTTCCCGAATGGCAGGTTCGCGACCACCCGGTCGACGCTTCCGTCCGCGTGCTTCAACTCTTCAGCGAACCCGACACGCAAACACCCATCACCAAGATTGCGCCGAGCCAACTCGATCGACCCCGCAGACTGATCCGCTCCGACAACCCGTACGTCGACCTGCTGGGCGCGAGCCGCCACCAGCACCGTTCCTGATCCGCAGAACGGGTCCAGCACCACCTGTCCGGCGCGAATCTTCGCCAGCCGCACCAGCACCTCGGCCACCACCGGACTAGTGGCCCAAGGCAACCGCTCCAGCCGCCCGAACCGCCGTACCCAATGCAGTTCACCAACCTCGGCAACCCAACCTGCCGGCGACTCGGTCAGATTGATCGCCCAGTCCCGCGGATCGTTCCGCCACCCCATCCGCTCAACGGCTGACACCAACTCACGCCTGACGGTTGCGCTGTCCGCACCGACCCGGAACGCCACCGGCTCCAGGTGCTGCAGAGGTTCGAGAAAGGTCTCATCACCGGGGCTGCCCGGCAGCGGGATCGCCGCCGACGAATACAACCGGCAACCGGCGATCTCTTGCAGGTCGCTCACGCAACAGTCCACCGAAGATCTGTTGGAGCGAATGACGAACTGACCGAGCTCGGCGGCGAGCAGGTCGACCGCTCCTTCTACACAACGAAGATTCAACTGCACAGGTGACTCCTGAGGTCGCGTCGATGAATGTCGATCGATGCGCGACGTGCCTCATCACCACCAGCAGGTCGAACCTCTGGCGGTGGAACACGTCTCTCAGAAACCAGTCACTACCGTCGACCCTAGAACGCCCCTCGCTGATCCCGCGAGGCATTTACGTCGGGAAGGACACCTGGTGGTCGGCCGGGGTTCGTCGAGGGCCAAACCCATTTGGTGGGCTGACCCACCCGCGTGTGGGAGGGCTAACCGCATGCGATTGGCCCTCCCACATTCTCGTGGGTGGGCCTACCAAATGGGGCGGGCAGCGACCGTGGGTAGGCGCGGCGGGGCGGGCACGCGCAGACGGGGTCCGACGGGCGCCGCGAAGGCGTACCGGGCTTTTGCGGGCCGTCCGGGTCTCGTTAGGCAAAAAGTTTCCATTTCGGTCGAGGACTGGGAGATTTCTCATCTGAGGAGTACAAAGAAGTGCTGTAGGTCTTACCGCCCCTAGACCTGGAGGTACTTGATGGACGTGATGTACGGACTTGTCGGCGAGGCATCGTGGTTCTGTTGCGGCAACGCATGGGGACCCTGCGCGAGCACCGGGACCGGTGCTTGTGGGACGTGTCATTCGGGAAACTTTCAGCATGCATGGACGAACACTTCGGACGCCTGTTACGCGATCACACGGCCGGACAACTGCGGGGTTACCGGGGTATCCCGCAGGGGTTGTGGGTTCCGGCATGCGACGACCAACCTGTGCAACGGCTCACGGGTGGTTACGTCGATCGCGGACTGTGGGCCGCGGACGCGGTCGTTCTGTGGTGAGCGGGCTTGCTGCGGAGGGACTTGTGCGTCGAACCGGGTCATCGACCTGACTCCCGCGGCGTTCACGCGGATCGCCAGCCTGAACGCCGGGCTGATTCCAGCCGGCATCGATGTGGGATGAGGTGAGCTGAGATGACTTCGACGATGGATCGCCGGGCTCTGCTCACCAGGGCCGCCCTGGGCGCGACCGGTTTGGTTGCGGCCAGCGCGATGGGTTCGCTCGCTCCGGAGGCTGCGTTCGCAACTTCGGCGCAAGCACCGGATCCGGGCGCACCGGATCCCAACTTCGCGGAAGGTCTGATCACCGGCCGCAACCAGGATCTCCTGCAGGTCAAGGGATCCGACGGCCGGCTGCACAAGATCCAGTTGACCGGCGTGACCAGTATCTGGAAGCTCCGGCCGACCACGATCGACCAGGCGATGATCGGTGACGGCCTGTACGCGCGGGGCGTCAAGCTGCCGAACGGCGTCCTGGCCGCAGAGTCGGTGTGGCTCAATATCGTCAACCTGGACGTGATGATCAACTCGATCAGCCGGACCGGGCTGAACCTGGATCATTTCGGCCAGAAGATCTTCGGTCATGTCCAGGAAGGGGTCACAGCGGCCGCCTACAACGGCACGCCGGCGATCTCGGACCTGTCGCTGCTGAAGGTCGGCCGGCATGTCCAGGTGATCGGCGCCTGGCGACCCGGGACCAGCGAGATCGACATCGCGACGATCTACGCGGCGAACTGACCGGCAGGCCGCGATGTTCGCACAGCAGGTGGCGGCCGCCCAGCCGCTGCTGATCGGATTACTGCTCCTCTGGACGTCGTACGGGAAACTGGCGAATCCAGAGGAAGCAGAGAAGACCGCCCTCCCGAAGCTGGTCGGCGAGAAACGGGCCAAGCCCGCCTATCGCGCGATCGGCATCATCGAGGCGGCCCTGGCGCTAGCGCTGCTCAGTCCGCCCGCCTGGACTGCAGAAGTACTGGCTGCAACCGCGCTCGGCCTCGGTTTCACGGGATACCTGATCTACGCGAAGGTCGTCGTACCGGAGGCGTCGTGTGGTTGTGCCGGCAAGTCGGCCAAACCCGTTGGCTACCGTTCGATCGGGCGTGCCTTGTTGCTAACGGCAACAGCCGCGGTCGCACTGACTACCACCCAAGGATGGTGGTCGGCCGGACCGGCCACGTTCATCCTGATCGCTGAAGCGGCCGCGTTCATTGCCCTGTCACCCGAACTCGACCGCTACTGGCTACTACCGCTCCGACGGCTGCGCGTCCGGCTCAGCCACCCTCTGGCGGGCACCGCGAGCACGACAGTACCGCTCGCCGCCACGGAACGCCGCGTAATCCTCAGCCCCGCCTACCGCGCGGTCACCGGACTACTCAGGTCCGACGTCCGCGACTACTGGGACGAAGAGGACTGGCGGTTCGTCAGCTACACAGCCCGGTACGACGGCCGCTCGGCAACCGCCGTTTTCGCCGTACCGCATAGTGATTCGGAGTCTGTCCGGGTCGCCGTTGTCGACGAGACGTCGGGGCAGACGCTCTATCGGCCGGCCCTGCTGAGCATGGCGAGCTAACCGGACCGAACCGGCCCCCGCGGAGCTGATCAATCAGCTCCGCGGGGGCTTCCTGCTGTTCGGGGAAACGACAATCTCGCCGCGCTCTCTAGCGACGAAGCCCGGATGCTCGTACGATCTGACGAATTGGGAAAGCGCATGCCAGACGCCTTTGACCACCTGCTGTCAGCTCCGGCGTTCACCGGTTGACAGCAATCCGTCACTGGTGGTCTCATGCGGGAATAATGTTAGGAAACTTTCCTAATAGCGCGAAATTGTGGTCTCCCTGCAGCTCCTCCGCCCCGGAACACTCAGGAGAACTCGAAATGAAACCTCGCATGTTCAGGCGCAGCCTGATAGCCGGCGCCTCGGCGCTGGCGACAGCACTCGCCCTGCTCGCCGCTCCCCCGACGGCCACCGCCGCACCGACCGACTACCAGGCCGAAGACGCGACCATCTCCCAAGGAGTCGTCGAGTCCAACCACGCCGGATTCACCGGCAGCGGCTTCGTCAATTACGACAACCTCGTCGGCAGCTACGTCGAATGGACGATCGCCAACGCGCCGGCCGGACCGGCTGACGTGACCCTGCGCTTCGCCAACGGTACGGCGGCCACCAGACCGCTCGACTGGACTGTCAACGGCGTGGCCGGCGCGGTCGGTATCACCTACCCCGGCACTGGCGCCTGGACGACGTGGGTCACCAAGACCGTCCGCCTCCAGCTCGCCGCCGGTACCAACAAGATTCGCGCCCGCGCCACCACCGCCGACGGCGGACCGAACGCGGACAAGCTAACGGTGAACCCGGTCAGCGACGACGTCACACCGCCGTCCCCGCCGAGCAACCTGGTGGTCAGCAACATCAAGTCGAACGCGGCCACCTTCACCTGGGCCGCGGCCAGCGACAACGTCGCCGTCACGCGATACGAGATCAACCGCGGCGGCAACGTCCTGAAGGTGGTCGACGCGAACACCCTGTCGGCCACCGTCGACACCCTGACGGCCAACACGGCGTACGACATCTCTGTCGGTGCATTCGATGCCGCAGGCAACGCTTCGCAGCAGAGCAACGTGGTCGCGTTCACGACGCCGGGCAGCGGTGACACACAGCCCCCGACGGCACCCACAAACCTGCGCTCGACCGGTGTCAGCGTCAACAGCGTCTCGCTGGCCTGGAACGCGTCGACCGACAACAGCGGCAGCATCGCGGGGTACGACGTCTACCAGGGCACGGCCAAGGTGGCCTCGACCGGATCGTTGACCACGACCGTGACCGGGCTGGCCGCGAACACCAACTACACGTTCACTGTGAAGGCCCGCGACCCCGACAGCAACGCCTCGGCCGCGAGCAACGCCCTGACCGTCAAGACCGCAGCCACGGGCACCGGCGGGATTCCGGCGTACGACCGTGATATCGCGAAGGTCGACCTCGGCTGGAGCGTCGCCTTCCTGCCGGACGGGTCGGCGCTGGTGACCGAGCGGGACCGGTTCGAGGTTGTGCGGGTCCAGGCGAACGGCACGAAAACCACGCTGGGCAAGGTTCCTGGTGCAGTGACGACCACCGGTGAAGGCGGGCTGCTCGGCATCGCGATCTCGCCGACCTTCGCCACCGACAACTGGGTGTACTTCTACCACACGGCCTCAGGAGACAACCGGGTCGTGCGGATGAAGTACGAGAACGGCGTGCTGGCCACGACATCGTCGCCGGTGCTCACCGGTCTGACCAAGAACCGGTACCACAACGGCGGCCGAATCGCCTTCGGTCCGGACGGCAAGCTGTACGTCTCGGTCGGCGACGCGCAGAACTCCGGGAACGCGCAGAACAACGGCTCGCTGAACGGCAAGATCCTGCGGGCCAACCCCGACGGTACGGCGCCCAGCGACAACCCGTTCTTCAGCACCGGCGGCAATGCCCGCTACGTCTGGAGCCGCGGTCACCGCAACCCGCAGGGTCTGGCCTGGGACTCGCGCGGTCAGCTGTGGGCGTCGGAGTTCGGCGAGAACAGCCAGGACGAGCTCAACCTGATCCAGAAGGGCGGCAACTTCGGCTGGCCCGCATGTGAGGGGACCATCGGAGACTGCGGCGGTTACATCGCGCCGAAGCGCACGTGGTCGACGTCGCAAGCAGGTCCGAGCGGTATCGAGATCGTCAACGACTGGATCTACATCGCCGGAGTCACCGGTTCGCAGTTGTGGGTCACCCAGATCAACTCCGCCGGCAACGGCGTCGGCACCCCGCAAGCGGTCTTCTCCGGTCGCTGGGGCCGGCTGCGCAGCGTCACCAAGTCCCCCGACGGCGGCCTGTGGCTCACTTCCACCAACAACGACAAGAACGGCGGTACGCCGACCGTGCTCGACAACGTGATCGTCCGCCTCAAGTTCGGCTGATCCTTGTAGCCAAGAACACATAGTACTGCGTCAAGGCCGCCCGGCCGCTCACTTGCTGAGCGTGCCGGGCGGTCTACGTAGACACCTACTACATGTTCTTACCGACGCCGACCGAACTCGGAGTACTGCGGCGCACCGGACTCCAAGGCATCGAGCGCGCGGCTGAGGCGGCGGACCATCGACGGGTAGGTGCGCGGCGCGGCTTCCGCCAGCGTGAGGAAGTGGATGGCGCGGACCTCGTCCGGCTGGGGGACCAACTGCTCGTTGCCGGTCAGCACGCCGCCGTCGAAGACGAACGCCAGCGCGTCGTGCCAGACACCGCGTGCGGGATCCCAGTCCACGACAAGCAGCGGCCCGATCGTCAGGTCGAGCCCGACCTCCTCCATCACCTCCCGCTGACACGCGTCGTACGGCGACTCGTCGAACTCGGCGATGCCGCCGGGGATATCGAGCATCGGCTTGTACGTCGGCTCGATGAACAGGATCCGCCCCTCCTGATCCCGGATCAGCGCACCCCCGGACACCCGTTTCCGCGGCAAGGTCTCCGCGACTCCCGGGTTCCACTCTTTCTCGGGCTCACCCTCGGCCAGCAGATCCGCTTCTCGACTCATGGCACCAGTCTCGGGCCTACCCCGTCGGTGGGTCTCCCGGGGTACTGAGGCCGGACTCGTAGGCGATGTGGACGAGTTGGGCGCGGTCGCGGGCGTCGAGTTTGGTGAGCAGCCGGCTGACGTAGGTGCGGGTGGTGGCCGCGGTCAGATAGAGGCGGGCAGCGATTTCAGTGTTGGAACGGCCGGCCGCGATCTCGACCAGCAGTTCACGTTCGCGGTCGGTGAGTGGCGCGAGCCGCGAGGGGTCAGTAGTACGGCGATCGGCAGCGACCTGGGCCAGCACGCGCCGCGTGACCGACGGGGAGAGCAGCGCATCACCGTTCGCGACCGTCCGCACAGCCGCTCGGAGGTCGTCAGGGTCAGTGTCCTTCAACAGGAAACCGGCCGCACCAACCTGGATCGCGGCGAAGATGTGCTCATCGGTGTCGAACGTCGTCAGCATGACAACCCGGGTCGCCCGCAACCGCTCGTCGGCAACGATCCGCCGGGTCGCCTCGATCCCGTCCACGCCCGGCATCCGGATATCCATCAGTACGACGTCCGGCCGCTCAGCGCGCACTGTCGCGACACCGGCGGTGCCGTCCCCGGCCTGACCGACCACGGTGATCTCGGCATCGCGTTCGAGCAGCGCCACCAGACCGGATCGCATCAACTGCTGGTCGTCCACGACCACCACCCGGATCACCGGTGCTCCCCCAACGGCAGCGTCGCCTCGACCCGGAACCCTTCTCCGGGTCGCGAACTGAACGAGACGTCGCCACCGATCACCCCGGCCCGCTCCCGCATCCCGGTCAGGCCTCGCCCGCGCGACTCGTCGACCGTCGTACCGATTCCGTCGTCGGTGACGCTGATCCCGAGGCAGGCCGGCTGATACCGCAGGACGACGACCGCGCGGTTCGCTGAGGCATGCCGCAGCGCGTTCGTCAACGCCTCCTGAACGATCCGGTACGCCGTACTGTCCACGACTGCAGGCAGCGGCCGCGGCTCCCCTTCGGTCTGCAGCTCGACCTCCGGCCCACTTCCGATCGTTGCCTCGATCAACAACCCCAGGTGCTCCAGTGAACCCACCGGGCTCCGGTCCGCGCTTTCGTCGAGCAGCCCGACCATCGCCCGCAGCTCGCGCACCGCCGTGTTGCTGGTGGTCCGGATCGTGCCGAGGGCCGATCGGGTCGTCTCCGGATCGTCGTCGAGCGCCTCCAGCGCGACACTCGTCTGCACCGACACCACCGCGATCGTGTGCCCGATCGCGTCGTGCAGGTCGCGTGCTATCCGCAGCCGCTCGGCCTCCACCCGGCGTCTTGCTTCGCTCTCCTTCTCGGCCGCGGATCGCTCCGCCGTACGGCGATGCTCGGCCCGCAGCAGCCTGGTTGCGCGGACGGTGGCGCCGAGGGCGATCGCGCTCAGCATCAACCCGGCCGTCGAAGCCAGCTCGAACCCGATCAGGTAGCCGGCGCTCTCCCCTTGCACGAGCCGAAAGGCCGTGCTGACCACGATCAGCCCAACGGCCGTCGCACCGGCGATCCGGAACTTGCCCGCTTCGGCCGCCGAATACAGCGCGGCGGCGACCGGTAGCGCGAGCCCGACCGCCGGGTACCCGATCGCGTAATAGGCCAGCAGCCCGGCGACGGTCGCCGCCAACGCGAGCACCGGGAACTGCCGCCGGACCAGCATCAAGGCTCCGAGCGCGACCGCGAACAGGTAGGCGATCGCATCGGGACCGCGCTGTCCGCCGAGGTCCATCGCGATCGCCACTGCCACGACAGCCGACGTCACGAGACCGAGCGCGATGTCGATCAGCAGGTCCGGGGTCACCCCGAACCGCGTACTGCCCGCTGCATCCGCCGTACCGGGTTGGTCCACAGCTTCGAGGATAGGTCAGGGTCGGCGTCGTCCGCAGTCGTCGGATGTTGACGATTGCGGCGCCGGATCGGCAACAGCAGCGGGCTGTCCGCGGCGGCTCCGCTGTCTAGCGTCGGAGCCATGAGAACACTAGGAGTCGCCGTCCTCGGTCTGTTCCTCGGGCTGCTGGCGGGTTTGCTGATATTCGGGGAACTGGTCGGCCGGATCGTTGTCGCGAACAAGGGTTCGGTCGAAGCGCCTTGGACCTTCGTCATCGGGTTCGGGCAGCAAGGGCTCGCGATCGCCGGACTGATCGCCGCCATCGTCATCGACCACCGGCGGCGCGCTGGTACAAGCAAGTGATCCGGCGCAGGAAGTTGCTTCAAGCAACTGTCGGAGGGCTGCTGCTCGGCGCGAGCAGCGGCTGCTCCGCCAGTAGCGGGGGCGGCGGGAACAACGAGACCGAGTCGAGTGCGGGGACGCTTCTGCGCAGTACGGCGAAGCTGCCCGAACCGTTCACCGTCCCGCTACCGATCCCGGCCGTCCTGCGCCCCAGCGGGACCGACCGGTACGACGTCACCCAGCGCGCCGCGAAGGTCGAGATCCTGCCGGGGCTGACGACCGAGATCTGGGGGTACGACGGAACGTTCCCCGGACCGACGATCGAATCGCGCCGGGGCCGGCAGATCGTCGTACGGCATCGGAACGAGCTCGCCGTACCGGCCGTGGTGCACCTGCACGGCGGTCGGACTCCGGCCGATTCCGACGGCTACCCGACCGATGTGATCAAGCCGGGCGGGTCGCGGGATTACACCTATCCGCTCGACCAGGCAGCGACCACGCTGTGGTACCACGACCACACGATGGACTACACCGGACCGCAGGTCTACAAAGGGTTGGCAGGGTTCCACTTGATCCGCGACGACGTCGAGGATGCCCTGCCGTTGCCACGCGGTAAGCGGGAGATCCCACTGATGATCACCGACCGGGCGTTCGCCGAGGACGGTTCGTTCCACTACCCGATGATGATGGAAGGCATGCCTGGGGTGGCCGGCGAATACATGAGTGGGGTGCTGGGCGACTGCATCCTGGTGAACGGCGCGCCCTGGCCGGTGCTCGAGGTGAGTGCGACGCGATATCGCTTCCGGATCCTCAACGCCTCCAACGCCCGCCGGTACAAGCTGAAGCTCGATCCGCCCACGCCGATCGTCCAGATCGGTAGTGACCAAGGGCTTTTGGCCGCACCGGTCGAACATGACGATCTTCCGGTCGCACCGGCCGAGCGGTTCGACGTCATCATCGACTTCTCCCGATACGCCGTCGGCCAGCAGGTGACGTTGACGAATCGGTTCGGATCGGGCGGGACCAAGAACGTCATGCGGTTCGTCGTCGCCCGGAGCGGATCCGACGACAGCCGCGTCCCGGATCGGCTGGCCGAGATCGAACCACTGAGCCGGTCGCAGGCCGTCGTACAGCGGCAGTTCACGTTCGAACGCAACGGCCCGTCCCATCATGGGATGACCACCTGGGCAGTCAACGGCCAGGCGTTCAGTCCGGACACCATCGTGGCCGAGCCTGCCCTCGGCACGGTCGAACTCTGGAAGCTTCGGGCACAGAACGTTCCGCATCCGATCCACATCCACCTCGCGCCGTTCCAGGTCGTGGATCCCGGGCGGACGGCGACCGGCTGGAAGGACACCGTCGATCTGGCCAGCGGGGACGAGGCCGAGGTACTGCTCCGCTTCGACGGGTACCGCGGCAAGTACGTCTTCCACTGCCACAACCTGGAGCACGAAGACATGATGATGATGGCCAACTTCCGGGTCCGGTGAGGGGCGGGCGGTCACAGGTCCCGTCGGAGGAACTGAACGGTCGCGACGGCTCCGATCAGCGCGACCCAGGCGAGGGCCCCTAGCGCCCCGATGGTTGCGGAACCTTGGTAGAGCTCCGCCGCCGCTCGGTCGGGGAGCCAGCGGCCGTGGTCGGCGAGCACGGGAGAAACGATCAGGATCAGGCTGAGCATGCCGACCAGAGCTGGAATGAGTTGCCGAACAACCACGGCGACCGCATACGCGAAGAGACCGATGAACACGAGATACGCCGCCGCGCCCACCGGCCGCTCGGCTCCCCCCAGCACGGCGGTGGCGGCAGCGGTCAGCGCCATGACGACGGCAGTGGCCAAGCTCTTGGCGACGAGCAGACGACCACGGGCCGGTACGGCGATGAGCGTCGTACCGAACTGGCGACCGGCGTGCTCGTGCGCCACCGGGATGATCCCCAGCAGGACGAACCCTGCCTGCACGTACATGATGATGTCGACCGCCTGATCCGCGGCCGCGAGAAGTGCGGTGCAGGCGAGGATCCCCGCCACGGTGAATCCGGTGAGCGGAAGGGTGCGGAGCTTGGACAGCTCCGCGAGTACGACGTTCATGCGTCCCGCCGGGCGAAGACGAACCCTGCCAGCAGGCAGAGCAGGACTGCCCAGCCCGCCATCACCAACCCACCCGGTACGGCGTCCAGTCCGCTGTCGACCGTCCTGACACCGCTGCCGAAAAGCCGGCGTCCGGCCAGGTCCGGCAACCAGTAGGCGAGCGAGGTGAGTTTCGTGAGCAGGAGCGAGACCGAGACCAGCGAGCTGTTCAGGATCAGCAAGATCAGCGGTATGACGCCGTTGCGAAGCACCACCGTGATCGCGAAGCCAAGCAGGCCGCTGAGGACCCAGTACAGCGTTGCCCCGAGACAACTGGTCAACAGTTCATCGGCCGGGACGTCCGGTCGCGCAATGCCGACGGCGACGGGCATGGCAACGACAGCGCTGAGCACGATCAGGATGACGATGGTGAGCGCCTTCGTCAGCAGGACCCGGGTCTTGCTCGGCGTTGTCGTGAGCGTGGTAGTGATCTGGCGGCCGCCGCCTGCGTCGGCACTGTTAGCGGTGTATTCGCTGCTGAAGGCAACGACTCCGATCACGGCCGCCCCGACGGTTCCCATCGGCAGGCTGTCGGTGCCTGTGACATCGCCCTGGCTCGCCAGCAACACCTCGAGGGCAATACAACCCACAACGGTCAAAGCAAATCCGGCCCAGACGGCCGGCAGCGTAGAAGCCTTGTACAGCTCGGCTTTGAGGGCATTCATCGGGTCACCCCGGTCAGCGCGAAGAAGGCTTCCTCGAGATCGGCGTACCCTGAGGTCACTTCGGTGACGGTGCCGGTGGTCACGATCCGCCCGTTCGCGATCACCACCAGGTCGTCGGCGACGTCTGCCACCTCGGTCATCAGGTGGCTGGACAGCAGCACGGTGCCACCGGCGTCGGCGTGGTCGCGCAGCAACCGCCGGATCCAGCGAATGCCTTCCGGATCGAGGCCGTTGACCGGCTCGTCGAGGACGAGGATCTGGGGTTCGCCGAGCAACGCCGCAGCGATCCCCAGTCGCTGCCCCATTCCCAGCGAGTACTTCGCCACGCGGACCCGAGCGTCGGCGGCCAGACCGACCTCGGCCAGCACCTCAGCAACCCGGCGCCGCGGAATACCGTTGCTTCGGGCAACCCAGGCCAGATGGTTGCGGGCGGTCCGGGACCGGTGCGCGCCGGATCCCTCGAGCATCGAGCCAACGGTGCGCAGCGGATCGGGCAGCGTTCGGTACGGGCGTCCGTCGAACAGCGCATGGCCATCGTCGGCGCGATCGAGGCCGAGCAGTATCCGCAGCGTGGACGACTTGCCGGCGCCGTTCGGTCCGAGGAACGCGGTCACCCGGCCGGGCCTGGCGGTGAAGCCGACATTGTCGAGGACGGTCCGCGAGCCGCGGCGTTTGACGAGCTGGTCGATCGTGATCATGCGCCTATCCCAGCCATCCTCCGACCGCGGCGGATCGGACCGCAGTCGGGACTTGCTCAGACCACGATCCGTCAGACCTGAGTCCGATGTGCGGGAACCACCGGTTCTTTAAACTGACCGGATGGACGCTCGCGATCGGCCCGTACTGCGCTCCCGCGCCTGGCCGGCCGCTTTCGGAGTGCTCGTCGTACTGCTGCTCGTTCTCGCGACCGTCGGCGCCAGCCCACCCGCAGCCACCATCGCCGTCACGTCCGCCACCGTGCTTTGCGCTGTGCTGGTCGTCGGTTGGGCTTTGCTGCGGACTCGCCGCCAACGGCAGCAATACGAGGACGAACTGACCGCCTGGGCTTCCGAGCGGGCCACTCAGGACGAGCGCTTACGCATCGCCCGCGACCTCCACGACCTCGCCTCCCACGGACTCGGACTCATCACCGTCCGCGCCGCTGCCGCACGCACCTTGACCGGGACCGACGGCGATGCCGAGCGACTCGCCGCCCTCACCGACATCGAGCAGGCCGGCCGCGAGGCTACCACCGAGCTCCGCCGGATGCTCGCCGTACTGCGCTCCCCTGGCGACGGTACGGCGTTGCAGCCGGCCGAGTCGTTGGCGGATCTGCCTCGGATCGTCGAGTTCGCCCGGACCAGCGGCGTACGGGCGGAGCTCACTGTCGCCGACCTCGGCGAGGTGACGGGCGGCATCCAGCTCACCGTCTGTGCGATCGTCCGCGAAGCGCTCGCCAACACGGCGCGACATGCCGGGCCGGTGCGCGCCAAGGTCGCCGTACGGAGGGATGCCGGCGCTATCGCGGTCACCGTCGCCGATGACGGACCGGACGCCGGGTGGATCCCGCATCCGGGCGCCGGAGCCGGGCTCGCCGGGCTGCGCGAGCGGGTCGGTGCTGTAGGCGGAACGCTGCGGGCCGGTGCTCGGCAATCAGCGGGGTTCGAGGTCGTTGCTCACCTTCCGGACCACCAATGAGCCCGTCGGTTCGGGTCCTGGTGGTCGACGACCAGCCGCTGATCCGCCACAGCCTGCGGCTCATCGTCGACGGGGCGAGCGATCTGGAGGTGGTGGGCGAGGCCGGCACCGGTACGGCGGCTGTTGCGCGGGCTGTCGAGTTGCGGCCTGACGTCGTACTGATGGACATCCGGATGCCTGACGGCGACGGGATCGAAGCGACTCGGCAGATCACGACCGCGCTGACGGCGACGCGCGTCGTCGTACTGAGCATGTTCGAGCTGGACGAGTACGTCCACGCTGCCTTGTACGCCGGAGCCAGCGGCTTCCTGCTCAAGGACGCCGAACCGGAACGCCTCGTCGATGCCGTCCGGCGAACGCATGCCGGTGAATCGCTGTTCGCCCCGAGCATCCTGACCCGCCTCGTCGAGCACTACCTCGGCCGATCGATGCCTCAGGCAACGGCTGCCGACCTGACCGAGCGGGAGGCGGAGGTGCTCACCCTGATCGGGCGCGGGCTGTCCAACCAGGAGATCACCCAGGCATTGACGATCTCGATGGGCACCGCCAAGACCCACATCGGGAACCTGCTCGCCAAGCTGCACGCCCGCGACCGCGCCCAGCTCGTGATCGCCGCGTACGAACGCGGGCTGGTGACGGCACCGCCGCGCCTGTGACGACCGTCATGTCACACGGTGCTGGTGGGCGGTGTCCTTGGGGTGTCGAAAAGGGGACAGAGATGACACCGCACATCGTCGTACTGGGAGCCGGGTACTCCGGAATGATCGCGGCCAAGCTGGCTGCACGTCGTACCAAGGGGCAGGTCACGCTCGTGAACGCGCGGGACACGTTCGTGGAGCGGGTCCGGATGCATGAACTGGCTTCGGGGAAGACGTTGCCGGAGCGGCCGATTGCCCAGCTGCTGAAGGGGACGGGGATCGAGTTCGTTGTCGATCGGGTCGTGCACATCGACGCCGAGCGGCGGGTGGTGGCGTTGAGCGGTCAGGAGATCGCGTACGACGTACTGGTCTATGCGTTGGGGAGTCGGGCAGACCTGGATTCGGTGCCGGGGGTTGGTGAGTATGCGTTCACGGTCGCGGATGTGGTGAGCGCCGGGCGGCTGCGGGATCGGTTGCAGAGTGGTGGGTCGATTGCTGTGGTGGGTGGTGGATTGACCGGGCTCGAGGCAGTGACGGAACTGGCGGAGACTTATCCAGGACGGAAGATCCAGTTGGTCACGGCCGGTGCGCTGGGTGGCGCGCTGTCGCAGCGCGGGCGGCGGCACCTGCACAAGGTGTTCGACCGATTGGGGATCTCGAAGGTCGAGGGCGCGCGGGTGGTGGCGGTCGATGGTCAGGGTCTGCAGCTTGCGGATGGTGGCCGGGTGGACGCGGATGTCGTCGTGTGGACGACTGGGTTCGAGGTGCCGGACATCGCTCGCAAGGCTGGTTTCGCGGTCGACGACAACGGGCGGATTCTGGTCGACACCACCCTGCGGTCGGTGTCGCATCCCGAGGTGTCGGCGATCGGGGATGCGGCGGTCGTTCGACCTGAAGGTCGGGACGAGCTGCGGATGGCTTGTGCGACTGGGATTCCGATGGCTAGCCATCTGGCGCGGGCGATCAACGATCGGCTGAACGGGCGGGAGCCGCGCGGGATGAAGTTCCGCTACTTCAACCAGTGCATCAGCCTCGGTCGGCGGGACGGGCTGATCCAGTTCGTTCGGGCCGATGACTCGCCGGTCGAGGCTGTGCTGACCGGTCGGCTGGCGGCGAAGTACAAGGCAGCCATTGTCGGCGGCGCGTTCTACAGCCAGCGGCGGCCGGGGCTTGTCGCCTCTGTTTAGCCTTTGCCGCTGCGCAGGATCTCGCTGAGCGACTCCACAGGTGGCGGATCGACCGGCAGCGGGGGCCGGTCCGCCGGGCGGAGGGCGTCGAGCATCAGCGCGAGGTAGCGGCGCCAGAGGTCGGGCCGGATCGTCCGGCTCATCGTGAAGGCCGGGCCGAGCAACGCGAAGATCGCGGCGATGTCCTGCGCCTCGACGTCGGGCCGGATCGCGCCGGCCTTCTGCGCGCGCTCGAAGAGTTCGGTGACGGCGGCAACGATCCGCGGCCAGATCCGGGCCTGCTGCTCGTCATCGCCTTGCCCGGTGAGCATTTGGTACAGCCCCCGATCCGCGGCCTGGCGGGCGCCGGTCCGTTCGAAGAACTCGACCAGCGCCGCCCAGGGATCCTCGATCGCCAAGGCCTCTTCGGCGTCGTTGACGATCTGCTCGGTCGCATCCCGCAGCACCTCGGCGGCGATCGCGTGCTTGTTCGGAAAATGCCGGTACGCCGTCCCGGTGCCGAGCCCGGCGTGGCGCGCAATATCGTCGAGCGTCGCGCCGAAGCCGTGTTCTGCAAAGACTTCGCGCGCCGCGACCACGAGTCGTTCCCGGTTGCGCACCGAGTCGCTTCGGGCACTGCGGGGGGCGGGGGTGCTCACCTCGTCATCGTCTCACTGCGCCTTGTGCAATCAAGCTCTTCGCGCACTCGACCACGGTCTCAGCGGCCGGCCGGGGCTTCCATCCCAGGATGTGCTCGGCCTTCGCCGTACTGTGGCGGTTTCGGCGGCCGAGGCTGATCGTGATCGCCTTCAGCGCCGGGTCGGAGATCGAGGCGAGCCGTACGACGAAGTTCGGGAGCTGACGCGTCGGCACGTTCTTGGCCTGCTCGCCGAGCCTGGATTTCAACGCCTCGGCGATGTCGCGCATCCACACGAACTCGCCCGTGCCGAGGAACCGCTGGCCGCCGGCTTCGGCCGACACCATCGCGCGGATGTGCAGGTCGACCAGGTCCCGTACGTCGACCACCTCGAGCCCGATCTTCGGCGTACCGGGCATTTTGCCGGTCAACATGCGCTGGATGATCTGCGTCGTACCGACATTGTTCGCGGTCAGGATCGGGCCGAAGACCGCTCCGGGGAGGACGGTCGTGAGCTCGGTCGGGCCGTCGTACGAGTCGATGAAGTCCCAGGCGGCCTTCTCGGCCAGCGTCTTCGAGCGGCGGTAGGCGGGGAGCGATGGGTCATCGACCGTCCACAGGGTCTCGTCGGTGACGCTGTCTTCCTTGTACGACGCGGGGCTGGCCGCGTTGGCCGCGGATGTCATCACGACTCGCCTGACGCCGGCCCGCGTGGCCGCCTTGAGCACCCGGAGTGCGCCGTCACGCGCCGGAACGATCAGGGCTTCGGCGTCGGTCGAGTTCTCGTCGCCGAGCGGCGACGCCACGTGCAGCACGTAGTCCACGCCCTGCATCGCCTCGTCCCACCCGGCGTCCTTGGTCAGGTCAGCCGCCGCAAACGACAACCGCTCACTCGCCCCCACCGCCGCCCGGACTGCATCCGCCTTCTCCAGGGTCCGCACGGTGGTCCGGACGTCATACCCCCGCTCCAGCAAAGCCACGATCGCCCACCCGCCGACGTACCCGGTCCCACCAGTCACCAACACCGTCTCGCCCATCACTCCTCCTCGTTTAACGGAGATCCACTCTCCGTTTAAGACGGTAGCACTATCCGGAGATACCATCTCCGTTTCTCCCGCAAATGTAACCGGAGACACAATCTCCACTTCTCGTCGCCCGACACGACCAACTGCAGGTAGTCGCACTCCCGAACGCTTGCCCACCACCTGTGCACGGTGAACCCACTCGCGGGGTCCGCCTGCGCACGGTGAACCCACTCGCAGGGCCGAGCGTGCACGGTGAACCCACTCGCGGAGCATTCGCACAGTGGGTTCACTCGCGCGAGTGGCGCCGCCACTGAACCCACCCTGCCGAACCAGCACCGAGTGGAAGGAGATTGCCGCCGGCCAACGTTTGCCAACAGCACACTCCCTCCACTCGGGGATCAGATGCACGGTGAACCCACTCGGAGCACCCCGTGCACGGTGAACCCACTCGCGGGCCCGGGTACCCGCTAGCGCCTGAAAGAGCCGAGTGCGCGATCGTGTTCTGGGACGCACTAAATGGGTGGACCCGACCACCTGCAGTCGCTCGTGCTGCTCGTGGTGGTTACCCAGTTGACCGAGGGCCGGCAGGCGGGGGTTGATGGGGTATGGCAACCGACTCCGGCCACTACATCCATCTCGACCGCCCCGACCTCGTCATCACCGCAGCCCGCGAAGTCGCCGCAACGCGATGACTTCACCTCTGTGCACGCCCCTTGACTTTGAGCACCCACCAACCACTTCCGCGCCGGAAAAACGGTTGGTGGGGACACAAAGTCGGCGCGAAAGGTGACGAGCGGCATGAGCGATGGCGAGATCGCCGTACGGCGGACCTGGCCGCAGTACGCGAAATTGCTGGTGAGCGCGGTGGCAGGTTCGGGTCAGCGGGCTTCGCCATACGTTGGCGGGTTCTACCGTCACGACGGTGATCATCAGAGCCCTCAGGGCGGTGTTCGACTTTCGCGGTCGCACTCGGCGGCGGACCTTCTGGCTCTTCGTCGCGGCTTGGTTCGTGCCAGTGACGGTGTCTGGCGCCGAAATCGACCGGCCCGAGAGCACGTTGGACTCGGTGGCGATCGCGGCCTTCTGGGTGATGTACCTCGTCGTCCTGCTCGTCGCCATCCGCCGACTGCACGACACCAACCGCCGGGGCTGGTGGATCCTGCTGGGCATCTCGGGCCTCGGTCTGATCTACGTCCTGGTGCTCCTCAGCACCGACAGCACCCCCGGCCCCAACCGCTTCGGCGCGGACCCCAAGGGCAGGCCGGCGATCTATGAGCCGCCCGCCATTCACTATCCGGCCGGCGGCCCCGGCCGACCGGGCTGACATTCATCAGGTACTGCGCCAACTGCATCCTGACCTCGCCGGGACGACGCTGCCGCGGATCCGGCAGGAGGCGCAGACGTTTGTCGCGGGCGAGCCGGTGATCGGGGTCGCGGTCGTGACGTTTGTGGATTACAGGGCGGGCGCCTACGGGATGGTCGAGGAGTTGGTGGTGGACGCGGCCCACCGCGGCACTGGCGTCGGGCGACTGTTGCTCGACGAGTGCCGCGGTTGGCTGGCGCGGTTGGGGGCTGAGGTGATTTTTGTGTCGGGGATCGATGAGGCGGCCGCGGGTTTCTATCGCCGCGCCGGGTTTGCCGACTGCACCGGGCCTTGGTTGTTTCAGGGAGCGGACGGCGGGGTGTAGGCGCCGGCGGGGAGGCCTACCTGGCGGAGGATGTCGGCGAGGTTGTAGTAGTCGTCGATCTTCAGGATCTTGCCGTGGCGGAGGGTGATGATCGACGTGGCGGGGACGGCGAAGGACTTGCCTTCGGCGGTGTAGGGCGGGGTGAAGGGTGAGTCGCCGGTGAAGGTGCCGCTGAAGGTCCAGGTGACGGCGATGTTGTTGCCTTGGGCGATGGTGTCGTGGACGGCGACCTTGGCGGGGTTGATGCTGTCGGCGGTGAGTTCGACCCAGAGTTTGGCGCCGGCGGGGCCGGTGAACGAGGCCTGGAAGGCGTGGTCGATGTAGACGCCGTTCTTGTCGAAGAGGTTGCTCATGGCAACGGGGTTCATGGTGGTCCAGGCGTTCGCCCACTGCTGGACGATGCGCGGCGAGTGGTGACCGAAGCTGGCGACAGGGACGGTGGCGGGAGCGGCCGTGGCCGGTACGGCGGCAACCTCGACGCCGGCGGAGAGAGCGAGAGCGGCGATCAAGCGAGTGGTGCGAGACATGACGAGAAGTCCTTTCAGGGGAACAGGTTCAGGGCGAACAGATTCAGGGGATGATGACGACTTTGCCGGCGGCTGAGCCGGACTCTGCATAGCGGACAGCCCCGGCGACGTCGGAGAGCGGGAAGGCGCGGGCGATCCGGGCGGTGATGTCACCGGCGGCGAGCTGGCCGAAGACGGCTTCGAGGTCGTTGCGCATGGCAACCTGGTGCTGGGCGAGCCGGCGGCGGCCGGCCCAGAGGTTGAAGAAGGTGGCGGACTTTCCGTTCGGCAGGAAGTTCCACAGCAGGAGCCGTACGACGAGCGCCAGCACGGGGAGCCGGGCGTTGCCCTCATCCTTCATGGTGGCTGCGGATCCATAGGAGACAAGCGATCCACCGTGGCCGAGCATGGCCCAGGACTTCTTGATCTCTGGTCCACCAACGTGGTCGAACACCGCCTGGACGCCGTTCGGCGCGATCGCTCGAACCGCGGCACCAACATCCACCGACCGGTCGACCGGGATCGCCCCAAGCTCACGGACGTACGGGAAGTGCCGCTTCGACACGACCCCGATGACCTGCGCCCCAGCGTGCCGAGCGAGCTGAACCAGCAGCGAGCCAACACCGCCGTTCGCCCCCAGTACGACGATGGTGTCGCCGCGCCGGACCTTGGCGATCGCCAGCATCCGCCGAGCGGTCACGCCGTTCACGATCACGGCCTCGGTCTCCTCGGCGCCGACCCCGTCCGGCACCAGCGCCAGATCCGCGGTGTTGACCACCAGTCGGTCGGCCCACCCGCCGGTCTTGGTGACTGCGGCGACCCGCTGACCGACAGAGAACTCCGACGACGCAGACCCGAGAGCCTCGATCACCCCGACCACGTCGTACCCGGGAACGAAGGGGAACGGCGGCTGGTCGTAGTACTTGCCGCGTCGCATCTGCTGCTCGGCGAACGAGACTCCGGTCGCCTCCATCCGGACCAGCGCCTGGCCGGCCCCGACCTCCGGGGTCTCCCGCCGACGCAGCTCCAGCCCGTCCGGCTCCACGATTCCCGGCAGTTGAACCTCGGTGATCATCTTTTTCCTCCTCCAGAGCGTCTTGCTGACGGGGTCAACCTTGCCGCCGGGGCCGGACTCGGCGCGTCGGCGAGAACTACGTAGATTGCGTACGTAGACCCGACGCCCACCGACTACGCAGGAGAACCGAGCCGATGCAGTTCGTAGCCCGCCAGAAGGAACTGCAGGCGATCGAAGCCCTCACCCAAGGCGCGACCGATGGGCGCGGCGGCGCGGTAGTGGTGCTCGGCGAGGCCGGGATCGGCAAATCCACGCTGCTCGAGACGGTCACCGAGGGTCTCGACGGCTGGCTGATCCTGCGCGCCGACGGCAGCGAGTTCGAGCAAGATCTCCCGTACGCCGCTCTGCACCAACTCTGCTCGCCCGTCATCGAGGCACGCACAGCGCTGCCCGAGGTCCAGCGGCAGGCTCTGGAATCGGTGTTCGGACTAGCAGCCGGTACGACGCCAAGTCCGCTCCTGGTCGGACTCGCCGTACTGGGTCTGTTCAACGAGCTCACTCGGCAGCAGCCCGTCTGTTGCGTCGTCGACGACATCCAGTGGATCGACGCTGGTACCCGACAGGCCCTCGCGTTTGTCGCGCGCCGCATCTCCTCCGAGGGGGTCGCGATGATCCTCTCGGGGCGCCCGGACGGCGCCGGCTTCCCCGACCTGCCGCAGTTGCCACTGGCCGGGCTGGACGAGAAGGAGGCGCAGGCGCTCCTGCGTTCGACCGGACGCGCGGGGCTCGACTCCGCCGTACTGGATCGCATTCTGGCCGAGGCTCACGGCAATCCGTTGGCCCTGCTGGAATTCGACGGCGCTGCGGACGGCCCGCGCAAGAGTGTTGTGGAGGAGCTAGAGGCGGAGTTCACCCGCCGGGTGCGAAGGTTGCCGGAGGCAACGCAATTGCTCCTCGGCCTGGCCGCGGCCGAACCCGTTGGCGACCTCGGTCTACTGCGTCGGGCCGCGAAACGCCTCGACCTGAATCTGGCGGTCGCCGCCGAGGCCGAGAACGACGGGCTGGTGACGCTCGGACCGCGGTTGCGATTCCGCCATCCGCTCGTCCGATCGGCGGCGTACCAGTCGGTGACTCCGGGCGTCCGCCGCAGCCTGCACGCGGCGCTCGCCGACGCGACCGACGGACAGATCGACCCGGATCGCCGCGCCTGGCATCGAGCGCACGCAGTCATCGATACCGATGAGGACGTCGCCGCCGAGCTGACCGACGCGGCTGAGCGCACCCAGCTCCGCGGTGATTTCGCGTCCGCGGCTTCCTTCCTGGAACGCGCCGCCCAGCTCAGCCCTGAGCCTGCCGGACAGGCCGCGCGGCTGCTCGCTGCGGCCAGTCTGCGACTCAAACTCGGCGCGTTCGCCGACGCCCGCGAGCTGCTCACGCGGGCCGACCGCCATCCACTCGATGCCGGGCAACGCGCGCAGGTGCGGTTGCAGGCCGCCACAATCGACGTACATGTCACCCGTAGTCCGGAGGCGACCGCTGCCCTCGTCAGCGCCGCCGCCGACCTCGGCCCGGACGACGCAACCGGCACCTACATCGAGGCGTTCTCGTCCGCAATGTTCATCGACCGCCTGCCCGGTCGGCTGCGGCAGCTCGGCACTCGTATCCGCGCACAGGTCCCGCCACGCGAGGATCCGCGTCCGGCCGACTTGCTGTTGGATGCGCTCCTCGACCAGGCGATGCTGCCGGTCGATGAAGCGGTGCCGGCCATGCGCCGAGCCGTCGATGCCTTCCGTACGGCGGACCTAGCGGACCCCTGGTGGATGGAACTCGCCTGCATGATGGCGCTTGATCTGGCCGACTCGCAGGCGACCGACGAGATCGCAGCCCGGCAGGTCGAGTTGGCACGCCGGCAGTCCGCGCTGGCGATTCTCCCGCAGGCACTGAAGTTCCAGGCGATCGGCAAGACGCTGTTCGGCCGGTTCGACGAGGCCGAGGCCGGTCTCGCCGAGGCGAACGCGGTCGACGAAGCGGCCGGGAGTGTCAGCCTCGCGTTCGCCGACGTCATCCTCGCCGCGTGGCGCGGTAACGCGGAGCAGTTCGACGAACTGAGGGCGTCGATCCATGACCGCGTCGGGCGCGACGAACTGGTCGCGGCGCTTTACGCGACGGCGGTCCTGCGCAACGGACTGGGCGACTATGCCGCCGCGCTCGACGCCACCCTGGCCGCCTACGCGGAGAAGGCGCTCGGCTCGTACGTCGTCTGGCCGCTCGACTCCGAACTTGTCGAGGCCGCGGCTCGAGCCGGGCGTCCCGAGGCCGCAGTCCCGGCCATGGAACAGCTTGCGGGGCTCGCGCGCGCGAATCCGGTCCCTTGGGCGATCGCGCAACACCTCCTCGCCCAGGCCCTGCTTGACCCGGCCTCGCCGGACACCGACAGCCGGTACCGCGAGGCAATCGACCTGCTCGCGCAGACCGACGTACGGGCGCAGCATGGGCGGGCGCGCTTGGCGTACGGCGAATGGTTGCGGCGCGAGGGTCGTCGGGCCGAGGCCCGCGTCGAGCTCCAGGCGGCGCACGAGTCGCTGGCCGCGATGGGCGCAGCCGCCTTTGCCGAGCGAGCAGCGAGGGAGTTGTCGGCCACAGGTCAGCGTCCGCGGCGGGAGGGCACGAACCCGCTGGACAGTCTCACCGCGCAGGAACGGCTGATCGCGACGAAGGTGGCCGGCGGGGAGACGTCGAAGGAGGTTGCGGCCACGCTGTTCCTCAGCCCACGCACGATCGACACCCACCTGCGCAACATCTTCCGCAAGCTCGACATCACGTCCCGCAGGCAACTCCGGGACCTTTCATTGTGAGCTGGGTCACACGAGTCGTGCGCAGCGGGGGCGGCCCGTGGTGAGCTCACCCGATGGACCTTGACGAAGCTGCCCAACGGCTTGGATTCCCGGAAACTGCGCTAAAGCAATTCAGGGAACTGCCGACCAACGACGTACAGCTCGCAGCTGATGCGGCGGAGTTGCTGGTGTATTGCGGGGTTGCGGAACGGGATCGGGCGGAGATGCTTGCCGCTCGGCCGGATCCGGTAAAGCATCCGGAGTGGTGGGCGCTGACGGCCGCCTTGGCCGCGAGCTTGGAGCGGGATCTGGAGCAGCCGCTCCCCTCGACTGGACACACCGCTTGGCCAGTGGTGCCCGAATCGTCAACGCAGGTTGGGATGTTCGCCTGGGCCTGGGCGTTGCTCGCCAGCCTGCCGCGGCTCCTCGAAGTACACCGGCAGCGCGGTGTCCCTGACGCAATCAGCAGGGCTACCGTCGCCGCGCTCGGTGGTGTGATGGGAAGTCATCGCGAGATCTACGGTCGGCCCGGCGTCGGGCTCATGCCGTTGTGGGGTCCGCCGCTGCGGTTCCGTGGGGCGGATTACGAGATCGGGCGGCATTCGTTCACGCGCACACACCTCGGGCTCGGCGACGGCGTCGCGGGGCATCTACTGATGGTGCATGTGCCGCCGACCGGTCCGCTCGACGCCACGGTCTCCGAGCAGTCGATCGCTGCGGCGCTGCAACTGTTCCCACAGTGGTATCCGGATGAGCCGATCACCGGCCTGGTCTGTCCGTCCTGGTTGCTCGATCCGCAACTGGCCGAATATCTCCCGGCCGACTCGAACATCCTCACCTTCCAGCGCCGCTTCACGATTCTCCCGCTACTCACGCCCAGTACGCCGTACGAGGGTGATCACGAAATCATGCGGCTCGCGCTCCAGCTCGATCCACCCGACGGCGAACTCACCGCCGCGGATCTGGCCGGCATCCCGCAGAACACCACGCTCCAGCGAGCCTTCGTCACTCATCTGAGCTCCGGCCGGCACTTCCACCTGCGGATCGGCTTCCGGCCGAATACTGACAGAAACGTTTCCAACACCTTGAGTAATCTGGTCGAATAGTGTTCGATCCTGAGTGATTGACCCGATGCATCCGCCCCATGGATTGGGATCGACATGTCGCTGCGCCGTGCCCTCGTGTGGACTCTGACCGCTCTGCCGATGCTCGCCCTGCTGCCGGCGACTCCGGCACCGGCGGCCGCTCCCCCACCGGACGTCTATCAGTACCTCGAGGATCCGCAGCTCGTCGGCGAGGGACAGCAGGCGCCGCACGCGGAGCTTCGCCCGTACGACGACACTCAGCAGGCCATCAAAGCCGGCAAGGACAGTCGGTGGACTCGATCGCTGGATGGCAAGTGGCGGATCAAGATGGCCGATCGGCCACAGGATGTGCCGGCCGGGTTCCACGATGACGGCTACGACACCAGCGCTTGGCCGACTGCCGACGTACCGCACACCTGGCAGACCGATGGGCTGGACCACCCGATCTTCCGCAACATCCCGACCGAGATGTGGCCGGACGATCCGCCCAACGTGCCGCACGATGTGAACCCGACGGGCGCTTACGTGCGCCAGTTCGACGTACCGAAGGATTGGCAGGATCGCAAGACGTTCCTTCGCTTCGAGGGCGTCACCAGCGCTTACTTCGTGTGGGTCAACGGCAAGTACGCCGGCTACGACCAGGGCGGGTATCTGCCGGCCGAGTTCGATGTGAGTCCGCTGCTCAAGGCTGGTCGCAATACCGTCGCGCTGCAGGTGCATCGCTGGTCTGCGGGTTCGCATCTGGAGGATTACGACCAGTGGCGGTTCGCCGGGATCTTCCGGTCCGTCTGGATGTACTCCACGCCTGAGGTCCACGTCCAGGACATCACGCTCAAGCCCAAGCTGGATGCCGAGTACCGCAACGCCACCTTGAACGCCGAGATCGACGTAGCCGGTCAAACAGCCGGCTACTCCGTTCGGACCACGCTGCACGATCCGAAGGGCCGGAAGGTTGTCAGCACGACCGGCACCACGATCGCCAACGGCAAGATCAGCGTCAGCGCACCGGTGACCGCACCGGCCAAGTGGAGTGACGAAACGCCGAATGTCTATCGCGTCGTGGTCGAGCTCATCGACCCGACCGGCCGGGTCACCCACATCACCAGCCAGCCGACCGGCTTCCGGACGATCGAGATCAAGGACAAGCAGCTGCTGGTCAACGGCAAGCGGATCCTGATCAAGGGCACCAACCGCGCCGAGACCGACCCGGCCACCGGCCGGCACGCGACCACCGGACGGATGCTCGAGGACGTCGCCCTGATGAAGCAGCTGAACCTCAATGCCGTCCGTACGTCGCACTACCCGAGCGACCCGTATTTCTACGACCTGGCCGACACTCGCGGCATCTACATCGCCGACGAGGTGGACATCGAGACCCACCACCACGACGGCTGCCCGAACAACTGTCTGGCCGAGAAACCCGAGTGGCAGAAGGCGTTCCTGGACCGCTTCGTCGGCATGGTCGAGCGGGACAAGAACCACCCGAGCGTGTTCATGTGGGACACCGGAAACGAGGCCGGGCTGGGCAAGGCGCACTACTCGATGGCTGAGTACGCGACCGCCAACGACCCGAGCCGCCCGCTCTACCACCAGTCCAACGGTCCGGACGGCGATGCCCCCTTCGCCGACGTCTGGGGCCCGCGCTATCCGTCGCCCGACGGCTTGGAGGCGATGGCCAAGACCACCCAGAAGCCGATCATCATGGGCGAGTACGCCCATGCCAGCGGCAACGGTTTCGGCAACTTCAACGAGTTCTGGAACGTCGTACGGCGCTATCCGCAGGTCCAGGGTGGATTCATCTGGGACTGGGCCGACCAGAATCTTCGCCAGCCACTGCGAGTCACGCCCGATGCCTCCGGCAACAACATCATGGCCTGGCTGACCGGGCTTCCGAAACAGGTCGACGGCAAGCAAGGCAAGGGCCTCTACCTGTCCGGCCTGGACGACTGGGTCGAGGTCTATCGCGACCCGAAGTTCGACGAGGTATCGACCGGGTTGACTCTCGACCTGCAGGTGAAGCCCGACAGCTGGACCGGCGACTTCACCATGATTGCCAAGGGCAACCGTCAGTACGCACTGAAGATGGCCGACGAGAACACCCTGGAGTTCTTCGTCTACGGCAACGGCGACTGGCACACCGTCAGGGCCGCCGTACCGGCTGATTGGCGCGGCAACTGGCACCGGGTGACCGGGACCTTCGACGGCAACACGCTGCGGTTGCTGGTCGACGGCGTCGAAGCCGGGCGGACCGCCTGGACCGGCACGATCGCTCGTTCCTACGACCCGCTCAACATCGGCCGCAACCCGGACCCCCAGGAGAACCCCTCGACGCGGCCGTCGCACGGCACCTTCGACAACGTGCGGATCTACCACCGCGCGCTGACCGAAACCGACCTCGCGGCCGACCCGAAGACATCCGCCGTCCTCGCGCTCGACTTCGACAAGGTCGAGAACAAGGGCACCTACGAGACGTACGGCGCGGGGCCGGGCGGTGTGGACGGTCTGGTCAACGCGGACCGGACACTGCAGCCCGAGACCCACGAGCTCGCGCTGGTCCACGCCCCGATCCGTTTCGGCACGTACCAGGACGGCCGCCTGAGCATCACCAACGAGCGAGCGTTCACCGGTACCGAGGACGTCCGGCTGCAGTGGAGCGTCAAGGAAGGCCATCGCACGCTCGCATCCGGACGGCAGCCGCTCGACATCGCACCCGGTACGACGAAGTCCGTGCCGCTGCCGAAGTTGCCACCCACCACCGGTCTCGAGCGGTTCCTCGACGTACAGGCCGTGCAGAAGAACGGGCATGTGGTCTCGCTTGGTCAATATTCGGTCGGTGGCAAGCAGGTCCGCGGCGTCACCTCGCCGGAGCCGAGCGGCAAACTCACAGTGCGCCAATCCGGCTCGGACACGCTTGTCGAAGGCCGCGACTTCACCTACACGTTCAACAAGACCGCCGGAACGCTGACCTCGATGAAGGTCCGTGGCGCCGAGCTGCTGACCAGCGGTCCGAAGCTCGATGCCTGGCGCGCACCGCTGGTCAACGAGATGGGCGGCGAGGCAGCCACCTGGCGCAACGCCGGGCTGGACCGGCTAGCCACCACGGTGTCCGACTTCACCGTTGACCGCCAGGCAGACACGGTCACCGTGACAGCACGCAGTACGGCGGCTGCTCCGGGAGTAACCGACGCATCCTTCGGCCAGACGATGGTCTACACCGTCACGGGCAACGGCGAGGTCCGCGTCTATCACCGGGCCGACCCGCAAGGGAAGGTGCGGACGGTTCCGTACCTGCCGCGGCTCGGGTTCGCGTTGAAGGTGCCGGATGCGTTCCAGCAGTTCACCTACTACGGCCGCGGTCCGGTCGAGAACTACAGCGACCGCAAGGCGGCAACTCCGGTCGGTGTCTACTCATCGACCGTGGCCGAGCAGTACTTCCCCTACGTCCAGCCGCAGGAGCAAGGCAACCACAGCGACGTCCGCTGGGCGACCCTCACCGACGGCAAGTCCGGCGGCCTCCTTGTCGCCGGTGACCTCAACGTGGCCGTCGACCAGTACGACGCCGCCGACCGCGCGGTCTATCCGCACGCCCTGCAACGCAACAAGGACGGTACGACGCTGCATGTCAGCACCGCGGTCACCGGAGTGAGCGAGACGTTCCACGAGCAGCTTCCGCAGTACCAGGTGGAGGCCGATCGTGAGTTCGCCTACTCGGTCCTGCTCCGACCGCTGAGTCGCGCCGAGGTCCGGGCCAACGGCCAACCGCACAGCCAAGTGGCCTGCGCGCCGGACACGACTCTGGTTCCGGCCAAGTCGACCGTCGAGCCTGGCGAGACCATCGACGCGACCTTCACCGTCACCAACCCCTGCCGCGCCGAGCTGCAGTCCGCCTCGGCGGTCCTGCGCGCGGCCGACGGCTGGACCGTCCAACCCGCGACTGCCAACCTCGGCACCATCCAGCCCGGCAAGTCGGTCGCGACCGTCGTCAAGATCACCCGCAGCGCCGGCTCACCCCGCGGAACCCGGCCAGTCAC
Organism: Kribbella antibiotica; assembly: GCF_004349055.1. Classification (GTDB taxonomy): domain Bacteria; phylum Actinomycetota; class Actinomycetes; order Propionibacteriales; family Kribbellaceae; genus Kribbella; species Kribbella antibiotica. The sequence goes on from NZ_SMKX01000008.1 coordinate 66,998, forward strand.
CGCCGAGATCTCGGCCCGAGGAGCGCGCACCGTCCTCGCCTCCGCCCAACTCGCCGGCGCCCCCGCACCGCCCCGCGGCGACGTCGCAGTCAGCACCCTCGACTTCCTCACCGAGCAAAACGGCTGGGGCCCGGTCGAACGCAACCGCAGCAACGGCGAACAAGGCGACTCCGACGGACTCCCGATCACCATCGGCGGTACGACGTACCCGTCCGGCCTGGGTGTTCACGCAGAGTCCACCGTCGACATCTACCTAGGCGGCCGCTGCGCGTCCTTCACCGCGAACATCGGTGTCGACGACGAGGTCGGCAGCGAAGGCAGCGTCGAGTTCGAGGTCTACACCGACAACACCCGCCGCTACGTCAGCCCCACTCTGACCGGCGCCGGCCCAGCCACTCCCATCACCATCGACACCACCAACGCCACTACCCTCCGGCTCAAAGTCACCCCGGCCGCCAACGGCAACGCCCATGACCACGCCGATTGGGCCGCCGCAAACCTCCATTGCGATACCTGACCGCTACGCTTTGTGAGCAACCTCCGCCCACCAGATCTCATCGGAGGGCGGACATGACGAGTTCGAAATCGATCAGTACGGCGGTCGGCGCGGCTGCGCTGGTCGTCGCGGGAGTGCAGTACGTCGTACTGGAGGCGGTAACCGCGGCGGCGTGGAAGAACCCGCCGTACAGCTATGCGCACAACAACATCAGTGATCTCGGGGTGCCGTCGTGCGGTGGCGAGGTCGGCGGCCGGGTCATCTGCTCGCCGCTGCACACGCTGATGAACACCAGCTTCATCGCGCAAGGCGTCCTGTACGGCGTCGCCGCGCTGCTGCTGTATCGCCTCCTGCCCGGCCGTCGGCCGTGGATCTACGCGGTGCTGGGCATCATCCACGCGATCGGCTTCAGCCTGGTCGGCCTGTTCCACGGCTCACCGGAGGCGGGTCTCGACAACGGGATGGCGATCCACATCTTCGGTGCCGCGCTGCTGATCCTGTCCGCCAACGCGGCGTCGATCGTGGTCGGGCTGCGGCTGCGCCCGATCCACCGCAGCTGGGGTACGGCGGGGATCGCGCTCGGGGTGGTCGGGCTGCTGTCGCTGATCGTGATGGGCGCGACCGGCAGCAGCACGATCTCGTCGGCGTTCGAACGCGGCTCGGTCTACCCGTTCATTGCTGCCGAGCTGCTGGCCGGGGTCGCGCTCCTCGCGGTGCAGCGATCAACCGCGCGGTCGGTGGCTACCGGCTGATGGCAAGATCAGGCTGTGCAGATCGGGATGTTGGGGTCGTTCGTGGTTCGGGCCGACGACGGGGTGGTTGTCGACGTTCCCGGAGCGCGGCTGCGTGGTCTGTTGGTTGCGCTGGCGCTTGAGCCTGGGCAGGTGGTTCCGAAGGCGCGGCTGGTCGACTGGGTGTGGGGTGAGCAGCCACCGGCGGAGGCCGCCAATGCGTTGCAGCGTTTGGTTTCGCGGTTGCGGAAAGTGCTGCCCGGCGGCGCGATCGACGGTACACCGGACGGCTACCGCCTGGTGGTCGAGGCGGATGCTGTTGATGCAGTTTCGTTCGAGCGGCTGGTTGGGCAAGGGCGATTGCGCGAGGCGCTGGACTTGTGGCGTGGGGCGGCGCTGCAGGATGTCGGGTTGCAGGACAGTACGGCGTTCGACGCGGCGGTCACGCGGTTGGAGGGGTTGCGGCTGACCGCGGCCGAGGACTGGTTCGATGCGGAGATCGGTCGTGGGCGCGGGGCACAGTTGGTGACCGAGCTGACTGATCTGGTCGCTGCGCACCCGGTGCGGGAGCGGCTGGTCGGTGCGTTGCTGCGGGCGTTGGCTGCTAGCGGTCGGGACGCTGAGGCGCTGCTGGTTTACGAGCGAACCCGAGAGACGCTCGCGGATGAACTCGGGGTCGACCCCTCCCCCGAGCTTGCCGGGCTGCATGTTGCGTTGCTGCGGGGTGAGCTCGGCCGCCGCGAGGAGGCACCGAAGTCCAACCTGCGCGCCGAGCTGACCTCCTATGTCGGCAAAGACGACGACGTCACCGCGGTCGCAGCACTGGTCGCCGGACACCGGCTGACGACGCTGATCGGCCCAGGCGGTTCAGGCAAAACCCGCCTCGCGATGGAGACCGCGCGAGCGCTCGTCAACGACTTGCAGGGTGGGGCGCGGGTGGTTGAGCTTGCCGCGATCGGGGCGGCTGATGATGTGGCTGGGGCGGTGTTGGCGGGGCTCGGGCATCGAGATGCGTTGCTGGGTGGAGCGCCGGAGGCTGACGCCGTCGACCGGGTGATCAGCGCGATCCGCGATCGTGAGCTGCTGCTGATCCTGGACAACTGCGAGCATGTCATCGAGTCGGCGGCTGCCTTCGCTCATCGCGTCCTTGGCGAGTGCCGGCAACTGCGGATCCTCGCCACGAGCCGTGAACCGCTTGGCATCACCGGCGAAGCACTCTGGGCGGTCGCACCACTCGCGCTCCCCGACGAGGACGCCGACCCGGCCGAGATCGAATCATCGCCGGCCGTGCGACTCCTGAGGGATCGGGCGAGCGCCGTACGGAAAGATCTTCCAACCACTGATGCAACCCTGGCCACCATGGCGCGGGTATGCCGGGCGCTCGACGGGATGCCGTTGGCGATCGAGCTTGCAGCGGCCCGGCTCAGGACGATGACGCTGGACCAGCTCGCGCACCGGCTCGACGATCTGTTTCGGTTGCTGACTGGCGGCAGCCGTACGGCGCTTCCGCGGCACCGCACGTTGCGCGCGGTGATCGACTGGAGCTGGGAGCTCCTCAGCGAACCGGAGCGAACCGTCCTGCGCCGACTCTCGGTGTTCGCCGGTGGCGCGAGCCTCGAGGCCGCCGAACACGTCTGCACGGGCGATGCTCTCGAGCTTCTCACCGCCCTGACCGAGAAGTCGCTGGTGGTTGCTGAGGGCAATGATGCGCCGCGGTACCGGATGCTCGGCATGGTCAAGGAGTACGCCGAGCAGCGCCTCGCCGAGGCGGGTGAGGCCGAGCTGGCGCGGCGCTCCCATCTCGCCTACTTCACCCAACTCGCCGAGACCGCGGATCCACATCTCAGAAGGGGCGAGCAGCTGGAATGGCTTGCCATCCTCGAGGCTGAGCACGACAACATCACCGCGGCGATGCGCGGAGCCCTCGCCGCTGGCGAAGCAGAGCCCGCGATGCGACTGGCCGCAGGCGCCTGCTGGTACTGGTGGTTGGGCGGTCACCGCGCCGAGGGCAGCGAGCTGCTGATGGCCGCGACCGCCGTACCGGGTGAGGTCGCCGACGAGATCCAGGCCGTCGTGCTGTCGTTCGTCGTGGGATTCATGTCGTCCGGGCGGAGCGATCAGTTCGATGCGATGGAATGGATTCAGCGGCTGTTCCAGCTGAGCCACGGTATCGAGAACAAGCACCCTGCGGTGCGATTCGCCACCGCCCTCGAAGGGCTGCTGCACGACGAGAGTGCGTTCATGCCCGCCTTCGAATCGTTGCTGACCGACGACGATCCGTGGGTCGCCGCCCTCGCACAACTTCAACTGGGTAAGCAGCGGATCCACCTCGGCGACGGCAGCCGGACGGCGGACGCCCACCTCGAGCAGGCGGTCGCGGACTTCCGCGCGGTCGGCGAGCGCTGGGGTATCGCGTTCGCGCTGACCGAGTTGGCCGATCGGATCACCGTCCGCGGCGAATTCGCCAATGCGGCCGAGTACTACGAGCAGGCGGCCGACGTCGTCACGGAGGTCGGCGCTATCGAGGACCTGCTGCGGATGCGTGCGCGCCAGGCCCAATTGCACTGGCTGGCCGGCGACGAAGCAGCTAGCCAAGTGGCTATGACACAGGCCGAGCGGGTTGCCCGGCAGGTCGCGCTCCCGGAGGCGCTGGCCGAGCTGACCTTGGCGAAGGCGGAGCTAGCCCGGTGGCGGGGCGATTCCGAAGAGGCCCGGCGGCAACTCGACCTCGCGACGGCTGGGCTCCCCGCCAACTCCGGTCACGCTGGGATGCGGGGCGCGATCGACGGCATCCTCGGCTACCTCACCGATGACCTGGACCAGGCCCGCGCCTACCAGGCGGCGGTGCTCGAAGCGTCGGCTGACCGGTCGCCGCTGATGGTCGCGCAGACGCTCATCGGGGTCGCGGACCTCGCCGTACGGCAGGAAGAGTTTGAGCAGGCCGCACGGCTGCTCGCGGCCAGCCACAAGATCCGCGGCCTGCGCGACCGGTCGCTGCCTGACATCGACCGGATCGAGCAGACAGTACGACGCCGCCTCGGCGACACGCGGTTCACCGAGGCGACTGCGGAAGGTGCGTCGGCGGACTGGCGTGACCTCGCCGCCGCCACGCTGAAGATCACGCCTGCTTGGTGAACGTCGACGACGCCCAGAAGTAGCCGACCACCAGAATCCCGACCAGCCAGGCCAGCGCCGGAATCACATCGCCAGCAGCCGGTACGCCGTTCAGCAGGCCGCGCAGCGCCTCGATGATCGACGTGAACGGCTGGTATTCGGCGAACTGCTTGATACCCGGCCCCATCTTGTCCGCCGGCACGATCGCGCTGCTGAAGAACGGCAGCATGATCAGCGGAACAGTCACCAGCCCAGCCGTCTCCGGAGTCTTCGCGACCAGCCCCAGAGCGACCGTGATCCAGCTGGTTGCGAGGCTGAGCAGCAGCACGATGCCGATCACCGCGAGCCACTGCGGGAAACTCGCCGCCGGGTTGAAGCCGAGCAGGAACGCGACCCCGATGACCGCGCCGACCGCGATCAGGTTGGTCAGCACACTGGCGATGACATGGCCGGTCAGGACAGCGTTCGGTGGCACGTCCATCACCTTGAAGCGGTTGATGATGCCCTTCGTCTTGTCGGAGTTGACGGCCAGCGAGACCGAGCCGAGCCCATAGCAGACGGCCAGCAGGAGCAGGCCTGGTGTCGCGTAGTCGACATAATCGACGCCCACGCTGAAGGCGTCGCCGAGCATGTAGACGAACATCAGCATCACGACGATCGGCATCAGCACCGCATTGAAGACCGACATCGGGTTGCGGGCGATGTGCTTGAGGTTGCGTCGCAGCATCACGATCGAGTGGTTCTTCATTTCTTGGCCGCCTCAGTGGTGTGGCCCGTCAGGGCGAGGAAAACGTCATCGAGATCAGGGGTGTGGACCGAGAACTCCTCGGCATCGAGCGCGTACTCGTCGAGCCGATCGAGCAGGCCGCGGACCGACTTGGTCCGGCCGTCGCTGGGCACACGCAGTACCAGCTCGTTCTCGTCCGCGGTCGCGCCGTCGAGGATCCGCTCCGCGGTTGCCAGGTCGGCCGCCGTACCGAAGCGGAAGCGGACGTGCGTGCCGGGGATGCGGCGCTTCAGCTCGTCGGGGGTGCCTTCGGCAACGATCTTGCCGCCGTCCAGTACGGCGACGCGGTGGGCCAGGTGGTCGGCCTCCTCCAGGTACTGCGTGGTGAGGAGGATCGTGACGCCGTCCGCGACCAGGTCCCGGATGATCGTCCACATCGTCCGGCGGCTGCGCGGGTCGAGACCCGTGGTCGGCTCGTCGAGAAAGATGATCCGCGGGCTGCCGACCAGCGTCATCGCGAGGTCGAGCTTGCGGCGCATACCACCCGAGTACGTCGATGCCTGCTGGTCGGCGGACTCGGTCAGCTCGAACCGCTCCAGCAGGTCGGCGATGATCCGCTGACCGTCCTTGATCGCGCTCAGGTCGACCATCAGCTGCAGGTTCTCGCGGCCGGTGAGCAACTCGTCGACGGCCGCGAACTGGCCGGTCACACCGATCGCCTTGCGCACCGCCTTCGCGTCGGAGGCGACGTCGTACCCAGCGACGCGGACCGTGCCGGCGTCAGCCTTGGTCAGCGTGGTGAGGACATTGACGGTGGTGGTCTTGCCGGCGCCGTTCGGGCCGAGCAGGGCGAAGATCGTCCCGGCGGGGACGTCCAGATCGATGCCGTCGAGGACGACCTTGTCGTGGTAGGCCTTCCGGAGGCCGGAAGCCGTGATCGCTGAACCTGTCATGCCACCAAGATCCCGACCGGCCCTGACGCTCCCCTGACACCGTCCTGACACGCCTGACACCGCGGGTGCCGCCGTACGGCGGGGCTGTGTCAGGGCTCGTCGCGAGGGTGGATCACATGAGAAGAATCCTGATCCCCATCGCACTGGCGACGGCCCTACTCGCCGGCTCCATCACTCCCGCCGCGGCCGTACGTTCCCGCCCCGATCTGCAGCAGGCCGCTCAGGCGGTTGTCGATGCCGGATTCGCCGGTTTCCAGCTGCGCGTCCGCGACGGCAACCACGAGTGGACCGGGAGCGCCGGCGTCCGCAAGCTCGGCGACCCCGCCAAGCCCGCGACCAACGGCCGCTTCCGCGTCGGCAGCGTCTCCAAGACCTTCGTCTCGGTCCTCGTCCTTCAACAGGTCGCAGCCGGAAAGATCAAGCTCGACGACCCGGTCGCACCGCGGCTGCCGAAGCTCGGCCTCGATCCCCGCATCACGGTCCGGATGCTGCTGCAACACACCAGCGGCCTGTACAACTACACCGGCGACCTCATGCCCGACGGCACCTTCGAGCTAGGCGTGGACGCGAGCGGTAAGGCTTGGGTCGACACCCGCTACCGCAGTTACCGCCCGGAGGAACTGGTGAAATTCTCGCTCTCCAAGCCGCCGCGCTTCGCCCCCGGAACCGGCTGGAGCTACTCGAACACCAACTACACAGTCGCCGCCCTCCTCGTCGAGAAACTCACCGGCCACTCGTACGCCGAAGCTCTGCGCCGCCAGATCGTCCGCCCACTCGGATTGACCGGAACCGTTGCCCCCGGCACCAGTCTCGACATCCCCGGACCGCATGCCCACGGCTACTACCGCTATCAGGACGGCACTGAGTGGAAGATCGCCGATGTCACTCGCCAGAACCCATCGCTCCTGACCGGCGCCGGCGACATGATCTCGACCACCAAGGACCTGCAGACCTTCACCTCGGCGCTCCAAGGCGGCCGACTCCTGCCACCCGCCCTGCTGGCCGAGATGCGGAAGGGCGATCCGCGCAGCGGCGACTTCCACTATGGCCTTGGCCTGTTCAGCCAGGACAGCTGCATCGGAACCCTCTACTACCACAACGGCGCAGCCCCCGGTGGCTATGCGGCCTTGGTCTACAGCAACGCTGACGGGACCAAAACTCTCACCGCATCCATCACCACCGGGGACGCCCCGATCGACCCGGCCGCCGTCTTCCAGCCGACCCTCAACAAGCTGCTGCAGAGCGTCTTCTGCTCAGCTGACCAGTCGTAGGCACGATCGTCATCCGAAATAGCGCTTCGCGGCCTGCTCGAACGCGTCCCGATCGGCATCCCCTGCCCACGCAACGACACCGTCCGGCCGGACCAGTACGGCGGCCAGTCCGAGATCGTCGATCGCCGGACCAGCGGCGTACCGGAAGTGGCTGTTCAGGTCGAGGCCGTTGAGTTCGCCAGTGAAATCGAGGAGGACGCCGCGGCCGTCCGTCATCAGATCGGCGAGCCGCGTGCCGTCCTGAAGCCGGAACTCGGGAGCGATCCGGCCGACGAGCGGGTGTTCACTGCCGAGGTCGTAGCGGCGCTGCATGCCGGAGATCTTTTTGTAGATGTACGTCGCGCCGTCCGGGGTATCGAGCATTTCGCGCATCACCCCTTGGAGAGCGCGGCCGTGCGCACCCGGCTTCAGGACCGTCACCTGTGCGCGGGTCCAGTCGAGCACCCACTCGCCGACCGGATGCCGCTCGGCGGTGTAGGTGTCGAGGAGATCGTCGGGCGCGTGCCCCTGGATGGTCGCGGCGAGCTTCCAGCCCAGGTTCATCGCATCGCCGAGACCGGTGTTCAGCCCTTGCCCGCCCAGCGGTGAATGGATGTGCGCGGCGTCGCCCGCCAGCAGCACGCGATCCTTCCGGTACGTCGTCGCTTGCAGAGCACGATCGGTGTACGTCGACGCGAGGCCGAGCTCGGTGATCGTCACGTCCGTGCCCGACACCCGGCGCAGAACATCTTGCAGGTGCTCCTTCGTCAGCTCCTGACTCCGGTCGAAAGCACCGTGATCGAAGTCCAGCACGCCGATATGTCCGCCGATCCGCATCGCGACGTACATGCCGTTCTCCGTCGGGTTGAACCCCGGCTTCAGCTTGCCCGGGTCATCGAGCTCGACCTGCATCGTGTACCCGGTGAACAGCGGCTCGGTCCCGACGAACTCGAACCCCGCCAACCGCCGTACGGCGCTCCGGCCGCCGTCGGTCCCGACCACCCAGCGGGCGGCGTAGTCGTCATCACCGGCCCGGACGACCACGTGGTCGTCGTACTGGGTCAGCTCTGTCGCCTCTGCGCCGCGGCGGATCTCCACGCCGTACTTCACCGCGCGCTCAGCGAGGATCTGCTCGACATGCGCGAGCGGCGTCATCAATCCCTCCGGCGCAGGCGTCGGCAGCCGATGCGGCAACGCCGCCAGGTCGACCTTGTCCGGATCGATCATGATCCCGGCGAAGTGCCCGAACCCCTTGACCTGCAACGGCTCGTCCGCCACCAGGATCCCCTCGGAGACCTCCAGCAGATCCGGCAGCAGCCCCCGCCGGTAGAACCCCGCCAGCGACGAAGCCATCAACCCCCGCAAGCCCAATGGCGCCGCCCGCCACACCGACCCCGCCTCGGCCTCCCGCTCCAGCACCACCACCGAACACCCCTGCAACCCCAGCTCACACGCCAGGAACAACCCAACCGGTCCGGCACCAACTATCGCTACGTCGTACATGAGTTTCTCCCTGTCCTCGGTCACAAGAAGAGCCTCACAACAACCGCTTACAGCGCACACGCGCTGCGCTGTCCCCCCGCTGTCACGCCGAAACAGCGGCCGCGTACCGATCAACGGGTAGTGGTCCCCTAAACGCCACCCCCGCAGCCGCACCCACGCTGCAACCCCCAACCTCTACCCGTCCATCGGTACGCTTCCGACCGTGACAACCCTCGACTGGTCAGATGTGCGCGAACGAATCGAGCACCTTCGGCGCGCAGACCGCCGTCGCGTGGTGTTCGGTGCCGACGAACACACCTGGCAACTCGAGCCACCGCTCGGACCGGACGAGTTGGCTGACGCCGAGACCCAACTCGGAGTCGAACTGCCTGCGGAGTATCGGTCGTTCGTGCTGCAAGTCGGGCGCGGTGGGGCCGGTCCGGCGTACGGGCTCTTTCCGGTACGACGTCTGGCCGGGCGCTGGCAGTGGGACGGCGATGGCGCCGAGCTCACTGACCTGGACACGCTCGACCAGCCCTTCCCGCATGTCCAGGCCTTCAACCCGGCCGATGGGACACCTGCGCGGGAGGACTTTGAGTCCGACGACGCGTGGGTGGAGGCGGTCGATGCGATCGTCTACGACCCCAAGCACTCCATCGGGCTTCTCTACCTGTGTCACCTGGGATGCGCGCTTCGCGAGTGCCTGGTGATCACTGGGCCGGCGCGCGGTCAGATGTGGGCGGACGACACAACCGAGGACAAGGGGTTCCGGCCGATGTACGACGAGGACCGGACGCCCCTCGGCTTCGCCCGGTGGTACCGGCGCTGGCTTGATGCGGCCGAGCGGCAGGTTCTTTAGACCTCGGCGTCGTACATGAACTTGCGGACGTCTTGGGGACAGCGGCAAGCGGCGGCCACTTTGGCGGCCCAGTGCAGGGCTTCTTCGCGGGTGGCGACCTCGACGACGAAGACACCGCCGATGAGCTCTTTGCTTTCGGGGTAGGGGCCGTCGGTGATGAGGCCGTTGGTGTCCACTACGGCGGGGTTGGCGGCGAGGGTTTCGTCGTCGGTGTCGTAGTGGATGCCGCCGGTGAAGATGAGGACGCCGGCGGTCTTCGCTTCGCGGCAGACTGCGTGTGCGTCTTCGCCGACCTGCGGGAAGTCTTCTGCGGGGATGTGGTCCATCGCGCCGCGGTCGAACGAGATCAGGTACTTGTCCATGTCAGCACTCCACTCCGGCGGTCACCCGTGGACCGCCTGTTACCTGCGCAACGAACGCCGAACCGCGATTTCGACAGGTTACTCAGACTTCTGTTCGGTGCGGGCCAGGCCCTCGAGGACGCCGATGCGGTCGTAGAGGTCGATCAGGGTGACGCCGTCCGCGACCACGCCGGAGCGATTCCGGTGCTGCCGGACAAAATCCTCGCGGCTCTGACCCGGCGCCTGCTGAAACGGACCCTGACTGACAAACGCGCCCGGCTCCGCCCCCGGGCCACGCCCCTCGAGGACACGGACGCGATCGTAAAGATCGACCAGCGTGACGCCATCCGCGACCACACCGGAGCGATTCCAGTGCTGCCGGACAAAATCCTCGCGACTCTGACCCGGCGCCTGCTGAAACGGACCCTGACTGACAAACGCGCCCGGCTCCGTCCCCGGGCCACGCCCCTCAAGGACACGGACGCGATCGTAAAGATCGACCAGCGTGACGCCATCCATGACCACGCCCGAGCGGTTCCAGTACCGCCGGACAAAATCCTCGCGGCTCTCCCCCGCGGCCTGGTGGAACGGATTCTGCCCGGCCGGCGCGCCCAGCACCCCGCTGCGGCGGACTTTCTTGATCACCAAGATCGGGAAGAAGATGCAGAGCAGCACGATCGGGATGAGGATCAGGAACAGCCAGTTCGGTGACACAAATCCTCCGGGTTCAGTTCTGGGTGCAGTTGTCGGCGAAGCGTGCGTCGGCCCAGACGGCCGGCGGGCGGGTGCCCTCGCGCTTCACGGCGGACGAGAAGAGCTTGATCTGGCTGTGCCCGGTCAGCTCGACCTGGACGGGGCGGGTCTCGTTCGTGGCGGTCTGATAGTCGGCAACGCTCTTGCCGTCCAGGTAGACCTGGAAGGCCATCACGTTGCCGCTCGACCCTTTGGTGTCGATACCGACGGTCGAGCAGAAGTACTTGCCCTCAGTGATCGCGAACTCGAACGTGTACTCGACGAACGGGTTCGGCGGTTTCAGGCTGTGCAGGTACTGCGTGCGCTTGCCCTTGTCACTGAGCTCCGCCTGCTGCTGCCGGGTGTCACCCTGGAGCGCGTCGAGATCCGCGAGGTACTGGACTGCCGCGGGCTCCGTCGTACTCGGCGGCGGCGATTCGGACGGATCCGTTACCGGCGGTGGCGTGCTCGGTACGGTCGCCGACGGCGAGTTGCCGGGCGGTGGTGCCGTACCCTCGTCGTCCTTCGATCGCAACGTCAGGTACGCCGTCAAGAGCCCCGCGATCGCAGCCGCCAAGATCACCAGTTCAGTGATCAGTTTGACCCGCGAAGAGCCTTCCTTCTTCTCTGCCACGTTCCCCCACTCGCCTCGGCCCCGAATGCTAGGCGACCATCACCCACCGTGACAACGGGACAAATCCTGCCTCCACTCACCGGCCCGGATTCTCCAGATCTTCACGAGTGGAACTGTGGAGCGGGTTTTCCTTGAAGCACGAAGGGATTGGTGCCCTGGGCGGCGAGGAGGTACCAGGCGGTGGCACCGGTGTGGAGGGACGCGTAGTAGAGGTCGCCGAAGCCGGTGTCGAGTCCGTCGGACGAGGCGGCGACGATGCCGCGACCGTCTGCGTTGGGCGCGCGGGTCTGGGCGTCGCGGAGGCTCGCGAGGTAGTTGCTGACTCTCGCTCTGTCGCCCGGAGCATTACGAAGCTTGAGTGCGGCGACCAGATGGGCCGTGCCCTCGAACCACACTTTGGAGGTGTCAGTGTCACTGAAGCTGATGCCGGTGAAGCCGTTGTCGGTCGCCCCAAGAGTGTTGATGGTCCAGGTCAGCGCTGGGCTGTAGTCGCGGGTCGCCAGGTAGGCCCAGACCTGTACGTCGGCCGGGACCGGGTGCCGGTTGATCGTGACGCCGTCGGGGTTCGTGCCGGTCCACAGTTTGCTCCGGTCCCACATCGCGCGGACGAACGACGCCGCCTGCGCGGATCGGGTGCCCCAGATCGCCTTGCCGGTCTGGGTTCTGAGCATGGCGAAGAAAGCGGTGATGTCGATGTTGTGCTCGGTGGCCTTGAAGGTCAGCGGCTGATCGTCGGCACTGCGGCCGCCGGTGTAGCCGGGGATACCGGCAGCGGACCAGGTGTGCGCCTGAATCCAGTTGGCGGCGGTCAGCGCACCGGCCAAATACTTCTGCTGCTTAGTCCGGTGGTAGAGGTGACAGAGCGCCATACCGACCCAGGCTTGGTTGCCCGAGTAGGCGGCCGGCGATCCGATGTACGGCGTACCGTCGGCGGTGATCAGCGGGTCAGGCTGGTACGACGCTCGCGTGCGACCGTCGCCGATCGGGTCGTGGGACTGCACGTACAGCAGCACGTCGCCGAGCATCTTCGCGCGGTCGAGTTGGGCGGCCGAGCCTTCGTGGATCAACGCGATCACGGTGAGGGCGTCGTCGTACAGGAAGGACGAGACGAAGTTGATGGTGTCGAAGAAGCCGCCGGTGTAGCTGCGCGGGACGCGCAGGGTGGAACCGGCGCCGTACTCGTCGATCTTTGCGGCGAGGAAGCCTGCGGCCGCGGTCATCGAGGCGTCCGCCGGGCGGCAGGTGGCTTCGGCGCGGGGAGCGGTGAGGGCTAGGGCTGCGATTCCACCGAGTACTGCACGGCGCGACACGGTCATGGAAATAATTTCCACTTTGGGCTCCCTGGTGTCAATATCATGGAAACAATTATTGCTCTCGGTGAGGAGCCTGCGATGAGTCTCGACGGTGTGCGGGCGGCCTACGACGGGCTCAGTGGATCGCTGCGGCAGATCGCCGACTTCGTGCTGGCAGAGCCATCGACCGCTTCACGATTAACGATCACCGAACTGGCGGAACGCACCGGGACGTCACAAGGAACGGTCACTCGCTTCTGCCGGACCTGTGGACTGACCGGGTTCGCGGAGCTTCGGGTCGCGCTTGCGGAGGCGGCCGGGGCACAGCGGTGGAGCGCCGACATCGGCCGTGAGATCGGGCCCGACGACAGCGCCGATCAGGTCATGAAGGTGCTGATGGCAACTACCACGCAAGCCCTCGCCGACACCGCCGCCCGGCTCGATCTTTCAAGCGTCGACACTGTGGCTGAACGCTTGGCGACCGCTCGGCAATGTCACTTCTTCGGCGTCGGCACCAGCGGGGTCAGCGCCGACGAACTGCGCCGACGACTGCAACGCATCGCCATCCCCTGTTGGAGTTCTGGCGATGTTCACAGCGGCCTGGTCTCCGCGACGCTCGCCGAACCGACCGACGTCTACATCGGCATCTCTACGTCCGGTCGGATCACCGAAACCATCGAGGTACTGCGCGCCGCCCGCGACCGCGGTGCGCTCACCGTTGCCATCACCGCCCACCCGAACTCGCCGCTGGCCGAGGTCGCGGATCACGTCCTCACCACCGCCGCCCCGGGCACTGACCCGGCCACGCTGGCCGATCGGCATGCCCAGTTCCTCGTGCTCGACATCCTCTACACCCGCGTCGCTCAACACACCCACGCCGACACCCTTCCGCGCCTGATCGCGACAGCAAAAGCACTGGACTCGCACCGAGATACTGGCCGACATGGAAAAGGTTGAGGTTGTCGTCGCCCACAGCGATCGCGCGACGCTGCGCGTCGGCGACGTGTTCGTGAAGATCGACTCCGATCAGTCGAACCTCGACGTCGAGATCGAGGCCATCGCGCTGGCCCCGGTTCCCACGCCTGAAATCCTTTGGCGCAAGGCGCCTGCGCTCGCAATCGCCGCCGTACCGGGCGAAGCACTCGGCGTACTCGGCGAGCCCTCCCCCGCTTCGCCAGCAGCCTGGGCCGCCGCAGGTTTGGTCATTCGCCAACTGCACGACGCACCTCTGCCACCCTGGCCAGGCCGGATCCTCGACGACATCGTCGCCGAACTCGACCGCGAATGCGGCTGGCTGATCAGCAACGCCGTGCTCCCGGCTGACCTGGTCACCCGCAACCGCGAGGTCGCTGAAGCCGCCCTCCGCCCGTGGACGCCCGCCTTCATCCACGGCGACCTGCAGATCACCCACGTCTTCACGTCCGACGATGCCGTCACCGGAATCATCGATTGGTCCGAAGCAGCCCAAGGCGACCCTCTCTGGGACCTCGCCAGCCTCACCCTCGGCCACGAGGAACAGCTCCCCCACCTCCTAGCCGGCTACGGCCCCGCCGACCTCGACATCATCCGCGCCTGGTGGTCAATCCGCAGCCTCTGCAACGCCCGCTGGCTCCTCGAGCACGGTTTCGATCCGAACACCCCCGGCGCCGAGTTCGACGTACTGCGCGCTCGGATGTGAACCTCATGTCGTACAGTGTTCGCTAGACGAACACCGTTCGATGGAGGTTGGCTCATGAGCAAGGTCCTGATCCTCGGCGCCAACGGCCGCAGCGGCCGCCTCCTGGTCGAGGAGGCCCGCGCCGCCGGGCACGAAGTAACCGCCGCCGTCCGCACACCCCAGCCAGGCGCTCAGGTCGTCGACCTCCGCGACCCAGCCTCTGTGGAGGTCGCTCTCAAAGGCCAAGACGTAGTCATCTCCGCCATCGGCCCCGCCGGCCGCAAAGCCGACGGCCTGTACTCCGACGCCGCCCGAGCCCTGATCCCCGCCCTGGACGGCGTCCGCCTGATCGCCATCACCTCAGCCGGCGTTCGCCACAACGACCCCAACTTCAAACCGGTCTACCGCATCCTCGCCAACACACTCATGCGCGAGGCATACGACGACATGCGCGCCATGGAGTCCCTAGTGGCCGCGGCCGACCTCGACTGGACCTTCGTCCGCCCGACCCGCCTCCTGGACGAGCCCGCCACCGGCACCTACCGGGTCGAAGACAACCAAACTCCCGTCGGCGGCTGGCAGATCACCCGCACCGACCTGGCCCGCTTCGTCATCGACGAGATCACCACCCAAGCCTGGCTCCACCGCCAGCCAACCCTGGCCGAATAGCGTCGTACCGTGCCAGCCATTCCAGGATCGCGCGATTCGTCTCCTCGGGCTTCTCCTGCTGGATCCAGTGCCCGCTGTCGAGGTGGATCTCTTCGACGTTGGGCACGAACTCCGCGAGATTCTCGGCCGGGGCCACGGCGTCGCGGTCGCCGTAGATCATGAGGGCGGGCTGGTGGATGATCGGGTCGACGTCGGCAAGCAGGTGCCAGCCGCGGTCAAGGTTCCGGTACCAGTTGATGCCGCCAGTGAACCTGGACTTCTCGAAGGCTGCGACGTAGACGCCCAGGTCGCTGTCATTCAGCAGAGGTTCTCCGAGAGCAGTCTCCGCCCGAGCAAGATCGATCATCACCATCCCTGGCCGCGGCTCCTGGCGAGGCTCGTTCTTGCGGTACAGGTTGCGCAGGAATCGTTCCGGGTTCTCGTCCAACACGGCGTCGGCAACACCGGGCTGCCGGTTGAAATGGACGAAGTAGAAGTCGCTACCGAGCACCGCTTCCATGAACTCGATCCAGGGCGTCTCTCCGCGCACCTGGTACGGCAGGCTCAGACAGATCACCTTGTTGACCCGCGTCGGATGCAGCAGGGTGAGACTCCACACGACCATCGCGCCCCAGTCATGCCCGATGAAGATCGCATCCTCGTAGCCATAGTGGTCGAGGAGCGCGACAAGATCGCCAGCCAGATGCGCGACGTCGTACGCGGCGACCTCGTCCGGGCGGGAGGAGCCGCCGTACCCGCGTTGATTGGGGGCGATGACGTGGTAGCCCGCAGCAACGAGCGCAGGCACCTGATAACGCCAGGTGAAGGCGAGATCCGGCCAGCCGTGGCATAGCACCACAAGCTTCCCGGCGTTCTGTCTGCCCGCTTCGAAGACCTCCAGCTCAACGCCATTGACGGCGATCAGTGTGGGCTCGGGGAAGTTGGACGAGTTAGTCGGCAAGTTCATGCCTCCCACCCAAGTACCAGTACCGGTCACCTCATGACCGGTATATCCAGCACTGACGTGGCCGGGTGCGATATCGACACCCGCTCCCCTGGCCCTCCAACGAAAACAGGTCAGGAGGCGTAATGCCTTCCTGACCTGCTGTTCTTGCGGTGGAGCTTAGGGGATTCGAACCCCTGACCTCTTCCATGCCATGGAAGCGCGCTACCAACTGCGCCAAAGCCCCGCGGTGTTCCCTTGCGACTCCGAAAGCTTAGCGGATGAAGGGCGGAGAAGAAAAATCGGATACCTGGCTGGGGGTGGTGAGGTAGATGACATGGGTCATCCGGGTGTCGTGCTTGCGTTGCTGAGCAGGCGAACTGCGTGATGCGAACGACGCGAAGGACAGGAGGTGTGTGCCTGCACCGTTGCCTCGCACGCTCAGCAGATTGCCTGGGAACCCACGGGCGACTACTACATGTTCCTACCGACGCTCGTCAGCTGATCAGTCGATGCGGAGCCGATCATCGGAGTCCTGCTGCCGTATAGCGGCAGCAGACTTCCGTGAACCTGGCACTCGGGTCCTGCGCGGTGCCCGGCGCAGCACGAAGCACTGCAGGTAGTGGCGGCGTCCAGCGCAGGCACGCTGTGCGAACGGCCGCTGAGGATGCGTTAGGCGACTACCTGCAGTCGCTCGTGCCGCGCTGCAACCAACTCTTCGGTCCATGCGGTCTGCGGGAGCGCGGTCGAGCCGTCGCCGGAGGCGGGCAAGAGGCTGTCGCCGCGAAGCGGTGTCCGTTGTGCGTGGCGCCGCCCAGCCCAGTTCGTTGGGCCAATGCGGTGGGCGGAACGGCGGCCGCTCTGTCGCCGCGGAGCGGTGTCCGTTTGTGTCCGGCGCCGAGAGTCAGCCCCGGGGCGACGGGCGCGGGCGTCGTCGGAGGCGACCAAATGGGCTGTCGCCGCGGAGGGGTGTCCTTTTAGCCCTGGGGGTCGTCGGACATTACTGGTTCGGGGAGGGAGCCTGCGTTCCACTCTTCGATGCGCCAGCCGGTGGCGCGGTTGGGGAGGAGGGAGACCCAGTTGCAGTTGGAGAGGCCGCCGAAGGCGGGCCAGTGGGGGTCTGGGATGTTGAGGAAGCGGCAGATGCCGACGCGGGCGGCCAGGCCGTGGGTGGCGATGACGGTGGTGTCGGCGGACTCACCTTGCAGAGAAATGCGGGTGAGGGCGTCGGCGAAGCGGGTGGCTACCTCTTCGACGGTTTCGCCAGCGGTGCCGCGGCGTTGGGGGGCGCCGGATTTGATGCGGGCGGCGGCCTCGGGGTGGCGGGCGGCTAGTTCGGCCTGGGTGAGGCCGGCCCAGTCGTCGACGTCGATCTCGCGCAGGGACTTGTCGTACTCGATGTGCAGCCCGGTCAGGACCGCCAGTTCGCCGGCGGTGGCAGCGGCGCGCTGGAGGTCACTGGCGAACAGGCGGGTGGGAGCCAGGGCGGCCAGGCGGGCGGCGGCGGCGCGGGCCTGGCCGATGCCCACCTCGTCGAGGGGGATGTCGGCCTGGCCCTGGATCTTGTCGGCCAGGTTCCATTCGGTACGGCCGTGCCGCCAGACGATCAGCCGCCCAGCAGTCATTCGGCCGAACCCGAGGCTGTGTCTGAACCGGGTACGTCGGACGGCAGCTTGATGACTGGGCAGTCGCGCCACAGCCGCTCGAGGGAGTAGAAGTTGCGCTCCTCGTCGTGCTGGACGTGGATCACGATCTCCAGGTAGTCGAGCAGGACCCAACGGCCTTCGCGGGCGCCTTCGCGGCGTACCGGCTTGATGTCGAAATCGGCGCGGAGCTTCTCCTCGACGGCGTCCACGATGGCGCGCACCTGGCGGTCGTTGGAGGCGGACGCGACCAGGAAGGCGTCGGTGATGGCGAGCTGCTCGGAGACGTCGAAGGCGAGAACGTTCTCGGCCTTCTTGTCGTGGGCCGCCTCGGCGGCCGCGGTGAGCAGCTCGATGGCGCGTTCTGAGGCTGGCATTAACAGTCCTAACGGTTGATGTAGAGCTCGCGCTTGGCGATGTACTGGACGATGCCGTCCGGGACCAGGTACCAGGTCGGGTTTCCCTTGGCGACCCGGGCCCGGCATTGCGTCGACGAGATCGCCAGCGCCGGAACTTCCAGCAAGGTGATCCGGTCCATCGGCAGCTTGTCCAGCGGCAGTTCGAGACTTTCGGTTCCGGGCCGCGTACAGCCGACGAACTGCGCGAGTTTGAACATCTCGTCGACGTCGCGCCAGGTGAGGATCTGGGCCAGCGCGTCGGCACCGGTGATGAAGAACAGCTCCGCGTCCGGATAGAGCGCGGACAGGTCGCGCAGCGTGTCGATCGTGTACGTCGGCCCGGGCCGGTCGATGTCGACCCGACTGACCGAGAATCTCGGGTTCGACGCGGTGGCGATCACCGTCATCAAATACCGGTCCTCGGCCGCGGAGACGTCGCGATCGAGCTTCTGCCAGGGCTGGCCGGTCGGGACGAAGATGACCTCGTCCAGATCGAAGTAGGCCTGGACCTCGCTGGCGGCGACCAGGTGACCGTGGTGGATCGGGTCGAACGTCCCGCCCATCACGCCCAGCCGGCGGACCCGCTCGACGGCAGTCATATCAGCTGTGCGGCCGGCCCTTGCCCATGATCACCGTGACGAGAATCAGCAGGGACAGGACAACGAGGGTGAACCCGCCGTACCACCACGGCGAGATGTGTGAGGCCTCAGCGGCCTCCTCGAGGGCCGCGAGCTGCGGCACGACAAGGTTCAGCATGGTCAGAGCCTATCTCGTGGCCGGACACAGGAGCGCGACCGGTGGCTCTTCAGGCCATCCGGTCGCGCGTGAGGTCGGTTTTTCAGTTGCTGCGGGCGTGACGGGTCAGCAGCCGGCGCCAGAGGGACGGCACGGCGGCAGCGCGCTGATACTGCGCAGCGACACGGTGCATCTCGTCGATGTGGGCACGGGCAACGTCGGGGGTGATCATGTTTCCTTCACTGGGTTGTCAGGCTACGGTCGGGGCGGTCCGGCCCCGACATCTCAAATTGTACGACAATCATCCGGTCCACACAAACGAATTGAAGGCAGATCAGGCGAAGTGCCTACGAATCTGCGGCAAACAGGAGGTTCACCCCGTATGGACGTGATCGATCGGCAGCTGATCGAGGCCTTGCGGCTGAACGGCCGCTCCAGCTGGGCGGAGCTCGGCCGGGTGGTCGGGCTGTCCGGCCCGAGCGTCCAGGAGCGGGTACGGCGTCTGGAAGAGCGCGGCGTCCTCCTCGGTTATCGCGCGATCGTGGCGCCGAGTGAGGTCGGGCTCGGCACGAGCGCCCTGATCGGCCTGTTCCAGCGCGACGACGTCGAGACCGACGACATCGTGGACCAGGTCCGCGAGATCGCCGCCGTCGAGGACTGCTGGTTCGTCGCCGGCGACCAGGAGCTCGTCGTGAAGATCCGCGTCGCCGACGTCAGCCAGCTAGAGGCCGTGGTCGGCTCTCTGCGCCGCGTGAACGGCGTGGTCCGCACCCGTACGACGGTCGTCCTCTCCACACGCTGGGAAGGCCGCCCAGCGCCGCTGCCCGAGGAGTGAGCCCCGTACGGCGCTCACAGCGTCGGGGCGGCCGCCTGATCCTCATGACGAGCCCGGGCGGCCTCGATGTCGGGGACGTGTTGCTCAGCCCACGCCCGTACGGCGCGGAGCGGGATCAGGAGGGACCGCCCCAACGGCGTCAGCGCGTATTCGACATGCGGCGGATTGGCGACGTACTCACGTCGGCTGATCAGCCCGTCGACCTCCAGGGACCGCAGCGTCTCGGTCAGCACCTTTGGAGTGATGCCCTGGATGTGCGCCTTCAGTTCGGTGAAGCGACGAGGTCCGTCGGCGAGGGCGTTGACGATGAACACCGTCCAGCGAGCACCGATGCGGTGCAGCACGGTCCGGCTCGGACAGGTCGCCGCCATCACGTTGTACGCCTTGCCCATGGCTGCTCCCAGTTCCGTTGAAGATACCGGTATCAAATCCATACCGTGAGACCCGATCCTACGAGAGGGAGTGGCGAATATGGAGCGGATCCTGGTCATCGGCGGTGCACGGGCGCTGGGAGCGGCCGTCGCGCGACGCGCGGTGCAGGACGGGTACGACGTGGTGATCGGCGCCCGTGACCTGGCGGCTGCCGAGGCACTGGCGGTCGAGCTCGGCGCGACCGCGGTGCGTATCGACCTGCAGGACGAGACGACAATGGCCGCCGCAGCCGCACTGCTCGCGGACGGCATCGACCACCTTGTGATGACTGGTTCGGCACCGCACGACGTACGGGCTGTCGAACTGGAGCACGACAAACTGGTGACCGCGTTCACCGCGAAGGTGATCGGACCGATGCTGGTCGCCAAGCACTTCGCACCGGTACTGCGGCCGACCGGGTCGATCGTCGTGTTTTCCGGGGTCGTCGGCTGGCGCCCAGGCCCCGGCTCGCTCGTGAAGGGCGTGACCAACGGCGCGGTCGAGTACCTCGCTCGCCATCTCGCGGCGGATCTCGCTCCAGTGCGGGTCAATGCCATTTCGCCCGGTGTCATCGACTCGGGCGCGTGGGACCGGTTGGGCGACGGCAAGGCCGGTCTCCTCAGTAAGAGCGCGGCCGGCACGCTGGTCGGACGGTCCGGCGAGTCCGACGACATCGTCGACGCGGTCATGTGGCTCCTCCGCGCGGGCTTCATCTCCGGCGAGACGGTCCACCTCGAGGGCGGTGCTCGCCACAAGACCGCCTGAGGCCCCGCTAGGGTCGGAGGGTGAACGCGGTTGAGGTGTGGTGGGCGCGGGTCGATCAGGCTCAGGCGGAGTTCCTCAATGATCTGAACGCGATCGAGCAGGAGCGGTATGCGCGATACCGGCGTGACGATGACAAGGCCCGGTTCCTGCTGGGAGTGACGCTCGTACGGCGCTTGGTCGGTGAGCGCATGTCCGTTCCGCCGGCGAGCGTCGTACTGGATCGGTCGTGTCGGGACTGCGGAAAGCCGCATGGCAAGGTGCGGACCGCGGGTGTCGAGCTGTCGGTGTCGCACTCGGGCGAGTGGGTTGGCTTGGCGATCGGTACGGCGCCGGTCGGGCTGGACGTGGAGCGGATCGACTCGCGGACGGATGTCGACGGGGTCGCGGACATGACCTTGGCGCCTGAGGAGCTTCAGGAGCTCAAGCGGTACGACGGGATCGCGAAGGCGCGGGCGTTCACGCGGTACTGGACGCGTAAGGAGTCGCTGGTCAAAGCCACCGAGGACGGGATCGGCGCCGGACTGTGTGGCGTGGTGGTGAGCTCACCGGATCAGCCAGCCGCCGTGGTGCGGTGGGAGGGACATGACGGTCCGGCGCAGCTAGTGGATGTCCAGACACCGGACGACGACCACCTGGCGGCTCTGGCAGTCTTGAGTGCCGAGCCGCCCGTCGTCCATGTGGATCAGTTCCGGATCTGACCTTCGCCGGTGACGACGTACTTGGTGGACGTCATTTCGGGCAGGCCCATCGGGCCGCGGGCGTGGAGTTTCTGGGTGGAGATGCCGATCTCGGCGCCGAACCCGAACTCGCCGCCGTCGGTGAAACGCGTGCTGGCGTTGACGACGACCGCGGCCGAGTCGACGGCCTGCACGAAACGGCGGGCCGCGGCCTGGGAGCGCGTGATGATCGCGTCGGTGTGACCGGAGCTGTAACGACGAATGTGCTGTACGGCGCTCTCCAGCGACTCGACCACCGCGGCCGACAGGTCGAGTGAGTTGTACTCGGTCCCGTAGTCCTCGTCCGTCGCCGCCACAATGTCCTTGCCCGCAGCAACAACTGTCGGATCACCGTGCACCGTCACGCCCGCGGAAGCCAACGCAGGAAGGGCAATCGCCAAGAAATCGTCAGCCACTGATGCATGCACGAGCAGCGACTCGGCCGCGTTGCACACACTCGGCCGCTGCGTCTTCGAGTTCAGCAGGATCTCCAGCGCAAGACCGAGATCGGCGTCAGCATCGACGTACACGTGGCAGTTGCCCACGCCCGTCTCGATCACCGGCACTGTGGACTCGCTGACCACGGTCTGGATCAGCCCCGCTCCCCCGCGCGGAATCAGTACGTCGACCAGCCCGCGCGCCTGCATGAGCTCCTTCACGGCAGCCCGGTCCGTCGGCACGCCCTGCACCACGTCAGCCGGCAATCCCACCGACGCTGCGGCATCGCGCAGTACGGAGATGATCGCCACGTTGGACGCGGCCGCGGACGAAGACCCCCGCAGCAGCACGGCATTGCCCGACTTGAGGCAGATGCCGGCCGCGTCGGCCGTCACGTTCGGCCGGGCCTCGTAGATGATCCCGACGACGCCGAAGGGCACGCGGACCTGACGCAGCTCGAGACCGTTCGGCAGCGTGTACCCGCGCACGACCTCGCCGACCGGATCGGTCAGACCGGCCAACTGCTCCAGCCCTGCAGCCATCCCGTCGACCCGGCCGGCATCCAAAGCAAGGCGGTCGACGGTGGATTCCGGCGTACCGGCCTCGCGTGCCGCCGCGACGTCGACTGCGTTGGCCGCCACGATCGCGTCTGTGTTCGCCCGCAGCGCGGCCGCCATTGCGTGCAGTGCCGCGTCCTTGGTCGCCCGTGAGGCTTCCGCCAACGCGTACGACGCCTCGCGCGCCCGCTGGGCCAGTTCGATGATCTCGCTCACGGAACCATCCTAGATTCGAGGTTCACAACAGGACCAGGTCGTCTCGGTGGACGACTTCACGTTCGTACGCCGGGCCGAGCTCGCGCGCCAGCTCGTGAGTGGAGCGGCCAAGCAGGCCAGGCAGCTCAGCTGCGTCGTAGTTCACCAGTCCACGGGCCACAACGACGCCGGTCGGCGAGACCAGGTCGACGGGGTCGCCGGCCGAGAAAGTGCCTTCGACAGCAGTGATACCGGCTGGGAGCAGGGACTTTCGCCGTACGGTGACGGCTTGGACGGCGCCCTCGTCCAGTCGCAGGCTGCCGACGCCGGTGGTGGCGTGCGCCAGCCACAGCATGCGGGTTTTCTGGCGACGGCCGGTGGGGTGGAACAACGTGCCAACACGCTTGCCCTGCAAGGCTTCTGCGACCAGCGCCGCCGAAGTCAGTACGACGGGAATCCCGGCTTCGGTGGCGATCGCGGCCGCCTCGACCTTCGTCTGCATGCCGCCGGTGCCGACACCGGATGAGCCGGTCTTGCCGATCGCGAGCGGCTCCAGATCGGCGGCACCGCGAACCTCGGTGACCATCGTCGTCCCCGGTTTGCGCGGATCGCCGTCGTACAGGCCATCGACGTCCGACAGCAGCAGCAACAGGTCCGCGTGCACGAGGTGGCTGGTCAGTGCGGCCAGCCTGTCGTTGTCACCAAAGCGAATCTCGGTGGTGGCGACGGTGTCGTTCTCGTTCACGATCGGTACGACGCCCAGCTCCAGCAACCGTGCAAACGTCCGGAACGCGTTGCGGTAGTGGCTGCGCCGGGTCACGTCGTCGACTGTCAGCAGCACCTGACCGACCCGCAGGTCATGCGCGCCGAACGCCTCGCTGTAGCGAGCCATCAGCTCGCCCTGTCCCACCGAAGCAGCCGCCTGCTGCGTCGCCAAGTCACGCGGTCGCGAACGCAACCCCATCGGAGCCAGCCCGGCCGCGATCGCTCCCGACGAGACGAGCACGACCTCGGTCCCCGTCGCCCGCCGCGCCGCAATGGCATCGACGAGCGGCCGGAGCCGGTCCATGTCGATCCGCCCGCGCTGAGTCAGCGACGACGAACCCACCTTGACGACAATTCGCGTGGCCTCGACGGCCTCCGCGCGCATGTTCATCAGGTATCAACCGTTCTGGTCGAGATCCTTTTGCGCAGCGAGCTCGCGTGCTTCCTTGCGCGCCAGCTTCTCCGCCTTCTCCGCAACTCGCCTGGCCTCGGCCGGGGTCAGGTCGACCTCGTCCTCGATCCAGCCGTGACCGTACTCCGACAGGTCGGACTTGGTTTTCTCGCCGGACCGGAGCGCGTGGTATTCCTCGTCCTTGCGCCGGCGCCGGTCGAGCGCAGGCCGGTTCTCCTCCAGCCGCTGGTCCTCGCCACGGCGGGACAGCAGCTCCGCGCCGGCCTGGACCTCGGGAGCGAAGTCGAACATGACGGCGTTGGGTCCGTCGCCGATGATGACGCCTTCGCCCTCCGTCGCGCCGAGCTCGAGCAGCGCCCGCTCGACGCCGAGCCGGTTCAGCCGGTCGGCCAGGTAGCCAACGGCCTCCGGGTTCGTGAAGTCGGTCTGCTTGACCCAGCGCTCGGGCTTGCCGCCCTGCACCAGCCAGTCGCCTTCGCCGTCGGCCGGCAGCTTCTTGACCTTGAACTCGGGCCCGCCCTGGACCTGCGGCCGGATGATGATCCGGGTGCTGTCCGGCTTCTCTTCCTCCGCGCGACGCTTGGCCACGATCTCGGCCATCGCGAACTTCAAGGCCTCCAGGCCTTCGTGCGAAGCGGTCGAGATCGGGAACACCTGCAGCCCGCGCTCTTCCAGACCCTCTTGCACCATCTCCGCGATCTCACGCGCGTCCGGTACGTCGATCTTGTTCAGGGCAACGAGTCGCGGCCGGTCCTCGAGACCACCATGGGCGGTCAGCTCGGCCTCGATCGTGTCGAGGTCGCTGAGCGGGTCACGCCCCGGTTCGTACGTCGCACAGTCGATGACGTGCACGAGTGCCGCGCAGCGCTCGACGTGGCGCAGGAAGTCGTGCCCGAGCCCGCGGCCCTCGCTGGCGCCCTCGATCAGACCCGGTACGTCGGCCACGGTGAAAGTGGTCTCGCCACCGGCGACCACGACGCCCAGGTTGGGGATCAGGGTGGTGAAGGGGTAGTCGGCGATCTTCGGCCGAGCGCGACTGATCGACGCGATCAGCGACGACTTGCCGGCGCTCGGGAAGCCGACCAGACCGATGTCGGCGACAACCTTGAGCTCCAGGACGAGCGTGCGCTCCTCGCCGTCCTCACCGAGCAGGGCGAAACCGGGCGCCTTACGGGAGCTGCTGGCCAGGGCCGCGTTGCCGAGACCACCCTTGCCACCTTGGGCTGCCACGAATTCGGCGCCGGGGCCAACCAGGTCGGCCACGACGATGCCGTCGACCGAGATCACGGTTCCCTCCGGGACCGGCAGGATGACGGTTTCGCCGTTGCTGCCGGCCTGGTGGTCACCCTTGCCCTGGGCACCGTTCGTGCCGGCGCGGTGGCTGGAGCGGTGGTAGTCGACGAGTGTGGTGGTGTCCGGGTCGACGCGGAGAATCACGCTGCCGCCGTCACCGCCGTTGCCGCCGTCCGGACCACCGAGGGGCTTGAACTTCTCCCGGTGCACCGAGGCACATCCGTGTCCGCCGCGGCCCGCGGTGACGTGCACCGTCACGCGGTCCACAAAGCTGGGGATTGCCATCGGTGTATCTCAACTTCCTGTAGCCAAATAAACGTACTGAGCGCCTTACACAGCAACTGCGTTTCATAGCAACTGTGCTTCATAGCAAGAGGGCGAGTCGCGGTATTCCGCGACCCGCCCTCTTGAAAGAGCTGTTACTTCCCGGGGTGGCGGTACTACTCCGCCGGGGCCGGGACGATGTTCACGACGCGGCGTCCGCGACGGGTGCCGAACTCCACCTTGCCCTCGGCCAGCGCGAACAGCGTGTCGTCGCCGCCACGGCCAACCAGGATGCCCGGGTGGAAGTGCGTGCCCCGCTGGCGAACGATGATCTCGCCGGCGTTGACGAGCTGGCCGCCGTACCGCTTCACGCCGAGGCGCTGTGAGTTGGAGTCACGACCGTTGCGGGTCGAGGCTGCTCCCTTTTTGTGTGCCATGAGTTAATCAGCTCCCCTTCTTCTCAGAGGATGACAGTTTCGCGTCGATCGCGGTGACCTTGACCTGGGTGTAGTGCTGGCGGTGCCCCTGGCGCTTGCGGTAACCGGTCTTGTTCTTGTACTTCAGGATGTGGATCTTGGGTCCCTTGGTGCGGCCGAGAACCTCAGCCGACACGGCAACCTTGGCCAGCGCCGCAGCATCGGTCGTCACGGTGTCGCCATCGACGACCAGAACCGCGGACAGCGCGACGGTGTCGCCCACTGCGTCCGTCAGGCTGTCGATCTCGATGACATCGCCGACGGCGACCTTCTGCTGGGTGCCGCCACTGCGCACGATCGCGTACACCGTGGATCTCACTCTCTGCTGGATCGGAAGTTCTTGTACATAGTGTGCTGGTCTGAGCCGCGAGGATTCCCCGCACACTCACAGTCACAACACACAAGTCGGCACGCCTGGAGCGCACCGAAGGTCCAGGATACTACGCGAGCGCAGCATCCTGGAAATCGGGTTACTGACCGGCCGAAACCAGCTCCGAAGGCGTCTCCGGAGCGTCTCCTGCCGTCTTACCGCGGCCCCGGCTACTGCGCCGACGTCGCGTGCTCTTGGTGCCGTTCTGCTCAGCCTCGGCCGCCTCAGCCCCATCAGCCGGTACGTCGGCCGGCGGGAAACCGGTCGCTTCCGGGCTCACGGGCTCATCGGTGTGACCGGACATCGGGTAACCGGTCGGTTCCGGTGCACCCTCAGCGTCCTTCTTGGCGGATGCGGCAGCGATCTGGGCCAGGTGCTGAGCGGCGTCCGCGTGGTGCTGCGCGGTCTCCGCCTCGGTGCTCTCCTCGTCGGAGCGGCCCTTGCCACGACGGCGACGCGAGCTCTTCCGGCCGGACTCCTCGGCCTGGGCGGCCGGCTTGTCGTGACCGTTGCTGCTCTGGCCGTTGTTGCCGTTGCCGTTGGTGCTGCCGTTGCCGTTTGCACTGGCGGTGTTGCCCCCAGTGTTGCCGCTGGTGCTGGCAGCAGCGTTGCCGCCAGTGGTGCCCCGGCCACCGTCACGGCGGCGGGACTCCTTCGGCTCGTCGTGCAGGATCAGGCCGCGGCCACCGCAGTGGTCGCAGTTCTCGCTGAACGCCTCGAGCAGACCGGTACCGATCCGCTTGCGGGTCATCTGGACCAGGCCGAGCGAGGTGACCTCGGCGACCTGGTGCTTGGTCCGGTCGCGGCCCAGGCACTCGACCAGGCGACGCATGACGAGGTCCCGGTTCGACTCCAGCACCATGTCGATGAAGTCGATCACGATGATGCCGCCGATGTCGCGCAGCCGGAGCTGGCGGACGATCTCCTCGGCCGCCTCCAGGTTGTTCTTGGTGACGGTCTCCTCGAGGTTGCCGCCGGACCCGGTGAACTTGCCGGTGTTGACGTCGACGACCGTCATCGCCTCGGTGCGGTCGATGACCAGCGAACCACCCGACGGCAGCCAGACCTTGCGGTCCAGCGCCTTCTTGATCTGCTCGTCGATCCGGTAGCTCGCGAAAACGTCACCGGATTTGGCGTCGCCGTCCCCGCCCCACTTCTCGACCCGGTCGGCCAGGTGCGGCGCCACGGAGGCGACGTACTCACTGACCTGGTCGTTGGCCTCGTCACCGGAGATGACGAGCTTGGAGAAGTCCTCGGTGAACAGGTCGCGGACGACCCGGATCAGCAGGTCGGGCTCGCCGTGCAGCAGGGCCGGCGCATTGCCGCCCTTCGACTTCTTGTCGATCTCGGTCCAGAACGCCTGCAGGCGGGTGACATCCAGGGTCAGCTCCTGCTCGGTCGCACCTTCCGCGGCGGTCCGGACGATCACGCCGGCCTCGTCGGGAACGATGTCCTTGAGGATCGTCTTGAGCCGGTTCCGCTCGGTGTCGGGGAGCTTGCGGCTGATACCGCCGTTGCCGCCGCGCGGGACGTAGACGACGTACCGGCCGGGCAGGCTGATCTGGTTGGTCAGCCGGGCGCCCTTGTGGCCGATCGGGTCCTTGGTCACCTGGACCAGGACCGACTGGCCGGACTTCAGCACCTGCTCGATCTTGCGCGATCCGTTGGATCCACCGAGCGAGGCCCAGTCGACCTCACCGGCGTACAGCACCGCGTTGCGGCCCTTGCCGATGTCGATGAACGCCGCCTCCATGCTGGGCAGCACGTTCTGCACGCGACCGAGGTACACGTTGCCGATCAGCGAGCTCTGGTCCGCCGTGGTCACGTAGTGCTCGACCAGGACGTTGTCCTCGGAGACCGCGATTTGGGTCAGGTCCCCACGGGACCGGATCACCATCGTCCGCTCGACCGACTCGCGGCGGGCCAGGAACTCGGCCTCGCTCACGATCGGCGCGCGGCGGCGACCAGCGGCGCGACCCTCACGGCGGCGCTGCTTCTTCGCCTCCAGGCGGGTCGAACCCTCGATCGCGGTGACCTCGTTGGCCGTGTTCTTGCTGCGCGGCTCACGCACCCGGACCACGATCTCGTCCGGGTCGTCGGCAGCGCTGGTGCCCTCTTCGCCCTTGCGGCGACGGCGACGGCGGCGGCGACGCGACGAGCTGCCGGCGTCCTCACCGTCGTCGGCAGAACCGTCCTGCTCGTCGTCGGCCGAGGCTTCGGCGTCGTCCGGCTCGTCGCCGTTCTCGTCCTGCTCGTCGGCGCTGTCCTCGGCGTCACCGGTCTTGCGGCGACGACGGCCACCGCGACGGCGACGGCGGCGACGGGTGCCCTCGGCGGACTCGTCGTCGTCGCCGTCCTCAGCCTGTACGTCGTCCGCCTGCTCGTCGGCCGTTTCATCGGCCTCGGCGTCAGCGTTCTCGTCTTCTTCTTCGTCGTCCTCGAGCTCTTCGACGACGACCTCTTCGCGCGCCTCGGCATCGCGGCCACGACGGCTCCGACGACGGCGGGACGTGCTCGGCTGCTCGTCGTCACCCGGCTCGGCGGCCTGGGTGGTCACCTCGGCCTCAACCTCGGCGGACTGGGTGTTCTTGGCGCCGCGACGGCTCCGCGAACGGGTAGTCGGGGCCGGGTCGGTCGCCTCGACCGGGCTGGTCGCCTCGGCCTGCGCCGGTGCGGGCGTTCCGGCCGGAGCGTTGCTCGGGACGGTCGGCGCCTGGAACAGCACCGCGGCGGCTGCAGGAGCGCGGCGACGGGTGCGGCGGGCCCCGGTGGTGGTCTCTTCGGCGGGTGCCTCTGCAGCAGCGGCTGACTCTCCAGCCGTCGGGAAGAGCGGGGTTGCCTCGGATGCGGCGGGCGCGTCAGCAGCGGGCTGGGCGCCGCGGCGGCGCGAAGTGCGCTTGGAGGCGCTCGGGCCGGACTCAGCTGCCGAGTCGGCAGCACTTGCTGATCCAGCCGAGTCAGCGGCAGCAGCTGCCTCGGCGGAGAGGCTGGCCGAGCTACGCACGTGGGAGGTGCCCGTGAAGGTGGTCCGAGCAGGCGCGGCAGCGGCAGGCTCGGGAGTCTGCGCGGCGGGCTCAGCGGCCTGCGCGGCACCGCGGCGGGAGCGCGTACGGCGAGCGGGCGCGGCGTCCGGCGTACCGGCGTCGGCTACGGGGCCGTCGGTGAGCGGGGTGTCGGTCGCGACCAGGGTGGCAGCGGCCTTCTTCGTGGTGGCGCGCTTGCGAGCGGGCGCCTTCTTGGCGGGAGCCTCAGCCGCGGCGGGCTCCGGCTCGGCGACCTTCTTGGCGGCGCGCTTGACCGGGGTCGCGGCGGCCTTCTTGGCCACCGCCTTCTTGGCGACGGCCTTCTTCGCGACTGCCTTCTTGGCGGTCTTCGGGGCCGGGTCGGCCGCGACGGCGTCGGACTGCGTGGGCACCTCGGCCGCAGCGGTCTTGGCGACGCGCTTGCGCGCGGTGGTGGCCGTGGTCTTCTTCGCCGCGGTCTTCTTGACCGTCTTTTTGGCGGTCGATCGGGCGGTGGCAGCCGTGGCTGCCTCGGTGGTCGGCTCGTTGTCGAGCATGTGGTGCGGTCTCCTCAAGCCCTGCGGCGCATCCTGCGACCCCTGTCACGGGTCCGGCGCTGCTGCCTGGCGGTCACGGTTCGCCGCTCCGGTACAGCTTGGTACCGGGGCGACGGAAGCCTGCGGGATCCGCTCCGCCCGGGCTCAGGGCACAGAGGGAGCGGCGGCGTCGCCCTCCGCTGTATGCGTCTGGTGGGGACCTGCCTGGCCGGTCGCGGTCGCCTGGTTGGCGTCGCGGTCACGAGCGAGCGGGTCGTCCACTGTGCCGGTTGCCGCGAGGTGCGGGCCCTGGGCGAGCCTGGTCAGAAGAGCCGGGCCCGTCACCGGGAGCGTCGCTACTTCGAGCAAGCCGGCGAGAACGTCGTCGGGTCTCACGGCCGGGGTTCCGAGCCGTAACACCACTTGCAGTATCGCACATGTCTCAACCGACGCCGGTTCGCTGGCGACGGTGAGTCGCAGAACGGCATCCCGACAGTCGAACGAGCGAATACCCCGTTTGGTCATGCGCTCGACCATGATTTCGGTCCGCGCGAGGAACGCCTCGACCGCCGCAGCGGCCGGCTCGGGATCGACTCCCGGCAACGCGATCAGCCACTCACTGACCTCCAGGCGGTCCGCCAGGGCGCCCGGCCCGGCGACGACCACCTCAAGCACGTCCAGCCCCGGCGGCAGGGCCTCGTCCAGCGCGACCCGGACCTCCTCGGGGACCCGCTCCTGTGTGAGCGAAATCTCCAAGTACTCGGCTTCCGAGGCGGCGCCGGTCGGCGCGGCCCCGGCGTACGAGATCTTCGGGTGCGGGCTGAAGCCGTGCGAGAACGCCACCGGGAGCTCCGCGCGCCGGACAGCGCGCTCGAACGCCCGCTGGAAGTCGCGGTGTGAGGTGAATCGCAGCCGCCCACGCTTGGCGAACCGGATCCGGAGTTTCTGGACCGCGGGGAGCTGCGACGACGGCGGGGCTTGAACAGGCACCCCCACAGTGTGGCAGCTCAGGGCTGGGCGGCGGATTTGCCGGTCAGGTAGAGGGCCCAGCCGAGGAGGCCGAAGGCGGCGAGGTCGAGGACGGTGCGGACGGTGTTGAAGGTGCGCCAGCGGGCCTCGTCGAAGGCGGCCCGGGCGGCGGTGACGTCGATCGTGTTCGGGTCGCCCGCCGCCTTGAGGGCGTCGTTGAGCGGGACGTTGATCGCGACCGTGATGATCATCGTGATCAGGTAGAGGACGAACGCCGCCGCGATCCAGGGCAGCGCCTTCTCCTTGAGACTGAGCAGCCCGGCCAGCGCGGTGAGCAGCAGGGTCCCGACGAAGCCGATCCCGAGGAAGACCGGGTTGACGATCGCCCGGTCGGCGGCCTGGAACGCCCCGACGAAGGTCTTGTCGTCGACCTTCGCCAGCCCGGGCATGAAGGCCATCCCGTACGCCCAGTAGACCCCGGCCATCATTCCGGTCGTGATCGTGGCCGCCATCAGCGCCGCCACCCGCAGTCCGTTCATGTCGCTCCTCCAGTACGGCGGGCCGATCCCGCAATGTCGAAGTTAGGCGCCCCGACCTGCCACGGACATGTCGCCGAAACTCAGCTTCATGTCTGGTCGGCTCAGCGCTTACCCAGACGCCCTCAAGCGCGTCGGGGATTGACATCCTGCCTGGTCAACGGCCACTCTGTCCACCAAGTGGTTGGTGGATTGAAAAAGGTGGAGGGTTCGATGGCTGGGACGAAACGGGGCCTGCTGCCGGCGGGCCGGGAGCGCCGCGACGCCGTGGTGCGAGCAGCATTCGCAGGCATCGTCGAGCACGGGATCGGCGGGCTGCGGTTGCGGGCCGTCGCCGCGACGGCCGGCATCGACCACACGACGATCCATCACTACTTTCCCGGCAAGCAGGACTTGGTGACCGCGGTCACCGACTACGCGACCTCGCAACTGCGGGCCACGCCGCCCGAAGGTGATCCCACGGATCGGCTGCGGGCCCACCTGCAGGTGCTCGCCGCGCGGATCGAGGCAGACCCGGATCTGTTCGTCGTTCTGCGGGAGCTGGATCTGCGGGCGATGCGCGATCCGGCGGTCGCGGAGATCGTCGCGGCCCGCGAGCAGGGCTGGCGCGATGCGCTCGTCGACCTGGTCGAGGCCGCCGAAGTCGCTGCAGGGACCCCGGCCGCCGTCACCGCCGACTTGATCATCGGGACCGTGAAGGGTGCGAGCCTCAATCCGGCGACAGCCGGGCCGGTACTGCGTTCGCTCGCCGAACTCCTGACCGGCCAGGCGGAATCATGACCGTGCGAGTGCTGATAGCCGGCGGCGGAATCGGTGGGCTGTGCCTCGCGCAGGGGCTGCGTAAGGCGGGAGTCGAGGTGCGCGTCTTCGAGCGGGACCTCGCGCCGGACTCGCGGCAACAGGGATATCGCCTGAACATCGAGCCCGTCGGCAGCGCCGCTCTGCACCACTGCCTGCCACCCGCGTCATGGGACCGATTCGTTGCCACGGCAGGCGATCCCGGGCCTGGAATGGGTGTGTTCGACGAGCGGCTGCACCTGCTGATGAGAGAGAACAGCTCCACCGATCCCGCCGACCCGGTCCACGCCGTGCACGCGGTCAGCCGGGGTGGTCTGCGCAAGATCCTGCTCTCCGGCCTCGAGGCGGACGTCCACTTCGGGAAGACGTTCACCGGTTACGAGATCGCCGGTTCGGGCGAGGTGACAGCAGCCTTCGAAGACGGCAGTACGGCGATTGGCGACGTACTGATCGGCGCCGACGGCGTGCGTTCACCGGTACGGCGCCAACAGCTCCCGCATGCCGGGTATCTCGACCCGCAAGCGATCGGGATCGGCGGGAAGCTCGCACTCACCGCGGAGACCGAGGATTGGTTGCCGGGAGCACTGACCAGCAGCAAGAACATGATCCTGCCCCCGCGGGACTTCTTGTTCACCTCGGTGTTCCGGCGCCGGGACCGGCAGGACACGACCGACACGGACTATGTGATGTGGGCCTACGTCGCGCATCGCTCCACACTGACGGCCGGTCTCACCGGACCGCGCGGGCCGATCCTGCGCGACCATGTGCAGGCCCGCATGACGGGCTGGGACCCCCAACTGGTGCGGCTGGTCGGGGACTCTGATCCGGACACGATCGAGCGCTTCGATTTCACCGCCGGCCGACGGATCGGGCCCTGGGAGACAAGCCAGGTGACACTCCTCGGAGACGCGCTCCACCCGATGCCACCGGTCGGCGGGCTCGGCGGCAACGCAGCACTGCAGGATGCGCGGGTGCTCTGCGAGGCGTTGACCGCAGTCGATCGGGGCGAGCGGCCGCTATTCGAGGCCCTCAGCGTTGCCGAGGAGACGATCCGCAGTCACGGCTTCGGCGCAGCCGCCGAAGCCCTTCGCTATACGAAGCTGGCATCCTCCCGCAGCCGTGCACTCCGGCGGACAGCCCGCACGTTCTTCCGGGTCTGCGGGCTGGTCCCGCCGCTGCGCAAGGCGATCTTCGAGTCGTGATGCGAAGCCTCAGAGCCGGGCGCACTGCCCGATTCTGGGGCCGGCGACCTGGTTCGGGGCCTCCAGGTTGGTTGGGGCGATGGTGTTTCCGGAGCAGGACAGCGGGCCCTTGATGGTGTTGCCGGCCAGGGCGACCGGCTCAGTACTGGTGGCCGTGCCGACCGAGACCGGACCGCTGATCGTGCTGCCGATCAGGGCCGCGCTGCGAGTGATTCCGGACAGCGAGACCGGGCCGCTGATGGTGGTTCGGAGCAGGTGCACGTCAGCCGCCTTGGAGGCGTTGACCGGCCCGGAGATCCGGGCGTCGGTCGCGACCAGCGAGGCCCGGGCCGCGACCTGGATCGGGCCGTTGACGGTTGCTCCGGTCAAGCAGGTCACCCCGGATCGCAAGACCAGCGGGCCGCTGTGGGTTCCGGTGATCGTCGCCGTACAGGTCGGGGCCGGGCGCAACAGGGTGACCGCGAACCGGTTCGGCGTACCGATGTTGCCGGAGGCATCGATGGCGCGGTACTCGACCTGGTGCCGGCCGTAGCCGGGCGGTACGTCGTCCCACGGGACCACCCGCGGTACGCCGAGTTTGCCGTAGACCAGCTGATCGATCGCGGTGCCCTCGGCGGTGAACTTGAACGGGGCGGACGCGTCGGTCGGCCAGCCGTAGTAGTTGTACCAACCGTCCCCGTCGACCCGGAACTCCGGCACGACATACCCGGTGCTGTCGTCGGTCGCGGCCAGCTTCATCGTGAAGGCGTCGTTGTAGATGTACTCCGGGCCGGCCGGCTTCTGGACGGTCAGGAGCGGCTTGGACATCGTCGAGGTGACGGTCGGCTCGACGCCGTCGACCTGCCAGGTCAGGGTCTGGGTGCCGACGGTGGCGCTCAGGGTGTGCCGACCGGTCAACCGCAGTGGGCCGAGGTCGAAGTCGCGGTCGTTGCCGGGGTTGTCGACCGGCCGGCCGTCCAATTGCCAGGCGATCGCCGGCTGGTCGGTGTCCGATTGGGTCGTCTCGGCGTACACGACCTCATCCGCGTTGACCGGGTGCTCGGTCGCGGTCGACCCGGTGAACGCGACCGGGGTGGTCGTGGGCTGGGCGGTCAGGGCGGTGTTGACCGTCCAGGTCCGGGACACGGTCGGCCGGGCAGCGGGGTCGCGGATGAAGCCGGTCGGGTCGACGAGCTTGGCCGTGAGCGTGTGCAGACCGGGTGTGAGGTCGAGAGTGGCGAGATCCACCGCCCGCCGGTTGCCGGTCGGGAGGGTTCGGCCGTCAAGGGTCCAGGTGAGGTCGAGTTCGTGGCTGCTCGGGTGCAGGGTCTGCAGCCAGACGACCTGATCGGCGGCGACCTGACCAGTTGGGGTACTGGTCTGGAATAGTGCAGCTCGCGCGGAGATCCGCTGGGTCATCCGCTCCCGGGAGATCTGGTCGAAGTAGTAGCCGAGGGTCTTCATCATCGAGTGCCGGCTCGGCCGCCAGACCCCGGAACCGGAGTACATGCCGCCCTCGTAGCGCCCGATCGGACCTCCTGATTCGGACTGCTCCCCCAGCCAGCGGAACCACTTCTGCTGCTGGTCACGCATCTGCGGCTCGGTGAGCAGGGTGTGGTGGATCGACGACGGCTCAGACCCCTCGTACGGCGCTCCGCGGTCGCCGCGGGCGTAGTAGTCGTACTCGTCCTGGAGCCCGCCGAGCGAGTGCCCGAGCTCGTGCGGGGTGATCAGGGCCGACAAAGCGTTGCCGCCGGAGGCCGTGGCGTACGTTCCACCGGCACCGCCGTACGTGTCGCTGTTGCCGATAGCAAGAATCTGCCGGTTGCTCGAGGTCGAGCCGGGGACCAGGTCGGCGTACGAGATCGCTGCCGTTGAACTGACGGTCAGCAGGCGCTGGACGCTGTTCGGGTTGCAGCCGCCCCAGAAGCCCATGTTGAGCGGGGTGTCCACCTTGGGCGAGGTCAGGTTCGGATCGCAGTCGACGCCACTTTGGGGTGACGCGATCTCGACGGCGTACACGTTGATGTAGTTGCGGTACGACTTGAACGGCTCGATGCTCCAGAGCACGTTCAGGTGCTTGTCGACCTGCTCGCGGAACTTCGGCAGGTCGGTCGCGGTGTAGCCGTCGCCCATCACGATGAGGTTGAAGCGGGATGCGGCCGGGCCGGTCACCTGGAGCGGGACCACCTTGGCTTCCGGGGCCACCTCATCGGCTTGCGCCGTCGTACCGGTTCCGATCAGGCCTGCGGCGAGCAGGCCGACTACCGCCATCAAACGTGTGGTCCTCACGACATCTCCCCTACCACGGCGACACTGCCGTGAGCAGCTTACGAACGTGTCCGCGACCTGTCAGGACCACCCGCGTGGCGACTTCCTCCCCACCCGGGGCCGTCGTACGGCATCATGAGGGCTCGGGGAACGTGAGGAGAGGACATCGATGACGGAACCGGCACAGTCGCCACGGCCCGAGCGCAGGGTGGATCCGGTGGTGGACGCCGCCGCGGACGGTGACGGCCGGGGCATCTACTGGGTGCTCAAGAACGTCCTGATCGGCCCGCCGGTCAAGCGGCTCTTCCGGCCGATCGTGGAGGGCGCCGAGAACATCCCGGCCGAGGGTGCGGCGATCATCGCCAGCAACCACCTCTCGTACGCCGACTGGATCTTCATGCCGCTGGTGCTCCGGCGGCGGGTGACATTCGTCGCAAAGTCCGACTACTTCACCGGCGCCGGTCTCAAGGGCCGGTTCCAGCGCGGCTTCTTCAAGGGCACCGGCCAGGTGCCGATCGACCGCTCCGGCGGTTCGGCCTCCGAAGGGGCGATGCGGGCCGGCATGAAGGTCCTCGAGCGCGGCGACCTGTTCGGGATCTACCCGGAGGGGACGCGCTCACACGACGGCCGCCTGTACAAGAGCCGGACCGGCGTGGCCCGGCTGGCGCTCGAGGCGAAGGTCCCGGTGATCCCGTGCGGGGTGATCGGCACCGACGTGGTCGCGCCGCCCGGCAAGGTGGTGGCGTCGTTCGCCTCGCCGACGGTCAAGTTCGGTGAGCCGCTGGACTTCTCCCGCTACGAGGGGATGGAGAGCGATCGGCTCATCCTGCGGGCGGTGACCGACGAGATCATGTACAAGATCATGGAACTGTCCGGCCAGGAGTACATCGACATGTACGCCACCAAGGCCAAGGCACTCGAGGGCCGAGCAACCACGGGTGCACCGAAGAAGGTCCGTAAGTCGGACACCTGATCCGCTGGTTGAGATGACTCAGGGCTACTCTGGTGCTCGTGGACGGACCGATCGCGTACCAGGGTGAGCCCGGAGCCAACTCGGCAATGGCGTGCACCGAGATGTTCCCGGACCACGACCAACTGCCCTGTACGACGTTTCAGGACGCCCTCGAGGCGGTGAGCAGCGGCCGCGCCGGGCTGGCGATGATCCCGATCGACAACTCGATCGCCGGCCGCGTCGCCGACATCCACCACCTGCTCCCCGAATCCGGGCTGCACATCATCGGCGAGTACTTCCTGCCGATCCATTTCCAGCTGCTCGCCGTACCGGGTGCTTCGATCGACCAGATCCGGACAGTCCGCAGCCACATCCACGCTCTCGGCCAGTGCCGCAAGATCATCCGCGAACACGGCTGGACGACGGTCGTCGCAGATGACACCGCCGGGGCTGCTCGCGAGGTCTCCGAGCTCGCGGATCCGACGGTGGCGGCGCTGTCGCCGCGAGCCGCGGCCGGTCTGTATGGGCTGGACATGCTGGCCGAGGACGTCGAGGACGAGCACCACAACACGACCCGATTCCTCGTGCTGGCGCGCGAGCCCGTCGTACCGCCGGTCGGCTCCGGTCCGATCGTGACGAGCTTCGTCTACCGGGTCCGGAACGTGTCGGCCGCCCTCTACAAGGCCCTCGGCGGGTTCGCGACCAACAGCGTCAACATGACGAAACTGGAGTCGTACCAGCTGGGCGGCATGTTCTTCGCCACCCAGTTCTACGCCGACATCGAAGGCCACCCCGAAGACCCGAACGTCGCCCTGGCGATGGAAGAGCTGGCGTTCTTCTCGGTCGAGGTCCGGCTGCTGGGCGTGTACCCGGCGCATCCGTTCCGAGCCCAGATCGCCGAGCCTGCAGCGAACCGAGCCCTGCGGCCTCACCACTAGCCCTCCCGCTCCGCGCACCCTGCCGGAATCGTGCACACAGCTCGCAGAACTGGATTGCGGCACTGGGTGGCGGCACTACGGACTGCAGGTGTTGTTGCGTTCGGCGCGCGCCACGCTGCACGACCGGTCGCCGAGCACGCCGAGCGTGACTACCTGCAGTTGCTCGTGCGGCTGGCCAGGCTCGCGCGGCGGATCAGAGGCTGCGGTCACGCGCAGCGCGCCGACCGCGGAGCTTCGTCGTCTCCGTTTGATGGGCCAGCCCATCGCATGCGGGTGGGCTCACCGCATGCGGTTGGCCAACCCACAACCCCGTGGGTCAGCCCATCAAATGGGGACCTGCCGACCGCGTTAGGGCTTTAGCTGGATGATGGTTCGGCCTCGGTCGGCGAAGGCTTCGACTGCCTCGGACAGGGGGCGGACCTTGGCGATCAGGGGCTTGAGTGTGCCGGCGCGCACCCGCGCGGCTAGCTCGACGAGCTGGGCTCGGTTGGGCTCGACCACGAAGAAGACCGTCCGTACGCCGGGCGGACTCTGCCTCGGCGGGTCGGGGATGGTCACCAGAGTTCCGCCGGGGCGGATCATGTGGCCTGAGCGGTAGCGGATTTCGCCGCCGATGACGTCCATGACGACGTCGACCATGCCAACGTTCTCCAGGTCACCACCTTCCAGCGCCACGAACTCGTCGACGCCGAGCTCATCGGCGAAGGCGCGGTCGGTCTTGCGACCGGCGCCGATCACGCGGGCGCCCGCCGTACGGGCCAACTGGGCGGCGACGGAGCCGACGGCGCCGCCTACGCCATGGACCAACACGGTTTGGCCGGCTTGCAGGTGGGCGTGGTCGAAGAGGGCTTGCCAGGCGGTCAATCCGGAGATGGGCAGAGCCGCCGCCGTCACGTGGTCGATGTCGGCGGGCAGCGGCGCGAGGTTGCGGGCCTCGACGGCGACAAACTCGGCGAGGGTCCCGTTGCGGGTCCAGTCCGTCAGGCCGAAGACTCGTTGGCCGACGGCGAGGCCGGTGGTTCCATAGCCGAGCTCAGCCACGACGCCCGACACCTCGTGCCCGGGGACGCTCGGCGTACGGTCTCGGCCGGCGCGGTCGGTCCAGGTGCCGGGCCAGGTGAGTTCGCCGCGGGTGAAGCCGGCGGCGTGGACCTTGAC
This sequence comes from Kribbella antibiotica, assembly GCF_004349055.1. GTDB lineage: Bacteria > Actinomycetota > Actinomycetes > Propionibacteriales > Kribbellaceae > Kribbella > Kribbella antibiotica. The sequence continues at coordinate 105,471 of NZ_SMKX01000008.1, forward strand.
GATGACGTCGTTCTCGGCGGCATGGGGGTACGGGAGGTCGGTCAGGGTCAGGTCGACGGCCGCTTGGTCCCGGACTGTGATGGCTCGCATGACGCTCCTCGGTCGATGATTGGCCCATGAACCTGACGCCGGAATGGACCACCAGCGTAAGCCCTTCCCACCATACGGTTGAATTATGAACGATCTCGTGATTCCCGCAACTCCCGCCGCGGCAGCAGCCCTGGAGGTGGCCGCCGCGTATCAGTCCCCCGCTCTGCAGAGCCACTCCCGCCGCGTCTACGTGTGGGCGACCGCGTTGGCCGAACGGGAGAACATCCAGTACGACGCTGAGCTGCTCTTCGTGGCCGCGATGTTCCACGACCTCAGCCTGGTACCGGTCTTCGACAGCCACACCGTCTCCTTCGAGGAAGCCGCCGGTCACCTCGCGCGGGTCTTCGCCACTGGCGCAGGATGGTCACCCGTACGACGGGAGCGGCTCGGCGAGGTCATCGTCCGGCATATGTGGCCCGATGTGAGTGTGAGCGACGACCCCGCGGGTCACCTGATCTCGCGAGCGGCCGCGCTCGATATCGTCGGTAAGAACGTCGACGAGCTCAGTACCGAGTTCCGCGCCGACGTCCTCAAGCAGTTCCCGCGACTCGGGCTGACCGACGAGTTCCTGAAGTGTTTCCAGGCTCAAGCGGAGCGCAAGCCGGACAGCTCCCCCGCTCGTGCGATCAAGGCGGACCTCAGCACCCGGATCGCCGCCAACCCGCTCGACGCCTGAAAAGTCGATTGACCGCGGGCGAGCCCGCTGTGAGGCTCCGGGGCTATGGTCGCGAAACTGCACGATGACGAAGTAGAGATCAACGCATCGATCCTCAGGCAGCTCCTCACCGAGCAGTTCCCGCAGTGGGCCGACAAGCCGATTGAGGTCGTCACCTCGTCCGGCACAGACCACATCGCCTTCCGGGTGGGTTCGGAGCTGGTGGCACGGCTTCCCCGGACTGAGCGGATGCAGGGTCAGGTGGAGAAGGACCTCACCTGGCTCCCGCGCCTGGCACCGCAGCTGCCGCTCGCGATCCCGGAGCCGCTGGCGATCGGCGTACCGGGGGCTGGTTATCCGTTGACCTGGGGTGTCTACCGCTGGCTCGACGGCGAAACCTTCAACCTCGACCAGCTGAAAGATCCGCTGCAGGCCGCCCGCGACCTGGCTGGCTTCATCCGCGAGCTCCAGAAGGTCGACACCTCCGGCGCTCCCCTTCCGCCCACTGACGATCCCTTCAGTCGCGGTACGCCGCTGAAGCCCCGCGACGCGCTCTTTCGGGAAGCCCTCGACCAGCTTCGCGACGAGTTCGACACCGAACTGGTCCTGGCGGCCTGGGATGCGTCGCTGGCCGCCGACACGTACGCCGGTCCGCCCGTCTGGGTCCACGGCGATCTGATGGAGGGCAATCTCCTGGTTGCCGATGGCAAGCTTTCCGCCGTGATCGACTTCGGGACCGCGCGCGCCGCCGACCCCGCGGCCGACGTCATGCCCGCCTGGTGGCTGTTCGAGGGTGCGGCCCGGCAAGCCTTTCGCGAAGCCCTCGGGGTCGACCCGACCACCTGGACGCGCGCTCGCGGCTGGGCGCTCTCCCTCTCCATGATCGCCATCCCCTACTACCGAACCCGCCGCCCCGATCCGAACCCCGGCGAACACCCCTTCATCACGGACCTGCTGAACGACTTCAAGGCGGACTGCTGACATGGAGATCGTGGCGGTGGACGGGCGAGACCCCGAGGTATTCGACAAGTTCCACGCAGTGAAGTTCGGCGTACGGCAGGAGCTGGAGTTTCCGGTGGGGATGGGGCTCGAGGAGTCTCGGGTTCTCATGGCGGGCGAGCATGCGGAGGCGCGGGCCGACGGGCTCGGCCTGGTGGTGGATGGCGTCTGGGTCGGGGTGGCTTGGTTCGACTGGTGGTTGGTGGGGACCACTGACACGGTCGACGTGGAGATCGCGGTACTGCCGGAATGGCGGCGGCGTGGGCTCGGGTCGCGGTTGCTGGAGGTTGCGGTCGAGCGGGCCCGGGCCGACGGACGGAACGTGCTGGCGGGTGGCATTCTGACGGGTGATCCGGTGACGGGTGACAGCGCCGGTACGGCGTTCGCCGCCGCGCGCGGGTTTGTCCGCAAGCACGCGGAGCTGCATCAAGTGCTCGACCTTCCGATCGTCATTGCGGAGAAACCCGTTGCTGGGTACGAGATTGTGCAGTGGCGTGAGCACACCCCCGATGAATGGATCGAGCAGTTCGCCGATCTGCAGACCGGGATGAGCCAGGACGTGCCGGCCGGCGAGCGGATCACGGAGACGGTCCATTGGACGCCGGAGCTGATTCGCGATGCCGAAAGACGGCGGCTTGCTCAAGGACGCTTCACCTATGCCACAGCCGCGGTCCACACTGCGAGCGGCGAACTGGCGGCGTACACGCAGATGGGCGGTACGCCGGAAACGCCGGACCGGCTGCTGCAGTACGACACGTATGTCCGCAGATCCCATCGTGGTAACGGACTTGGGATCGCAGTGAAGGCGCCCAACCTGCGCGCGCTGCAGGCCGGCGTCGCGCGGCCCGCCGTACTGCACACGTGGAACGCACCGGAGAACGCGCCGATGATCGCGGTCAACGACAAGCTCGGCTTCCGGCCGGTTGCACAGCGGACTAGTTGGGAATTACCAGTCTCGTAAGGGGTTGTGCGCTGGGCGTGATCGGAGGATGGTGAAACCAGAGCAGTGACTTGGGGGCCGACTGCTCGGCGGGGAAGGCGGAACGAGCCGTCTTCGGCCGTGGGGTGTACTGGGGGTGTCTGCTCGACGGTTCGACCTGCTTCAAGTGCCCCTGCGTTAGGGGGAAGGACATGCCGAGGAAGGCCAACGGGAGAGCGTCGGCGAACGGCACGCCGGACACGGGGATGAGCAGCGCGACCGGGGGCGCTGCGGACATGAACGCGGCGCCGGGTGGTGGCGCGATGAATACGGCGGCGGGTGGGACCGGCGCAATGGACACCGGGACCGGCCGCACGGAATACCCGGTACGACGCCAGTGCGGCGTAATGGATGTGCACCGGCGGCTGCTGTCCGCCTCACCGGAGTACGCCGCCGCTCGGTCGGCATTGGAGAACGCGACAACGCAGTACGTGGCCCGCCAGCAACGGTTCAGCGGTGTCGTGCGAATCCCGTGCGTGGTGCACGTGGTGTGGAAGACGGCCGCGCAGAACGTCTCGCAGGCCCAGATCGAGAGCCAGATCGACGTTCTGAACCAGGACTTCCGGGCGACGAACGGCGATGTCGGGATCGTGCCGGCGCCGTTCACCGGACTGGTCGCGGACTCGCGGATCGAGTTCTTCCTGGCGACCGAGGATCCGGCCGGCAACCCGACCACCGGGGTCACCCGGACCCAGACGACGAGCGCGTCGTTCGGGACCGACGATCGGATCAAATCGTCCGCGACCGGCGGGGTCGACCCGTGGCCGACTGATCGCTACCTGAACATCTGGGTCGGCCAGCTCGGCGGTGGCCTGCTCGGGTACGCACAGTTCCCGGGCGGACCGGCCAACACCGACGGAGTGGTCATCCTGCATTCCGGCTTCGGCACGAACGGTACGGCGGCCGCGCCGTTCAACCTCGGCCGGACGACGACGCACGAGGTCGGCCACTACCTCAACCTGTTCCACATCTGGGGCGACGACGGCACGGGCTGCAGCGGCACCGACGAATGCGCCGACACCCCGAACGCCGGTGGGCCGAACTTCGGCGTACCGACGTTCCCGAAGTTGTCGTGCAGCAACGGGCCGAACGGCGATCTGTTCGTCAACTACATGGACTACACCGACGACCGCGGCATGGTCATGTTCACCCACGACCAGGCGGCGCGGATGGAGGCCTGCCTCGACACAGTCCGTACGGCGTTGCCTGTCGCCGGTGCCAGCGGATCCGGTACGCCGGAACCTGCGGGCTCGGTGGTGTCGTGGGGCTCGGGCCGGCTCGACACGTTCGTGCTCGGGACGGATTTGGCGACGTACCACAAATGGTGGGAGGGAGCCTGGGGCCCGTCGGTCACCGGCTACGAGTCGCTGGGCGGGACCTGTCTGAGCGCACCCGAGGTGGCTTCGTGGGTGCCAAACAGGCTGGACGCATTCGTGCTTGGCACTGATCACGCGCTCTACCAACAGTCCTGGGACGGTACGGCGTGGTCCGGCTGGGCGTCTCTTGGCGGCGTCTGCATGAGCCCGCCGCGGGTGGCGACGTGGGGGCCGAACCGGCTTGATGCGTTCGTACTGGGGACTGATCGAGCGCTGTATCAGCAGTCCTGGAACGGCACGGCATGGTCCGGCTGGGGATCGCTCGGCGGGACCTGCATGAGTCCGCCGGAGGTCGTTGCCTGGGGCCCTGATCGGCTGGATGTGTTCGTCCTCGGGACGGACCACGCGGTCTACCAACAGTCCTGGAACGGTACGGCGTGGTCGGGCTGGGTGTCACTCGGCGGCATCTGCGCTTCGCCGCCAAGAGCGGTTGCCTGGGGCCCCGATCGACTCGACCTGTTCGTGATCGGGACGGACTCCGCCTTGTATCACAAGTGGTTCGACGGTACGGCGTGGTCGGATTGGGAATCGCTCGGCGGTGTCTGCACCACGGCGCCGACCGTGGTCTCGTGGGACGCGAACCGGCTGGATGTCTTTGTGCTCGGCACCGACTCAGCGCTGTATCACCAGTGGTGGGACGGGAACGCCTGGTCGGGCTGGGAGTACCAAGGCGGGGTCTGCACCGACGAGCCACGCGTTGTCTCGTGGGGGCCGAACCGGCTGGACGTCTTCGTCACCGGAACCGACAAGCAGCTCTACCACAAGTGGTGGGACGGAACCGCTTGGGGACCGTCCATCGACGGCTACGAAGCACTCGGCGGGACCATCTCGGACTTCAAACTCACCATCCCCACCGACATCCCCACTGAGCCGTCCCTCGGAGAGGTGGTGCTGAGCTGACCACCCACCTGCCGGGGCGGTGGACGCATTCCTTCGAAGAGGACCACGACGGAGTGACTGTCTACCGCCGCGACGACTACGCCTTCCCGCCGGCCCGCGGCCGGCGGGGGGTGCAGTTCCGCCCTGACGGCACCCTGGTCGAGTACGCCCTCGGCCGGGGTGACGCCCCGGAAGCTCGCCCCGCCGGCCGCTGGACCTCCGACGGCGGCCTCACGGACGGCAGGATCGTCAGCGCCACGCCCGACCGCCTGGAAATCCGCTGGGAGGACTGAATGCCCACCATCCGCTACCGCGTCGTATCCACAGCCGACCTGGACACAGTCTCCAAGAGAACAAGTGACTCGAAGGTGGCTCGATTCGGTGAGCAGGCTGTTGTTTGGGGGGATGCTGGGGCTGGGCGGCGCGCACCCGGGTTGTTGTTGGTCACTCAGGTGGGGCGAAGTTTCCAGGACGCGTTTCCCGAGGTGAAGCCGCTGCTCGACCGGGGGCGGCACCTGGTGATTTCGGCGGCGGATCGACCGAAGCGGCGGTCGAATCATTGCTGGCGGATCGAAACTCTGCGCGCCGGGACGGTGGTCGACCAGCCGGAGGTTGCGACTGCGCGGGTTGATCCGGTGGCGGCTGCGCTGGTCGGGCAGCTGGATCTGGCGTCGTACCAGGCGGAGGTGACGTGGTTGGCGAGTTTGCCGACGCGGCATTCGCACAGTGCGTCGTTCGTCACCGCGGTCGAGCATGCGGAGCAGCAGATGGTTGCCCTGGGCTACCAAACGAAGCGGCAGTCGATCACCGTTGGAACGAAACCATCGCAGAACCTCATCGGGGAGCGCGCAGGCACTACCAACAGCGTCGTACTGATCACCGCACATCTTGACTCCATCAACCTGACGGGTGGAGCCAATGCGCCAGCTCCAGGGGCGGACGACAACGCGAGTGGAGCCGCAGGGGTCCTTGAGCTCGGTCGCGTGCTCGCGAGCACCAGTTGGCGGCACGGCATCCGGCTGATTCTGTTCGGTGGTGAGGAAGAAGGGCTCTACGGCAGCAAGCAGTACGTCGCCGCGCTCCCGCCTGCCGAGCGAGCGCGGATCCGCGCCGTCCTCAACCTGGACATGATCGCGAGCAAGAACGGCCCCACGCCCACCGTCCTCCTAGAAGGCGCGCCCGTCTCCCAATCGCTCATCACCGACCTCGCCACCGCGGCCGCGACCTACACCGGCCTCACCGTGGAGACCTCCCTCAGCCCGTTCGCCAGCGACCACGTCCCGTTCATCACCGCCGGCATCCCCGCCGTCCTCACCATCGAGGGCAGCGACAGCGCCAACACCCACATCCACTCCGCCAACGACACCCTCAACTTCCTCAACTGGCCGTTCGCCGCCGAGATCCTCCGAATGAACACCGCTGCCCTGGCCACCTGGCTGGAACCACTACCCACTCGGCCCCGGCCAGCCGGCTCGATCGTCTCCTGGGGCCCGAACCGCATCGACGTCTTCGCCGTAGGGTGAGGGGGTGTGGAGTCGATGCCTGAATGCCCGTGACGTCGGTGGTTTCCCAACCCGGTACGGCGTACCAACCGCCACCGGAAGGTTGTTCCGCACTGATACCCCCGAGCTGCTGGATGCGGACGGCCAGGCGGAGTTCGTGGCCGTCGACCCTGGCCTGATCCTCGATCTCCGGTCCGACTGGGAGCTCAAGCAACCACATCCGTTCGCGGACCATCCGTCGTACCAGCGGATCCCGTGGATCGACCCCGCAGCCGAGGCGCTGCGCGACGCGGCCGCCGAGCCCAACCTGGTGGACGTCTACCGCAACAGCCTGAGCCGGAACGCGGCCAACATCAGCCGCATCTTCCAGGCGATCGCCGACACTCCCCCGGACCGCCCGGTGATCGTCCACTGCCGAGCCGGCAAGGACCGCACCGGCCTGACGATCGCGCTGCTGCTCGAACTGGTCGGCGTACCGCGTGACGTGATCGCCGCTGACTATGCGATCAGCGAGGTCAACCTCGGACTGCAAGACGGCCCGGAAATTTCGCGCACCCGACCGGAGACCATCCTCGGCTCACTCGAGCACGTGGAGAGCCAACTCGGTGGTGTCCGCACCTACCTGGCTGGACTCGGCTTGACCGATGAGCAGGTCCATCGGCTGGCCAGTCGGTTGCTGCCGGGCGACGTACAGGCTGTGGTGTTCGACTTCGACGGGCTCCTGATGGACACCGAGACGACGATGGTCGAGAGCTGGCAGGCCGAATGGCGGTTCCATGGGCTCCAGCTGGATATGACCGAGTTCTGGCCGGGTCACGGAGGTGACGTGACCGAGGACCGGTACGCCGTACTGGCGGCCGCCGTCGGCGTGGAGTTCGACCGCGCGGCAAGCCACACGCGGCGGATGGCGCATCGGGAGCGGATGCATGCGGCGCTCGACTTCCGGCCGGGGATTCGCGACTGGATCCTGGCAGCCCGTGAGTTGGGGCTGCGGACGGCGATCGCGAGCAGCTCGCCCAACGACTGGGTTCGCGGCCATCTGAAGCGAGTCGGCGCGTTGGACCTGTTCGACGTGATCGTCACCGGCGACGAGGTCAGCACCCACAAGCCTGACCCGGCGATCTACGAACTGGCGCTGCGACGGCTCAAGCTGGCCGGTGCGCAGGCGATCGCAGTCGAGGACACCCCGCACGGCGTGGCCGCCGCGCAGGCAGCCGGGATGTTCGCGGTGGCGATCCCGAATCCGTATGTGGAACCCGCGACGCTGAAGGCCGCTGACCTGGATCTGGGCAGCGCAGCCGACCTACCGCTCCACGAATTGGTTTTATCAGCGGCGTCAAAAGGGTCGACCTCAGTAACCAAGTGACTTAACCTGCTAGCTCTTCCGTTAATTGCTAACCGAAGGGACTGGGATGAAGAAGCTTCTGGGAACGGTCGTCGCAGTGGCGGCCGGTGTGGTCGGTTTCGCGGCGCCGGCACAGGCGAGCACGACCGGCGCACAGGCGTGCGACCTGCACATCGCGAAGGGCGTCTACTCCAGCGCCTCGATGCTGTACGTCGCGGTGTCGCTCGACGGCTGTTCGACGAGCGTCACCGAGGTGTTGGTGGAGCTGCAGCGTGCTGACAGCGCGAGTGGTCCGTTTACCAAGTTTGACGAGGCCTATGCGTACTCCGGTGGCGCGGCCTGGTTCGGGCCGGGCACGGACTGCGGCTATTGGAAGGGTGTCGCGCGCTGGCAGGGCCAGGTCGAGACGACACCGGATGTGAACTTCGGCTGTAGCTGAGGGCTCGGGGCCTGTTGTCCCGCAGGCCCCGTGTCAGCTTGAGGTCACCGAGCACCACGCATGGTGATCTGACGCGACGCTTTCGGTGTGACCGATGCCGTCGTGACCGCGTTGCGAGAGATCGCCAACCGCGATCTCTATCAACGTAACGCCTTCCACGTCACTAATCTGAACACCAGCGTGGACCGCCGTACGACGCGGCGCCGCCAGCAGCACGTGGTCGCCGTACTGGAGGCCGGTGCGGATCTGCAGACGACCGGATCGACCGACCCGGACGAACTGCGGCTCGCATTCGACCGCCTGCTCGGTGATCCACGCAGGCGGCTCGTTGACGAGGTCTTCGGCGAGTGGGGCCGGCCGAACGGCGACTGCGGGTGTGACACCCCGGTGCACCAAGCGCATGACGAGGCGGTCTACGCCCACGCCACTGCGATCGAGCTGCTGATCTCACCACCACCTGCTGCCGCACAAGCCATGTGGCAGCGCGCGGGCGAACGCTGGAACACAGCACTGGAGGACCCGCAGTTCTGGCAGCACCTGCGCAACCGGGTTCTGTCGCTCGACGACTGGCAGCTGGCTGCGAGTGCGGTCGACCAGATCCGCAGTGAGCTCACAGCGACGCTGGCTGGTCCCCTGCTCGACCTGGCCACCACAGGTGACTACCCGGCCCGGGTGGCCAAGGTGTTCGAGGCCTGGCCCGTCGGCGGCTCCGCTCGGCAGCGCTGGCTGCTCGACGCGATGCGGCCGCAGTACGCGCGGGCCGAGGACGCCACCGTCTCGCTGCGGCGCAAGCTGCAGCAGGGGCATCAGCATGTCGATCCGGTCGTCACCGAGCTGGAGCAAAGTGTGCTGCCGGTCTACCGCCGGCTCCAGGTCCTGCTTCCCTCAGAGCAGCACCAGCGGACGCTGACACTGCGCGACGACATCGCGCTCGTCTACCACAACGGTGCGGTCGGAATCGCCAACGAGGGCTCGGTTTCCGACCGACGCATCATGCACCTGTTCGACCAGGCCGAGGGGTATGCCGGGACCGCGGAGACGCGCGCCAAGATCGCCGAGAACCGCAAAGCAGCCAAGAAGCTCGCGACCCAGGGCAACTTCCACGCACAGAACTCCTCCCGCCCGCGGAACGCCCCACCGCAGTGGGACGCGGAAGGGTGCGGCTGCGCGATCGGCATCCTGCTACTCGTTGCGTTCGGGATCTTCCTCCTGATCAAGGGCCTCTCGTGACGGCGTTGCTGGCGCCCGGGGATCGCGTCGGCGAGGCACTGGTCGTGGACCGGCAGCTCGGCGCCGGTGCGTTCGGTGAGGTCTACCGGGTGCGTCACGAGCACCTGGGGCTGCAGGCGATGAAGGTGTTCCGCGAGGTCACCTCTCTCGAAGGCACCGACGAGCTGCTCGAAGAGGCGCGGCTGCTGTCGACACTCGGGCATCCCAACATCGTCCGCCTCTTCGACGCAGGCGTCGTATCGACCAGTGAGGGCCAGCGCGGCTACTTCACCATGGAGTACGTCTCCGGCGGCACACTGCAGCAGCTGGCTGACGGTTACCGCCCCGCGCTGCCGATCGAGCTCGCCGTACAGGTGATCGAGCAGCTCGCTTCTGGGCTTGCTGCGGCTCACGAGCGGACGCCTCCGATCCTGCACCGCGATCTGACGCTGGCGAACATCATGTACGGGTACGACGCCGAGCGGCTGCGCATCCGCATCTCCGACTTCGGACTGGCGAAGAGTGCGAACCCCATCACCTTGCTGGCCAGCGCACAGGGCACCTACGTGTTCATGGCACCCGAGGTGCTGCGGAACTTCGGCTACTCGACCGCATCGGACGTCTGGTCGATCGGAGTCATCGGCTACCTGCTGCTGACCGGCCTCCTCCCGTACGACGACGGCTCGGATGTGACCAAGTGGTCGGCAGCTCGCTTCAAGCGGCGCCCGCACGCACCCAGCGCGTTCGATCCGCGGATCGACGATGCACTGGATCGCATCCTGCTGCAGACACTCGCCCCGCTCCCCCGCGATCGCACCGAGTCCGCAGTGGTGCTGGCTGAGCAGCTCGCCGAGTGGCGTCGTACGACGAAGACACCTGCTCAGCGCGCTCAGGAGTTAGTCGAGGAGGCCACGGCACTGGCGGGAGCGGGCGAACTGGAACAGGCGGCGGAGTTGATGGAGCAGGCGTTCGTCCTGGCACCGGATCTGCGTCTGCAGCACTGGATGGACCTGGCACGGTGGCGAAGAGGAGTGATCTGGTGAGGACCTGGTTCCGGCAATGGCGGCAACACCGCGAGATCCGGATCGCGGAGCCGTCGTTCAGCGAGGAGCAGTGCCGGGAGCTGGCCGAGCTGGCCGCTCTGCTCGACCGCATCCCTGTTGAGGCGCCAGGTCCAGAAGAGGACACCAAAGCTTTGGCCGAGGCAGCGACGAGCCTCTGGCGGGCGCAGCGAAAGCTGACCCAAGCCGGCCGGTCGGCCGAGAACCGGCAGACCGGCCGCTACCTGCGCACCTGCGCCGAGGCCCTGGCCGCGGCCGGGCTGGTGGTGCAGGAACACGACGGTACGGCGTTCAGCGCGGGCCGCGCCCTGGATGTCCTTGTCTACCAAGACGATCCAGGGGTTTCCGAAGAGACGATCGTCGAGACCGTGCGTCCCTCGGTCTACTACCACGACCAGCAGATCCAGCGCGGCGAAGTGATCGTCGCTCGGCCCACCACCGAGGACACGAAGGAGAGCGACGGAGATGCGTGACACGATCGATTTCGGGATCGACCTGGGGACTACGAACAGCGCTCTGGCAGTCGCCGGCGATGACGACGTACGGATCCTGAAGAACAACGACGACCAGTCCGACATCACGCCGTCCGCGGTGTGGCTGCCGAAAGCGGACACGGTCTGGGTCGGGCGACGGGCGCGGCACCGCGCCGAGACCGATCCGGAGAACGTCGCGATCGAGTTCAAACTCGAGATGGGGCTCGCGGATGCGACCCGGACGTTCGGCAAGGCCGGCGTGACGCTGACCGCGCCGCAGCTGTCCGCCGAGGTGCTCAAGACGCTGCGCGCCGACGCCGCCCGGTACGCCGGTACTGCGCCCGACTCGGTGGTGATCACGGTCCCGGCCGCGTTCGCGCTGAACCAGAACAAGGCGACGCTGGAGGCAGCGCGGCTGGCCGGATTCACAGGGTCGGTGCCGCTGCTGCAGGAGCCGACCGCGGCCGCGTTCGCGTACGGATTCGATGATGCGGACGAACGCGCGTACTGGATGGTCTTCGACTTCGGCGGCGGGACCTTCGACGCGGCCGTGGTCAGCAAGCGGGACGGCGATCTGCGCGTGCTCAACCATGCAGGCGATCCGTATCTGGGCGGCAAGCTGATCGACTGGGCGGTCGTCGAACGCCTGCTGGCACCGGCCGCTGCGCGCGACCTCGGGCTGAAGGACTTCCGGCGGGACAACCCGATCTGGCGCGGGAACTTCGGTCGGCTCAAGCACGCCGCCGAGCAGGCGAAGATCCAGCTCTCCGGTCGCGATCATGCTGAGCTGCTGCTGGAGCTCGTGGTAGATGGTTCCGAGGAGACGTTCGAGTTCACGCTGACCAAGGAGGCGTTGGACGGCGTCGCGATGCCGTACTGGGCCCGCGCGGTCAACCTGTGCCGCGAGGCACTGACCGAGAGTGGACTAGGTGCGGACAAGATCGATCGACTGCTGCTCGTCGGCGGAGCGACGCTCGCCCCCGGTCTGCGCGAGCTGCTAAGCGACCCGGTGCACGGGCTGCAGATGGAGCTCGACACCCGCATCGATCCGACCACGGTGGTGGCGCGCGGGGCGGCGATCTTCGCCGGGACGATGCGGCGGCCGGCCCCGGAGTTCGTCGTACGAGCTGTCGGTGAGTACGGCGTGGAGCTGGCCTACGAGCCGAGCTCGACCACGACCCGGCCGACCGTGGCTGGTCGGCTGAGCGGCCCGGCGGGTGACGTGGACTGGTCGGGGCACAGCGTAGTGATCGCGAACCCGGAGGGCCGACCGCCGTTCCGCACCGGGCGCGTCACCGTGAACCGGGTCGGCGCGTTCGCCACCGAGGTCGAACTCGACGAGCACCGCACATCGCGCTTCGTCATCGAGCTGTACGACGGGAGTGGCGCGCCGCTGCCATTGGCCGGCGGCACCTTCGGGATCACCCATCGGGATGTCGAATTCGGTGGCGCGCGGCTGACACACTCACTCGGGATCGCGCTGGCTGATCAGAAGTTCTCTGCGCTGCTCCGGAAGGGGACCGCGGTGCCGACGCGGGTCCGCGAGATCTTCCGGACCTCGCACGCATTCGACCGGTCCGACCCGGAGGCGCTGGTCCGAATCCCTGTGGTGCAGGGCGAACGGGCGCGGGCGGACCGGAACCGGCAGGTCGGCATGCTGCAGATCAAGCCGGTCGACATCCGGATCGACCTGCCGGCGGGGACCGCGGTCGAGGTCACGTTCGAGGTCGACGAATCGAACCTGGTCACGGTAGTGGCCGACGTACCGTTGATTTCGGCGCAGTTCGAGGCGGAGATCGACCTCGACGACATCCTTACACCGGACGCCGAACTGCTGGCCGATGAGCTGGCAGACGTGGAGCGGCGGGTCGCGGAGGCGCAGCGATCGGCGGCGACGAGCCCTGAGGTCGAGCAGCGGTTGGCGCGACTGCAGGAGGAGGGCACGCTGGCGACAGCGCGCGAGCAGGTGCGCGCCGCGTCCTCGGATGCCGGGGCTGCGGTGACGGCTGAGGATCGGTTGCGGGAAGTGCAGGCGCAGCTGGACGACATCGACGAGGCCGCGCAGCGACCGGCCAAGGAGCGGGAGCTGCGGGAGACGCTCACCGAGGCTGAAGAATTGACGGAGCGGATCGGCCGGGCGGCTGACCGCGCCGAGCTGGCCGACCTGCGAGCCCGCGCCACCGATGCGATCGACCGGCAGGACATCCGGTCGATCGAGCGCGAGACCGAGCAGGTCGTGTCGTACCTGATTGGGCTGGAACGTCGGCAGCCTGGGTTCGTCATCCGACTCTTCAACCAGCTCGCGCTGGACACGTCGGCGATGCGGCCCGCCTCCGAAGCGCGTCGTCTGGTCGCCGCCGGCCGGTCGGCAGCAGCCCGCGGTGACGAGCAGGAGCTGATGATCATCTGCCAGGGGCTCGTACGGCTGCTCCCCCAGTCCGAGCAGGGCACGGTTGTGGGGCTGGTCCGCTGATGAACCAAGAACAGCTGGCCGTCGCCCAAGCGGCCCACACCGCGCGCCGAGGCGAGCTAGCCAAATCCCTGCAGGCACTGGATGGCCTGGACTCGGTGGAAGCGCTCGACCTCCGCGCACGCGTCCTCGCCCAGCTCGGCCGCTGGCAGGAGGCAGACGACACTTGGGCAGCCCTTCAAGACGTCGAGCCTGAGCGTGCTCTCGCTCGGCGCGTGCTTGCTGGACGCTCCCGGCAACGGCCGATCGCCCGACCACTTGCCGCGGTAGCCGTTGCTGTGTTGGCAGTTGGCGGGATTGCGACGGGAACAGCTGCGGCGGTCAGCCGACCTGATCCGGTCGTTGCGGAACCCTCGGTGGCGCCGCAGACCATCACGGTCACGACGACCGCACCGCCCGCCACCGTGACACCTACTCCCGACGACACTCAGTTGGACGCGATTGCCGCCGCGGTCGCAACGCCCGGCGTGACAGTCCTCCGCGAGCCAGGCGCCGTACGGGTGGTGTTCGACCGCGGCCTGTTCACCGCCGGTACGACGTTCGCACCCGGAGCGACCGACGTACTGGATCGACTAGCGCCGAAGCTCAAGGGCATCCCCGGGATCACCGTCGTCGGCCAGTCAGTCGTCGTACCAGGCAGCGCCGCAGGCGGCTCCGGTACGGCGCTCGCCCGGGCACAGGCGGCCGCGCAACACCTCGCCCGCGCCGGCGGACTGCCGCTAACGCGGTTGGCCCTCGCCTCCGGCGACCAGGCCCACCCGCTCTTCCCCGGCGCGGTCCGCAACCGAACCGTCAGCCTCCTACTAACCGCCTAGCCCACCTTTGAGCACCCACCAGCCACATTCCGCCCGCGAAAACGCCTGACCCGCGCTCAAAGCGCCACGCAGCACCGGCCTTGGCGCTCGCCCACCACCAACCGCCCGCCGGCTCCGCGCTTCCTTCCCGGCCTGCCGGCCCCGCAACGTCCCGCCGGCTCCGCGGCTCGCGCCTTACGCGGCCCCTCCGCCCCACGTCGCGACCCCAAGACTCCGCTCCGGACGGACCTGCGCCACTGTCCAACCCGTCGTACCGGTGGGTGGAGAGGCGACGCTGAGCGTGCGATCGACGAGTTGCCGAGAGTTGGATGCTCCTATGGATGTCAAGCAGCGGTTGGCTTGGGGTTTGGTTGGCGTAGGAGGTAGTAGATCTCGCGGGCGATGAGGCGTTTGAGGCAGCGGATGATGTCTTTCTTTGACAGGCCTTCGGTGGTGCGTTTCGCTGCGTAGGCCTGGGTGCGTGGATCGTGGCGGAGTCGGCTGATGACGATCACGTAGAGCGCTTTGTTGGCTTGCCGGTCGCCGCCTCGGTTGAGGCGGTGGCGGTGGGTCTGGCCA
>NZ_SMKX01000090.1 GCF_004349055.1 Kribbella antibiotica
GGGATGCGGTGTGGGTCCAGTCCGATGACCAGGACGCTCGGCGTTGTCACGGTTCGACGATAGAGGGTGTTCAGCTCACGAGCAGGAGGGTGGCGAGGGTGGTCATCAGGAGGGCGATGGTGGCGTCCAGGAGTTGCCAGGCTCGGGGGCGGGTGAAGACGGGGGCGAGGTGCCGGGAGAGGAATCCGAGGGCGGAGAACCAGGTGATGCTGGCGGTGATCGAGCCCAGGCCGTAGAGCCAGCGGGCGTCGGGGCCGTGCTGGTTGGCGAGGGCGCCGAGCAGGACGACGGTGTCCAGGTAGACGTGTGGGTTGAGATAGGTGAAGGCCAGACAAGTCAGTACGACGGTACGTAGCGCGGCGGGGGTGTGGTCGGCGGCGGCCAAGGTGGTGGGGCGGAAGGCACGGCGTACGGCGAAGGCGGCGTACGCGAGGAGGAAGGCGGCGCCGCCGTACTTCGTGATGGACAGCGCGACGGGGTTGGCGGAGATCAGGACGCCGAGGCCGGCGATACCGCAGGCGATCAGTACGGCGTCCGACAGGCTGCAGACGAGGACCACCGGCAGAACGTGTTCGCGCCGGAGGCCTTGGCGCAGGACGAAGGCGTTCTGGGCTCCGATGGCGACGATCATGGCGAGGGTCGTCGCGAAGCCGGTAAGGGCGGTCATGGGTTCGACGGTAGGAAGATTCCGCGGGACAAACCAGCTAAAGATTCTGACGTGCCATTAGAATTCCTTCACTATGCAGATTGACTCCGCGCAGCTCGAGACGTTCGCCGCGGTGGTGGACGAGGGTAGTTTCGACGCCGCCGCGCAGCGGCTCCAGGTCACGCCGTCCGCGGTCAGCCAACGCATCAAGGCCTTGGAGAGCCGCCTCGGTCAGATCGTCGTGATGCGCGGGAAGCCGGCCCGGCCGACGGTGGCTGGTGAGGCCGTGCTGCGGTTGGCGCGGCAGGTCGCCCTGCTGGAGTACGAGGCGATCGCAGCGGTGCAAGGGACGGTTGATGCGCTCCGCTTACCGATCGCTGTCAACGCGGACTCGCTCAACCACTGGTTCCTGGCCGCGATGCTCGACCTGTCCGAGCAGTTCCCGGCGCGCTTCGTAATCCATCGTGAAGACGAGGAGTACTCCGCCGAGTTCCTCCGCAACGGGACTGTGCTCGCCGCGGTGACCGCGGATCCGCGGCCGGTCCAGGGGTGCCGGGTCGTGCCACTGGGCAAGATGCGGTACCTCCCCGTCGCCACACCCCGGTACGTCGACCGCTGGCTGACCGGCAGGCCGTTGCCAGAGGCAATCGGTGATGCTCCGCTGATCGTGTTCAACGAGAAGGACGTCCTGCAACACCGCTTGATCCGCAAGGTGACCAGGCGCAAACTCGATCCACCCAAGCATGCGGTTCCGGCGGCCGGCGCTTTTCGGGAGGCGGTGGAGATCGGCCTCGGCTGGGGGATGATCGAGGACCAGGTGGCCGACCCGGCGATCGCGGCCGGTCACCTGGTGAACATTGCCCCCGGCAAGTATCTCGACATACCGCTGTACTGGCAGCACTGGAAGCTGGAGTCCGAGGTGCTCGCCGCCCTCACCGCTGCGGTGCTGCGTGCTGCGGCGGCGAGCCTGAAGACTTGATCTAGGGCGTGTCTCTTGAGTCCCCGCCTACTGCGCTGCACCCGGCACGGCACCTCGCCGCACTGGAGGAAAGGCCACGATGGAAAAGCATCGAGGCCTTCCCTCCAGCACGCCGAGCTACCGCACCGGGCACATGCTCGCTACGGCGCGGACTCAAGAGACACGCCCTAACTCCAGCGCAGACCCATCGGGTTGTCCGGCGGCAGCAACGCCCCAGACATCAGTACGGCGCTCAACGGGTGCACGAGGTCGTGAAGCTCGGCGGTGAGTTCGTCGCCGAGTGCCCGCCAACCGGTCTCGGCCAACGCGTCGGTCATGTCCTCGACCTGCTGGCGAAGCGCTCGTCCGCTGTCGGTCAACGCGCCATCCGCCGAGAGCAACCCTCGCGAACGCAGGTCGTCCGAAGCGGCAGCCCACTCCTCCGCACTCCAGCGCCGGGCGACATCGAAGGTCTCCTTCGTCGGACCGCCGGCCGCCGAGGCGGTCACCAACGCCTGGCACGGGCTGAGCTCAGCCGCGACCAGCGCAGCCACATGCCCATCGCCACGGGATTCGCGCAGGATCGTGGTCGCCTGCCACAGCACCAGGTGTGGCTCATCCGGCCAGGGCAGCGCCGCATTGGCAGCCCCGAGGGCACGCCCCGCCACGGGAGCCACGTCCGCCGCCCGCCGAGCCACCTCAGCCGCACGCTCGAAAGGCGGATCGGAAGGAAACAGTCGCCGTACGGCGGTATCGACCGCGGCGAGCCGTGCTTCCAGCAACTGAGCCGGGGTGGCGCGCTCCCAAGCGTCCGGGATGGAGCGGGCGACCATCGCGGGGTGGAAGTTGTAGAAGAGCGCGGCGACCAGCTCCGGCGAGGCCGCACCCAGCGGCGCGGCCCGGCAACCGAAGTAGCTCATCCAGCCGCCCTTGAGACCCAGGGCGTCGGTCGCCTGCCGGGTCTCCGGGGCGAAGTACGTGATCGCGTGGAAGGGTTCGAGCGTCTTCCAGAGGCGGCGTGCTCGGCTGTCCGTCACACCAGCGGACGGTACATCACGTGCAGCCCGACGTACCCGAGTTTGGCGTGTTGGAAGGACTCCGGCACGGTCCCGATGATGCGGAAGCCGAGCGCCTGCCAGAGGTGCACAGCCGGCTCGTTCGTCTCCACCACCGCGTTGAACTGGATCGCGCGGAACCCCTCCTGCCCGGACCACGCGATCATGTCCTCGCAGAGCAGCCGGCCGACCCCGCGACCGCGAGCCTCCGGGCTGACCATGAAGCTCGCGCTGGACACGTGCGAGCCGGGGCCAGGACGGTTCGGGTACATGTTCGACGTACCGAGGACCGTGCCGTCGGCATCGACCGCGACGGTGACGCGGCTGCGCGGTGAGGTCACCATCCACATCGCCTCGGCCTGCTCGAAAGTCAGCGACGGATCGTAGGCGTACGTCTCCTGTGCGGTGACGATGTCGTGGAAGAACGGCCAGATAACCGGCCAGTCGGCGTTGGTCGCGACCCTGATCTGCGCTGTCATGATGCGAAAAGCATCACCTCCGCAGCCCAGCGTGCCAACCGATTTACGCCGGAGACCATAGGATTAGTGAGGATGACTAACTCACGAGTCCATGGGTTGCCGCGCTGGAGTCTGGCTGTGCCCCCGCTCGCCTTCGTCGTCCTCGTGCTCTCCTGGGGCCGGGATCTCGGTGCGATCCTGCTGATTTTGGTCTGCGCCGGTCTCGGTGCCGCAGTGATTGCCGCTGTCCACCATGCCGAGATCGTCGCCCACCGGGTTGGCGAACCCTTCGGCACCCTGATCCTCGCGCTCGCCGTCACGATCATCGAGGTCGCGCTGATCGTCACGCTGATGGCGT
Source organism: Kribbella antibiotica (assembly GCF_004349055.1). Classification (GTDB taxonomy): domain Bacteria; phylum Actinomycetota; class Actinomycetes; order Propionibacteriales; family Kribbellaceae; genus Kribbella; species Kribbella antibiotica. Next base: position 3,476 of record NZ_SMKX01000090.1, read on the forward strand.
CCGGCGGCGACAAGGCTGCGTCACTGGCCCGTGACACCGTGTTCGCCGCCGTGATGATCACCTGCAACGGAATCCTCGGCATCGCGCTGGTGGTCGGCTCGCTCAAGCACCACGTTCAGGAGTTCCGTGTCCACGCATCGAGCGGTGCGCTCGCGGTGATGACCGCGCTCGTCACGCTCAGCCTGGTGCTGCCGACCTTCACAACCAGCGCCTCCGGCCCGCGGTTCAGCGGACCCCAACTGGCCTTCGCCGGTGTCGTCTCACTCGTCATGTACGGCGTCTTCGTCTTCGTGCAGACCGTCCGGCATCGTGACTACTTCCTCCCGGTCGAGCCGGCCTCGACCAACGCGGACGAGGAAGAGGAGCACCACGCGGCCGCGCCCAGCGGCAAGGTCGCGCTGTTCAGCCTCGGGCTGCTGTTCGTCTGCCTGGTCGCCGTTGTCGGTTTGGCCAAGACGGTCTCGCCGAAGCTGGAGTCCGCGGTCGAGTCCGCCGGCGCTCCGCTCGCGGTGGTCGGCGTCGTCATCGCGCTGCTCGTGCTGCTGCCGGAGACGGTTGCGGCCGTCCGTGCCGCACTCCGCAACCGCCTCCAGAACAGCATGAACCTGGCGCTCGGCTCAGCCCTGGCCAGCATCGGTCTCACCATCCCCGCGATCGGTATCGCGTCGATCTGGCTCGACGGCCCGCTCGTCCTCGGGCTCGGCGCCAAGGAGATCGTGCTGTTCGCACTGACCGTCGCAGTCAGCACGATCACCCTCGCCACCGGCAAAGCGACCCTGCTGCAGGGTGCCGTTCACCTGATGGTGTTCAGCGCCTTCCTGTTCCTAGCTGTAAGCCCCTGAGGTAGTCGGCCACTGCCTTCTGCTGGTTGTGCTCGGCCCAGCCCAACGCGTTCCCGTCGTACGACGGATCGCGCTGATCCGGGTCGGCGCCGAGCTCGACCAGCCGCTTGACCGTTTCCAGGTGACCGTTCAGCGCGGCCCGATGGATCGGCGCGGAGCCGGCCATGTGATTCACGTCGAACCCCAAGCGTTGTAAGGGTTCCAGCGCCTCGGTCCGCCCAGTTTCTGCAGCCCGCATCACGAGGTGTGGATTGCGCGCAACTGCTCGGGCAGCAAGCGCTGCGTCAACCTCCACGACCTCGCCCCGCCAGGCCGCCGCGTACACCTCATGGACTTCGTCCAGCGGCGCCGCCCCGTGAGCGCGCAGCAGCTCGGCGATCTCGGTATGACCTTGCACAGCGGCAAGCTCGTACGCACGGTGCCCACAGAAGGTCGGATGCTCCGTGCCGCGCCCTTCCGGGTCGATGCCTTGGGCCAGTACCAGCTCAACCCGATGCAGCAAACCGGCAGACGACGCAAACACAAGCTCGTCTTCGAGTAACTGCAAGGGCGTCGGGTGCGCCGAGGTCAACCGCTCATGCCACGGACCGCCATCACCCCGACCCAGTCCGAACTCCAGCAACAACTCCAGATGCACATCGTCGTACGGCGGCGGACAGCCCGGCCCGCAGTTGTACATGGTCTGGCTGTCGTTCGCATCCGCACTGGCTTCGAGCAGCAATCGAGCCAGCTGGACCCGGTTGGGATGCGGCGGCTGATCGCCTTCGCCCCGACCAAAGACGCCGGTCAACGCAGTGAATGGTGACGGAAGCCCCTGCCACAGATAGCCCGCGTTCGGATCCGCGCCGTTCTCCAACAGCAGCCGCGCGATCTCCACCTGATTCGGTGCGTCGAGACGGTTGTAGGTGAGGTAGAGCAACGGCTCCCACCGGTACGGTCCGCCCTCAACCCTTGCCTGGCTGAGATTCCGCCGTACGGCGTCGATGTCGCCGGCGACGACCATCGTGTAAATGTTGCTCTGAGCAACTTCAGGCAAGAAGGATTGGGCGGCGTGCTGCCGGGCCGGATCGTCTTGTCCGTAGTGCAGCGTTGCCAGCTTGAGGAACTCGTCGGCGCGCTGTTCGGGCGTGTCGAGCGGACCGCCGACCGACTCCCGATGCGGGGAGCGGCTGTAGCGGTCGACGAGCTCGATGTGGTGCACGATCCGCGGCCAGCTGGCGAATCCGTAGCTGCGGGCAGTCGCCAGCTGGGCCTCGGCCAACGTCGCATCCGGCTTGTCGCCGCGAAGCTCGGCCAGCAGACGTTTGGCCTGTTTGCGCAGGTGATCCAGGTTCGGGTCGTTCGGAAGATTGCGGGTCGGCATCAGCCGACCTCCTCTCTGCGAGCCTGCTGTCCGCGTTGACAGGCGAGAAAGGAGGTGAGCAACAACAACACCAACTCAAGCACTTCAGGTGGGCTGAGCCCTTCCCGCGGACCGGGTGCGCCCTGAGCGCCTAGCAAAAACAGTAGCGCATCAAGGCTTCTCCATCCACCACTCAGTGAATTCGTGCGCCCGGTCCTTGGTCAGCCGAATCACCCACAGGTTGCTGAACTCGCCCGGCGGCTCGGTCAGATACGTCGTCCACCCGCGCACGAACCCGACCCCGTCACCGAACCCGAGCACCTCGTACTCGAAGGCCGTCTCGCCCGGAGCATCCGCAACCTCCGCCCAGGCCGCCACGATCGCGTCCCGCCCGCGCACCGGTTCCTCGTCCGGCCGCCGGAACCAGGCCGCATCCTCGGTCCACAGCGCGGCGATATCAGCCGGGTCGTTCGACTCCCAGGCTTTGCGGTACTTCGTCACCCATCGATCCAGATCCTTCTCCCGCATACCCGGCATCGTCTCAAGCGATCCGCTTCCCGTTCAGTACGACGCTCGCCGGGGTCGCGAGGATTTCCGGGTGTTCGCGCGGATCCGCGGCATACGTGACCAGGTTCCCGTCTCCGCTCAGCCCGAGGTACTCCTGCGCTCCGGTGGAGGCCGCGACGAGCGCCTGGGTGACGGTCAGCCCGTGCTTCACCAGCAGGTCGACCTCGCCCGCGACCGAGCCGACGACATCCGAGCCGGCGAGCACGCGAACGCCGTACCGGTCGGTGAGCGCGAGCATGGCGGCGGTCTGTTCGGAGCGGGCGAGTCGGCGTGCACGTCGTTCCGGAGTCTCGTCCGGGGCCTCGCTGACTGAGGCGCACAGGGTCGGGGTCCAGGCGCCGCCGCGGGAGCCGAGAGTTTCGAGGTCCTGCTCGGTGAGCGCCATCCCGTGCTCGATCGAGTCGACGCCGACGCGGATCAGCTCACTGGCGATGTCGGTGTTGCAGTGCGCTGCGACCCGCGCGCCGCGGCTGTGGGCGAGCTCGACCATCGCCTGGATCACGTCGGTGTCGTAGGTCTGCGCCATCGCGCTGCCGCGGATCGGGCCGTCCGGACCCACCTCGGGGAAGTCGGCGACGAGCTTCAGCCAGGTCGCGCCGTCGGCGATCTCAGCCTCGACCGCAGCCAGCAATTCCTCGGGCGCGACCGGCTCGTACGCCGCGGGAAAGTAGCGCCCCGCCGGCGCCAGGAAGCGCCCGGCGGCCAGGACCAGCGGTCGGCTGTCGTCCTCGGTCGTGGCCAGCTTGAGCGTCACCGACCGGTTGCCGCCGACGTCGCGCACCGCGCTGACCCCAGCCGCAGCCAGCTCCTTGAGCCGCTCCTGCGCAAAATCGTCCCCGAACAACGCCGGCCAACCATCAGCGCCGCGCCCCAGCGTCAGGTGACAGTGCGAGTCAACCAACCCCGGTACGGCGAACTGTCCGGGAAGTGTCTGAGCATCACCCGAGCCGATGGTCAGCCGGGTGCGGTCGCCGGTCGGGAGGACGGTTCCTTCGAAGACCCAGGTCGTCATCTCCCCATCCTGCCCGGGGTGAGGGTGACTACGCTGACGGCTGTGACGGACGGTGCGACCACCAAAGGTGAGCAGACGCGTGAGCTGATCCTGTCGACTGCGCTGCGGTTGTTCCGCGAGCAGGGGTACGGCAAGACGACGATGCGGGCGATCGCGACCGAGGCGGGGGTCTCGGTCGGCAATGCGTACTACTACTTCGCCTCCAAAGACCATCTGATGCAGGCGTACTACGACCACCTGCAGGAGCAGCACCGGGATTCGGTGCAGACGGTCCTGGAAGGCGAGAAGTCGTTCGCGGCGCGGCTGAGCGGCGTACTGCGGGTGTGGTTGGACGTGTCGGCGCCGTACCACGAGTTCGCCGGGACGTTCTTCAAGACGGCTGCGGATCCGAAGAGTCCGCTGTCGCCGTTCAGCACGGAGTCGCAGCCGGCCCGGGAGGCGAGTGTCGAGATCTTCCAGCAGGTGGTCTCCGGCTCGGATCTCAAGTTGTCGGCGGACCTCGCGGCTGAGCTGCCCGAGCTGTTGTGGCTGTTCCAGATGGGGATCGTGCTGTTCTGGGTCCACGACGACAGCGCGGACCTGTGCCGTACCTACCTGTTGATCGATCGGTCGGTGCCGTTGATCGACAAGCTGCTGCGACTGACCCGGATCCCGGGCGTGCGCGGAGTGGTCAACGACATCGTCGGCCTGATCCGCGCCATCAAGCCTTAGCTACTCTCCAACCCGCCCGTCGATGCGCTCGCGCAGGAGATCGGCGTGGCCGTTGTGCCGCGCGTACTCCTCGATCATGTGGATGTAGAGGTAGCGAACGCTGTAGATCCCCTCGCGCCGCGGCCGCCGGAACGGGTCGTCCAGCGCATGGCGCGACACGATCCGGTCCGACTCCCGTACGGCGTCCTGATAGATCTGCAGGTCTTTGTCCGCCTGGGCCGGGTCGACGAGGTCGAAATCCCCGTCGGGGTGTTCATCGGTCCAATAGCGATCCGGGACCACCTCGCCGGTCAAGCAGGTCTTGAACCAGTACTGCTCGACTTCCGTGAGATGGCGCACTAGCCCGAGCAAAGACATGCTGGACGGCTCGGCGCTGCGTTGCACGAGCTGTTCCGCGCTCAGATCGGCCACTTTGAGCAGCAGCGTCTGCCGATGGAAGTCGAGGAATCCCTGCAGCAGGTCACGCTCGGAAGCGGCTGTGGGTGGGTCGGTTCGGGTCACGCGACACAATCTAGTCGGGCCGGAGACCCGTCGTGACGTACACTGATTGTGACGGCCCGCCCAGTTCTGCCTCGGGCCAGGAGCACTCTGTGACAGAGGTGCTCGCAGTCGACCCCCAAGCGCCGCGGCCCCTGAAGGCCGCGCCGGGCAGGACGACCCTCGATTTTTGGAGTACCTATGGCGGCCCGCCGCCCCTTTACGCAAGCCACAAACACGTCCACCTCCGCCCCCTCCTCCCGTCCGCGCCGGCGTAAGCCCGCGGCCGGGCAGAGCAACAGTGGTCGGGGCAACACCGGGCAGGGCAGCAGGAATGTTGCTCAGAGCAACGGACCGATCACTCCCACGGAGTACGACTCGGTCATCCCGCTCGAGGTTCCGGACGACCTGACCTTCGCCGCTCTCGGCGTTCCCGATGCACTGGCCGACGCTCTGGCGGCGACCGGTGTCACCAAGCCCTTCCCGATCCAGGCGGCGACGCTGCCGGATTCGCTGGCCGGCAAGGACGTTCTCGGCCGCGGCCGGACCGGCTCCGGCAAGACCTACGCCTTCGTGCTTCCGCTGCTGGCGCGTCTGTACCTGCGCGGCAACAAGCGGCAGCCGAAGTCCCCGCGGGCGCTGATCCTGGCGCCGACGCGGGAGCTGGCCACCCAGATCCAGGCCTCGATCCAGCCGCTGGCCGATGTGCTCGAGCTGCGCACGATGACGATCTTCGGCGGAGTCGGCCACGGCCCGCAGACGACCGGACTGCGCAAGGGTGTCGACATCGTCGTCGCCTGCCCCGGCCGCCTCGAAGACCACCTCAAGATGGGCAACGTGAAGCTCGACGCGGTGGAGATCACCGTGCTCGACGAGGCCGACCACATGGCCGACCTCGGCTTCCTGCCGGCCGTCCGCCGGATCCTCGAGGCGACACCGGCCAAGGCACAGCGGCTGCTGTTCTCGGCCACGCTGGACGCCGGCGTCGACGTACTGGTCAAGCGCTTCATGACCAACCCGATCACGCACAGCGTCGACTCGGCGCAGTCGCCGGTGTCGAAGATGACGCACCACGTGCTGCACGTGAAGGCCGACAGCCGGGTACCGGTTCTCGTCGACCTGACCGCTGCGCCGGGGCGCACGCTCGTCTTCACCCGCACCAAGTACGGCGCCAAGTCGCTCACCAAGAAGCTGATCGCGTCCGGTGTTCCGGCCGTTGAGCTGCACGGGAACCTGTCGCAGGGTGCGCGGACGCGCAACCTCGAGGCCTTCTCGGACGGTACGGCGAAGACGCTGGTCGCCACGGATATCGCGGCTCGCGGTATCCACGTCGACGACATCACGCTCGTCATCCACGCCGACCCGCCGGTCGAGCACAAGGCGTACCTGCACCGCTCCGGCCGCACGGCCCGTGCGGGCGCCGAGGGCACGGTCATCACGCTGATGACCGACGACCAGGTGCGCGACGTGCGCGACCTGACTCGCAAGGCGGGCATCGCCGCCAAGACCACGAAGCTGTCAGCGGGCGACCCGCTGCTGGCCGAGCTGGCCCCGGGCGAGCGCACGTTCGTTGAGCCCCCGGCCAAGGCGCCGGTCACGGTTGCCAGCACGACTCCCGGTCGTGGCCGAGGCCGCGGTCGCGGCAACGGGAACGGCAACGGCAATGGCCGCCCCCGCGCAGCCGCTGCCACCTCGGGTGGGAGCAGCGCTCCCCGCAACGCAGGCGGAGGCACCTCGGTGCGCGCCGCCGGCGGGGGCACGCAGACCCGCACGGTAGCCAAGTCCACCGCCCCCCGCGCTGGCGACAGCCCGTCCGCTGCCCGCGGTGGACGTCGTCGTCGCGGCCCGCGCAAGCAAGCTGCTTAGTAGCAACTGAGTCCACCCCACCTCATTCAGAGGTGGGGTGGACTTTTTGCTGTCTAAGTTGGAGTGGTGATGATTCGGACTGTGCTGGGGGAGTTGAGCCCGGCGGCGCTGGGGATTTGCGACTCGCATGATCACCTGTTCTTCCGGTCGGCGTTGTTGGCCGGCCAGGAGCTGGATGATGCGGCGGCTGCGTTGGCTGAGGTTGAAGAGTTTGCGGCGGCTGGTGGTCAGGCGATCGTGCAGTGGACACCGCATGGCTTGGGTCGGCGGGTCGAGGAACTGCCTGGGATCTCAACCCAGACTGGGGTTTCGCTGATTGCGGCGACCGGGTTGCACCGGGCTGAGCACTATCCCGAAGGGTTCGTCGCGAAGGTGCGGCCGCGGCTCGCCGAGATCTTCCGCGACGAGCTGATCGTTGGCATCGGCAACAGTTCGGTGCGGGCCGGGCTGATCAAGGTGGCCGGCGGATTCCACCGGCTCGACGAGCACGCCCGGTACGTGCTGGAAGCGGCGGCGGAGGCTCACCGGGGGACCGGGGCCCCGATCGCGATTCATCACGAGCTCGGTTCGGCGGCTGACGCCGTACTGGATTTGCTGGTCGACAGGCTCGCCGTACCGGCGTCGAGTGTGGTCCTTGGGCACCTCAATCGCTTTCCGGATTCGCGGGCCCATCTGGATCTGGCGCGCCGGGGAGCGTGGCTGGCGTTCGACGGGCCGTCGCGGGCCAACAACGCGACCGATCCGCACCTGCTCAGTTGTCTCGCCGCGCTCATCGACGCCGGGTACGGCGACCGGCTGCTGCTCGGCGGGGACACGACCACCGCGAAAGCGCGAGGCGCGACTGGCGAGGGTCCGGGAATGTCGTTCCTGCTGACCACGCTCCGGCCGCGGATCACCAAGGAGTTCGGCGCCGACATGGCCGACGCGATCTTCCGGAGAAACCCGGCGCGGGCGTTCGCCTGGTAGTACGGTTCGGCCATGAGTGTCGTAGCGCAGGTGTTCGTAGTGGTGGCCGGGGTCTTCCATATTGCGGTGTTCGCACTGGAGAGCCTGCTGTTCCGCAAGCCGAGCACGTACAAGCGGTTCCTAGTCAAAGACGACACCGAGGCGGCGGTTGCAAAGCCGTGGGCGTTCAACCAGGGCTTCTACAACCTCTTCCTGGCGGCCGGTGCGCTCGGCGGGCTGATCGCGGGTGGCGACAAGGGCCACGCGATCGCGCTCTTCAGCTGCGCCTGCATGGCCGGCGCGGGGATCGTCCTGATCGCCTCCGACCGCCGGATGGTCCAGGCCGCGGCCAGCCAGGCGCTGCCCCCGATCCTCGCCCTGGTGCTTGCCGCCACCCTCTAGGGGTGTCGCTTGGTTCCTCGCCTACTGCGCTGCACTCGGCACGGCACCTCGCCGCACTGGAGGAAAGGCCACGATGAACCACATCGAGGCCTCCCCTCCAGCACGCCGAGCTACCGCACCGAGCACATGCTCGCTACGGCGACGAACCAAGCGACACCCCAACTGACTTCAAGCTCCGGTTGACTTCAAGTGCACTTTAAGTCAGAGGCTGTTCGGCATGACCACAACTGCCGAACCGCCGCTGACGACTCCCGGTGTGCTGTCCCCGCAATACCGGGCGCTGACGATCGGCATGGTCGCGCTGATCACCCTCGTCGCCTTCGAGAACCTGGCCGTCACGACCGCGATGCCCACCGTCGCCCAGGCTCTCGACGGCCTCTACCTCTATGCCCTCGCCTTCGGCGGCCCACTGGCCTCCGGCGTGGTCGGCATGGTGATCTCCGGCACCTGGAGTGATCTCCGCGGCCCGACCCGGCCGCTCTGGCACGGCACCGCCTGGTTCCTCGGCGGCCTGGTGATCGCCGGAGTAGCCCCCAGCATGGAGGTCCTGGTCGTCGGCCGGATCATCCAGGGTGTCGGCTCCGGCCTGGTGACAGTTGCCCTGTACGTCGTGGTCGGTCAGCTCTACCCGGCGATCCTCCGCCCGAAGATCTTCGCCGCGTTCGCCACTGGCTGGGTGGTTCCGTCGCTCGTCGGGCCAGCGATCGCCGGGTTGATCGTTGAACACACGAGCTGGCGGATCGTTTTCCTCGCCGTACCGGTGCTGGCGATCCCCGCAGTCTTCGTGATGCGACCGGGCCTGGCCCGCGGCGACCGGTACGACGTTCGCTCCGGGCGGCTGTGGGATCGACAGGCACTGTGGGCAGTCGCGGCCGCGGTCGGTGTCGGCGTACTGAACTTCGGCGGCCAAGAGCACGGCTTGCTGCAGCTCGCGCTGCTCGCGGTCGGACTGGCTGCGATCGTGATCTTTGCGCCGAAGCTGCTGCCGCGTGGCACCTTCGCCCTTGGCCGGGGACTGCCGTCGGTCGTCGCGTTGCGTGGGTTGGTCGCGGCGGCCGGATTCGGGGCGGAGGTCTTCCTGCCGCTCATGCTGACCCGTGAGCGCGGCTTGTCGCCGGCGATCGCCGGGCTGGTGCTGACGGTCAGCGCTCTGAGCTGGACACTCGCGTCGTGGTGGCGCGGTCGGCCGAACCACCGGTTCAGCCCGGCGGCGGCTCTCCAGGTGGGCATGGTCGCCGTCGTGCTGGGGATCGGGATCGCGGTCCTCACGCTCGATCCGGAGGTACCGGTCCTGGTCGGCATCCTCGGGTGGAGCCTGACCGGCTTCGGGATGGGGACGGTGTTCCCGACGTTGTCGGTGCTGGTCCTCGAGTACTCCGAGCGGGCCGAGCAGGGCGTGAACAGTTCGGCCGCGCAACTCAGCGACTCGTTGGCCACGGCAACGGTCCTGGCCGTCGGCGGATCGTTGTTCGCGGCGATCGAGCCGCACTCCCCGGTGACTGCTTACCTGGTCGCCTTCGGAGTTCCCGCCGTACTGGCTCTGCTGGGCGTCCAAGCGGCCCGGCGGACTACTCCTTCGAGCCGCTGACCGCGATACTCGCGCCGAGACCGATGATCATCACGCCACCGGTCCCGCCGACGAGCTCGAGCCGGCGCGGCGACCGGGCGAACCACTCCCGCGCCGTACCGGCGACGACGGCCCAAAGGCTGTCGGACAGCAGAGCGATCGTGACGAAGATCAGGCCGAGCACCAGGACCTGCGCCCAGGCCGGGTCGCCGGCCCCCTGATCGACGAACTGCGGCAGGACGGCGGCGAAGAACACCGCGGTCTTCGCGTTGGTCACCCCGACCACGAACCCCTGCCGGACGGTTCGCCGGCTGTTCGAAGGCATCGCCGTACCGGCCATCGCCTCGGCCAGCGACTTCCGGCTGCGGAACGCATGCACGCCGAGATAGATCAGGTACGTCGCCCCGGCCAGCTTCACGACGGTCAGGGCCATCGCGCTCGCCGCGATCAGGGTCCCGAGGCCGAGCGCGATCAGCACCAGCATCACCGAGGCGCCCAGCGTGTTCCCCAGCAGCGTCAGCACGGCCTCCCGCCGACCGACCGCCAGCGCACGGCCGACGATGAACAGCACGCTGGGACCGGGAACGATGATCATCACGAGCGCGGTCACGGCAAACGCCACAAGGTGATGAGCGGAAGGCATGGGCACAGGCTAGATCGTTGCTTCCTTCAGTGTGCGAAGTATTCGAACCGACACCGGCTGGGCGCGGTCAACTGAGCTGATTCTCACCCCTGGACCGTGATTCGTTGACCCCTCAACGGAGAGCGGGCTACGGTTCGGGGGACAACCTGCGATGCCCGAGGGAAGCCGGTGCGAATCCGGCGCGGCCGCGCCACTGTGATCGGGCCCCAGGCTCGTGAGTCAGGATGCTCGGGCACCAGCAGCCTTTCGATGGGGACGCGCACTTCCCCAGGAGGTTCAGATGGCAGCTCCTGCCCAGTCGGTGACCGTACCGGCGATCTCGTCCCGCTTACTTCTTCTCTCCGGGCTCAGCGTCGCCCTGTTGCTGCTGCTCGCCTATCTGGTCGGCTTCGACCAGGGCGCGGTGTCGCAGTCGGGGATGTACCTGCACGAGCTGATGCACGATGGTCGGCACCTTCTCGGCGTGCCCTGCCACTGACTGATGCGCACCTTCGGGCAACTCTTGGTGCGCGGACTGATCGTCGGACTCTTCGCCGGCCTGCTGGCCGGAACCTTCGCTTATGTGATGGGCGAGCCGCGGGTTGACGCCGCGATCGCGATCGAAGAGGCCAACGCAGGCGCGCACACCCATGATCACGGCGACGAGCACGCCGCCTCCTCCTCAGAGGAAGAAGCGCCCCTGGTCAGCCGTAGCGGCCAGAAGGCGGGCTTGTTCCTGGCCACCGGCCTGTCCGGTGTCGCCCTCGGCGGCATCTTCGCGGTCGGTTTCACGCTGCTCCGGCGCAAGCTCCGGACCGGCAACGACGCGTACGCCGCCCTCGGCCTGGCCGCCGCCGGTTTCATTGGCATCGTCCTGGTCCCGTTCCTCAAGTACCCGCCGAACCCACCGGCCGTCGGTGATCCCGAGACGATCACCCGCCGTACGGTGACCTATCTGCTGACGATCGTGATCGGCCTGCTCGCGGTCTGCGCCGGCGTGGCGCTGTCCCGCTGGGCCGCCCGGTACGGCGATGTGGCCCGCCTCGCCGGTGGGGTCGTCGGACTCGTGGTGACCGTGGTCGCGGCGTACCTGATCCTGCCGCGGATCAACGAGGTTCCTGACACGTTCCCCGCTACGCTTCTCTGGCAGTTCCGGTTCGCCTCGCTCGGTACGCAGGCGACGCTGTGGCTCCTGCTCGGTTTCGGGTACGCCGCCACGGTGGCCCGCCGGCCATCCGAACAGAAGGTAAATGCTTGAGCTCGTTGACGCTGGTCGCCCACGCACTCACCCCCGCGCTGCGCGGCCTCGTTCTCGGTGGTGCACCCGACCCGGATCCGGCCAGCCTCTCGGCGGCACGCGAGCTGAAGCTCGAGGCCGACGTTGCCTACGCAGGACCCGAGCCGGCCGCGCTGGCGACCGCTGAGGCCCTCGGTCTCACCCCAGTCGTCGAGTCGGCCCTCCGGGACCGCGACTACGGCGACTGGGCCGGCCAAGGCCTCGAGGAGCTGCTGGCCGCCGACCCCACCCCCGTGGCCGCCTGGTTGGAGCGACCGCACACGGCGACACCCGGTGGTGAGACGGAGAACGACGTCATCACCCGCGTCGCGGACTGGCTAGGGGACATCGCGGCCGGGGACGACAAGAGCAGGTTCGTGGCGGTTGTCCATCCTGCTGTCGTCCGGGCAGTCGTGCTCTATGTGCTCGACGCTCCGGCGGAGTCGTTGCGGCATGTGGACGTCCGGCCCTTGGCAACGGTCAAGCTGTCCCACCACACTGGCAGCTGGTCCCTGGCCTTCGGCTGATTGGTGTGGCGGATGACTGAGCTCGCCTCGCGGTATCGCGAGAACCACGCGCGCCTGCTCGCCGCCCAGCAACGCCTCCAGCACGCCGTCGACACCGGTACGGCGACCGCTCACGACCGCAAACGGCTCGAGACGGTCGCCGAACTGCTCACCCCGCGCAAAGGCACGGATGTCGATGCCCATGGCAACGTCATCGCGGTCGAGCACCCACGCCAGTTCCTCTCGGTCGACGTTTCGGGCCAAGGCCGGGCGGTTGAGGTCATCGGCGATCTCCAGCAGGCCCAGAATGTCGCCGTACTGGTTCCTGGGATGGGCAACAGCCTGGAGACCTTCCGTGGTCAGTCGGACCGGGCCGACCTGATCCGTGCGGAGGCCGGCCCGGGGACAGCGACCATCGCCTGGCTCGACTACGACTCGCCGCAGGGCTTCGTCGAGGCCGCGAGCAAACAGGCCGCCCTCGACGGCGGCCCGCGCCTCGCCGCCTTCATGACCGAACTCGACGACCTCACCGACGCCACCACCACCCTCGTCGGCCACTCCTACGGCACCGACGTCGTCGGCCAAGCCCTCCTGAACGGCGCCCGCGCCGACCGCGTCGTCCTGACCGGCTCACCCGGTATCACCAAGTACGTCAACGAAGCCGCCGACTTCGTCCCGGCCCCCACCCGCCTGTACGTCGAACGCGCGCCCGGCGACTATGTCTCGTACTCCGAATGGCACGGTCCTGACCCGGCCACCTTCCCGGACGCGATCCGGATGGCGACGAACAGCGATGAAGCAGTCTCGGTGCACTGGCACAACGAGTACTACCGCGTGAACAGCGAGGCCCTCCGCAACATCGGCCGCGTAGTCCGCGGCGACCTGGCCGCCATCACCACCACCGAAACCACCCGCGGCCAAGAAACGAAACTCGCCTGGGGCACGGTCCTCAACAAAGCCGCCGGCGTAGCCCACAAGGTCTACGACGGCCTGGCGCCCCCAACCGCCCGCCGCCCGGTCCCTGTCACCCCCTCGCACCCAGCCGCCCGCGCCGGAAACACCCGACCCCGTCAACCGGAGGGACCACGCCGATGACCACCCCGCGCGACACCCTCCGCGACGAACTCCTCGCCGTGGCAGCGGCCGCCGTACCGGATCAGCAGGCGGTCGTCACCCACGACCCCGGCCCGATCAACCCCGGCGTCCTCTTCGACGGCCGGGGCGAAGCCACCCTCACCCGCATCACCGTAGAAACCGGCAACCCAACTGCCCCCGACCCAGCCGCCGCGGTGATGGCAGCAGCCGAAGCCTTCCGCGCCCGCGGCTGGACCGCCGCCGTAGAACCCCCCGATGACGGACACCACCGAGCCACCGCCACCCGTGACGGCCTAGACGTAGCCATCCACGCCTGGACCACCGACTGGCGCCTAACCCTCACCGGCGAAGCCCCGCTCGAATAGGTGATGCGGACTTGCATCACCCACTAACTCGCTTCCGAGCTGTCCGGGCAGGGCGCGCTGAGCGTGAACTTCGCCAGCCGTGCGGAGTTGGTGGGTGATGGCGGTCCGCTATCAGCGGAACCACCGCTTAGAACGCAATCACCCTTCGATGAGCTCGTGACGGATCCGGCGGATCAGATCCACTGCTCGATCACCGGTGTGGGCGAGGTCAGACATCCGCTCGAACGCGTCGCGGTAGGCGGCGGTCTGCTCCGGGTCGGTGATGTCGACGTTGGCTGTCTCGAGGCCGATCTCCACCAGGTCGGGTAGTCCTTCGTCGCGCTCGGCGAGCACGCTCCACGCGTGATACGAGAACGCGCCGAACGGTGTACTGAACGGAACGATCCCGATGTCCGCAGTGCCGTCGGCAAGGAACAGCAGGAGCCGATCGAGCTGTGACACCAGCGTCCGGGTGGTCTCGATCGGCCAGCGGAGTGCTGCTTCGCCGATGAGGAACCGAAGCGTCGTACCCGAGTCGAACAAGAGTGACTGCCGTGCCATCCGCGCAGCGACGGCAGCCTGCAATTCAGGTCCGTCCGGGTAGACACACCGGAAGATCTCGCGGGCATAGTCAGGTGTCTGCAGCAGGCCTTGAACCAACCGCGGATGCCAATCGAGATGCAGCCGCCCGGTCGCTTCGACGGCTGCTATGTCTTGCTGAAGGCGAGCAACTCCGCCGCTGACCTGGCCATGCCAAGGCGCCGGGTAAACATCGGTGGCGATGAGTTCTGCAAGCGCTGTGATCTCAGCCGTGCGCTCTGGGTCGAGTCTGCAGACGGCCGCCCAGGATGCAGCCAGGTCTGGCGAAACGGCTGCTTGCCCCAACTCGATCCGCGAAAGCGTCGACTGCGAGAGGCTCAAGGTCTCGGCGAGATTCACACCGGACAGACCTGCCAGCTTCCGGGCGCCACGAAGAAGTCCACCAAGCTTCACCCGGCGGACCGCGCTCTCACTTCCGTACGGCGGAGGAATTACCGCTGACCGTCCTTCAACTCGTCAATGAACTGCAGTAGAGGCTTGGAGTGTGCCATCGCCAGATCGCGGTAGCCCTGACAGCTCGCCAGTACGGCGGGATCGTCGTCCAGCTCCCAGCCGAGTTTGACACCGCTCGCTATGTCGTAGCGGTACCAGACCACGGTGTCGTCGAACAACGCGAACTCGGACGGGATCTCGGCCAGCGAAGGATGACTGTCACGAAGAGCGATCCGCACGCCCTGTCCGGTCGCCAGGTTATCCGCTCGGTACGCCGCAAATTCGTAGCGGAGGTAGTCGTTCAGCGGCAGGTCAATGACGTGCAGCAATGTGTTCGTACAACCGGCCGCAATCTGATCTGCCACCTCTTGCCACTGCGAGTCGGCCGACGGACTGACCTTCCCGGTCTCGTGCCACTCCGCGATGCGATCCGCCTCGTCCGGCCAGTCGTACGACTGGAGCAGCTCGATCCTAAAGATCGATCGCCGCGCTCCGTCGTACAACTCGATCAAGTTCTTTCTGTCGAGCCGAGTGATCAACGGCTCGCCCGAATCGCATCGGCCGCTTCAAGGAGCGTCGCCACCGGCAGGCGCCCGAGCAGCTCACCAGCCGGAATCTCCGCAGGCGCAATCCGCTGAAGCCCGTCGGGCACCTCGTAGAGCTGCACGAGCACACCACCACCCTGTGAGTCGTCGAACCAGACTCGTGCGCAGCCGTCTTTACCAGTTGAGTCGGCAGCATCCTCGTGAGCGATCAGACGCAGCGTCATGGAGTCCTCCACAGAGTTGAGCGATCGAGCCACCATTCACCCACCCGCCGTGGGTAAGTATCAATGACCCAAGTCAACCCATCGCTCTGGGTAGTTCTGGGCAAGATGGCAATCGCCAGGCTCGAGCGGGAGGGGTATCTCAATGAAGGCGCCGGAAGTTGTGCTTGCAGAGGTGCGTCGGCTCCTCGACGAGCGCCGGTCGTCCGAAGAGTGCGTGCGGACGATTCGGCAGCTCCTCGATCCACCAGTCGAGCGGCAGCCCGTCGAGCTCACCGAACGAGGCTGGCCCGTCCTACGAGCATCGGCTGTCCGCCGGCCGCCGGCCGCCGGTCGATGAACTGCGATGGTGCGATCTGACGGCAGGCCAGCGCGTCCACCATTTCGACTACGGCGCCGGCACCGCCGAAAGCTCAGGACCCGACTGGATCTACATCACCTGGGACAACCCGAACGAACACCTCAACCACCACACCGCGGCGATCGTCCGCTACCTCACGCGCGAAACTCACGCCGTACCGACGAACTTGTAGTTCAGCTTGATGACTGAAGGATCTGCTCGATCGCAGGCTGGAGAGTTTTGAGCAGCTCGTTGCCGATGGCAAGAGCGTCTTCCATGTCGGCGGCGCCGACTGTTTCGGCACGGTACTCCGCACCGTGACGGACGTAGCGGAGCTCAGCTGCGTCGATGACGACCCTGCTGGCTCCGAAGTTGGAGGCGATGGCGGCTGCAGCATTGAAGGTGATCACGTGAGCAGACTGGCCTTTTGGCCGCAGGCCGGTGGCCATCACGAGGGCCAGGCTGATCTTGCGGCAGGCGTCGTACGCCAACTGGAAGGCACCCTCGGGGTCGCCGTCCTCAGCGCCTGCTGCCGCGGTGCGCAGGTGATTGCCGGCCTGACGCAGGAGATTGCTGGTCACCGACTCGTCGACCGGGACTCGTTCAACCGCTCCTTCGCTGATCAGGCTGGCGATGGTTGCGCGGGCTGCGGCGTTCACTGTTCGACTCCGGTGTTGTCAATGACTGTCAGGTAAGGGTTGCTCTGGACGGTTTGGATGAAGCCTGTTGTTCGCCCGACCCATTCCTCGGAGGTAACTGCTGTGAGCTGGACGGGGACGCCGAGTTGCTCCTCGAGTTGTGCGTTGACTCGGCGCAGCGCACGGGGTTGAGGCTCGCCGACCACAATCACGTCGACGTCGTTCGGGGGCGGGCCGGGCTCCCCGTGGTAGCGCCGAGCCCAGGAGCCGATGATGACGGCGAGCTTGATACCGGAGATCTCAGACAACGCCTGCGGCACGACGACGGCGGGACCGTAGGCCCGGCCGAGGATTTGCACCAACGGCTCGAAGTAGGGGCTGCTCGTGTTGGCTGCGACCAAGCGGGTGTTGCCGGCGCGGCGTTCGCGCAGCAGTCCACCCTCGACCAAGCGGTTGACCTCGCGAAGGGTATTGGATTGGACGACTCCGGCGATCGGCGCAAGCGTCGCGATGGCCTGCTCACGGTCAGGCACCAGCAGTAGCCAGGCCAGAATCCTTGCCTGCGCCTCAGAGCGAAAGATCGGCATCAGCGCCGACGGAACGGCATTCACATATCGAATAGTACTATGCGGCAACTAGATAGTCGCGTGCTCCGGGTAGTCATCTGGTTGCAGCGCGTTCGGCGGCGCTGCGGAGGACGCAGAACTCGTTGCCTTCGGGGTCGTGCATGACTACCCAGCCGGTGCCGTTGGGGTTTCGGCGGTCGTTGGCGATGGTGGCGCCGAGGGTGAGGAGCCACTCGACCTCTTCGTCGCGCGAGCCGTCTGGTTCCAGGTCGAGGTGTAGGCGGTTCTTGCCGGCCTTCACGTCGTTGTTCTGCTCGAAGAGCAGGGTCATCGTGTCAGTCACTACTGATGCTGCCGGGTCACCTGGCTCGTCGTCGGCGGGCCGCGGTGCTCGCAGCACCTGCAGCCAGAAGCCGGCCAGTTCGTAGGGGTCGTGGGTATCGAAGGTCACCGTGCGGACGCGTGAGGTCATGGCCCCGAGGCTACTGACGCCTGGGGGCCATGACCATCGAGAAAACGACCTACCTGTTGTGCTTGCGGGCCGACAGCCGGCTGACGGCTGTCACCAGTGCGTCGACCTCGTCGTGGGTGTTGTAGAACGCGAACGACGGCCGCACGGTCGCTTCCAGGCCGAAACGGCGCAGGATCGGTTGTGCGCAGTGGTGGCCGGACCGAACCGCGATCCCGTCCTCGTTGAGCGCCGTACCGACCTCGACGGGTTCGTAGCCGTCCAGGACGAACGACACCACGCTGGCTTTCTCGGCCGCCGTACCGACGAGCCGGAGTCCGGGGATCGCCCGGAGGCACTCGGTGGCGTGCTCCACCAGGCTGTGTTCGTACGCCGCGATGTTCGGCAGACCGATGCGCTGCACGTACTCCAGCGCAGCGCCCAGCCCGACTGCGTCGGCGATGTTCCCGGTGCCGGCCTCGAACCGCCCGGGCGGCGGCTGGAAGACGGACCGTTCGAGGGTGACGTCGGCGATCATGTTGCCGCCGCCCTCCCACGGCGGCATGTCCGCCAGGACCTCCTTGCGCCCGTACAGGACGCCGATCCCGGTCGGTCCGAAGATCTTGTGACCGGAGAAGACCAGGAAATCCGCGCCCAGCAAGGACACGTCGATCGGCACGTGTGGCACCGATTGCGCCGCGTCGATCATCACGGTCGCCCCGGCCCGGTGGCCGAGTTCGATGATCTGCTCGATCGGGACCACGGTTCCGAGTGCGTTGGAGACATGGGTGACCGAGACCAGCTTGGTACGGCTGGAGAGCAGTTTGGTGTACTCCGCCAGCAGTACCTGGCCGTCCTCGTCGACCGGGATGACCTTCAGTACGGCGCCGGTCTGCTCACACAGCATCTGCCACGGCACGATGTTGGCGTGGTGCTCGAGGTGCGAGATGACGATCTCGTCGCCCGCACTGATATTCGCCGGACCCCAGGCCTTGGCGACCAGGTTGATCGCCTCGGTGGTGCCGCGCACGAACACGATCTCCTCGGCCGAACCCGCACCGATGAACTTCGCCACGGTGTTCCGTGCGTGCTCGTAGGCGTCGGTCGCCCGCGCCGCGAGCTCATGGGCAGCACGGTGGATGTTGGAGTTCTCGTGCGAGTAGAAATGCATCAGCCGGTCGAGGACCGCTTGCGGCTTCTGGGTTGTCGCCGCGTTGTCCAACCAGATCAGCGGGCGCCCGTTGACCAATTCGGCCAGGATCGGAAAGTCCCGTCGTACGGCGTGCACGTCGAAGGCCGGGTGCGGATCCAGCGGCAATTGGGGTACTGCGGGGTGCTCGGCATCGAGGAAGTAGAACGGCCCGCTGTCCACTGCCGGTGCAGCGGGCGGCAGCAACGTCGGAACCTCGAAGCGTCCGAAGCTCGGAGCCGCAGGTGTCGATGGGAGCTGCCTCCCGGACAGGAAGTAGAACGCGCCGGCGTCCGGAGCGCTAGGAGCACTCGGCGCCGCCGGTACCTCGGGCGAAGCCACAGCCGGTACGGCGGTCGCCGCGGAGGCGGCAATCGCCAGGCCGGCCAGCTCGGACAGATCCGGCCCGGCCGGCAGTTCCGCCTGCACCGGCAACTCCGGACTGTAGGTGAGCCCGGCCGCTGTGGTCCCGTACGAAGCCGGAGCTGTTGCCGAGGGCAAGCTTCCCTGTGGGCTCGGCCCAGCGATCGGCGCCGGCGGCGGGACGTCTGCTGCCGGGAAGTCGCCGTTGTGAGGCGCACCGGCGCCTGGGATGGCGGCGAAGAACTCACCGGCCATCCGGCTCAGGGTCGCTTCGTCGGGCAGCCAGTCCGGCGCCTGACCGTTAGCGGTAGACGGGGGCGTAGTCATGGAACTTCTCCACCTCGACGTCGTCCAGCACGGCCAGCGCATCATCGGTCAGTACTGCGAGCGAGCAGTACAAGGAGATCAGGTACGACGCGATCGCGCTGCGGTCGATCTGCATGAACCGCACCGACAACCCCATCCCCTGCTCACCGGACAGGCCGGGCTGGAACAGACCGATCACGCCCTGCCGGCTCTCGCCCGTGCGGAGCAGCAGGAACTTCGTCTTGCCGTTCTCCACCGGGACCTTGTCCGAGGGGATGATCGGCAGACCGCGCCAGGTCAGGAACTGCGACCCGAACATGCTGACCGTTGCCGGCGGCACGCCACGCCGGGTGCATTCGCGGCCGAAGGCGGCCACGCCCTCGGGGTGCGTGAGGAAGAAGGCCGGCTGCTTCCAGACCTTGGTGATGAGGCGGTCCAGGTCGTCCGGGGTCGGCGGGCCGCCCAGGGTGGAGATGCGCTGTGATTCCGCGGCGCTGTTCACGAGCCCGTACTGCGGGCTGTTGATCAGCTCGTTCTCCTGGTGCTCCTTGACCGCTTCGATGGTCAGCCGCAACTGCTGGGCAACCTGGTCGTGCGGGCTCGAGTACAGGTCCGACACCCGGGTGTGGACGTCCAGGATGGTCTGGACCGCCTTGAGCCGGTACTCCTTCGGCTCCCGCTCGTAGTCGACGAACGTCTGCGCCAGCGGCGACTCGTCGAGGTTGTCGCACTGGATCTTCACCGACTCGGGGTGAACGACCTGGTTCACCCGGTAGATGCCGGCCTCGACCGGGACCCAGGACATCAGATGCACCAGCCACCGCGGCGTGATGCTCGCCATCTGCGGCGCGGTTTTGGTCTTGTTGGCCAGGTTCTGGGCGGCCGCGTCACTGACCGAGGTCGACTGCGACGATGGATTGTTCGCGAGGGTCGTCATAGGCACGAATCCTGGCAGCGCGCGCGGGTGTCCACTAATGCGGATTTTCGAGGCTGTCAACAGCAACGGCTATATGATTCGTGGATGATCGACCTTGGCCGGTTGCGCGTCTTGGTGGCGGTTGCCCGCGAAGGTTCGGTCACGGCGGCGGCCGAGGCCTTACATTACGCCCAGCCTTCGGTCAGCCATCAACTGGCAAAACTTGAGGCTGAAGCCGGCGTGCCGTTGCTGCAGCGGATGGGGCGCGGGATCCGGCTCACCGACGCCGGCCGGTTGCTGGTGGACCGGGCCGAGTCGATCCTGGCCCAGGTGGAGTCGGCGCAGGCCGAGCTCGACGAGCTGTCCGAGCTGAAGACCGGCCGGGTCCGGCTGGCCGCCTTCCCCTCGGCCCTGGCGACGCTCGTGCCGCGGGCGGCGGCGCTGATCACCGAGCAGCATCCCGGGATCGAGCTGACGCTGGTCGAGGCCGAGCCGCCGGCCGCGCTGAGCGCTCTGCGGAACAACGACGTCGACGTGGCGCTGATCTTCGAGCACGGCGACCCGCCCCAGGCCGATCGCCGCGACATCACGATGACCTTGCTGCTCGACGAGCCGCTGTACATCGTCACTGCAGCCAACCGGTCCTGGGCCGGACCGCGCGCGGAGCTGGCAACCTACGGCGACGCCCGCTGGATCGCGGGATGCGAGCGCTGCCGGGAGCACCTGGTGGGTGCCTGCGACGACGCCGGCTTCAAGCCGAGCGTGGATTTCGAGACCGAGGACTATGTTGCTGTGCAGGCTCTCGTCGCGGCCGGGCTGGGTGTCAGCTTGATGCCCGGCCTCACTCTGGTTGCGAATCGGCACCCGGAGGTCAGACTCGACCGCGTCCCCGGGCTGGCCCGGCAGGTCATCACCGCCGTGCACGGCAAACCGCCCGCCTCCCGGCCGGCGCAGGTGCTCCTCGACGCCCTCAACGCCACAATCGCTAAGCCAGCTTGGCCTTCCTGAACATCAACCGGTCTTCCGGATACTCGACCTCCCGGTACGGCGTGAAGCCGGCGGCGACTGCGAACTCGGTCAGCTGCTCGGGCAGCCAGCGGTGGACATAGACGTCCATCGGCAGGTCGCCGTACCCGGAGGTCTTGTGGGTTGAGTCTTCGCCGACATGGAAACCCATCAGCAGGACGCCGTCCGGTGCGAGCACGCGATAGAACTCCGCAAACGCCACCGGTACGACGTTGCGCGGCAGATGGATGATCGACCACCAGGTGACCACGCCGCCGAAGGACTCGTCGGGGAACTCGAGAGCCGTCATCGAGCCGACGCGGAAGTCGAGTTCGGGGTGGTCGCGCCGGGCCACCTCGATCATCCCGGGGGACAGGTCTAGCCCGACCACGGGTCCACGCTCCGACAGCAAGCCCGTCGTACGGCCGGGTCCGCAGCCGACATCCAGGATCGGGCGATCATCAGCGAGTGCCGTGACCAGGTCGAATCCTTCGATCTCCCACTCGGGACCGTCCACCACGCGCTCGGCGTACGAGACGGCAACCGTGTCGTATGACGTGCTGATCCTCGCAAGTGCGTCTGTCATGGCGCGACCCTAGAAGGCCGCGCCGACAGAAACTGATTTACGCCTTGCCGAGGGTCTGCTTCTGCTTGCCGAGACCCGCGATCTCCAGCTCCATCACGTCACCGGGGGACAGGTACGGGAAGCGGCCGGACAGCGCCACGCCTTCCGGTGTACCGGTGTTCACGATGTCGCCGGGGCTCAGGACCATGTACTGCGAGAGGTCGCGGATCAGCGTGGCGACCGAGAAGATCAGGTCCCGGGTGTTCGAGTCCTGGCGGGGCTCGCCGTTCACGAAGGACTTGAGGTCGAGGTTGGTGGAATCGACCTCGTCGGCCGGGACCAGCGCCGGGCCGAGCGGGTTGAACGTCTCACAGCATTTGCCCTTGGACCACTGGCCGCCCGACTCCTCGATCTGGAAGGCACGCTCGGAGACGTCGTTCGAGACGGTGTATCCGGCGACACAGGCGAGCGCTTCCTCGTCAGTCTCGACGTACCGGGCTTCCTTGCCGATGACGACGGCCAGCTCGACCTCCCAGTCGGTCTTGACCGAACCGCGCGGGACCAGGACCTCGTCGTACGGGCCGACGACGGTGTTCGGGTGCTTGAAGAACACGATCGGCTGCTTCGGCGGCGCGGATCCGGACTCGGCCGCGTGGGCGGCGTAGTTCATGCCGATGCAGACGACGGCGCCGGGACGGGCGATCGGGGCGCCGACCCGCAGACCGTCAGCGGAGGCTGCGGTCAGCGCACCGGCCTCCAGCGCGGCGCGGGTGCGGGCGATGCCGTCACTCGCCAGGAAGGCGCCGTCGATGTCGGCGGTCAGCGGGCTCAGGTCGTAGACGGTGCCGTCGGTGGCGCGCACGTACGGGCGCTCCTCGCCGACCGCGCCGAGGCGCAGCAGTTCCACAGATATCTCCCTGGATGATCAGGTCTTCAGGACGGAATCACTCTTTGTCGAACATCGGCCGCAGCCGCTCGCGGGACGCCTCGATGTGCGCCCGCATCGCCGCGGCCGCCTCGTCGGGGTCGCCCTTGCGCACGGCGGCCACCACCGTCTTGTGTTCGCGCAACGCCTTTGTCGCGATCCCACCGCCGTAGTACAGCCGGAACAGGTGCAGGTGGCAGTGGGTGCGGGCGAAGGACAGCCGCGCAGTCTCGTTGCCGGCCAGCTCCAGGACCAGGTCGTGGAAGCGCTGGTCGTGCGCTGCCATCGCCCGGTAGCTCTCGTACGCCGGCCGGTCCGGTACGTCGGTGTAGCTCAGCATCTCGTCCTTGAGCCGGACCAGGTCCTCGGTGCCGGCCTGTTGAGCCGCCCGACCGGCCGCCCACGGCTCGATGTGCAGCCGGAACTCGAACAGGTCCTCGAACTCGGGCCGGCTGAGGATCGATGACACCCGGTAACCGCGCAGCGGCTCCTTGATCACCAGTCCGTCGGACTCCAGCCGGGCCAGCGACTCCCGGATCGGGGTCTGGGAGATCCCGAGCTCACGGGTCAGGGCGTCGATGTTCAGCCGGGTGCCCGGCTCGACCACGCTGTCCATGATCAGGCCCTTGACGGTCTCGTAGACGTCGTCGCTCAGCACCTGTCGCTGCGGCAAGCGAGTCAACTGCCCCGCCAGACCCACGTGCGCATCAGTCACAGTGCACTCCTCCCGAACCCCTCTTACTCAGGGACCTAGTCTGCCCGACTCGCATCGTTACCTCGACGAGTCTTGACGGCTCCAGTGTGAGGCGGCAGCATCAGGTTCGCAATATCCTATAGGATCTGGAGTCCGCTCATGACCGTCGCTCTCCGCCGAACCGCCCTCTGCGTCGCTGCTTTCGCGCTCGTCGCGACCGGCTGCACGACCAAACCCGCCGATTCCCCGTCCGGCGGCGCCCCGAAGGATGACGCGTCCACCGGGTCCAGTTCGGGACCGGTGACCCTCAAGGACGGCTCCCAGGTCAAGCTAGCGCTGATCCCGGGGGGTGCACACCCCTATTTCCAGCCGTGGAAAACCACCGCCGACACCGACAAGACCGACTTCAAACTCGGCGGCGTCACGTTCAACGAGACCGGCGAGTGGGACCAGGGCAAGCAGAACAACGTGATCAGCTCGCTGGCCGCGCAGGGGTACAACGCGTTCGGCATCTTCGGCGTGTCGCCGACCGACATCAACTCCACCTTCGAGGATCTGAAGGCGAAGGGTTTCGCGGTCGGCTCGCTGGCCTCCTGCCCGGCCGGTGACACGAACGCGGCCGACTTCTGCCTGTCCACGGATGTCGAAGCGGCGGCGTACAAGGCGGCCAAGGCAACCATCGAGGCGATCGGTGGCCAGGGCACGATCGTGCACCTGACCGGCAACAACGTCGACTCGAACACGCAGCGCCGGATCGCCGGGGTGAAGAAGGCGGTTGCGGAGACGAACGGCAAGGTCACCGAGCTGCCGGTGATCACCGATATCGACAAGGACCTGTCCACCGCGCAGAAGGCGGTCGCCGACCTGCTTGCCTCGAAGGGCAAGGAGATCAAGGGCATCGTCACCACGGCGTACAACCCGGCCGTTGCCGCGGCGGACGGTGTTGCCTCCAGCAAGCTTCCGATCAAGGTCGTCGCGATCGATGACGACGCGAAGATCCTGTCCGGGATCAAGTCCGGCGGCGTCGCTGCGACCGTCACGCAGAACCCGGTGGGTCAGGCGTACGTCGGTGGCTGGCTGCTCGCGCTGTTGCAGTCCAAGCAGTGCACGATGAAGACGCCCGGTGTGATCGTGGACTCCGGCTCGTTCGTGGTGACCAAGGCCAACGTCGACACGTACGACGACGAGCGCAAGGCGAAGACCAAGACGCTGCAGACCGACTTCGAGAAGCAGCTGAGCTGCCAGTGAGCATCATTGCGAAGGCATCGGCGTACCTGGTCGATCTTGAGGTCGAGACGGTACGCACCGATGCCGTGCAGTCGTTCCTGAAGCAGGAGACGGTGTTCGTCTCGCTGGAGACGGCTGATGGGCTGAGCGGCCTGGGGTACTCGTACACGATCGGTACGGGCGGCAGCGCCGTACTGGCTTTGCTGCGGGACCACCTGTTGCCGCGACTGATCGGGAAGGACGCACGCAACGTCGAGGCGGTGTGGTCGGACCTGTTCTGGTCGACGCACGCCACGACGGTTGGTGCGATCACCTCGTTGGCGCTGGCTGCTGTGGACACTGCGCTGTGGGACCTGCGGTGTCTGCGGGCTGCTGAGCCGTTGTGGCGGTTGGCTGGCGGCTACCGCCAGCAGGTGCCGCTGTACGACACCGAGGGCGGCTGGTTGCACCTGACCACGGACGAGCTCGTTGCGGGCGCTCTGGCTTCCCAGAAGGCCGGTTGGCCCGGTGTGAAGCTCAAGGTGGGTAAGCCGCGCGTCCACGAGGACCTGGAGCGGCTGAGCGCCGTACGGGATGCTGTTGGGCCCGGGCTCGACATCATGGTTGATGCAAACCAGTCGATGACGTACGCCGAGGCCAAGCGCCGGGCTGCTGCGTTTGAGGCGGTGGACCTGACCTGGTTCGAGGAGCCGTTGCCGGCCGACGATGTGACCGGGCATGTGCGGCTGGCCGAGTCCACCTCGATTCCGATCGCTGTGGGTGAGTCGCTGTACTCGATCTCGCAGTTCCGCGAGTACGTCGCCGCTGGTGGCGCCGGAATCGTTCAGGTCGACGTGGCTCGGATCGGCGGGATCACCCCGTGGCTCAAGGTCGCGCATCTGGCTGAGGCGTTCAATATCGAGGTCTGTCCGCACTTCCTGATGGAGATCCACGTCAGCCTGACTGCTGCCGTACCGAATGGCCGGTACGTCGAGCACATCCCGCAGCTGCGAGCGATCACTCGCTCTGAGATGGCTGTGGTGGACGGACACGCGGTTGCGCCTGATGTGCCAGGCCTGGGGATCGACTGGGACTCCGACGCGATCGACGATCGGCGGGTCTCATGAGCGCGCCGGTATCGGAGACGGCGACGCAGGCGTTGCAGGAGGATGCACCGGTCGAAAAGCCGCCGCGCGGTACACCCTGGTGGGCCAACCAGCGGATCGGCTTGCTACTGCTCGTCGTACTGCTGGGTGCGCTGTTCGGTGTGTTGCGGCCGGCGTTCTTCAACCAGCAGCTGGTGATCTTCCCGCTGCTGCGCGACATCGCGATGTTCACTGTGGTCGGGCTGGCACAGCTGTGTGTGCTGTCGATCGGGCACATGAATCTGGCCGTCGGCCGGATGGCTGCCTTCTCGATGATGATCACCGGCATCTCCTACGACCTGTTTCATCTCACCCTGTACTCCGGTCTCCTGGTGGGACTGGTGGCCGGTACGGCGATTGGTGCGTTGGCGGGCTGGGTGATCGCGCGGACCGGGGTCAACTCGTTCGTGGTGACGCTGGCGCTCGACTTCCTGTTGCTGGGCATGATTCCGCTCGTTTACACGTCGCTGACCGACAATGCGGCGTTCGTGGTCAAGCCGCCGGGGATGCGGGAGCTGCGGAACTACTCGCTCGCGGATGTGTGTGTCGGCAACGTGTGCGGGTCGCCCGCCGTACCGCAATTGGCGCTCTTCGCTGTGGTTGCCATGGTGGTTGTCGGCTGGATCTACTCGCGGACGCGGCTCGGGCGAGAGCTGCTGATGACTGGCTCGTCGGTGCGCGCTGCTGAGCTGTCCGGCATCCCGACTGCCCGCCGCGTGATCACCGCGCACGCGATGTCCGGGTGCCTGGCCGCACTGGCCGGATTCATGCTGGCCGTCTCGACCGGTTCGATCAAGGCGACGATCGGCGAGGAGTTCATGCTGCCGTCGTTCCTCGGTCCGATCCTCGGCGGCACTTTGCTGGCCGGCGGATTCGTCTCGATCTGGGGCACGCTGATCGGTACGGCGCTCACCTCGGTGATCCGTAAGGGTCTTGATCTGCTCGGCGTCGGGCTGGAGAGCCTGAACATCTACCTGGGCCTGATCCTGCTGGTCGCGCTCTCCACCGACCGGGTCCGCACGCTGCTCTCCGATCGGAGCGTGCTCGGCGGTCCGCCGCTGACCTCACCGCCGCCGCCCAAGCGCGAAGGAGAACCGCGATGACGCGCTTCGCCCGCTCGACCGAGATGACGTTGCTCGTCATCGGCATCGTGTTTTTCATCGGCCTGGTGATCGCCTCCGGCGGTGACCTGCTCGCAGCGAATTCCTCACGAGTGCTACTTCAGTTCCTTGCGGTGCCGATCCTGATCGGATTGGCTCAAATGGTGGTTCTTGCGGTGGGTCAGCTCAACCTGGCCGTCGGCGCGATCGGTGGATTCGCGGCGGCGGCGATGGGCGTGCTCATGGCCGATCACGGGGTGCCGGTTCCGCTGGCGCTGCTGATCGGCTTCCTGCTCGCCGGGGTGGTCGGTCTGCTGAACGGTGTTCTGGTGGTGCTGACCCGGATCAACGGTTTCATCGTCACGCTCGCGACGATGACAATCCTGCTCGGCGTGCAGTATCGGCTGGTCGGGACACGGACTGTCGACGCTTACCCACAAGGGCTCAAGACGTTCGGAGCGGCGGCGATCTTCGGGGTCGTGCCGTGGATCTTCGTGGTCGCGCTGATCGTGGCCGGGTTGCTTGCGGTGCTGCTGAAGCGGACCGTGCCGGGGCGGCAGTTGCTCGCCTCCGGTGGCAACCCGATCGCGGCGCGGCTGTCCGGAATCTCCAATGACCGCTCGGTGATCGTCGCGCACGCGTTGTCCGGGGCGATTCTCGGCGTGGCCGCGATTCTCACCGTCGCGTCATCGCCCGGCGTGAACAAGAGCATCGGTGGCGACTGGCTGCTGCCGTCGTTCGCTGCGCCGATCATCGGTGGGGCGCTGCTCACGGGCGGTTCGGCCGTCGTGCTGGGGACGGTGCTGGCGGCGTTCATCGTGCGATTCGTGGACACCGCGCGGGCCGAGTTCTCGCTCGAGCCTTCGTGGGTGAACTTCGTGGTCGGTGCCGTGGTCCTCGGCTCGGTCGTGCTCGGACAGGTCCGGACGCGCCGGCAGGACCGGCGGTCGGTGGTGAAATCGCCCGACGCGGCGGTAGCCGGAGGTGTGTCATGACGCTGTTCCAGGCTTCGGAGATCGTGAAGGTCTTCCCAGGTGTCCGTGCTCTCGATGGCGTGACGCTGTCACTGGAGGCCGGTTCCGTCCATGCCTTGCTCGGTGAGAACGGTGCCGGCAAGTCAACGCTGATCAAGGTCATCACCGGCCTCTACCGACCTGATGGCGGCCGGTTGCTGCTCGACGGGCAGGAGGTGTCCTTCGGGTCACCGCACGAATCGGCCTCGGCCGGGATCGGCGTGGTGCACCAGGAGCGCAACCTGATCCCCGGCTTCACGGTCGGGGAGAACATCCTGCTCCAGAAGCTGCCAACCTCCCGCGGTCTCATCGACCGCTCTGCGATCCGCTCCGAGGCCTCGCGCTGGTTGGCTGAGCTCGAGCTCGACATCGATCCGGACCAGCCCGTGACGGAGCTGTCGGTCGCGCAGGCGCAACTGGTCGAGATTGCCAAGGCGCTGTCGATCGAGAGTCGCGTGCTCCTGCTCGATGAGCCAACCGCGTCAATCACCCCCAACGAAGCCGCTCTGCTATTCCGGGTGGTGCAGAAGCTGAAGGACGACGGTCGCGCGGTTCTGTTCGTCAGTCACAAGCTGGAAGAGGTCTTCCAGATCTGCGACACCGTCACCGTGCTCCGCGATGGTGCATCGGTCCTCTCCGGCGGAGCTCTGTCCGACCTGACCCGCGACCAGGTGGTCGACCTCATGGTCGGCCGAGTCCACGAGGCCCTCAACCTCCCCGAGCGAACCGTCGACACCTCGGTCGCGCCGATCCTGGAGCTCCGCGGAGTCGGTACGGCGACCGGCCACGCCGAGGTGGATCTCACCGTGCGCCCCGGCGAGATCGTCGGCCTGTACGGGCTGGTCGGCGCCGGCCGCAGCGAGCTGGCCAAGGCGCTGCTCGGCCTCGACCGGATCACTGCCGGTGAGGTGCTGGTCCGCGGCAAGGCGGTGAAGATCCGCACCGTGCGCGACGCCCTGCGCAACCACAAGATCGGCTACGTCACCGAGAACCGCAAGGAAGAAGGCGTCTTCCTGGAGCAGTCGGTCGCCCGCAACATCGCCGTCACCATCTGGGACCGCCTCCGCAAACCCCTCGGCTATGTCCCAGCCAAGGCCGAGACGGCCATCGTCACCTCGTACGTCGAGCAACTCGGCATCCGGATCGCCTCCCCGTCCCAACTGGTCGGCACCCTCTCCGGCGGCAACCAGCAAAAGGTCTCGCTGGCCAAATGGCTCGCGGCCCAAACCGAGATCCTGATCATCGACGAGCCGACGGTCGGCATCGACGTCCGCACCAAAGACGCCTTCCACACCCTGATCTGGGATCTGGCCGCCAACGGCCTGGCCATCCTGCTGATCACCTCGGACCTGCCCGAGATGATCACCTTGGCCGACCGCGTCGTCGTCATGCGCGACCACCGGATCCAGGGCGAGCTCCCCAATGACCACAACTACGACCACATGAGCCAGCAGGTCATCCGCCTCATCCACGCCGAAGGAACCACCGCCGCATGAGCAGGGTCGATGCCCATCACCATGTGTGGGATCTGTCCGTCCGGGACCAGACCTGGATGGTCGGCCCCGACTTCGAGCCCATCCGCCGCAACTTCACCGCCGAAGACCTGGCACCCCTCGCCGCGGCCGCTGACATCACCGCGACGGTGCTCGTGCAGACCGTCGGCGTCCTCGCCGAGACCGGCGAGTTCCTGGAAGTTGCTGCTAGCAACGACTTGGTCGCCGGTGTGGTCGGCTGGGTCGACCTGGCCGCGCCCGACATTGCCGACGTACTGGCTGAGCTTCAGGCTCGCCCCGATGGCCAGTACCTCAAGGGAATCCGCCACCAGGTCCACGACGAGCCAGACCTCGACTGGCTTCTCCGCCCCGACGTCCAACGCGGCCTCACCGCTGTAGCCGATGCCGGACTCGTCTACGACCTCCTCACGAAGACCCCGCACCTGCCAGCTGCGATCAAGACAGCTCAAGCCCTTCCGCAGCTGTCCTTCGTCGTCGACCACATCTCCAAGCCCGCCGTTGGCGGACCGCTCGACCCCTGGGCCACCGAGCTCCGCGCCCTGGCGGCCCTTCCCAACGTCACCTGCAAACTCTCCGGCATGGTCACGGAGGCCGACTGGTCAACCTGGACTCCCGCCGACCTCAAGCCCTACGCCGACGTAGTCCTCGACGCCTTCACCCCCGGCCGCGTCATGTTCGGCTCCGACTGGCCCGTCTGCCTCCTAGCAGCCGACTACCCCACCGTCGTAGCCACCGCCGAAACCCTCACCACCCACCTAACCCCCACCGAACGCCAAGCCATCTTCACCACCACAGCCACCACCACCTACAACCTCCTCTAGTCTGGGCTGCTCGCAGTGATTGACCGATGACAGGGGGACGTCTTGGAGTGGGTGGTCGGCGCGCTGGGGGCACTTCTCGCAGGCATCGGCGTCAACGCGATCTACGACATCGTGAAGCACGGGTCGGCCCGGGTCCCGCAGATCCTGCGGCGCAGCGCCCTCACCCGTGAAGCTCGTGACCATGACGTGGAGACCGATGGTCTTGTCACGCTGGTGACCTGGTCCAAGAGCCGGAAGTTGACGCCCGATCGGATCGAGACGACGTACGAAGGATGGTCGCCCCGCGCGCATCTGTTTGACGAGGACGTCTGGCACGAGCAGGTCGAGAGCCACCGGGCTCGTGGCGACGCCGGCAGTACGGCGTACCTCACCGCCCTGGCCGTGGATCACTACGAAAGCCATGCTGGTCAGCAGTTCGGGATCCGTGTCGCCGAGAGCGACTATGCAGAGACACTGGCCACTGCCCAGATCTACGCCACCGATCCGGAGCTGAAGGAACGCCTGGACACCGCGCTCGCCGGACCGTTGGACGGGTTCCTCGACAGCGTGCCTCCCACCTCGCTCACCGCCTGCGTCTCGGTGCTGAGTCGTGAGGGAACCGTTCTGCTGATGCGTCGATCCCGGACCGTGCGGGTCTTCCCGGCGGAGTGGACGGTGGGGATCAACGAGACAATGAAGTACTCCGCGGAACCAGGCGCGGCGGAGAGCCTGCACGCGGTCGCGATGCGCGGCCTGCAGGAGGAGCTCAGCCTGACCGCCGCCGACCTGAAATCTCCCGAGCCGTTGATCACCTGGCTAGGTTGGAGCCGGCAGTCCAGCAGCTTCGCCACCGTCAACCTGGTCCGCTCGCACCTCACCGAGGCCGAGATCAGCGAGCGTCGCGGCGAGTCTCACAGCGTCTACGAACACGACAAGATGGCTTGGTGCCCACTCCGCCCCCGCGCGATCTCGTCGATCATCACCGGCGGCAAGACCCCTGACGGTTCCCACTCCTGGAACTACCTGGCTCCGCTGATCGCTCTGGAACTCTGGCGGTCCCGAACCAGCCTTTGATCTCTTGATGGCCTTCACGGATTCCGTCGGCTGCCTCGCGCACCATCAGGGCCAACTCGGGCGCGGGTATGCCGTCGAATGTGCTGAGTGTGCTGGCGGAAAACGGTTGCTGGCGGCAATCTCCCGCCAGTCGATGTCGGCGTACGTGTCGCGGCTGTTGATTGAACCCACCGGGCGGCACGTGGCGGCGGTCCCGTTTGGCGGGTGGACCAGCCGGACTCCAGACACTCACCAACTTCGGAGGTCGTCGGTGGCTGAGCCTGGAGAGGGGCTCGCGAGGTGGGAAGCGGGTGGTTGGATGCTCCTATGGATGTCAAGCAGCGGTTGGCTTGGGGTTTGGTTGGCGTAGGACGTAGTAGATCTCGCGGGCGATGAGGCGTTTGAGGCAGCGGATGATGTCTTTCTTTGACAGGCCTTCGGCGGTGCGTTTCGCTGCGTAGGCCTGGGTGCGTGGATCGTGGCGGAGTCGGCTGATGACGATCACGTAGAGCGCTTTGTTGGCTTGCCGGTCGCCGCCTCGGTTGAGGCGGTGGCGGTGGGTCTGGCCA
>NZ_SMKX01000091.1 GCF_004349055.1 Kribbella antibiotica
GGGTGGGTGCAGACGTGGTCCCGCAGCGAGTCGACCGACAGATCCAATTGAAGACCCGAAGTCAGTGAGTGGGTGAGTCAGGAAGACCGCTGCGGGACCACGCCAACCATTCTCACTGTGAGTGGGGGCGGTCCGGCGCCCCAACAAGTTCGCCTCAACCATGCGACGCATCCGCTCCTGCGGGCAACGGACGGAGTGAGCGTCCGAGGGACAGGAGGCATAGGTGTAGCACCTGCCGCGGTATCGCTCACCCGACCGCGTGCGGTCGCCCTATCGGGCGACATCTCCTGTCCTTCGGCGGATTAGCCTTGGCCGATGGGCATGACAGAGGAGCCTGCGACGCGCAGGATCGCCGCGGCGGGGAACACCGTGGTGCCGGCGATTCTGGCTCTCGAGGCTGCGGGGTTTCGGATCAATCGCTTGAGCGGCGATCTGCTGGAGGCGGTGTCGCCGGATGGGCGCTACGTGGCGGAGGATCCGGTGGAGCTCCTCGGGCTGATCAAGTTGGTTGAGCTGCGTGGATGGACCTGGCGGGCGACGGATGAGCAGGTCGATGACGTGCTGCAGCGGTTCGGGTGGGGCGGTGGAGAGAGGGCTCCCGGGTAGGCTTGGGAGTAGTTGAATAACCGACATGAACCTGGGGTGGGACATGAAGAAGACGACTGTGGTGCGGGCCGGCTTGAGTGGGGCGGTGGCTGGGTTGTTCGTGGCGGCTGCGTTGGTGTCGCCGTTGGTGGCTTTGGCTACTGATGAGGCGCCGGAGAAGGCGGCTGGGGACAAGAAGGTTGAGGTCATCAAGGCGGCTGACCGGGAGGTCGGAACCGTCAAGTGGTGAGTGCCTGAGGACGTGCCCTTTCGGGTTGTTGATGCTGTTGGTCAACTTTCGCTCGGAAGGGTGCGTCTCAGCTCGCGTCAGGCCAAATAGGGCCGGCGCGAGGGAGGGTAGAACGATGAAGAAGAACGTTTTGGCTCGGGTGCTGACCAGCGCTGCGGTTGTCGGGGTGGCCGGGGTTCTGGCCGGGGTGATGCCGAGTTCCGCGGCGGCGCCGAGTTACGCCTACAAGTGCTGGGGGACTTCGGCGGACCACTGCAACGTGGCGGTCCAGGCGCCGAAGGGGTGGAAGTTCACGCAGATCGACCGGTTCGAGGGGAAGTTCACCAAGGGCTCGACCGAGCTGCTGCGGATCGACGGCATCTACGCGAAGGTGAGCCCGAAGGCTCAGGTGGCGCGCAAGACCGCCGAGCTGAAGAAGGTGCCAGGGCTCAAGATCCTGTCGCTGTCCAACGGCGTCATGCCGTCGGAGATCACGTGGAACAACCCGAAGGTTGTCTTCTACGACGTCAAGTACACCTACGTCGACGGCGCGCGGGGGCAGCGCATCGTCACCACCCGGTACGCCGACACTCTCGACGGCGGCAACCGGGCTTACCTGGAGCTGACCGTGGGCGGGCGTGCGCAGGACCAGGCTGAGCTCGACGCAGTGCTGAGCAAGGCGACCCGATCGGTGACGCTTGTCGGTTGAGGACGGTAGCTTCGGATCATGAAGCTGCACGGGGATGATGTGCCGGTCGCTGCGGCTCGACGAATCGCGCTGGGGGCGCAGGGGTTCGCGGGCGGGCGGCCGGCAGGTCGGATCGACGTACGGCGGATGCGATCCGCCGTACGGGATGTTGGTGTGCTGCAGGTTGATGCGGTGAACGTGCTGACGCGGGCGCATTACCTGCCGTTGTTTTCGCGGTTGGGGGATTACTCGCGGGAGCGGCTCGACCAGCTGAGCTGGGGGCCGAAGCGGGAATTGTTCGAATACTTCTGGGCACATAAGGCCGCGTTGCTGCCAGTGGAGTACTTCCCGCTGTTCCGGCACCGGATGAGCGCTACCGAGCTTGCCGCGCCCTGGGCAGTCATCGTGGGAATGCAGCGGTTGGCCAAGGATCGTCCGGGATTCGTCGACCAGGTGCTGGCGACGATCACCGAGCGCGGACCGCTGACAGCCGGGGAGATCAGCCCGGACGACGTACGACGAAAGCGCACCGATCCGGACCCTGATCCGGGCACAGGCACGATGTGGAACTGGCAGGACGCGAAGATCGCCGTCGAGTACCTGTTCGCCACCGGGGTGGTGACCATCGCGGGGCGCCGGAACTTCGAGCGGTTGTACGACCTCACCGAGCGGGCGCTGCCGGCCGCCGTACTGGAGTCTCCCGAGCCGGACGATCCCGAGAAAGAGCTCGCCCGGATCGCCGCGCGCAGCATCGGGATCGGCACCGCCGGCGACATCTGCGGTTCGCGCGGGCACTACAAGTTGCCTACGGCAACAGCACGCCGGATCATCGCGGAGCTCGTCGAGACCGGTGAACTCGTCCCGGCCCAAGTCGAAGGCGTCAGCAAACAGAGCTACCGCTGGCACGAGACCGTGGATCGCCCGGTCAACGCCCGCGCGCTGCTCTCGCCGTTCGACCCACTGATCTGGAACCGCGACCGCACCCAGCAGTACTTCGGCTTCTTCTACCGGATCAGCATCTACACCCCAGCAACCGAACGCATCCACGGCTACTACGTCCTCCCCTTCCTCCTCGGCGACAAGCTCGTCGCCCGCGTCGACCTCAAGGCCGACCGAGCCACCTCCACCCTGCTCGTCCCCACCATCACCCCCGAGCCGGGCGCCCCGGACCTCGCGGAACCACTCCTCGCCGAGCTCCGCCTGATGACCACCTGGCTAGGCCTCGAAAACCTCCGCATCACCGCCACCAGCCCCCTCGGCCGCTCCCTCGCCATTGCCCCCTGAGGCCCCCGGCTGCGGCCGCAATTTCGTGGGCTGGCCCACGGGAGTGCGGGTGGGCCAACGGCATGCGGCTAGCCCACCCGCAACGCGATGGGCTGACCCACGAAATGGGGTGGAGAACGTCAGCGGACTGAGCGGATTTTGCTGACTAGTACGCCGGCTAGGGCGGTGATTACTGCGGAGAGCAGGTAGAGGACGGGGTAGCCGCCGAGGTGTTTGACGATGGGGGCGGCGATGAGTGGGGCTAGGACCTGGGGGAAGGAGTTGGCGATGTTGATGACGCCGAGGTCCTTGGCGCGGTCGCGGGCGTTCGGGAGGACTTCGGTGATCAGGGCGAAGTCGACGGACAGGTAGGCACCGAAGCCGATGCCGAGGACGATGGCGCCGGTGATCGCGCCCGGCCAGGTGGGCCAGAAGGCAAGGATGCCTGCGGCGACTGCCATCACCAGGCCGGACCAGATCACGAAGATCTTGCGGCGGCCGATGCGGTCCGACCAACTGCCGAAGGCGATGGCGGTGACGAGCGTGCAGACGCTGTAGATCGCGGTCAGGATCAGGACGCTGGTGGCCGCATCGGGGACGCCGACCTCGTCTTGCAGGTAGTAGAACAGGTAGAGCAGGCCGATCGAGTTCCCCACGTTGAACAGGAACCGCGTCAGCCAGGCCCACCCGAAGTCGGGATACCGCCGCGGGCTGATCCAGAACCCGCGCAGGAACTCCCGCAGCACGAACGGCGGTGGCGCGACTGCCAGCCGGGTGTCATGTGCGCGCACCACGTACGGCACCACGGACAACACGACGAAGACCGCACAAGCGACGTACCCGAGTTTGATGCCACCTGCGACCGTCGCGAGCGCGGTTCCGACCAGCGCACCCGGGACCTGGGCGACGGCGACCCAGCCGCCGACAACGCCGCGCTGTTCGACCGGCACGCGGTCCGGGACTGTCGCCGTCTGCGCAGCCAGTACGGCGTTGCCGAACAACTGCACGACGCACCAGCCCACCAGCATCAGCGCCACACCCTCTGCGCCGGACAGGATGAGCAGACCCACTGCAGCACCGAGCGCACCGCCGAGCGTCCAGGGCTTCCGCCGGCCGAACCGCGAGGTGGTCCGGTCCGAGACCGCGCCGAAGATCGGCGCCGCGACCACCGACACCGCCGCACCGATCCCGGTGACCAACCCGAAGACGAATTCTTTGTTGCCAGGAGCAACCGCCTGGGACTGTTTGGCCAGCAGCACCTGGATCGGCCCGAACCAGGCCGCGAACACCCCGACGTTCGCCAGCACGACGGCGACCGTCCAGGCTGGCTGGACGCGCACCGTCGGCTCGACGTTCACTTCTTGGCGATCACGTCGCGATACCAGTGGTACGACGCCTTGGGCGTCCGCTCGAGGGTTTCGAAGTCGACGTGCACGAGCCCGAACCGCTGCGAGTTCCCGGCTGCCCACTCGAAGTTGTCCAGCAATGACCACTGGAAGTATCCGCGGACGTCGACACCATCTTCGATTGCCGAGTGCAATGACCGCAGATAGCCATCCAGGTAAGCGATTCGGCGCTGATCGTCGACCACACCGTTGACCGGCTCGTCGTTGATCGCGCACCCGTTCTCGGTGATGTAGATCGGGGGCAGCCGGTCGCCGTACCGGGCCTTGAAGTCGCGCAGGACCTCGCCGAATGCATCGGGCACGATCGGCCAGCCGAAGTCGGTCCGCTCGTAGCCCTCGGTCGCCCGCGGCTCGAACGGCAGGCCCGGCGGCAGCGGGATGCCATCGGTCGCGCCGGTATCGGCCTGGCCCGTCGCCGCGCCGACAGTCACCGGCGCATAGTGGTTGATCCCGAACCAGTCGAGCGGCGTCGAAATGATCTTCAGGTCGTCCTCGACCGGCCCGGGCATCGCGGCCTCGTATCCGGCCGGATACTTCCCGAGCAGCACCGGATCGGCGAACAGCCGGTTGATCAGGTTGTCGTACAGCCCGGCGGCCTCGACATCCTCAGCGCTGTCACTAGCCGGCCAGGTCGGCGCGTGGTTGCTGGCGATGCCGATGTTGACCGCACCACCAGCCCGCAAAGCCTGTACGGCGCGACCGTGCGCAAGCAGTTGGTGATGCGCGACCGGCAAGGCATCGAACATCAGCTCCTTGCCCGGGGCATGCGCACCGAGCGAGTAGCCCATCAGCGTGAGCACCATCGGCTCGTTGATCGTGATCCACATCGGGACCCGGTCCGCGAAGTGCCCGGCCAGGATCGACGCATAATCGGCGAACCGCTCGGTGATGTCCCGCGACAGCCAGCCACCCGCATCCTCGAGGGCCTGCGGGGTGTCCCAGTGATACAGCGTCGGCGCCGGCTGGATCCCGGCGCCGAGCAGCGTATCGATCAGCCGGTCGTAGAAGTCCAGTCCGGCCGCGTTCCCGGCTCCGGTCCCGTCGGGCTGGATCCGCGGCCAGGAGAACGAGAACCGGTACGTGTCGATCCCGAGCTCCCGCATCAGCGCGACATCCTCGGCGTACCGGTGATAGTGGTCGCAGGCGACCGCCCCGGTGTCGCCGTTCAGGATCTTGCCGGGCTCGGCGCAGAACGTGTCCCAGGTCGACGGGCCGCGACCGCCCTCGGCGACGGCCCCTTCGATCTGGTACGCCGAGGTGGAGACACCCCACTTGAATCCGGGCGGAAACGAAAACTCAGCTGGCATCCACATCTTCCTCATCAGGAGTGGTGTCGATCGGCCGCGGCGGCTCGACCTTGCGCACGATCACCGCGGTTCCGTAGGCGGCAACCTCGCTCATCGTCTGCGCGATCTCGTTGCAGTCGAACCGCATCGCGAGGATCGCGTTGGCGCCCATCTGCTGCGCCATCTGGCACATCCGCATCACGGCGACATGCCGCGACTCGGCCAGCATCTGGGTGTACTCCGGCACTTCACCGCCACCGAGCGAGCGGAAGCTGGCGGTGAAGTTCGACCCGAAGTCGCGGCTCCGCACGGTCAGTCCGAAGACCTCACCGAAGACGGTGTCCGCGACGTACCCGGGCAGGTCGTTCATGGTCGAGACCAGCACCGGGTACGGCGATCCCTGCGGCACGACGCGGGGTGCGTTCTGGGGCGCCGGCGGATAGTTCGCCGGCGCCTGCCCGTACCCCGGTGCGGGCTGTCCCGGACCCGGCTGGCCGTAGCCCTGCGGCGGCGGACCCTGCTGATACCCGGGCGGCGGCTGCTGGTAACCAGGGGGCGGACCCTGCTGGTAACCAGGCTGCTGCGGCGGCTGTGCATATCCCGGGAGGGGCTGGTTCGGGTTCGGGGGATAGTTCTGCGTCATGCACTCATCCTGACATCACTGCCGAAATGCCTGCATTTCATACAGCGAATATCCGTACGATGTCGCTCGCTGCGTGCCGGTGACCTTCACATAGCGAGCCTGCGTGGCGGGGAACCGCACAACATCTTCCCCACCGTTTCCAGTCGTTGTCGCGAACACTTGCCGCCAAGTCGAGCCGTCCGTGGACACCTCGACCCGATAGCCCTTCGCGTACGCCTTCTCCCAGTTCAGCACCACGCGACCGACCTGCTGAGTGCTACCAAGGTCGATCGACAGCCACTGCGGATCCGACCAGTCGCTGGCCCACCGCGTCCCCGGGTTGCCGTCGACCGCGTTGGCCGGCGGCGAGTTGTAGGCACCCGTCTCATGGCTGCTCGCCGTCGCCGTCTTGCCCTGGGCAACGTTGCTCACATCGTCACCGCGGTGCGCCGGGAACTCGATCACCTGCTGGTACGTCGGCCGGTTGACCCACGCCATCCGGTCCTGCGTGATGCCGCCCATCGGCTGGTGCTCGATCTGGTCGGCGCAGAACTGGTCACCGGCCGCACAACCTGCGGAGGCCGGGTACGTCGTCGCTGCCGGAACCTTCGTTGCAGCGAGCAGGGAGTCGGTGAGCACCGAACGGCAGGCCGCGAGCGCTCCGCTCCCGCAGTACGTGACCGGCTGAGCCGCCTTGACCGGGTCGCCAAGGACCTTCCGGAGGTCCCGCTGGACGAAACCCCACCAGCCGCTCTGGAACGCCGATCCCTGCGCACTCGGGCGCTCGTCGATCTTCAGGTTCGCGACCAGAGCGCCGTACAGATCCGGGCCGAGGTCCTTGAACTGGGCGGGGACCAGGATCGGCCACCAGGCGTCGAGGATGCGGATCGCTTCAGCGTTGTCGTAGGTCTTCGACGACGCATTCGGCGTCTTACGGTGACTGCCGGACTGCTGCCAGGCGGTCAGCTTGGCGACCGCGTCTGCCACCGCCGGGTCGGTGATCGGCGCGCTCTTCAAGACGCGGAGCAGATACGGCAGCACGTAGTCGGCGCGCAGGTCGACCGTGGCCGCGCTCTCCATCGCCTCGACGAGCTTGCCGCGGGTGAACTTCCCGCCGCTGTTGATGACGGACTTGATCCGGTCGTCGAGCGGCTGGTTGCGGTAGAGGCCGTTGTAGCCCCACTGGCTGTCCGCTGCGGAGAAGCCGGGCGCCTGCTTGTTGTTCCAGCTGGTCAGGTAGTCCTGGTTGACGACCTGCGGATGCTCGGCCGGCGGCGTGTACGTCGCCCGATTGGTGGCCGAGTTCCAGCCCTTCCACTCGTACGTGCTCCAGGTCGGCAGGTTCGGATCGGCCCCGGCCGCGCGGACCGGGTTGTCGCCGGAGTTGTAGTACGCGATCGAGTTCTTGTCGGTGTAGAACCAGTTGAAGGTGTAGCCGATGCTCTCCGCTGCCTTCTTGAAGTCGGCCGCGGACTTCATCTTCTCCGGGTCGTTGAATTGCATGAACCCGAGCGCCGAGCCGGCGTCGTTGCCGTACGTCGACCGGTTCTTGGTGAACAGCACCGGCTTGCCGCCCACTGTGCCGCGGTGCGTGACGATGCCGAACTTGGTGCGCAGGGCAACCAATGTGTAGGACCCTGCCGGTTCGGACGAACCGAGGCTGGAATACCACGCGTTGTTCCGCTCAAGCCGCTCGATCGGCTGGCACTCGCCACGGAAGACGTAGTACGTCGAGTTCTTCGTCGGTGTACCGCCGTTCGGCTCACAGAGCGGAACCGCGAACGTGTCGGTGATGTCCTGGCCGGCGGACGTCGCGCTCCAGGAGTAGTCCTGGCCGCGGCCGATCAGGGTGTAGAAGTTCAGGCCGGAGAACGCGATACCGCGGGTGCTGACACCAGGACCTTGGAGTTCTTGGCGCATCAGCAGCTGCGGCGCGAAGTAGCCGGTCTGCGGGCCGTAGACCGCGACCGGGTTGCCGCTCTCGGTGTGTGCGCCGGAGACCAGCAGCGCGTTCGACATCGCCTTCTTGCCATAGCCCTCGGGGAAGACACCGCCGTCGAAGATGCCCTTCAGCTTCTCGGATCCCTTGGGCGCTGCCCTCTTTGTTGGACTCTGCGCTGCGGCCTTCTTGTTGACGGTCTGGTTGATGACCTCGGGCTCCGGCGTGACTGAGCCGCGATCCGGCATCGCGCGACCGGCCGGGTTCGGACCGGTGGTTCCGTACGGGAAGGACGCTCCGTTGTGGACCGTCGTACTGGCCTCTGGGTCGTTCTGCGAACGGAACGACTCCCAGACTTTGGTGCCCTGGGCAACGCCGTACTTGGCCTGGGCTTCCAGCAGAGCAAGGGCGGAGTTGACCTCGCCACCGCCGCCAGTGCCGAAGATGCCGGCCACGACGGCCGCGGTGGCGACCACATCGGTAACCTTCCACTGGCTCGTCGGCCAGTTCAGACCGAGCGCCACATACTCACCAGGGTAGGCAATGCCGATCGTGTTGATGTAGTGGTTGACCCCGTCGACCCAGGCCTGGATGTCCTGCTGCATCTTCACGCCTTCGGCGCCGTACAGCTCGTCGGCGTCGTCGAACTGGCGTTGCAGATCGGCTTCCGTGTACGGCGCAGTCCGCCAGAACTCCTGCTCGAACGCCCGGTTTCCCGCAGCGCCACCGGCGAACGGCGTCAACTGGCCACGACCGAGGTGCCGGAACACGTCCATCACGAACAGGCGGTCCTGCGCACCGGCGAAGCCGGCACCGAACATGGTGCCGAGGCGCGTCGTACCGGTGATGTGCGGGATGCCGCGCGACTTGTCCCGGACGATCGTGACGTCCGACCGCGGCTGGATCGTGCTCGCGACATCATCCGGCTTCACACCGAACGAGGCGTCGTCGAAGTACGGCGCCAGACCGTCGTCCTGGATGTTCTGGGAGTTCCAGACCAGGTCCTGATAGGGCTTCACGGTGTCGCTGAAATGCGGCGGCCGGATCCCTAACGCCTTGAAACCAAGGAGATCCGTGAAGGTCGCGTTGCCGTTCTGGCCGGGTGGCAAGATGTCGCGGCACTGGTTGGCGCAGTAGTCCACCGGTGCGGCAGCGGGCGCCGCTTGCGGTTTGGCCTGCGGGCTCGCCTGGGTCGCCGGCACGGGCAACGCGGCGAGTACGGCGATCACGGCAGCTGAGGCGATCGCCGTACGAAGGGTTCGGGGGCGGGGCACGGAGTCCTCCCTTGGTCGGAGAAACTGAGAATGACTCACTAGTAGCTTCGGGGTCAAGGGCTCGATTATTGATCCGGGGTCAGCACTGTTCAAATACGGACAGTCACCACTACTCTGTCCTGCACCATGAGCATTCATGACCGTTATCGGTTGAGTGCGGTGATCAACGCCAGGGGCACGTACACCCCGCTGGGGGTGTCTCGGAGCTCCGACGGGGTGGCGGAGGCCGTCGCACAGGCACTACCCGAGTTCTTCGTGATGGCTGAGCTCGGCGACCGGGCGAGCGAGATGATCGCCCAGGTGACCGGCGCCCAGGCGGGGGCCGTCGCGCACTGCACCGCGGCCTCCCTCACGCTGGCCGTCGCGGCCACCATGACCGGTCCCGATCCGCGCCGGATCGCATCGTTGCCGGACACAACGGATATGCACAATCGAGTCGTTCTTCCAGCGTGCCATGTGGTCGACTACGGACACTCGAACCTGCAGGGCATCCGGCTGGCCGGCGCCCAAGTCGATCTCGCCGGCGACGAAAACCGTTGCACCCTTGACGATCTGGAGGCCGAGCTCGACGGCCCTGACATCTGTTGCCTCGTCCTCGTATCGTCACGGCTCACCACCTGTACGCCGATCGACCTGGTGGCCGCGGTGCGCGCCGCTCACCGGCGCGGCGTACCGGCGATCATCGACGGCGCCGCGCAGTTCCCGCGAGTGGCCGACTTGATTGCCACCGGCGCCGATCTGGTGCTGGTGAGCGGGCAGAAGTATCTCGCGTCACCCACGGCCGGGCTGATCGCCGGGAGCTGGCCGCTGGTGCAGGCGGTTCGGGCCCAGGAGAAGGGCATCGGCCGGGTGATGAAGCCGACCAAGGAAGCCATCATCGGGGTCATCGCCGCCCTTGAGGAGTGGCAGGCCCGCGACCGGATGAAGTGGGAAGCCGATGAGCTCGCGAAGGTGAGCGCGTTCGCCGAGGCTGCGGCGCGGATCCCCGGTGTCACGGCGGACGTCGTACCGGATCCGACCGGGTTGCAGATTTCGCGGGTGCTGCTCACGGTGCCGAACGCGCACGATGTCGCGACGCAGCTCGAGGCCGGGTCTCCGTCGATCTATGTGATGACGGATCGGCTGACCGATGACCAGTTGATGCTTGAGCTCGTACCGCTGACCAAGGACGAGACCGCCACCATCCTGGCCAGACTCTGGTCCCTGCTGACATAGCAAGGCCCCGACCTCCTTGTGCAGGAGGTCGGGGCCCTTTCAGCTATCTCAGTGCTGGTACGACGACTTGCGCGGACCGCTGCTGCTCTCGCGACGCGGGCCGTTGCTGTCCCGACGCGGGCCACTGTTGCTCCGACGCGGGCCGCTGTTGCCGCCGCCGCCGAAGCGACGACCGCCACCGCCACCGCTGCCGCGCTGCGGCTTCGGGGCCGGGAGCCGGACCGGGTGGCCGGACGGCACTTTGCCGCCGGTCAGCACGGTGACCAGCTCGTCGCCCGGACGGGCGCGCACCGGCTCGGCCTCGACACCGGCGGTCTCGGCCATCCGGATCATGCCCCGACGCTGGTGCGGCAGGAGCAGGGTGACGACTGCACCCTTGCCACCCGCACGCGCCGTACGGCCTGCGCGGTGCAGGTAGTCCTTGTGCTCGGCGGGCGGGTCAGCCTGAACGACCAGGCCGACGTCGTCGACGTGGATACCGCGCGCGGCGACATCCGTGGCGACGAGCACCGGAACCGAGCCGTCCTTGAACTGGTCCAGGGTGCGGTTACGCGCGCCCTGGGTCAGGCCACCGTGCAGCGCCGCGGCCATGACGCCCCGGTCGCGCAGCTGGGTGGCGACGCGGTCGGCGCCCAGCTTGGTGCGGACGAAGACGATGGTGCGGCCGTCGCGGCTGGCCAGCTCGGCCGTCAGCGACTGCTTGTGACCCGGCTCGATGACGAGCAGGTGGTGCTCCATGCCGGAGACCGTGGCCTGGCCGGACTCGGTCGAGTGCGTGACCGGGTCCTTCAGGTAGGTCTTGACGATCTTGTCGACGTCGTTGTCCAGCGTCGCCGAGAACAGGAGGCGCTGGCCTTCCTTCGGCGTCATGTCCAGCAACGTGGTGACGGCGGGCATGAAGCCCATGTCGCACATGTGGTCGGCCTCGTCGAGGATCGCGACCTCAACCGCACCGAGGTCGGCAGCGCCCTGCTCACACAGGTCGATCAGCCGGCCGGGGGTGGCGATCAGCAGGTCGACGCCGCGGCGCAGCGACTCGATCTGCTTCGGGTAGGGCAGGCCACCCGCGATGAGCTTGAGCGAAACACCCATCACGTGGGCGAGCGGCTCGAGCGCGTCGTGCACCTGCATCGCGAGCTCGCGGGTCGGGACCAGGATCATCCCGCGCGGGCGGCGCGACTCGGTGTGGCCACCGGACAGGCGCATCAGCGTCGGCAGGCCGAAGCTGAGGGTCTTGCCGGAGCCGGTCTGGCCACGGCCGAGAACGTCCTTGCCGGCCAGGGCGTCCGGGATGGTCGCCGACTGGATCGGGAACGGCGCGGAGATGCCGTCGCGGGCGAGCCGCTGCACGAGCTTCGGGTCAAGACCCAGAGCCGCGAACTGGTTGTCCTCGGCAACGGTCACCGCCTGCTCCGGTGCGGTGTCCTTGCGACGGGTGTCCTCATAGTTCGGCCGTTCACGATTCACGTAGGGCTTGTCCTCACCGCGGTTGAAGAACGAGGGGCGCTCGTCACGCTGCTGGTACGACGGCTTGTCGTCCCGACGCTGGTACGACGAACGATCGTCGCGCTGCTGGTACTGCGGGCGGTCGCCGCCGCGGGCGCGGTCATCGCGCTGCGGGGAGGACGGCCGGTCGTCACGCTTCTGGTACGACGGACGCTCGTCGCGCGACTGGTACGACGGCTTGTCGTCCCGACGCTGGTACGACGAACGGTCGTCGCGCTGCTGGTAGGCAGGCTTGTCGTCCCGACGCGGGTACGACGGACGGTCGTCACGCTTCTGGTACGCCGGACGCTCGTCCCGCGACTGGTACGACGGCTTGTCGTCCCGACGCTGGTACGACGAACGGTCGTCGCGCTGCTGGTAGGCAGGCTTGTCATCGCGCCGCGGGTACGACGGACGGTCATCGCGCGACTGGAAGGCCGGCTTGTCGTTCCGTGCGTACTGCGGGCGGTCGTCACGCTTCTGGTACGCCGGCTTGTCGTCACGCGACTGGTACGCCGGACGCTCGTCGCGCT
Organism: Kribbella antibiotica; assembly: GCF_004349055.1. GTDB lineage: Bacteria > Actinomycetota > Actinomycetes > Propionibacteriales > Kribbellaceae > Kribbella > Kribbella antibiotica. The sequence goes on from NZ_SMKX01000091.1 coordinate 12,526, forward strand.
GCTGGTAGGCAGGCTTGTCGTCCCGACGCGGGTACGACGGGCGGTCGTCGCGGCGGGGAGCCGCGCTGCGGTCGTCGCGGCGCGGGGCGGTGCTCCGGTCGGAGCGGTAGCCCTTGGCCGGGGGACGGGTGTCGCCACGGCCGGCGCCATCGCGCTGACCACGGTCGGAGTACTGGGAAGGTCCGCCACGACGCTCAGGGCGGTCGTCAGGTGCTGCCGGCGCGGTCGACGGGGTGTCACCCATCCGCTCACCGAAGGACTGGTTCTGGAACTTCTTGTGCCGCGGCTTCTTAGCTGCAGCATCGTCAGGGTGGTGCTGAGTCACAATCTCTCTCTCGAAAATCGCGGACGACACCCCGAGTGGCCCGCACGCAGAGGCCGGGCAGCTTGGAAGCTGACCGGTCTGAGGAACAGGCAGGAGATAGGCATCGACCTGCGGGTGCTATCGCGTTGCACCCTCGGCGCCGGAATTTCAGCGGGTGCTGAAACCGACGGGTCGGAGCGCCTGGAAAGTACTCTGGTGACGCGACTCGCGCACCGACACCTGACAAGTGTACAGGAATTCACCCTGGGCTTTGACCATGATGCCGATCACCAGACCAGTAGCCCAACTGGTCGTGTCAGTTCTGACGGTTCACCGCAGTTCAAGTGAGCTTGAGTTCTTGGAGTGCGGTTCTAGGGTTGGTCGTATGGCGGAGGAGAACGTCCCGAGCAAGGACCACTGGCTGTCCATCGGGGAGATTGCCCATCGATCCGGGGTGGCCGCATCGGCCTTGCGATTCTACGAGGATCAAGGCCTGATCGATTCCCGGCGAACGGCAGGCAACCAGCGGCAGTACCAGCGCAGCACGCTCCGGCGCATCGCGTTCGTCCAGGCGGCGCAACGCGTCGGCTTGGCGTTGGCCGAGATCCGCGAGGCCCTCGGCTCCCTCCCGGAGGACCGCACCCCGACCCGCTCCGACTGGAGCCGCCTCTCCAAAGGCTGGCGAACCCGCCTCGATGAGCGCATCACCGAGCTCGAACGCCTCCGCGACGACCTCGACGGCTGCATCGGCTGCGGCTGCCTCAGCCTGCAGCGCTGCAACCTCTACAACAAGTCCGACCGCCTCGCGGAACGCGGCCCCGGCGCCCGCATCCTCAATGTGGGCATCCCGGGCGAATAACCCGCCGTACCGGTCATATGTCCGGAGTTATGCCTGCCATAGAGCCGCGATTCGGGTTCGAGGGTTAACCCCCGACTCTTTCCCGAACAGGTGCGGAAAATGAGTGACGGGGGCAAGGTCTCGGCTGTAGCGATCAGTAGTTCGCTGATCGCTTTCCGCCACCGATCCGGAGTGAGGCCCTCCCATGTCGCATCGCCGCATCCTGTCCAGCCTTGCGGGGCTCGCCGCCGCCGCACTCGCCGTACCCGCCTTCGCCGCTGCTCCGGCAGCAGCACCGGCGAACGTCTCGACCGAGGCGACCCGCGCTTCCTACATCGGTTCGCCGCAGGACGAGGCCGCCACCAAGGCCTTCTACGACGCGGTCATGAAGTCCGCCCGCTCCAAGCAGGCCAAGGCCAAGGCGGCCGGCCAGAAGCTCGAGGCCGTCACCGTCACCTACGCCGTCGACGCCCCGACCTTCGCGAGCCAGATCGCCTCGAGCACGCAGATCTGGAACTCGTCGGTCAGCAACGTCCAGCTCGTCGAAGGCAGCAGCTACGACTTCTACTACACCGAGGGCAACGACTCCCGCGGTTCGTACGCCTCCACCGACGGCCACGGCAGCGGTTACGTCTTCCTCGACTACGCCCAGGCCCAGGAGTACGACTCCACCCGCATCACTGCGCACGAGACCGGCCACGTACTCGGTCTGCCGGACCACTACTCCGGCCCGTGCTCGGAGCTGATGTCCGGTGGTGGCCCCGGCCCGTCCTGCACCAACCCCAACCCGGACGCCACCGAGCGCGCCAGCGTCAACGGCCTCTGGGCAAACGGCAAGGCCGACACAACCGCCTTCCACATCGCACGCTGACCTACTCCGGTCTCTCCGGCTCGGATCCGCCCGGCAGGGGACGGATCCGAGCCGGAGCTCCGTCACCCCATCTGCGCCTACGCTGAGCGCATGCGCAGATGGGTGGGGATCTTTCTCGCGGTGAGCAGCTCTTTCGTCCTGGTGGGCTGCGGGCCCGGCACCAGTGGCACTCTCGGGCTGATGACCGACGGCAACGGCAACACCTCGGCGGTCCTGCAGATCTGCGAGGGACACCTCGAGAACGTCGTGCTCAACCTGCAGAATCGCGGCGTACCGGAGGATCCCGACGAAGAGCCCGAACGACTGGGCGAGTGGGAGTCCGGCTCCAAGGTCCGCAAGGGCTTCACGCAGTTCGACCTCGCCCAGGGCGGGAACGGCTGGAAGGTCGTCACCCCGCTCAAGCCGCGCAACGCGGCCCGGACCTTCTCCATCACCGCCGCATCCGAGGACAGCGCGTGGATCGCCTTCGGTCCCCAGTTCAAGAACAGCGACCTGACCAAGCTGAAGCCCGGCCAGGTCCTGGTCAGCCCGGAGGATGGTTCGCCGGGTAATCGGGTGCAGTCCTTGGACGACTTCAAAGCCACGTCCTGCGACGGCTACTAGCGCGCTGGGCCAGTGGTGTTGCGGACTACCAGCTCCGGGCGGAAGAGAAACTCCGTTTTAGGAGTCGCGTGACCGCGAACCTCTTCGAGCAACGACTGTACGGCGGCCAATGCCATCGACTGGACCGGCTGGCGGATGGTGGTCATCGGCGGGTCGGTGAATTCCATCATCGGGGCGTCGTCGTAGCCGACCACCGAGAGGTCGGCCGGAACGTTGAGACCGCGTTGGCGAGCGGCGCGAATGACGCCGAGAGCCATCATGTCGGAACCGCAGACGATGGCGCTGACGCCTGCGTCGAGAAGCGGTTGCGCGGCAGCCTGACCGCCTTCGACGCCGAACATACTGAGTGAGATGAACGGATCCAGGTCGCCGTCGGTGACGCCGAGCTGGGCCTTCATCGAGGTGCGGTAGCCGGCGAGTTTGCGCTGGACGACGATGAAGCGCTCCGGACCGGAGGCGAAGCCGATCCGACGGTGGCCTAGGGCAACCAAATGCGAGACGGCGAGCTCCATCGCGGCGTTGTCGTCCGAAGAGACGAACGGCGCCTGGACCTCGGGCAGCCAGCCGTTCACGAACACCACAGGCAGACGCCGCTCGACCAGGGACTGGTAGCGCTCGTGATCGGCGCCGGTATCCGCGTGGAGGCCGGACACGAAGATGATTCCGGAGACACCGCGCTCGAGCAGCATCTCGACGTACTCCTCCTCCGTGGCACCGGAAGGAGACTGCGTACACAGCACCGGGGTGAATCCCCGTTGCGACAGCGCGGACTCGATCACCTGGGCGAACGCCGGGAAGATCGGGTTGATCAACTCCGGCATCACCAGCCCGATCAACCCGGCCGAACGGCGCCGCAACCGCGTCGGCCGCTCGAAGCCCAGTACGTCGAGGGCCATGAGTACCGACTGTTTTGTGTCCTCCGCGACCCCCGGCTTGCCGTTCAGCACTCGCGAGACCGTCGCCTCACTGACCCCCGCCTTGGCGGCAATATCCGCCAGCCTTGCTCTCGTACTCACGCGGGCACCCTACCGACCCCTCCCTGACATTGCAGCAAGAAGCTGCAAGAAATTGCAGGCTGAGATGTCCAGTAGGTGAACGGTATGGGCACGTCACAGCCGGCAAACCTTGTCAGGAGGAGCTGGGCGGGCGAAGATGAGCGCACCCCCGCCCGGGGGCCTTTACTCGGATCGTCCGGCACGTTCCTGCCGGTGAAGGGAAATACAGTCATGGCTACTGTGTCTTTCAAGGCTGCCAGCCGGGTCTACCCCGGTGGCGACAAGCCCGCCGTCGACAAGCTGAACCTCGAGATCGAGGACGGCGAGTTCATGGTCCTCGTCGGCCCGTCCGGATGTGGCAAGTCCACCTCCCTGCGGATGCTGGCCGGCCTCGAAGAGGTCAACGAAGGCTCCATCTACATCGGCGACCGTGACGTCACGCACCGTCCGCCGAAAGAGCGCGACATCGCGATGGTGTTCCAGAACTACGCGCTGTACCCGCACATGTCCGTCGCGGACAACATGGGCTTCGCGCTGAAGATGCAGGGTGTCTCCAAGGAGGACCGCGCCAAGCGCGTCCTGGAGGCCGCCAAGCTGCTCGGCCTGGAGGAGTACCTGGACCGCAAGCCGAAGGCGCTCTCCGGTGGTCAGCGTCAGCGTGTTGCGATGGGCCGCGCCATCGTGCGTAACCCGCAGGTCTTCCTGATGGACGAGCCGCTGTCGAACCTCGACGCCAAGCTCCGCGTCCAGACCCGCACCCAGATCGCCGAGCTGCAGCAGCGCCTCGGGGTCACGACCGTGTACGTCACGCACGACCAGGTCGAGGCCATGACGATGGGTGACCGCGTTGCGGTCCTCAAGGACGGTCTGCTCCAGCAGGTCGACACCCCGCTGAACCTGTACGACAACCCGAAGAACCTCTTCGTGGCCGGCTTCATCGGCTCCCCCGCGATGAACCTGCTCAAGGGTGACCTCGTCGAGGGTGGCGTCAAGCTGGGCGACTACACGATCCCGGTCGCGCGCGACATCCTGGCCAAGGCCGGTAACGACAAGACCGTGTCGATCGGCGTCCGTCCGGAGGCCTTCAAGGTCTCCGACACCGGCCTGCCGGTGAAGGTCGCCGTCATCGAGGAGCTCGGCGCCGACGCGTTCCTGTACGGCACCGCCGAGCACGACGGCAACCACCAGCAGATCGTCGCCAAGATCGGCGCCCGCATGAACGTCGAAAAGGGCTCGCTGATCCACCTCGAGGCCCAGACCGACAAGCTGCACCTCTTCTCCACCTCGACCGAAGAGCGTCTGACTGCCTGATCTACAAATTTGGACCCCGGAGCTTTCGCTCCGGGGTCCATTTTATTGGCGTCCGGCGGTTATCCACAGGGCGTCTGACGCAGCCGGCCGAGATCGGTCACGCTGGACAGGTGGATTGGTGGTGGAAGGAGCAACTCGACGCCGAAGGGCTGGAGGTGCTGATCCATGACCAGGGCCGGATCGTGTCGCGGGCGCAGCTGTTCGCAGCAGGCTGGTCCGAGGCGAAGATCCGGCAGCCGTTACGCGCGCGGCGCTGGCAGGTTGTGCATCCGGCGGTCTACGCCACGCACACGGGCCCACTCGGGTACGACGAACTGCTCCTTGCGGCCTTGCTCTACGCCGGTCCCGAAGCTGCGTGGAGTCACTATACGGCCGCCGAACAGCTCGGGCTGATCAAGCCGGACGGCCGCCGTCCTGTGTACGTGACAATTCCGGAGCACCGACAGATCGCGCCGCGCCCCGGGCTGGTGATCCACCGCGACAGACACTGGGCCCATCGACTCTCCCGAGCCATACCACCTCGCCGTACGGCGGCACACGCCGTACTCGACGTGGTCGGCAGGTCCCGAACGCTCGACGAGGCGGCCGCCGTCATCGCAGAGGCTTGTCAGAGCGGCCGGGTCACCGCTGCCGATCTGCTGTCCGCAGTGGAAACTCGGCAGCGGTTGCGCCATCGGCAGGAGCTAAGGCCGATCCTCGCCGACGTCGCGGCTGGCTCGCACTCACTCCTCGAGCTCCGCTACCTACGAGACGTCGAACGGCGACACCGACTTCCCACCGGAACGCGTCAGCGGGCAGTGGACCACGAGTACACCGACGTCCACTACGACGGTCTGAACGTCGAGCTGGACGGCCGCCTCCACCTGGCGCCACGGCAGCGATGGCGAGACCTGGATCGCGACAACCGCGCGACCCTACGAGGTGAGGCCACGCTGCGCTACGGCTGGTTCGACATCACGAGCCGTCCCTGTGCGGCCGCCGTACAGGTCCTGCAAGCCCTCCGCCACCGCGCCCCCGTCACAAGCGCCCGCCCCTGCAGCCCGTCGTGCCCTGTCCGCTGAGCTTTGCGGAGTGCTACTGCCTCAGAGCGGCAGCAGATCCACGCAAAGCAGCGGTCCCACAACTACATCCCGCCGACCAAACGGCAGCTCAACGACGCCTACCCACGGGACTCCAGGCATGGGACCCACGCGGCACGAACCGCGTGCACGGGTGGGGTTAACCACCGATGCACGAAGCCCGACCACGTCCACCGGTGGCGGACGGGTGGGGGACATCGCCTCGGCACGAACCGCGTGCACGGGCGGGGTTAACCACCCGTGCACGACAGGTTCTTAGTTGACGTCGCGGCGCTGGAAGATCACGCCGCCTACTACGACGAGCACCAGGGTGAGGATTGCCAGGTACCAGGCGCCGTGTTCGAAGGTGAGGGTCTTCTGGATGTAGTCGCAGGTGTAGCTGCCGTCGGGTTGGGACGTGCACGCTTCGATGTCGTAGGTCGTGTCGTGCAGGACGAAGGCGTCGAAGTTCTTGCCGAGCAGCCAGGGTTGGACCTTCTGCAAGAAGGCTCCGAAGACGCCTTCCACCAGGACGATGTAGCCCATCACGAGACCGATCGCGGCCGCCGTATGCCGCAGTACGAGGCCGACTACGGCCCCGAGGACGGCACCCATCGCGGTCGTGACGACGACGCGGACCGCCGTACCGATGACGTCGCTCCAGTCAGTGCCTGCTGTTGAGCCGAGCTGGGCAGCGATCAGATACGTGCCCAGGGTCAGAACAGCGGTGACGACCACCCCCAGCGGGACGAACCAGAGCCCGGCCGCGGCGATCTTGCTGCCGTAGACGCGCATCCGGCGTGGCTCGAAGGTCAGCCAGTTGCCGATCGCGCCCGAGCTGAACTCGGCCGCAACGAAGCTGGCACCGATCAGGAAGCCGGCGAAGAGCAGGAAGTACGACGCCCCATGCAGCAACTGCGGCACCAGTTGGGAGAAGACCGCCTGCGGCTTGCCATAGTCCGAGGCCTTGGGCTCGGAGTACGAACAGACCTGGTCGATATTGGCGCCTGGGTTGACGTTCGGGTCCCAGGTCTTGCGGCACTCGGCCTCGTTCTGGACGTGGGTGTCGTTCCACATCTTGTGGTCCTGCTCGAAGCTCGTCCGGGCCTGCTGCTGCTCGAGCGCGGACAGCGGCTCCGCCTCGCGCCACGTCACGAACAGCAGAAAAGCAGTGATCAGTACGACGCCTGCCACGCCGAGCAGTGTGATGCGGCGCGCCGTCAGCCGGCGCAGTTCCACTCCGGTCAGGCGGATCACGCCAACCCCTCCCCTGCGGTCAGCTCCAGGAAAACCGACTCCAGGTCGGCCCGGATCGGGACCAGTTCGTTCACGTACAACTGCTGATCGGCCAGCCGCTTGGTCAGCTCGGCGGGGTTCTCGATCCCGTCCACCAGCAGATAGTTGCCGTCGGCCCGTACTGCGAGTCCGGCCGCGGTCAGCACCCGGGCGGCTGCCTCGCGGTCGTCGACACCGATCTTGACCGTGGCCGTCGTACCGCCGCCGATCACCTCGGCAACGGTGCCGGAGGCAAGCAATCGGCCGTGACCGATGATCGAGACGGTGTCGGCGACCTGTTCGACCTCAGCCAGGATGTGGCTGCTGACCAGGACCGTCTTGCCCTGGTCGCCGAGCCCGCGCATGGTCTCGCGGATCTCCCGGATACCGGCCGGGTCGAGGCCGTTGGTCGGCTCGTCGAAGATCAGCAGGTCCGGGTCCTTGAGCAGGGTGGCGGCGATGGCGAGCCGCTGCTTCATGCCGAGCGAGTAGCCCTTGAAGCGGTCCTTGCCACGCTCACCCAGCGAGGTCTGCTCGAGCACCTCGGTGACGCGCTGCTTGGGCACCCCGATCGCGGCGGCGAGCAGTTCGAGATTCTTGCGGCCGGTGAAGGCCGGGAAGAACTTCGGCGACTCGACGATCGCGCCGACGCGCCCCACGATCTCAGGCAGCCGGGCCGGAACCGGCCGGTCGAACACTGTCATGGTGCCGGCGTCGGCCCGGATCAGGCCGAGCAGCATCCGGATCGACGTGGTCTTCCCGGAGCCGTTGGGACCGAGGAAGCCGTGCACACCCCCGACCGGAACATCCAGGTCGAGCCCTTGGACCGCCACGACGGTCCGGCCACGCCGAGTCCGGTACGTCTTGCGCAGACCGCGCGTACTGATCGCCAGGTCAGGCATGCCACCCCTCTCACGTTGTCCCCCGCGATGAGGGGACCGACATCCTTGCAGAGAGGAGCGTCACCACTATGATCCAATATTGAATGGATACAGTCGACGATCCGAGGAGCCTGTCGTGCGCACCCGACCCCCGTTGCCGCCGTTCACCGCGGAGACCGCCGTACAGAAGGTTCGTGCCGCGGAAAACGCGTGGAACAACCAGAATCCTGAGGCGGTCTCACTCGCCTACACGCCGGACACGTACTGGCGGAACCGGGATTCCTTCATCACCGGCCGCGAAGAGGTTGTTGCCTTCCTCACCCGGAAGTGGGAGTGCGAACTCGACTACCGGCTGATCAAGGAGCTGTGGGCGTTCACCGGCGACCGGATCGCCGTCCGGTTCGTTTATGAGAGCCGGGATGCGGACGGGCAGTGGTACCGCTCGCACGGCAACGAGAACTGGGAGTTCGACGAGAACGGGCTGATGCGGGTCCGGCGGGCGAGCATCAACGACCAGCGCATCGACGAGTCCGAGCGGCTGTTCCTTTGGGACGCTCCCGGACCGCGGCCGGACGATCACCCTGGGCTGACCGAACTGGGACTCTGATCACATACCCCCTCTCGGTATTCACGGCGACTTGCTTTGGATACCTGGAGGGGGTACTTTTTTGCCTGTCGACATACCCCATAGGGGTAGCCGCTGCGAAAGGACCGCCTGATGACTACTGAGCCCACCGATGGGCACGTGCACGGATACGCCTCCGAGAAGTCCAGCCACTTGAAGCGGCTGCGCCGGATCGAGGGCCAGATCCGCGGTCTGCAGCGGATGGTCGAGGAGGACAAGTACTGCATCGACATCCTGACCCAGGTGTCGGCGGCCACCAAGGCACTGCAGTCGTTCTCGCTCGAACTGCTCGACGAGCACCTGTCCCACTGCGTGGTAGCGGCCGCGCAGAAGGGTGGCGCGGAGGCCGAGGAGAAGGTCCGCGAGGCCTCCGACGCGATCGCCCGCCTGGTTCGTAGCTAACACATCTGAATTGCGAGGAGCTTGATATGACCACCGCGACCTACTCCGTCAACGGCATGACCTGCGGGCACTGCACGTCCGCCGTCACCGAGGAGCTCACCAAGCTGGACGGCGTCACCGAGGTGACCATCGACCTGAACGCCGGTGGCACGTCGGCCGTGCACGTGACCAGCGCCGACGCGCTCGACGAGACCGCCGTACGCGAGGCTGTCGACGAGGCAGGCTACGAACTGGCCGCGTCGTGACCCGGGCCGTCGCGCTCCGGCTCGGCGTGTTCGCCGGTGCGCTCGCGCTCGCCTTCGCGGCGGCGTTCGGCATCGGCTCCGCCGTCGACCCGATCGCGGCGGCCGATCCGCCCAAGCCTGAAGCCATGGCTGACATGGGTGGAGCCCACGGGGGCGGACACAGCGAGTCCGGTGGGCAACTGCCTGGGCTTGCGGTGTCCGACGCCGGTTACACGCTCGCGCCGGAGACGACGTTCTTCACCGCGGGTTCTAAGACAGTCTTGCGATTCCAGATCAAGGGTCCGGACGGGAAGCCTGTCAGCGGGTACACCCCGACCCACGAGAAGGAGCTGCACCTGATCGTCGTACGGCGGGATCTGTCCGGGTTCCACCATGTGCACCCGACTCGGGATGCGGCCGGGACGTGGTCGATTCCGTTCAGCTTCACCGCCGGTGGGACATGGCGCCTGTACGCCGATTTCCAGCCGTCCGGGCTTGATCGCACGCTGACGCTCGGGGTCGATGTGAATGTGTCGGGGCTGTATATCCCAGTCCCGCTGAACGAGCCGGCCAGCAGTTACAGCGTGCACGCGTACGACGTGACGCTGGCAGGGACTCCCGTTGCGGGGAAGGAATCCGAGCTGACGTTCAAGGTCAGCAGCGGCGGGAAGCCGGTCACCGACCTGCAGCCGTATCTCGGGGCGTTCGGACACCTGGTCTCGTTGCGGAGCGGTGATCTCGCTTATCTGCACAACCATCCGGCGCAGCATGCCGATGCCGGGATGCAGGGTGGTCCGGAGATCAAGTTCGGGACCACGTTCCCGACCGCCGGGACGTACCGGCTGTTCCTCGACTTCCAGCACGCGGGCACGGTCCACACGGCCGAATTCACTGTGCAGGTTGGCGATTCCGGCACGGCGATCGTCCCGCCGACGGAGTTGCCGGACGAGAGTGAACCGCACAGCCACGGGGAGGAGACGCACAAATGAGTCAGTCCGTAGAACTTGTCATCGGTGGGATGACCTGCGCCTCCTGTGCGATGCGGGTCGAGAAGAAGCTGAACCGGATGGACGGCGTCACCGCGACCGTCAACTACGCCACCGAGAAGGCAAAGGTCACGTATCCGGAGGGCACCACCCCGGACGACCTGGTCGCGACGGTGGAGAAGACCGGTTACACCGCAACGCTTCCGTCGCTTGAGGCTGCCGATGCGGTTGAGGTCGACGAGCTGCGGCCATTGCGTGAGCGGCTGCTTGTGAGCGCCGTACTGGCTGTGCCGGTGATTGCCTTCGGCATGATTCCGGCGCTGCAGTTCAACTTCTGGCAGTGGGCGTCGCTGACGCTCGCGTTCCCTGTGGTGACGTGGGCGGCCTGGCCGTTCCACAAGGCCATGTGGACGAACCTGCGGCACGGCGCCGCGACGATGGACACGCTGATCTCGGTCGGCGTGCTGAGCGCCTTCGGCTGGTCGCTGTATGCGCTGTTCCTCGGCTCGGCCGGTGAGCCGGGGATGACGATGCCGTTCACGCTGATCCCGTCGCGGGGCGGCGGCGCGGAGGAGATCTACCTCGAGGTCGCGGCCGGCGTGACGACCTTCATCCTGGCCGGCCGGTACTTCGAAGCTCGTGCCAAGCGTCGTTCCGGGGCCGCCCTGCGCGCGCTGCTGGAGCTTGGCGCGAAAGACGTTGCTGTACTGCGCGATGGGGTCGAGACGCGGATTCCGGCCGAGCAGCTGAAGGTCGGGGACGAGTTCGTCGTCCGGCCTGGCGAGAAGATCGCGACCGATGGCGTGGTTGTCACCGGGAGCAGTGCGGTTGACGCGTCGATGCTGACGGGTGAGTCGGTGCCGGTTGAGGTCGGCGCAGGTGATGCGGTCGTCGGCGCCACCGTGAATGCCGGTGGGCGACTCGTGGTCCGCGCGACTCGGGTTGGCGGCGATACCCAGTTGGCGCAGATGGCACGGCTGGTGGAAGACGCGCAGAACGGGAAGGCCGCCGTACAGAGGCTTGCTGATCGGGTGTCCGGGGTGTTCGTGCCGGTCGTGATCGGGTTGGCGCTGGCCACGCTCGGGTTCTGGCTGGGAAATGGGTCGCCGGTCGAGGTCGCCTTCACCGCGGCGGTCGCCGTACTGATCATTGCTTGCCCTTGTGCGCTTGGGTTGGCCACGCCGACGGCGTTGCTGGTCGGAACCGGTCGGGGCGCGCAGCTCGGCATCCTGATCAAGGGTCCCGAGGTGCTCGAGTCCACCCGCCGCGTCGACACCGTCGTCCTCGACAAGACCGGCACCGTGACGACCGGGCGGATGGAGCTGGTCGACGTATTGCTCGCTCCTGGTCAGGACCGCGGCGAGGTGCTGCGCTTGGCCGGAGCGCTGGAGCACTCCAGCGAGCACCCGATCGCGCAGGCCGTTGCCCGCGCCGCACTGGCGGCCGGGAAGCTGCCTGACGTCGAGGACTTCGGGAATGTCGCTGGTCTAGGCGTTCAGGGCATCGTCGACGGGCATGCTGTGCTGGTCGGCCGCACGCAGCTGCTGGAGGAGTGGAGCCAGCACCTTCCCTCGGAGCTGGCGCACGCGAAAGAACACGCCGAAGCAGAAGGCAGTACGGCGGTAGCTGTCGGCTGGGACGGCCAGGCGCGCGCCGTACTGGTCGTCGCCGACACGGTGAAGCCGACCTCGGTGCAGGCCATCAAGGACCTGAAGGCGCTTGGTCTCCGTCCGGTCCTGCTTACTGGCGACAACGAAGCCGTCGCGCAGAAGGTCGCCGCCGAAGTAGGCATCACCGAGGTCATCGCCGAAGTCCTCCCCGCCGGCAAAGTCGACGCCATCAAACAACTCCAAGCCGAAGGCCGAGTCGTCGCGATGGTCGGCGACGGCGTCAACGACGCAGCCGCCCTGGCCCAAGCCGACCTAGGCCTCAGCATGGGCACCGGCACCGACGTAGCCATCGAAGCCAGCGACCTAACGCTCGTCCGCGGCGACCTCCGCGCCGCCGCAGACGCCATCCGCCTCTCCCGCAGCACCCTCCGCACCATCCGAGGCAACCTCTTCTGGGCCTTCGCCTACAACGTAGCCGCCCTCCCCCTAGCCGCCGCCGGTCTCCTCAACCCGATGCTCGCCGGCGCCGCCATGGCCCTCAGCTCGGTGTTCGTAGTAACCAACAGCCTCCGCCTCCGCCGCTTCCGCGCCCTCGCCTGATCCCCATTTGGTGGGCTGACCCATCGCGTTGTGGGTCTACCCACCGCATGCGGCTGGCCCACCCACATTGCCGTGGGCGGGCCCATCAAATGTGGTCGTTCGACAACAATCGCCAAAGTTGCCGTACGACCACATTCGGGCGTGCGGCCTGAACGAATCGACGACTGCACGTGCTGCCTCGGCCTGAGGCTGCCACTCCGCGTGACCTGCTACCAGCGACGCCGTGCGAGGACCACCACCTGTCGTTCGTGCCGACCACCCCTGCCCGCTGGCCGCTTCCTCTTCTCGCGGAAACTGCGGCACTGCACGAAGAGCTGCAGGTAGCAGTTGCAGTACCCATCCATACGCTGGAGCCCGGCGCGAGGTGCCGCGAGATGGCGACTACCTGCAGTCGCTCGTGCCGCTGCCTGTTCGGTGTTCGGCGATTACCGAACACCGAACAGCCAACGTGGTCGTACGGCCACTTTGGCGAAAGTGGGCGACCACGCGTCACCGCAGGCCGGGGGCGTACCGACCGACGGGTAGTCGTCCTAGTTGGCCGAGGTCGCCAGGCGGCGGTGCGCCGCGGTAGTTGCGATCGAGCCGACCACTACCCGTTCGTCGGTACGCCACCTACACCTACCTAGCGGATCCAGGCGGTGGTGTCTGGGGGGAGTTGGCCGTTGTCCAGGGGGCTGCTGGTGAGGAGGAGTTCCTGGTGGGGTGGGAGGTTGACCGGGGCATCCGAGAGGTTGGTGATGCTGGTCAGGTTTTCGCGGCTGAACGAGAGGACGCCGGGGGCGGTGTCTTGCCAGGTTAGGGTTCCGTCGCCCAGGTGGTGGCGGCGGATCGCTAGGGCGTTGCGGTAGAGGGCGAGCATGGAGTTTTGGTCGGCTTGCTGGGACTCGACGGTGAGGTTTTTCCAGTCGGCTGGTTGCGGGAGCCAGGGGGTTCCGGTGCCGAAGCCGAAGGGGGGTTCTTTGGCGGACCACGGGAGGGGGACGCGGCAGCCGTCGCGGCCTCGGTCGGTGCCGTTGGAGCGGGCGAAGATGGGGTCTTGGAGGAGCTCGTTGGGGAGGTCTTCCACCTCGGGGAGGCCTAGTTCTTCGCCTTGGTAGACGTAGACGGCGCCGGGGAGGGCCATCGCGAGCAGGGCCGCGGCGCGGGCTCGGCGTTCGCCGAGGACCAGGTCGGTGTGCATGCCGTGCTTGCGGTCCTGGTGCGAGAACGACGTGTCGGGGCGGCCGTACTTGGTGACCGGGCGGGTGACGTCGTGGTTGGACAGAACCCAGGTCGGTGGTGCGCCGATCGGGACGTGGGTGGCGAGGGTGAGGTCGATGGAGGCCTTCAGCTCGGCGGCTTCCCAGGGGCGGGAGAGGAAGTCGAAGTTGAAGGCGGTGTGCATCTCGTCGGGGCGCAGGTAGAGCGCGAAGCGTTCCTGGTCCGGCATCCACATCTCGCCGACGAGGAAGCGGCCGTCGTACGAGTCGGTGATGCGGCGCCACTCGCGGTAGACGTCGTGCACCTCGTCGTGGTCGGTGTAGGACTCCTCGATGCTGTCCAGATCCTTGAACAGTACGGCGGCGCTGTCGATCCGGATGCCGTCGACGCCGCGGTCCAGCCAGAACCGGAGGATGTCGTGGAACTCCTCGACGACCTCGGGGTTGCGCCAGTTGAAGTCGGGCTGCTCCGGAGCGAACAGGTGCAGGTACCACTCCCCGTCCGGGACCTGCGTCCACGCGGGACCGTTGAAGATCGACTGCCAATCATTTGGCGGCAGATCGCCGCGCCCGGCGCGGAAGATGAAGCGCTCCCGCTCCGGTGAACCCGGGCCGGCCTGCAGGGCCTGGACGAACCAGTCCTGCTGGTCGGAGCCGTGGTTCGGGACGATGTCGATGATGGTGCGGATGTTCAGCGCATGCGCCTCGGCGATATAGGCCTCGGCTTCGGCGAGCGTGCCGAAGGCCGGGTCGATCGCACGGTAGTCGGCGACGTCGTACCCGCCGTCGGCCATCGGCGACGGGTACCAGGGGTTGAGCCAGATCGCGTCGACGCCGAGCTCGGCCAGGTACGGCAACTTCGCGCGCAGACCGGCGAGATCGCCGATCCCGTCGTCGTTGCCGTCGGCAAAGCTGCGCAGGTAGACCTGGTAGATCGCTGCGCCACGCCACCATTCGTCGGCCATCGAAGCTCCTTAACCTTTGAGGGAACCGGCGGTGAGACCGGCCATGATGCTGCGCTGGAACACGAAGAAAACAAGGATGGTCGGCAGGCTGGCGATCACCAGCGACGCGATCAGCACGTTCTGCGGCATCTGCGCGGACAGCGACGCGATACCGACGCTGATCGACATCTTGTCGGTCTCCGGCAGCACCAGCAGCGGCCAGACGAAGTCCTTCCAGACCGTCACGACGGACAGGATCGAGACCACGCCGAGGATCGGCCGCGACACCGGCAGCACGATCGACCAGAGGATCCGCATCGGCGAGGCACCGTCGATCTCGGCCGCCTCGAGCAGCTCTTTGGGGATCGAGTCGAAGAACCGCTTGAGCAGGAACACGAAGAACCCGTTCGCTGCCGCCGGCAACCAAATCGCCCATGGCGTGTTGAGCAGGTCCCAGTGCAGGATCGGCAGATCCTTCGCCACCAGGTACGTCGGCAGCAGGAGCACCATCGGCGGGATCATCAGCGTGGCCAGCATCAGTCCGAGGACCACTTTGCCGAACATCGGCCGGAGCTTCGACAACGAGTACGCCGCCGTCACGTCGACTGCCAACGTGAACAGCCACGCACCCCCGGCGTACAGGACGGTGTTCTTCAGGAAGACGCCGAGCTGAAGCTGGTTCCAGGCCTCGACGTAGACGCCGAAGTCGAAGTGCTGGGGGAAGAAGCTCGGCGGGATCTGGGCCAGCTCGTCGGGTGACTTCAGGGCGCCGGTGATCATCCAGTACAGCGGGAAGACGAAGGCGCCGGTGAAGCCGACCACGGTGATCACCAGGATCGACCAGTAGAGGATCTTGCCGCGCGGGGTCTGCAAGGCCAGCGGGGACACCAGGGTTCTCATCGCTCCGCCTCCCGGGAGACTCGCAGGTAGATCGTCGAGAACACCATCAGCACGATCATCAGCATCAGGCCGAGGGCGCTACCGCCACCGAAGTCACCGAAGTTGAACGCGTACTGGTACATCAGGTAGGCGACCGTGACGGTCGCGTTCTCGGGACCGCCGCCGGTGAGCAGGTACGGCTCGATGAAGACCTGCATGGTCGCAACGACCTGCAGGAGCAGCATGACGAGCAAGATCAGCTTGGTCTGCGGGACCGTCACGTGCCAGATCCGCCGGAACAGCCCGGCACCGTCGAGCTCGGCGGACTCGTAGAGATCACCGGGGATGCTCTGCAACGCGGCCAGGTAGATGAGGGTGCCGGTGCCGAGGTTCATCCAGGTCGACACGAGCACGAGGCTGATGAGCGCCGTACTGGTCGAGTCCAGCCAGGCCAGCGGCGGGATGCCGAACGTGCCCAGGATCTGGTTGAACAGGCCGGCACCCGGGTCGTAGAACCACTTGAACAGCAGTACGGCGACCGCCGGCGGAAGCATCACCGGGAGGTACACGACGAACCGCAGGTACGCCTTCGCGTGCTTGAGTTCGTTGAGCACGATCGCGAGCACGAACGGTACGGCGTACCCGACGACCAGCGCGAGCGCGCTGAAGATCGCGGTGTTCAGCCAGGCCTGCCGGAACGCCGGATCCTCGATGACGTTGCGGAAGTTGTCGAAGCCGACCCACTTCCCCGGGTCGACGAAGTTGTTCTCCTGGAAGGAGAGCACGACCTCGCGGACCATCGGATACCAGGAGAACAAGGCGAAACAGATCAGTGCACCGCACAGGAATCCGTACGCCGTCAGGTTCCGCCCGACGCTGCGTTTCAGGGCACCACGGCCGTCAACGTCCGGGCGCGGGCCCGCCGCCCTCGACTGAGGACGGCGTACCCGCTCTTGGGTGACAGTCATTACGTGTTCTTTGCCAGGATCTTGTTGGCCTTGGACTCGGCGTCGCTGAGCAGCTTGTCGATGTCGGCGTCCTGACGAGTCAGTACGGCGGACATCGCGACGTCGAGGACGGCGTACAGCTCCTGTGCCTTCGGCGGCTCGAGCTTGTTCGTGATCGAGGCCTGCGCCGTCACGTACGGCGTGAAGTGGTCGACCGGGACCGTCGCGAACTGCTTGCGCAGGGCAACAATTTCCTTACCGGTGGCCGAGTCGCCGTACAGGTCCGGGATCGGGAGACCGACCGGGCGGCCCTGCTCCTTGGCACGCTGGTAGTTGAACTGACCCTGGCCCGGCGTGAGCTCGTGGAACTCCAGCCAGAGCAGACCGGCATTGATCTTCTCCGGCGTGGCCTTCGGGTTGAACATGTAGCCGTCACCACCGCTCAGCGACGACTTGCCCTCGGACTCCGGTACGGCGGTCACTCCGTAGTCCTCGAACTTGCCCTGGAAGTCGTTGTTCACCGACTGCACGACGTCGGGTGCACCGATCATCATGCCGAGCTTGCCGGAACCCATCATCCGCATCAGGTCTTCCCACTGCAGCAACTGCTTGCTGCCCATGGCGTTGTCGTTCCAGCGCATCGTCTTCAGGTTCTCGAGGACCGCCTTGCCCTCGGCGCTGTTGAAGGCTGCGGTCTTGCCGTCCTCGCCGACCATCGAGCCGCCGCGGGCGTACAGCGACGCGGCGAAGTGCCAGCCGCCGGTGTTGCCTGCGGAGTACTCACCGAAGCCGGTGTACCCGGCGCCGAGACCGGCGATCTTCTTGGCCGCTGCCTGCACCTCGGCCCACGTCTTCGGCGGGGTGTCCGGGTTGAGCCCGGCCTGCGTGAACAGCTTGCGGTTGTAGACCAGGCCCATGTTGTAGTTGTTGCGGGGCACACCGTAGGTCTTGTCCTCGGACTTGAAGACACCCTGGACATCCGGGCGCAGGTCCTTGGTCGCCTTCACATCGCCGATGTACTGGCTGATGTCGGCGGCCTGACGGGCCTTGATGATCTTCTGGACGTCGGTGTAGTAGACGTAGAACACGTCCTCCTGGGACCCGCCGGCCAACTTCGCCTGGAAGGTGTCCGGGTTGATGCAGGGAAACGCATCCTTGCTCTCGATGGTGATGTTCGGGTGCAGTTTCTGGAACGCGACCACGTCGGCGTCCCAGCCTTCCCGTTCCTTCGCGTTGCTCTTCGGTGGCTGACAGCCAACCGTGATCTTGACCGGTCCGTCCGCTCCACCGGAGCCCTGGGCCCCCGGCTTGTCGTCCCCCGAGCCGCAAGACACGGCCCCCAGCCCGAGTCCCGCTACCAGCAGCAGGCTGAGCCCGCGGCGCCTTGTCGTCATGTTGAACCCTCTCCCTCGACTCTGCGCCACACCGTAGGGTTGTCGACACATGAGCGCAATACTTCAAGAGAAGATTGCAAAAACGTGACTTATGTCAGGATGTGGTCACGCCTGAACGCACGAATGCCCCGTTCACGTGGGTGAACGGGGCATTACTTTGAGTGAGCTAGGTGCGCGCCGGCGCAGTCGACGCCCGTACGACGAGCTCCGGCTCGAAGAGGAGTTCGTCGGTGGCGACCGCGGCCCGCTCGATGAGCGCCATCAGCATCTCGACGGCCGCCCGGCCCATCGCGTCGATGGGCTGCCGAACCGTGGTGAGGGGCGGGTCGGTGCAGTTCATCATCGCGGAGTCGTCGTACCCGATCACAGAAACATCCTTGGGTACGTCGAGCCCGGCCCGGCGGACCGCACGAATCGCGCCGAGGGCGAGGATGTCGCTCGCGCAGACGATCCCCGTGACGCCGGCCGCGACCAACCGAGTGGCGGCGGCGTGACCGCCTTCGAGCGAGAACATCGTGTGCTCGACCAGCTTCGGATCGCCCTCCAAGTTGAGGAAGGCATCCAGTTTGCGCCGCGACGGAATGTGATCGCGCGGCCCGAGAACCATGCCGATCCGCTGGTGTCCGAGCGTACGAAGGTGGCCGATCGCCATCTCCGCGGCGACGTGATCATCCGAGGACACCTGCGGGAAGCCGAGGTGATCGACTGCTGCGTTGACCAGGACGGTCGGCAGCTTCCGCTCTTGGATCAGCTCGTAGTGAGCGTGCGGCGCATCCGCCTGGGAGTAGAAACCGCCGGCGAAAACGACCCCGGAAACCTGCTGCTGGAGGAGCAGGTCGACGTAGTCCGCCTCGGACACTCCACCGACCGTGCGGGTGCAGAGCAAGGAAGTGAAACCTTGCTGCGCCAACGCTCCCCCGACGACCTCCGCGAACGCGGGGAAGATCGGGTTCTGCAACTCCGGCAGCACCAGCCCGACAAGCCGGGCCCGGTCGCCGCGCAATTGCGTCGGCCGCTCATAACCCAGCACGTCGAGCGCCGTGAGTACCGCTTCCCGGGTCGCCTCGGAGACGCCGGGCTTGCCGTTCAGCACCCGGCTCACGGTCGCCTCGCTGACGCCGACCTTCTTGGCCACCTCTGCAAGTCGTCGTGTCATGACGCAAACTCTACGCCTATTCACGCAACTTCTTGCAACGGTTTGCGTAGTCGCTGAATTCTCAATATTCCTGACAGACTGGTCGACGTGCCTCGCTTCGTAGCCACTCGTCCGGACACCGGTCTGCTGTCGCTCCCATGGGATATCCCGCTGGAGGACTGGCCCGAGGAGCAGCTGGTTGCGCTCCCCCGCGGTATCTCCCGGCACGTCGTCCGGTTCGTCCGGGTCAACGGCACGGTCTACGCGATCAAGGAGGTGCTCGAGCACCTCGCGCTGCACGAGTACCGGCTGCTCCGCGACCTGGAGCGGCTGGAGGCCCCCTCGGTCGAGCCGGTGGGTGTCATCACCGACCGCATCGACCGTAACGGCGAGCCGATCGACTCGATCCTGATCACGCGGCACCTGCAGTTCTCGCTGCCGTACCGCGCCCTGTTCTCCAGCACGTTGCGCCCCGACACGGTCAACCGGCTGATCGACGCCCTGGTCGCCCTGATCGTCAGGATGCACCTGCTCGGCTTCTTCTGGGGCGACTGCTCGCTGTCCAACACGCTGTTCCGACGGGACGCCGGCGCATTCGCGGCGTACCTGGTGGATGCCGAGACCGGTGAGCTGCACCAGGAGATCTCCAGCGGTCAGCGCGCGCACGACCTCTACACCGCCGAGATCAATCTGTTCGGCGAGCTGTGCGACCTGGAGGCCGGCGGCCTGCTCGACGAGTCGCTCGACCCGCAGGAGATCGTGCAGTCGATCCAGGACCGGTACGAGGCACTCTGGAAAGAGCTGACAGCGCCTGAGGAGTTCGCCAACGACGAGATGCACCGCTTGGACTCCCGCATCCGCCGCCTCAACGAGCTCGGCTTCGACGTCGCCGAGATCGACATCATCACCGACTGGGACGGCAGCCAGGTCCGCATCCAGCCGAAGGTCGTGGACGCCGGTCACCACTCCCGCCGCCTGATCCGGCTCACCGGCCTGGACGTCGAGGAGAACCAGGCGCGTCGCCTGCTCAACGACCTCGACTCCTACGCCGCCGCCACCAACCAGCAGAACGAAGACGAAGAAATCGTCGCCCACGAGTGGCTGACCGACGTCTTCGAACCCGTCGTCCGCTCGGTCCCCCGCGACCTCAAGCGCAAGCTGGAGCCGGCCGAGGTCTTCCACGAGGTCCTCGAACACCGCTGGTTCCTGTCCGAACAGGCCGGCCACGAGGTCGACACCATGGAAGCGGCCCGCTCGTACGTCGAGGACGTCCTGGCGGCGAAGCCGGACGAGAAGCTCGCGTTGCCGCCGGCGCCGCTCCCCGGCAGCACGCTCGACCCCGATCTCGACTAGCCATGCAACATCCGGCGCCTGGGCTGCGTGCAGTCAGGTGGGAGGTGCCGGATGGAGAGGCCTGAGTTCGACGACTGGGTCGCACAGCGGGGTGCAGCGTTGCTGCGGTTCGCGTACCTGGTCACGCGGGACCATAGTCGCGCGGAAGAAGCAGTACAGGATGCGCTGATCTCGGCGTACCCACGCTGGAAGAAGATCAGCCGGGACGGGGACCCGGAAGCCTATGTACGGCGTTCGATCGTGAACGCCGATATCTCCCGCTGGCGGAAGTTCTTCCGCCGGGAGACGGTGACGGATGAGCTGTTTGTTGCCCCCAGCCCCGATCCTGCGTTGGCCCATGCCGACGCCGATGCGGTCTGGGTGCTGTGCGCCACGTTGCCGACGAAACAACGAGCAGCGGTTGTGCTGCGGTACTACGAGGACCTGCCGGACGGCGATATCGCAGTCATCCTCGAGTGCTCGCCCGCCACGGTCCGCTCCCAGATCCACCGCGCGCTCGCCACCTTGCGCGCCACCGTGACCGAGGAGGTCAACCGCTGATGAACAACTCCGAACAGCAGATCGCGGACAGCCTCGCCCGGCACGCCGCTGACGCACCCGATGACCACACACTCCTGTCGGCAGTCCACGGCCGCCTGCGCCGCCGCCGTACCGGTCGCGCCGCCGGCGCCGTCGTACTGGCGGCTGCTGTCGTCGCGACGGCTTTCACCGCCACGAACACCCTTCGCACCGAGCCAGAGGTAGCGCAGACCAAGCCCGGCTGGCACTGGGAGTCCTACAAGACGGCGCAGGTGCAGGTGCCGGACACCTGGAACCAGTACATCGCCGGGCCCGCCCCCTGCACGTTCTTGACGCCCAAGGTCGCGGTGGTCGGGCGGTTCTACGACTGGATATCCCGTGACCGGTACACCTGCGAGACCGCCGTCTATCCGCTGGATGCGCGGGTGCCTTACGTCTGGTTCGGCGACGTACAGGAACCGGGGACCAAGCAGTACGACGGTGGATGGTCGGAGGAGACCCGGCTCATCGGTGGCACGAAGGTCAGCGTGCTGGCGCCGAACGAGACAATGCGGCGGGAGATCCTCGACACCGCCCGGCCGATCACCAGCACCGACGCCTACGGTTGCACGCCGACAGACACCGGCCGAGCCACCGAAATCGTGAACGCGAAGGTGGACAGCGCGGAGATCTGCGAATATTTCGACGGCAAGCTCATTGCAGGGTCACGCGTGCCACCCAGGCGCGCCGCGCAGCTCGGCCAGTCGCTGACAAGAGATGCCGTCCGGCCCGTCGCGAAGCCGCTACCTGGCTGCGTGGGCGACGGCGTGCAGACCTACCTGGTCACGCTGCACTCCGGAACGAAGAGCTGGACCGTTCGCACGCAGCACACCTCCTGCTCCAACAAGGAACATCCCAGCGTCATAGCCCTACGGACAGGACCTCACGGCCCGTCCGACCCAAGCGCTTTGTTCGACGGGGTCGGGCCGGTGACACCGCCGCAGCGTTAGCGCGGGGGCATGCGGAGGGCGCCGTCGAGGCGGGGCCGGCACCTCTGCCTGCAGGTGACTGGGCCATCTCAGGGGTCAACCCCAAGGCCGGTTAATTGAGGGGTCGGCGTCAACCGATCGCTCGCGGGACTAACGTCCGAAGAATCGGAGGGCCCGTCTCCGGTCTTTCGGACGTTGTGACGGTGGCGGGGTTAACGTCCGAACGATCGGAGGGTCCGTCTCCGGGTTTTCGGACGTAATGGTTTTGGGGGTGGTCGGGGCCGGTTTGTGGATCGTGGCTGCCGGTATTTGGCAGTGGGGATCCACAAAGCGGCGTGTTCGATGGTTTGGTTGCGGCCGGGGAGGTGTGTGGGTGGCTGGTCGCCGCTGCGGCTGTTTTACAGAGCCGGGTGGCTGGGGCCGGCGCGTGGTTGGGGTGGTTGGCGAGGTCGGCTACCGCGGTATCCGTTGTTTGAGGTTCTCGCTATGGCTGGGGTGCGGGATGTGTGTTGGGTGGAAACTTTTGGGCGGCGGATTCAGGGGGTGGTCGCAACGCTGTCTAGGTCTTTGAGGATGAGGCTAGCGAGCATTTCGGTAGGGGTGTAGTAGCCGAGGCGTTTGCGGGGCCGGTCGTTGAGTTCGTCGGCGACGGTTT
>NZ_SMKX01000092.1 GCF_004349055.1 Kribbella antibiotica
GGGTGGGTGCAGACGTGGTCCCGCAGCGAGTCGACCGACAGATCCAATTGAAGACCCGAAGTCAGTGAGTGGGTGAGTCAGGAAGACCGCTGCGGGACCACGCCAACCATTCTCACTGTGAGTGGGGGCGATCCGCCTTTCCCCTATCTGGCAGGCTGTGCCTATGACGAACGTGAACCACGCCTGGGGCTTTGGCCTTGCGACTGTGACCGACGGTGGGGCGGTGCTGGATGTTTGGTATCCGGCGCCGGAGCTGGGCGAGCGGCCCGAGGGGGTCAAGGCGCCGGCTGAGTTGGTGGCGGCCGAGGGGCACGACGAGCTGCGGCGGGTACGACGGGAGGTCGTGAGCACGCAGATCGCGCTGGACGAGGCGCCGGAGGGGACTGCGGATGCGTATCTGCGGTTGCACCTTCTCTCGCATCGGCTGGTAAAGCCGCACGGCGTGAACCTGGACGGGATTTTCGGCGCGCTGCCGAACAACGCGTGGACGTCGGTCGGGCCGGTTCCGGTGGAGGAGATCGAGCACGTGCGGCTGCGGGCCCGGGCAGCCGGCCAGCACCTGAGCGTGACGAGCGTCGACAAGTTCCCCCGGATGACGGACTACGTCGTACCGAGTGGGGTCCGGATCGGGGATGCGGACCGGGTTCGGCTGGGTGCGCACCTGGCCGAGGGCACGACCGTCATGCACGAGGGGTTCGTGAACTTCAACGCCGGAACCCTCGGTACGTCGATGGTCGAGGGCCGGATCGTCGCCGGGGTCGTGGTTGACGACGGGAGCGACATCGGGGCGGGCGCTTCGATCATGGGCACGTTGTCGGGCGGCGGGAAGCAGGTTGTCTCGATCGGCAAGCGCTGCCTGCTCGGCGCGAACGGCGGCACCGGGATCTCGCTCGGCGACGACTGTGTAGTCGAGGCGGGGCTCTACGTGACGGCCGGCACCAAGGTCACCCTGCCGGACGGCAACGTCGTCAAGGCGCGCGACCTGTCTGGTCAGCCGGGGCTGCTGTTCATCCGCAACTCGGTCACCGGTGCGGTCGAGGCCAAGCCGCGCAAGGGTGAGGGCATCACGCTCAACGAGGCCCTCCACGCGAACGCGTGATCATTGACACCGCGCGCTTGGGGAATCACGCCAACCGGCAGCAGGTTTCGCACGTCAATAGCTTCGTGACCCAACGTCAGGAACCAGACCGCCGCTCCCACGCGTTGGGAGCGGTATGTCGGTGAAACGAGGCGCGCTCGTCGCGGTGGGCTCCATCGCGGCGCTCGCCGTCGTCATCGGCGGAGCTGTGGCCTGGATCGGCGGGAAGAGTCTCGGTCCACTGCTGCCACCGCCGGAGCAGTGCACAGCCACCGTCAACGGCGCCACGGTCGAGCTCGAGCTGGAGCAGGCCGAGTCTGCGGCCATCATCGCGGGCGTCGCCGTACGGCGTGGGCTGCCGGGCCGGGCGGTGACGATCGCGCTCGCGACGGCGTACCAGGAGTCGGGCCTGCGCAACGTCAAGCACGGCGACCGGGATTCGCTCGGGTTGTTCCAGCAGCGCCCGTCGCAGGGCTGGGGCACGGCGAAGCAGGTGCAGGATCCGCACTACGCGGCCGGGAAGTTCTACGACGCGCTGGTGAAGATCAAGAACTACCAAACGCTCCCGGTGACCGTCGCGGCCGACCGGGTCCAGCGCAGTGCCTTTCCGAACGCCTACGCGGACCACGAGGCCGATGCCCGCGTGCTCGCCTCCGCGTTCACCGGCAACTCGAAGGCAGTCTTCAGCTGTGTCGTGAACCCGGGCGATGTCCCTGCCCAGACAACCGGCAAGAACGGGCTGACGCCCCGAGCAGACGCCGTACGGCGGGATCTGCTGGCGACGTTCGGGAAGCTTTCCACCGGTGGTTATGCGCCGGAGGGTGTGTCGACCGGGCACATGGAGGGATCGGCGCACTACGAGGGCCGGGCCGTCGACGTGTTCGTCCGGCCGATCAGCGCCGCCAACACCACCAAGGGCTGGGCCATGGCGCAGTACTTGGTCGCCCGGGCCAAGATGCTGAACATCCAGACGATCATCTTCAGCGACAAGATCTGGACGGCCGGCGGCCGCTCGGACAGCGGCTGGCGCGACTACACCCCGCCGGAGCGAGCCGGCGACCCGAAGATCCTGCGCCACCTCGACCACGTGCATGTCGATGTTCTCGAACAATGATGAGCAGTGACCTGAAGACTGTCTGAAGGATTTCGCTCACCCTGAGTATATGACCAATCAGGGGGTGCAGCACCGGCCGAACGTCTTGTTCAACCTGGCCGGACTCGTGTTGATCGTGGCAGGCCTGGCCCTGCTTCTGTACGGCGTCGTGCGGTCCTTCGCGGCCGTCGCGGCCGTCGGACCCAATTCATCCATCGACGATCTCGTCCCGATCGTCGGCAACCTGCTGATCGGGATGTGGGGCGGCCTGATCTTCACCTTCGGCCGCTATCTGTGGCGCGGTGCCCGCAAGCGCGGCTTCCGCGACCGCTTCGGCCGGCTGCTGATCATCCTCGGCTACGGCCTGATCGGAATCGCCCTGACCGTCGGCCTGGTCTCGGCGATGGACGGCTGGTCGGCCGGTTTCGACGGCGACGCGCTCCAGGAGATCGGGATCCGCTCGGTGCTCATCATCGCCGTGATCGGCTTCCCGGGAGCCGCGCTGTGCGGCATCGGCTTCCGGCTGGCCCGCGAGCAGGCCCTCGCCCAGGCAGAGGCCAAGGGCGAATTCTGAGTCAGGGCGGGGTGCCCTCAGCACCCCACCCTGTCAGTACTCAGGCCTCAGTGCTCTTCGTGGATCTGCAGGGGCAGAGCCGCGATGAACTGGTGGTCCTTGTCGATCTTGCCCATCTTGGACGCGCCACCGGGCGAGCCGAGATCGGTGAAGAAGTCGACGTTCGCGGTGTAGTAGTCCTTCCACTGCTCCGGGGTGTCGTCCTCGTAGTAGATGGCTTCGACCGGACAGACCGGCTCGCACGCTCCGCAGTCCACACATTCGTCGGGGTGGATGTAGAGCATCCGGTTGCCCTCGTAGATGCAGTCGACGGGGCACTCCTCGACACACGCGAGGTCCTTCAGGTCAACACACGGCTGCGCGATGACGTAGGTCACGGCTTACTCCTCCTATGGCAGGCAAGCGCAGCGGCGGTCCCTGGGTTGCTGCGATGCGGTGGTGCAAGAGTCTCTAGTATCGGGGTAATACTCTCCCACTGTGCCAGGAGTCCGGATCGTGTCAGGCCTTGGGACCCGTGATATCGGCCACCGTGTCGTGGTCCGGCACCGAATTGAGGGTGGCCTAACCGACGTCATCGGAGTCCTCGAGGAGCGCGCGGAGGACCATCTGACCGTCCGCCACGCCGACTCCAGCAGCCACCGGATCGAGCTTTCCGCGATCACCGCGTCGAAGCCGATCCCGGAGATGCCGCTGCGTTCGGTCGACGTCGAGCAGCTCTTCCTCACCACCGCGCCGGGTCGCCCGGCGGCCGAGACCCCACATCTGGCCCCCATCCGCCTCGGCAGCCCGGCCGCTGAGCAACTCCAGGAGCAGGGCTGGATCGACGCCCACCCCGGACGTTCCGACGTACTGGTCATGCACACGACGCTCGACCACGTGAACGCGCTCCCGCCGTACGAAGTCCAGCTCGCCGAGCGTCCTGACGACAGCTGGTACGGCGTTGCTTTCGAGGGACCGGTTCCCGCGCCGGCGCGGATCGTGCTGGAAGGCGCTCCGAAGGCGGTCTTCGCGACGATCTCGGTCGACGGCTGGCCGGCCGCGGTTGGCCGGGGCTCGATGACCGGTCACTGGCTCGGAATCGACGCCGTACGGGTTCTGCCGGATCATCGGGGCAACGGGCTGGCCACTGCCGTCGTACAGGCTCTGGCGCGCTGGGCGGGCTCTCAGGGCGGGCGGCGGACGTATGTGGAGGTCTTGGAGAGCAATCTGCCGGCCGTGACGGCGTACGAGCGGCTCGGGTATGTCGAGGCGTATCGCTACCGGTATCTGGTCAGTCCGTCCCAGTAGGCTC
Source organism: Kribbella antibiotica (assembly GCF_004349055.1). Lineage (GTDB taxonomy): Bacteria > Actinomycetota > Actinomycetes > Propionibacteriales > Kribbellaceae > Kribbella > Kribbella antibiotica. Next base: position 4,037 of record NZ_SMKX01000092.1, read on the forward strand.
GGGCGGTATGGCGGATGACGCGGTCGAGCGGCCGGAATACCCGGGGGATTTCGAAGGCACTGTGCACGTGGCGTACACGCCGCATCCGGACGACGGAGTGGCCGATCCGGGTGAAGTGGTCTGGACGTGGGTCCCGTTCGAGGAGGACCACCACCGCGGTAAGGACCGGCCTGTGCTCGTCGTCGGCTCGGACGAGCAGTACCTGCTCGCGCTGATCCTGACCAGCAAGGACCACGACCGCGACGCCGCTGACGAGGCCCGCTGGGGCCGGGTCTGGATGGATGTCGGCAAGGGTGCCTGGGACCGCGAGGGCCGTAACAGCGAAGTACGGCTGGACCGCGTCCTACGCGTTGACCCGGCCCAGGTACGGCGAGAGGGTGCGGTGATCGGCGAGGACCTGTTCAACCAGGTCGCTGCCGAGCTCCACACCCTCCACAGAAGCTAGCCGGCGTCAGCTGGGCTTGCGGGGCGTTTCGGTGTCGGTGGGGCTGCCAGGACCGTTGGGCGTCTCGGTCCCCGGCTTCGGGCCGCAGCGGATGTCGTCGGCCGCGTTGTACTTCGTGGTGAACTGCTCGGTCTTCACCTTGGCGCCGTTCTTCGCGAAGTCCCGGAAGATCGTGATGTCGAAGCCGGCGGTCGGTGCCTGCGGACGGCAGCCCGCCTCCTGGTTGTAGACCAGGCCGGGTGCGCGGCCGTTCGACTTGCCGGAGGCCCGGGCGGTGATGTCCCAGACCTTGGTGCCCCAGATCTTCACCTCGATGCTGCCGCTCGAGCTCGGCGTCGAGGCGTTGAAGATGGTCTGGATGTAGATCCCGTGACCGGAGTCGTTGAGGAACTTCAGGTCCACCGACGGCCAGGCCACGGTCGCCTCGCGGCCGATCGGGTAGCGGTTGATGTAGACGCTGTGCGCCTTGTGCTCGACATCCTTGAGCCCGGCGAAGAACGCCGCGTTGAAGGTCGTCGTGGCCGACTGGGAGACGCCACCGCCGAGGTCCAGCTTGAAGACACCGCCGCTGATGATGTTGCCCTCGGTGAAGCCGTTCTCCTTGGTCCGCTCGCCGACGATCTTGTTCAGGCTGAACATCTCGTTCGGCTTCAGCAGCGTGCCGTTGATCTTGCGCGCCGCCGTACCGATGTTGATGTTGCGGTACGACGCGTGCGGGAAGACGGTCTTGAACTGACCCATCACTTCCTTGATCCCGAGCGCCTGCACATCCGCGGTCTTCACCTTGGCCGGAGTGTTGGCCAGGCCGACCGACGCCTTGCGCTCACCGGCCGGCTTCGTCAGTACGCCGAGGATCGCCGGAACCACCTTGGCGCGGTCGACGACCATGCCGTCGACGGCCGGGACGACCTTCGGCTTACCGGCCGCGATCTCGAAGGTCGCGTCCTTCGGCAGCGTCTCCAGCGTCTTGAACCGCTTCTGGAACAAGGGCTCCAGCAGCTTGGCGTTCAGCGCGGGCGTGACGTTGCCGTCCTTGACACTCAGGGTCAGCGCCGGTGCGAACTCGGACGGGCTGAGCGACACCGACTTGTCGCCGACGGTCAGTTTGACCGGCGCGGCCACGGCCGGCTCGGCGTACTCGGTGATCGCCTTGCTGATCGCGTCCGAGTCGGCCTGCGGCTTGGTCACCTGAACCGGCAGGTCCTCGGCGGAGCCGTCGGCCGGGTAGGCCTTGACGACGACCTCGGCCGCCTTGGCGGTGTCGAGCTCGAGCCCTTCGGCCGGCTTGTGCGAGACCGGCTTGGTGCCGGTGAAAGTAATGGTGCCCTCGGTGGCCGGGCGGTTCACCTGCTTGGCGAGCTTCTCGACCGCTGCCTTCAGCTTCGCCTCGTTCTGGCCGACGACCGGCTCGACCGCCGTACCGCCGGTCAGGGCATGCCAGATCCGGGCCGGGGCAAGGCTGCGGCCCGCGCCGGCCTGCGCGACGGTGGCGTCGACATCGAGGGTCAGCCCGGCCTCGACCGGGTCCACCGAGTACGACGTCGCCGAATCGCCGGCCTTGAACTTGATCGGCTGGGTCAGCCGCTCCTTCAGCCCGGCGTCGAGCTTGGTCTTCGCGTCGGTCTCCGACAACCCGCCGAGCGGGATGCCGAGCACGGTGGTGTCACCGGGAATCTTGGCGCCGGCGAACGCGAAAGCGGCGCCGTACCCCACAACGAGCACACCTAGTCCTGCCGCGGCAATGATCCCCGCGAGCTGCTTCTTCCCCACCGGACTAAGTCCTCCTGCTCAAGCCGTGGCCACGCTGCGTCCACTCGGGACACAAGCGCACATACTACGGGACGGGGCAGGCCTCCCTGACCTTTGGGGCAGGCCCCTCCGGCCCCAAAAGACGCCGTCAGCACGCTCAGCTTCCGGGCAACTCCCGGTAGTTACTGGCGTGGTGAATCAGCGGGCCATGGCCGCCGGCCGGGCCAAGGCCCAGGCTGAGCACCTCGCCGACCACGATGGTGTGGTCGCCGCCGTCGTGGGTCGACCAGGTCCGGCACTCGAGCCAGGACAGCGCCCCGGCGATCACCGGGCAGCCGGTCTTCGGGGCGGACTCGATCGCGACCCCGTCGAACTGGCTGTACAGATCACGCCCTGACTTGGCGAACCGGGCCGCGAGCGGCTGCTGGTCCGCAGCCAGCACCGACACCGCCCAGTAGCCACAGTCCAGTACGGCGTCATGCATCCGCACGCCGCGGTCGACGCAGACCAGGACGAGCGGCGGATCCAGCGACACCGAGGTGAACGCATTCGCGGTCATCGCGTGCGCCACGCCGTCCTGCAGCGTGCTCATGATCAGGATGCCCGCCGCGAATTGGCCTACCGCCGCCCGGAACTCCCCGGGCGGCACGATCCCGCTGGGCTCGGGCGTCATTGACACCTCAGCAGCCTATGCCCGGCTGATGGTTGATGTCTGAAGTAGGCGTGTGGGGACGGTCACGCCACCCCGGCGAACAGATCGTCCTCGACACCCTTGGGACCGGGGGCCGCGGTGCCCTTGACCAGGCGGTAGCCCTCGTCACCGAAGATCGAGCTGCCGTTGTTGTTCGACAGCGCGAAGAACGGGCCGTCCACGGTGATCTGGGTGGCGTGCGCCTTCATCGCGTTCATCTTGCGGTCCATATAGGCCGAGCCGTCGACGATCGCGTCGATGAACCGGTCCGGGGTGATCATCGGCGGCATCGGGCCCTCCGGATCCATCCCCTCGAAGGTGGTGGTGTCGCCGGCCGCGCGGAGCTCGCGCAGGCTCGCCCGCATCGACGACTCGATGATCGCGGTCCAGTAGATCTTCGGGATGTCCCAGGCCGCGCCCAGATCCTCCCGGTACGACGGCGCCGCGGCCAGCGCAGCGGCGTACATGGCGACGCGGTGCGCCTTGATGTGGTCCGGGTGACCGTAGTTCCCGTACTCGTCGTAGGTGACCAGGACCTGCGGCCGGAGCTCACGGATGATCGGGACCAGATCGTTCGCGGCGGCCGTCAGATCGGCCTGCCAGAAGCTGTCCTTGCGGGTGTCCGGCGGGGTGTCGGCGTTGCCCTCGTCGTTGTAGATCATCCCGGTGTCGCGGTACTTGCCGGGTCCGCCGAGAAAGCGGTGGTCGGTGACGCCGAGCTCGGCCATCGCATCGGCGAGCTCGGTGATCCGGTGCTCGCCGAGCTGATCGGTCTGGTCGGCGGCCAGGTGGGCCAGCTCCGGGACCAGGACCTCTCCCTCTTCACCAAGGGTGCACGTGATCAGCGTGACGTGCGCGCCTTCGCTCACGTAGCGCGCCATCGTGGCGCCGTTGTTGATGGTCTCGTCGTCCGGGTGGGCGTGCACCAGCAACAGCCTGCGGTCTTGAGGATCAGCCATGTTCAGAGACTACGTCCGGGCCCGGACAATTATTCCCGGGTACGGCGAGCAGCCCGCGCCCCGACCGGAGTCCGAAGTACCGGTGGGCGCGGGCACGTCAGTTCGGCTCAGCCGAAGCGACGGACCAGCAGACAACCCGCCTGGAAGCGGGACTTGGCGCCGAGGCCGACCACCAGGGCACTGACCTCGGCCCGGACGGTCCGCAGGGACAGACCGAGCTCACGAGCGATCGCGGCGTCCTTCGTCCCGGTGGACAGCATCCGCCCGATCGCGATCTGGCGGCTCGTCAGCTCCTTGACCACGGCCGGCGACTGGCGCCGCGATCCCAGTTCGTAGATCTCGCAGACGTCCTCCGACGCGATGTCTTCCCTCCGAACGGAAGAGACGACCTGATACACCGACATTCCTCACTCCTCCCCAGTAGCGTGCAGAAGGATTCTCGCCGCCGGTGTAGACCACTCACCAGGTACAACCCATACAAACGACCCATACAGTTGCGGCCGGGACCGTTTTCTCAGGGTGACTTTGCGGCTCCGGAGAGCGGTTGATCGTTAATGTGACTTCCGCCACTACAACTTGTTGCGCAGGAGCCTGACAAACGGGCGATCGGGGACCAGCCAGTCTTCTTCCACCAGTTCGGCGGCCGTAAACCAGCGGAGTTCGGAATGCTCGGTGCGGACCGGTTCACCGGCCACGATCGACGCCCGGTACACGTGCAGCCGGTACTTGTCCGAGATGTCCACCCCCGGGCCGAGCGACGTACCGATCTCGACCTCGATGCCCAGCTCCTCGTGGAGCTCGCGAACCGCCGCCTCGGGCTCGGACTCGCCCGGCTCGACCTTGCCGCCCGGGAACTCCCAGCCACCCTCCGGCCCTGGCCGATAAGCCGCCAGCACTCGGTCGCCACGAACCACTGCCACACCTACGACAATCTGCACACCAATGACTCTGTCAGACAGGCAACGAAAAACTGTCGGCGGCGTGCGGCACGATGATCCGTATGCCGTTACAGAACAGGGTTCTTCCCACTCAGGAGATCGTGGCCGATCCGGGCCGCGGCCTCCTGATGGGCAACCGCGGCACGTTGCACGGGCCCGATCTCGCCCTCGGCACCACCCGCTGGCGATCGAAGGCCTGGATCTGCTGCGTCCTTGACTGGAAGGGCGTTCAGCGTGATCCAATGCCGACCGGCCGCTGGACCGCCTTGTTCTTCTTCGATGAAGCGGTCGCACTGGCGGCCGGACACCGGCCTTGCGCCTACTGCCGGCGCCGGGATTTTCTCCGGTACGCCGGGGCTTGGGCGCAAGGCAATGCTCTCGACGAACGTCCCCGCGCGCCTGCAATGGACGCCGTATTGCACAGTCAACGCGTCGAGCCCAGGACCCGTCGGCAACGCACCACCATGCACCCGCTGACCGAGCTCCCCAACGGCACAATGATCCGGTACGACGGACGCCCCGCACTGGTGCTTGATCGGCAGGTGCTGCCCTGGTCGTGGCAGGGTTACGAAAACCCGCGCGTGCCCCCGGGCCTGATCGAGGCCGAGGTGCTCACCCCACCGGCGAATCTTGTTGTCCTGAAGGCCGGATTCACCCCATTACTCCACTCGTCGGCCGTCGGCAACTGAGGTAACCCTAAGTAAAAACACGCCGTAGCGAGAGGTCTTCCGTTGCATGCCGAGGCGCGGCAAAGTGTGCCCATACTGACAGCTACAACACCATCACTGGAGTCGGCATGGGTGAAGGCAACGGCGCCGTTGCGCCCGTAGTCCGCGCGCTCGAAGCACTGCATGCGGCCGTCGGAAAGTTAAGCCAGGAATACGGAGACACCCTCGGCGTTCGCCGACTGGTCTCGGACGTGGCCCGGCTGAGCGACGATCTGGCGGAGCTCGGCCCTCCCGACCCACGGCACAGACCCGGACCGGTTCCGGAGGACCTCGAGGAGATTCCCGACGTGGAGTATGACGCGTCCATGTGGACAGACGCGGAGCACGAAGGCTTCGGCGCACCGGATCGGCGTGCACCCTGATGGCGACCGACTCTGGCATCAATTCGCCGGGACGCGCGCAGGTTGGACTGAAGACCGCACGCACCGATCGCTGGTGGCTCGCGCCGCTGCGGATCGGCGTGATCCTGGGCTTCTTCGTCGTCTACGCGACGATCCGGATCTTCATGAACAAGTGGTACTGGGTGGATGAGCACCACTACCTGACGCCGCTGTACTCGCCGTGCGTCACCGAGTCGTGTGTCCCGGGGTCGAGTCACCTCGGCACCTGGTTCCCGAAGTTCCCGGTCTTCGTCCCGTTCAGCATCATCACGTTCGCCGTGCTGGCAGGCTTCCGCGGTACTTGCTACTACTACCGCAAGGCGGGCTGGCGTTCGCTGCTGCTCGCCCCGGCAGCGTGCGCCGTACCGGAGCCCCACAAGACCTACAACGGTGAGCGCAAGTTCCCGCTGACGGCGCTGAACCTGCACCGCTACTTCTTCTACGGCGCGCTGGTCTTCGGCGTCCTGAACGTCTACGACGGAGTGCTTGCCTTCCACGGCAAGGACGGCGGTTTCGGTATCGGCCTGGGCACCCTGATCATCTGGATCAACCTGGTGATGCTCTGGCTGTACACGCTGTCGTGCCACGCGTGCCGGCACATCGTCGGCGGTCGCCTGAAGAACTTCTCCAAGCACCCGCTGCGGTACCGGTACTGGACCTTCGTCTCCAAGCTGAACCCGAAGCACGGCACGTTCGCGATGGCGTCGCTGTTCACCGTGATCCTGACCGACTTCTACATCATGGCGCTGTCGGCCGGCTGGTTCTCCGACCTGCGCTTCCTGAACTGAGGACTCCCGAGTTATGACTGAGCTCGAACGACACACCTACGACGTCGTCGTGATCGGAGCCGGCGGCGCCGGTCTGCGCGCGGCGATCGAAGCCCGCGAACAGGGCAAGCGGACCGCGATCGTGTGCAAGTCGCTGTTCGGCAAGGCGCACACCGTGATGGCCGAGGGCGGCTGTGCCGCCGCGATGGGCAACGCGAACTCCAACGACAACTGGAAGACGCACTACGTCGACACGATGCGTGGCGGCAAGTTCCTGAACAACTGGCGGATGGCCGAACTGCACGCGCAGGAAGCCCCGGACCGGGTCTGGGAGCTGGAGACGTACGGCGCCCTGTTCGACCGGACGCCGGACGGCAAGATCAGCCAGCGCAACTTCGGCGGTCACACCTACCCGCGGCTCGCGCACGTCGGCGACCGGACCGGCCTGGAGCTGATCCGCACCCTGCAGCAGAAGATCGTCTCGCTGCAGCAGGAAGACTTCGAGGCGACCGGCGACTACGAGGCGAACCTCAAGGTCTACGCCGAGTGCACCGTCACCGAACTGTTGAAGGACGGCGACGCGATCTCCGGTGCCTTCGGGTACTGGCGCGAGTCCGGCCGGTTCATCCTGTTCGACGCCCCCGCGGTCATTCTGGCCACCGGCGGTGTCGGCAAGTCGTTCAAGGTCACCTCGAACTCGTGGGAGTACACCGGTGACGGTCACGCCCTCGCGATGCGGGCCGGCGCGACGCTGATCAACATGGAGTTCATCCAGTTCCACCCGACCGGCATGGTCTGGCCGCCGTCGGTGAAGGGGATCCTGGTCACGGAGTCGGTGCGCGGCGATGGCGGCGTACTGAAGAACTCCGAAGGCAAGCGGTTCATGTTCGACTACGTTCCGGACGTCTTCCGCGCGCAGTACGCGGAGACCGAGGAAGAGGCCGACCGCTGGTACAAGGACGCCGACAACAACCGGCGCCCACCGGAGCTGCTGCCCCGCGACGAGGTCGCCCGGGCGATCAACTCCGAGGTCAAGGCCGGCCGTGGCACCCCGCACGGCGGCGTCTTCCTCGACGTCTCCTCGCGGCTGCCTGCCGAGGAGATCACCCGCCGGCTGCCGTCGATGTACCACCAGTTCAAGGAGCTGGCGGACGTCGACATCACCGCGGAGCCGATGGAGGTCGGCCCGACCTGTCACTACGTGATGGGTGGCGTCGAGGTCGAGCCGGACACCGCACAGTCCTCGGTCAAGGGCCTGTACGCCGCCGGTGAAGTGGCCGGCGGAATGCACGGCTCCAACCGCCTCGGCGGCAACTCGCTGTCCGACCTGCTCGTCTTCGGCCGCCGCGCCGGAGCCGGTGCGGCGATGTACGTCGAGTCGCTCGGCGAGAACCGGCCTCAGATCGCCGAGGCCGATATCGACGCTGCAGCGGCCGAGGCCCTCGCGCCGTTCGAGCTCGAGGGCGGGGAGAACCCGTACACGATCCACCAGGAACTGCAGCAGTCGATGAACGACCTGGTCGGCATCATCCGCAAGGCCGACGAGATCGAGCAGGCGCTGGCGCGACTGGTCGAGTTCCGCGGCCGGATCGCGAAGATGACGGTCGAGGGCCACCGGCAGTTCAACCCCGGCTGGCACCTCGCGCTCGATCTGCGCAACATGCTGACCGTGTCGGAGTGCGTCGCGAAGGCCGCCCTGCTGCGGGAAGAGTCCCGCGGCGGTCATACCCGTGACGACTTCCCCGGCATGAACGCCGACTGGCGCAAGCTGCTGCTGGTCTGCTCGCTCGAGGGCGACGGCGACGGCGTCACCGTGGTCAAGAAGGACCAGATCCCGATGCGCGAGGACCTGCTCGAGCTGTTCGAGCGCTCCGAACTCGCGAAGTACCTCACCGAAGAGGAGCTGCCCGTATGAGTTACCTGGCCAAGTTCCGGGTTTGGCGTGGTGACGCCGACGGCGGTGAGCTGAAGGACTACGAGGTCGAGGTGAACGAGGGCGAGGTCGTCCTCGACGTCATCCACCGCCTCCAGGCGACGCAGACCCCCGACATGGCGGTCCGCTGGAACTGCAAGGCCGGCAAGTGCGGCTCCTGCAGCGCCGAGATCAACGGCATGCCGAAGCTGCTGTGCATGTGCCGGATGAACACCTTCGAGGAATCCGAGACCGTCACGGTCACCCCGATGCGAACCTTCCCGGTGATCAAGGACCTCGTCACCGACGTGTCCTTCAACTACCAGAAGGCCCGCGAGGTCCCCGCGTTCAAGCCCCCGGCCGACCTGAAGCCCGGTGAGTACCGGATGCAGCAGATCGACGTCGAGCGCTCGCAGGAGTTCCGCAAGTGCATCGAGTGCTTCCTGTGCCAGGACACCTGCCACGTCATCCGTGACCACGAGGAGAACAAGGAGGCCTTCTCCGGCCCCCGCTTCCTGATGCGGATCGCCGAGCTCGACATGCACCCCCTCGACGCCGCCGACCGTCAGAAGTCCGCCCAGGAGGACCACGGCCTCGGCTTCTGCAACATCACCAAGTGCTGCGCCGAGGTCTGCCCCGAACACATCAAGATCACCGACAACGCGCTGATCCCGATGAAGGAACGCGTCGCCGACCGCAAGTACGACCCCATCGTCTGGCTAGGCAACAAGATCCGCCGCCGCGTCTGACAGTTCGCTGACGAGCGCCCGACCGCTTCCGCGGTCGGGCGCTTGTTTTCGTTGTGCACGCACCCAAAGGACACCGCCTCCGGCGGCGATACCCTTTTGGCGCCTCCGGCGCGTTCTCCTGTTGTTGCGCCCTAGGTGGTTGCCCGAAGCAGGAAATGTGGCGAGGACTGGGGTTGGCCGCTTTGTGGTGAGTTGCTGCCACTAGGTGGCAGTAGGCGTCCACAAAGCGCGGCGGATGCAGCCCGGCCGGGGAGTGCCCGGATTGGACGTCTTGCGGTGCCCGCACTAACGTTTTGCCTGCTCGCGATGAAACGAAGATCGCTGAGATCCGCAGGCTCGACGACTGACCCAGCTCTTCTACCGCTGCAGGTAACCGTCGGACTCACAAAGCAGAACCCCGGCGGTTTGGCCTGCTCCGAGGAGCTACCAGGGACCGTTCCGGGGTCTTGAGCCTTAACTCTACCTGCCCCATTGGACACCGCGGGCATCGGAGAGCCGGCGGCCGCGCCTTGAGCACGGGTCAGTCACCGACCCGGCTACGGAATGACTGGTGGGGGCTCAAAGTAGGTGAGCGCGCCTGTAGTAGGTGCGGGTACGCGAAGGTGGCGGGCGATGGGCCGCGTGCGGAGGCTCCTGGGGCGGTACGGGGTGACTCACCCGTGTGGGTGACGTCCGTGGACGCCGGGCGGGCCTAGGGTTCGCAGCATGGATGTTGCGCTCGCTGGGTTGTTGAGCCTGGTTGTGTTCGTAGTGATCTTTATTCCGGTGGCGCAGCGGCTGCTGGGGGTGCGGTTCGGGCTGGTGCGGTTGGCGGTGGCGGCGGCTTTGACGTTGTCGACGTTCAATCCGATCGCCAATGCGATGGTGGGGCCGTTGCCGTTCACCGGGTCCAACTCGGCGGCGATTGCGTTCGTGGCGCTGTCGACGTTGTGTGCGACGTTGGTCGGGCTGGTGTTTCTGGTGTTGTCGGAGGCACTGGTGCCGACAGGGTCGTTGCCTAGGGCACGGGATCTCAGGCGAGACCTCGCCGGCCGGATCGCAAGGACGCGCCGGTATCTGCAGATTCTGCGGATTGCGATCAAGCACGGCCTCGGCCCGTATCTCCGCGGCCGGAGGAGGCCCGGTCGGGAGACTGCGGCCGGCCAGGCGGAGTTGGCGCGGTCGCTGCGGCTCGCGCTGGATGAAGCCGGCGTCACCTTCGTCAAGCTGGGCCAGGTGTTGAGTACGCGGAGCGACATCATTCCGTTGTCGGTGGCCGATGAGCTCAGCCGGCTGCAGGATCAGGTCACCGCGGCACCGTGGAGCGAGATCGAGCAGGTGCTGACCGAGGAGCTTGGGGCACCGCCCAACCAGGTGTACGCCGATTTTGGTACCGAACCGCTTGCCGCGGCCAGCGTTGCTCAGGTCTACACCGCGACGCTGCGGACTCCCGAGGCACCACAAGTTGTGGTGAAAGTGCAGCGGCCAGGCATCGCGAGCCTGGTGGATCGTGACCTCGACATCGTCCGCCGCCTCGCCCGCCTGCTGGAGCGGAACACCGACTGGGGTCGCTCGATGGGCGTCCGCGCGCTGGCTGACGGGTTTGCGGAGGCGATGCGTGAGGAGCTCGACTTCACCGTCGAGGCCGGCAACATGGCCGCGGTCGCAGCCGGCCAATCCGTTGCCGCAAGCAATGACATCGTCGTACCGGAGCTCTACCAAAAGCTGTCCACCCAGCGCGTCCTCACCATGCAGCGGCTCGACGGGATCGGTCTCGGCGGGGCGGCTCCCGCGATCGCGGAGCGCGGCCTCGACGCGGTCCAGCTGGGACGCACGCTGTTCGACTGCCTGCTCGGCCAGGTCGCGATCGACGGGGTGTTCCACGCCGACCCGCACCCGGGCAACTTTCTGCTGCTCCACGACGGCCGGATCGGCATGCTCGACCTCGGCTCGGTCGGCCGCCTTGACCCGGCAACGCGGGAAGCGCTGCAGCGCTTCCTGCTGGCGATCGACCACGGCGATCCGGTCGGCGCCACTGATGCGTTGCTGGAGATTGTCGACCGGCCGGACGTCATCGACGAGCGCGGGCTCGAGCGCGCGGTCGGGCAGTTCATGACGCGGCACCTGACCGGGGCGGTCGCGATCGGCCCCGCGATGTTCAACGACCTGTTCAAGATCATCACCTCGCATGAGCTCGGCGTCCCACCGGAGGTTGCCGCGGTGTTCCGCGCGCTCGCCACGGTCGAGGGCACGATCAGCCGCATCTCCCCCGGATTCGACCTGGTCGCCGCATCCCGCCAGTTCGCCTCGGCGCACGTCACCGATCGGCTGACGCCGGAAGCACTACGCCGTACGGCGACCGAGGAGCTGGCATCCATCCTCCCGATGCTCAGGAGGCTCCCCCGCCGGATCGACCGGATCGCAGCAGCGGCCGAGAGCGGAAGACTCGGCCTCAACGTCCGCTTGCTGGCCGACGAACGCGACCGCCAGCACCTGACCGGCCTCCTGCACCAGGTCCTCCTTGCAGTCCTCGGCGCGACCGCGGGCCTGATGGCCGTGCTCCTGCTCGGCATCGACGGCGGCCCGAAGGTCAGCCCGAACATCACCCTCTACCAACTGTTCGCCTACAACCTCCTGGTGATCTGCGCAGTCCTGGTCCTCCGCGTCCTGGTCCTCATCTTCCGAATCCCCGACAAGACTCGCTCCGCCTAACCCGCCCCGCCGCCCCCGCGTTCTCGGCATTTGATGGGCCGGCCCACCGCGTTGTGGGTGGGCTAGCTGCATGCGGCTAGCCCACCCACACTCCCGTGGGTCAGCCCATCAAATGGGGATCGGGGGCCACGAAAATCGGGTGCGGTAAAAACTCGCCCGTGCCAAAATAGCGGCCATGAGTACACCGACCTATGTCCTCGTCCACGGCTCTGGCAGCAACTCGTTCTTCTGGACGACGATCCAGCGCGAGCTCGCCCTGCGCGGACTGCGGTCGTACGCGGTGGACCTGCCGGGTCACGGCTTCGAGGCGCAGTACCCGGTCTCCTACTACTCCCCGCAGGACCTCGACGCCTTGGCGACCGAGCCTTCCACGCTGGCCACGGTCACCCTGCAGGACAACGTGGGCAGCATGCTCCCCGCCGTACGGCGCCTGGCCGAGCTTGGGCCGGTTGTCCTGGTCGCGGCGAGTCTCGGCGGCGTCACCGTCACCAAGCTGGCCAACCAGGCGCCAGAGCTCATCGATCACCTCGTCTACATCTCCGCGTGGGCGCCGGTCTCGGAGCGGAACCCGATCGAGTACTCCGGGCCTGAGTTCGACGAGAGCCTGCTGCCGCAGCTGACCGGGCTCGCGGTCGGCGACGCGGAGGTGATCGGCGCACCCCGAGCGAACTACCGGACCGCCGACAAGACCCTGATCGATACGCTCAAGGCCGCCGTACTGGCTGAGGCGACCGACGAGCAGTTCCGGGCGTTCCTCAACACGATGCAGCCGGACGAGTCGCTGCAGGTGATGATGGGCGACGCCCGCGCCGAGGCTGCGACCTGGGGCACGATCCCGCGCACCTACATCCGGCTGACCAAAGACCTGGCGATGCCGATCGCCGCCCAGGACCGGCTGATTCGCGAGGGTGACGAGCTCACCCCGGACAACCCGTACACCGTGCACAGCCTCGACATCAGCCATGCCGGGTTCATTCTCGATCCGGAGCCGACAGTCGACATCCTGGCCGAAGTTGCCCTCAAGTCCGCTTGAACTCCCAGAATGGGTGGATGACCACAGCCACCGCCGCCCCTCGTCTGTTCAGCGGCCGGCATCTGCCGCTGGCGCTCGGCGTGATCGGTCTGGTCACGCTGAGCGCACTGGAGAACCGAGCAGTCGGTACGGCGTTGCCGACGATGGTGCGCGAATTCGACGCGCTCGGCAGTTTCGGGCTGGCCAATGCCGCCCCGAACGCGAGTTTCGTGTTCTCCATTGCGGTTGCCGGGCTGTGGTCGGATCGGCACGGCCCGGTCCGCACGCTCAGACTCGGCGCCATCGTGTTCGGCCTGGCGCAGTTGCTGATCGGGTTCGCCGTCGCGATGCCGATGGTGATCGCCGGGCGGGTGCTGAGCGGGATCGCCGAGGGCCTGCTCGACGTCTCACTGATCGTGCTGGTGGCCCGCGCGCTGCCCGTCGTCCTGCGCCCGCGGATGATGTCGCTGATCTCGGCGATGTGGGTACTGCCGTCGATCTTCGGGCCGCTGCTGACCGGCGTGATCACCGAGCAGTTCGGCTGGCGCTGGGTGTTCCTGGGCGCCGTCGTCCTGCTGATCCCGACCTGGTTGCTGATCCGGCCGGCGATCCGTCAGTCGCAGGACGCCGACGTGCCAGAACGCACCGCCGAGCACGCGGCAGACCTCACAGCATCCCGTACGGCGCTCCCCTGGGCGGCCGCGATCTCGCTGGCACTGTTCACCTTGACGCTGACCGGTGATCACGTCGGCGCGCACCGGTTCATCGGCACCACGGTCATGGTCGTGGCGCTCGTCGTACTGGCTGGGGCCGCTGTCCAGGTGATGCCGCCCGGAGTGTTCGTCGCCGGACGAGGGTTCCCGGCCGTGGTCGCCACCCGCGCGTTGGGCGGCGCCGCGTTCACCGGGGTCGGCGTGTACCTGCCGTTGCTGCTCACGCTGCAACACAACTTCAGCCCGTCCCGAGCCGGCGTGAGCTTGTCGGTGACCGGGGTGTTCTGGGCGCTGGGTTCGTGGTTGTACGGACGTCAGCACGGTTTCCAGCCCGTCACCGTGCTGCGGACCGGTCTGACACTGCTGGTGGTCGGGATCGCGGTCACGTCGCTGCTCGCCTGGACCGACACCAGCGTGTGGTTCGGCCTGGCCGGCTGGGCGATCGCAAGCATCGGCATGGGTCTGACCTGGTCGAGTGTGTCGGTACTGACCCTGGACTTGTCCGACGCCACCAATTCCGGCCGCAACGCGGGCGCCTCCCAGATGGCCCCGGCGATGAGCATCGCCGCCGTTGTCGCCATCACCGGCACTCTGCTCGCGCTGAAGGCCGAAGACCCGCAGCCGTGGGTCTTCGGCGTGATCGTGAGCGCCGGAGCGGTGATCGCCACCCTCGCGCTCTTCACGGCAGGGCGTGTCCGTCAGAAGGTCTAGAGTGACGGCATGGCTGAGCTGCTCACGGACGACCAGATCGATCTCGCACTCCGCGACCTGATCCCGCATTGGAAGGCCGTGGACAAGACGCTGGTGCGGACGGTCGAGCGGGACACGTTCCTGGACGGCATCCGGCTGGTCGCGACGGTCGCGCAGTTGGCCGAGGCGACAAACCACCACCCGGACATCGACATCCGCTACACGAAGATCACCTTCCGGGTCACCAGCCACGATGCCGGTGGCATCACCGAGGACGATCTGGTGCTTGCTCACCACATTGATACTGCTGCGGAGTAAGTCAGTACATCGGTTACGGTTGCGGCGTGACTTCTGTTGACGATTACCACGCGCTGGGTTTCTCCGACGAAGACCGTGAGGACGCCGAGAAGTTCGTGGCGGATCCGGCGGCGGTCGAGGATCTCGTCAAGCAACTGCGCGCGGGAGTCGGGCATCAGGGCACCGAGCCGGAGCTCCAGATGCCGGAGGACACCCGCAACACCGTTGCAGCGCTGCTGGAGACCGTCCCAGACATCCGGAAGTATCACCACGAGCGCGGCATCCCCGACGACATCAGCTGGGCCACACTGGCTGATCTCGGCCTGCAGGTCGGCGTCAGCCGCCGTACGCATGGCAAGTACGGGCTGGCGACGCACTGGTGGTTGACGATCCATTGGGCCGGGCAGATCTACGCCCTCGGCCGGCTGCAGTACATGCTCTACCAAGTCACTGCGGAGAAGCCCGTCCCCGGGACTGAGCCCGGCGAATGGGTGGTCGGCGTGCACATCCCGGAATCGGGTCCGCTCACGCCCGAGCTCGTCGACGCGAGTCTCGCGCAGGCCCGCGAATTCTTTCCGCGGTACTTCCCGGAGTGCCCGATCAAGACCATGACGCTCAACTCGTGGCTGCTCGATCCCTACCTGCTCGACAACCTGCCGCCCGCGTCGAACATGGTCCGCTTCGGCCGCCGATTCACGCCGTACGGGACGCCTGTCGACAGCCAGGACAGCGCGATCTTCTTCACGTTCCGCAGTCACGATCTGAGCCGTCTGGACGAGTTCCCGCAGGACACCAGCCTGCAGCGGCTGGTCGTCAGCCGCATCAAGCAGGGCGATAGCTGGCAGAACGCGACTGGTTACGCCGCGTTCTAAGCAGGCCTGTACTTCGCCAGCCAGGTCGCCAGCTCGATGTTGCTCACACACCGGACGTCAGGCTGCTTGCACGTCTCGGTCACGAACGTGGTGAGCGCGTCGGAGTAGACGCTGTTGTTCCAGCGGTTGAAGTGGTTGCCGAGGAACAGCGGCGGGTTGCCCTTGGCGCGCGACCGCGCAAGAACCTGCCGGTACGTCGCCAGCACCTGCGCCCGCAGTTGCGGCACCTGCGCGACCGGCGCCTTCTTCGCCTTGGTCTGGGCGTACCAGAGGTTGTAGTCCATCGTCAGCGTGTTCTTGGTCGTCCCCGCAAGCACGACATCCTGCAGCGGGAAGTTCCACAGCCCGTCGACCTTCGTCGGCCACTTGAGGTAGCCGGTCGCCGAGGCGTCGTACAGCATGCCGCGGTACCCCATCGCCCGCCGGTACGCCGCTCTGTTGCCCTCTAGACACGGGGTCCGCATGCCCTTGACCGTGGCAGGGTCGAACGGCGCATCAACCGTCTTGTCAGCCGCGAGACTCGGGCCGGTGCGAACCATCTGGTCGAACGCGTTCAGCTCGGCAGTCCATTGGGCCGTGGTCCATTCGCCGACACCCTTCGGGCCGCAGAAGTGGCCGTTGACGTGGGTACCGATCTCGTGGCCCTCCGCGATCGCCTCGCGCAGGATCGTCGTACGGGCGAGCACTGTGGTTGGCGTGCTCCAGCCGATGTCTGACGCGCCGGGGTTGTGCAGTGGGGGTTTGTAGTCGGTGCGGTGGGCGGCCGGGTAGAGGTAGGGGCCGGAGAGGAAGAACGTCATCCGGGCGTCGACCTTGTCGGCCACGGTCCGCCAGTGGTGCCAGAGGGCGAGGTCGCCTGCGCCGTCGAAGGAGACGACCAGGAAGAGTGGCGGTTTGCCGTTGGACAGCTTCGCCGGGAACGACCGTGTCACCGGAGCGGCTGCGACACCCGGCGGACCAGAAGGCGTGGGTGTGGGGGTCTGCGTGGGTGTGGGGGTCGGAGTCGGCGTCGCGCTTGGAGTCGCCGACGGCGTCACCGTAGGAGTTGGCGTTGGCGTTGGAGTCGCGGTCGGTTGACTCGGCGCCGCCTGCCCGTTGGGAGCGACATCGGCACATCCGACCACCACCGCCGCGACGACTACCGCGGCGGCAGCGAGATTTACTGCGGGCCTCACCACACCTCTACTGACGCACGGACCACGCAGGAGGTTGGGCTGGGACACGCGGTGACGCGCAATCCCGGCCGGGGCTGTTAGGCCGCTGTGATCTTCGCTGCGCGGCGCCGATTGGCGATCCGGCGCGACGTCTCGATGACCAGGCCGATCACGAACGCCATCCCGAGGCTGAACGCGAGCGCCTTGAGCGAGTCGTGCTCGAAGGCGTCACCACCGAGGTAACCGATCAGAGCGACGTACGTGTAGGCGATCGTCACACCGGCGAAGGTGAAGACGACGAACTTCTTGAACGAGTACCGGGTTGCGCCCGCGGTGAGCGTCGCGACCATCCGGGCGCCGGGGATGTAGCGAACCGTCACCAGGATCAGGCCGCCGCGCTTGTGCAGCGCGGTCGAGACCTTCTCGTAGAGCCGCTGTCTGCGCTCCTGGCGCTTCATCCAGCGATGCAGCCGGGGGCCGGAACCGCGTCCCATCAGGTAGCAGGCGATCTCGCCGATGACGGATCCGACCATCGCGACCAGGATCACGAGCACCAGGTTCTGATGACCGGCGGCCGCGGCCATACCGGCCGTGACGACCATGCCCTCGCTCGGGATGATCGGGAAGACCGCGTCGATCGCCGCAGCCAGGAACAGCACCAGCAGCAGCCAGTGCGAGGCCATAGCCAAGCCCAGCAGGTGCCGTGCCATTTCCAGGATGTCGGTCACCCGGCCCAGGATGCCAGGTCAGGTCAAGCGACTCACAATCCCATCGCTGTGATTCGGCCGCGGTTCACCCGGTGTTCACAGCAGAACAGGCAGCGCCTGGATGCCGTTGAGCAGGAAGCCCGGCGGGCGGTCCGGCTCTTCGGCCGGATCTGCCAGGCGCAGGTTCGGGAAGCGGTCGAAGATCATCTCGAACGCGATCCGCCCCTCAAGCCGGGCCAGCGGAGCGCCCAGGCAGTGGCGGATGCCGTGGCCGAACGCGAGATGCGCGGAGTCGGGCCGGGCGAGGTCGTCTAGTTTACGGTCTTGACAAGTCACTTCACCATTTGGTGAAGTGTTGCTCGTGCTGACCACCACCTTCGGAGCCCTCGCCGATCCGACCCGGCTGGCGATCGTCGGGCGGCTGAGCCGCGGCGAGGCGACCATGGGCGAACTGGCAGAGCCGCACCGGATCACACCGCCGGCGATGACCAAACATGTCGGGGTGCTCGTCGAGGCCGGGCTGGTGACGCGGCGGCGAGTCGGGCGGACGGTCGTTTGCACGCTGCGGCCTGAGGCGTTGTCCGAGATGGAGCGCTGGCTCGATGACACCACGGCGTACTGGAACAGCACTGTCGATCGACTGGAAGAACTTTTGCGAGGGGACCACGATGGAGTCTGAGATCCGGATCGAAAGGGTGCTATCGGCAACGATCGGGAGGGTGTACGACGCGTGGACCCGGGCCGAGCTGCTGATGCAGTGGTACTGCCCGAATCCGCAGCTGGAGCTGAAGGTGCAGGCCGACGTCCAGGTAGGCGGCGAGTACGTCGTCGAGATGGGGCCGCACGTCGTGCGAGGTAGCTATCTCGAGGTGGAGCCGCCGCATCGCCTGGCCTTCAGCTGGGCCTGGGACGGCAGCTCGGACGAGCCGACCCACGTGCAGGTCGACCTGTCCGAGGTTGCCGACGGCACCTTGATGGTGCTCAGCCACACCGGCTTCGCGAACGCCGAGGACGCGGCCAATCACCAGCTGGGCTGGGATCCTGAGGTCGAGCGGCTCACTGCTCTACTGCTCGCCCCCGCAGCCGATCGAGGGTGAAGACAACCAGGACCGTGGCTGTTAGGAGTACTAGGGCTTCGGCGGCGGCGGTGAAGGTCTGGCCGCGGTCGCTCAACGCGAAGATGCTGACGGGGACGGTTCGCCAGGAGGCGGGGTAGACCATGATCGTGGCGCCGACTTCGCCCATGGAGAGTGCCACCGAGAGACCGGCGGCGGAGGCGATGGCGGGGCGGAGCATGGGGAGGCGGACCTGCCACAACACCCTTGCTGGCGATGCACCGAGGGACGCGGCGACATCGGCGTACGAGGGGTCTACGCGTTGCAGGGCGGCGGCGACGGTTCCGTAGCTGAAGGCGACCATGAGGACGAGGTGCGCGATCACGACGATCCACTTGGTGCCGTTGAGCAGGATCGGCTGCCGAGAGAACGCGACCAGCAGACCGAGACCGACAACAACCGACGGTACGGCGATCGGTAGGTGGTGGAGTGCATCGGCGACTCGCGCGACCGGGCCGGGTGCGCCGTGGGCGGCGAGTGCTCCCCAGGTGCCGACGACGACGGCGAGTAGTCCGCCGAGGAACGCGGTCTGCAAGCTGACCGACAACGAGGCGAGCTCGTCACCCGACAGGGCTTCCTGCAGATGTCCGACGGTTGGGTTCGACGGCAGTACGCCGTTCCAGGTGCCGGCGAACGCGGCCGCGATCACCACGATGAACGGCGCCAGCACGAGTACGCCGAACACCAGCGCGAACGCCGTCCACGTGAGTGCCTTACCAGGCTTAGTCCAGACGAGCACGACGACCTCCTCCTAACGCCTTACGCAGCAAGGCATAGAGCCCCAGCGACAGCACGATCTGTACGACGGCGATCGCACACGCGGCCGGATACTCGAACATCACGATGCCCTTGGTGTGGACGAGCATCGGCAAGGTGGTCGTGCCTTTCGCGCCGAGGAACAGCACGATGCCGAATTCGTTCAGCGTGAGCAGCAGCGTCAAGCTGCCACCGGCAACCATCGCCGGCCGAACCTCCGGCAGCACAACCTGGCGCAGTACCCGCCATGGCCCGGCACCGAGACTCGCGGCGACATCCAACTGGGCCCGCGGCAACCGACTCATTGCCGCCAGCAACGGCCGCATCACGAACGGGGTGTAGAAGGTGATCTCGGCCAGGACGACAGCCCATGGGGTGGTGAGGAAACCTCCGGTCCGCAGGATGCCCGCCGTACCGTAGATGAAGGTGAAGGACAGCGCGACCAGGAACGACGGCAACGCGAGCATCGTGTCGACCAGGCTGGCGACGAGCCGCGCGCCGGGGAACGGGACGAAGCTGATCACCACCGCGAGGAACGTTCCGACCAGCAGGCAACCGATCGTCGAGCAGACCGCGACCTGCACGGTCCGCACCAACGCATCGCGGAACTCGACCGACCCGAGGACCTCACCCCACGCCGGCGCCGACTCGGCGGCGACCAGCACCAACGGGTAGACAACGAGCACCGCAATCAGCAGCAGCGGCGGAACGAGCCACAGCCACCGGCGCTCACCCCGCGATTGATTGCTAACAGCAACCGTTGCGGTCAGGGCTTCGACGGCCATCAGCGGCGCTCCGCGGGAACCAGACTGCAAGCCTCGGCCGGCAGCACCATCGACACCTGCGCACCGAGTGCCGGGACCTGAAGGTCAGCCGGCAGATCGATCCGCACCGACACCTCGGGCAGCCCGTCGACCGTGCACGTCAGCTGATTGGACGACCCACGCCACTGCGTCGCGATCACACGGACCGGAACCCCTGCATCGCCAAGCCGAATCGCATGCGGACGGATGCAGAGCAGCTCCTTGCCCGGCGTCGCCCGCACTCCTGGCAGCACATGGCCGGCGACCTTGACGCCGTCGCCAAACGTCTCGACCGGCAGCAAGTTGGCGCCACCGAGGAATGACGCGGTGAACGCCGACGGCGGGGTCGCGTAGAGCTGCGCGGCCGGGGCGATGTCGACCAGGCGCGCATCACGCATCACCGCGATCCGGTCCGCCAGCGCGAGCGCCTCGGACTGATCGTGCGTGACATAGACGATCGCCACGTCCGGCACCTCGCGCCGGAGCTTCTGCAATTCGCCCAGCATGTCGGCGCGCAGTTGCGCATCCAAAGCAGCCAAGGGCTCGTCGAGCAGCAACACTTTCGGCTGAATCGCCAGCGCCCGCGCGATCGCGACCCGCTGCTGCTGCCCGCCCGACAGCTCCCGCGGGAACCGCTTCGCGAAGGACGTCATACCGACCATCTCGAGCATCTCCGCGACGCGCCTCGTGACCTCGCCCTTGGGCGTGCGAGCAGCTCGCAAGCCGAAGGCCACGTTGTCGGAAACTCTTAAATGCGGAAACAGCGCGTATTGCTGAACGACAACCCCGATCCCCCGCTTGGCCGGCGGGAGATCCGTGACGTCCTGACCGGCCAGCCGAATCCGCCCACTGCTCGGCCGGACGAAACCAGCCACAGCCTTCAGCGCGGTCGACTTCCCCGAACCCGAGGGCCCCAGCAACGCGACCGTTTCGCCGGCCGCGACCGTCAGGCTGAGCCCTTCCAGCGCAAGCGTCCGGCCGAAGTGCACCGAGACGTCATCCAGCTGGACGGTCATCCCTGCACTGCCTTCGTGTACGCGGCGACGTCGGCGTCCAGGTCGGCCAGTACGGCGTTCCAGTCCGGCGACCATGCCTCGACACCCGTCATCGACTGCTGCACGGCCTGGAAGTTGGCGTCGTTCGGCTTGACATCCGACCGGGCCGGCAGACCGAAGGCGTCACTTGCCAGTGTCTGCTGGGCTTCCGTGGTCAGCAGGTACTCCATCAACTGCTTGCCACCATCAACATTCGGCGCACCAGTCGCGAGCCCCATCACATACGGCAGCGCAATCGTGGCCTTCTTGCCATCAGCACCGGCCGGAAAGAAAACCTCGAATGCAGATTTGTCGACACTGATCGAGGAGAGGTTCATCTGAACGTCGCCGTTGGCAACCAACAGCTCCCCCTTGCTGACCTTCGGCTGCAGCTTCCCGGTCGACGCCGACGGCCCGACGTTGTTCGCCTCCAGCTTGCGCAGATAGTCCAGCGCACCCTGCTTACCCATCAGGTGCTGCAACAGCAGCAGTACGGCGGTTCCGTCACCGGCCTGACCCGGAGTCGAGTACTGCAACTTCCCCTTGAACCGCGCATCCAGCAGTTCCTCGAACGACTTCGGCGTACCGGCCTGCTTGTTCGCGATGAAGCACAGATAGTTGTCCGCGACCGCAACGTAGTCGTCCGATTTCACGCTCTTCACGTGCTCACTACCCGGTACGGCGTATTTCTGCAGCAGCCCGTCCTTCGACGCCTTCTGAATGAACGGCGGCAGGGTCACGACGACATCGGCCTGCGGATTCGACTTCTCCTTGGCCAGCCGGGAGACGACCTCGCCGGAGCCGGCCTCGACGGTCTGGACCTTGATCCCGGTCTTCGCGGTGAACGCCTCGAAGCGGGTCTTGTACCAATCGGCCAGGCCGTCGGCGGTGTAGACAGTAACGGTCTTCGCGCCACCTCCGGCAGTGGAAGCAGCGCCGGTGCCACCACAACCGGCGGCAACAGCAGTGATGAGAGCAGCAACGAGCAGGGTCTTGAGCTTCACTGTTCCGACCTGTCAGCTAAGGATCAACCCGGGCAGATCCCGGATCGACGAGAGAACGTGCGTCGCACCCGCGGCCTGGAGCTGGTCCTTGCCATGGGCACCGGTGAGGACGCCGGCCACGATCCCGGCACCGGCCGCGATCCCCGTCGTCATGTCATAGGCGGTGTCACCGGCGACAGCGACATTCGCCACCGCGTCGGCTTCCAGCTCCAGAACGGCCTTCAGAACCATGTCCGGGTACGGCCGGCCGCGGCCCGCCTGCGCCGGGCACAAAGTGAGGTCGGCCAGCTCCAGCCAGCCGAGAGCGGACAGAATCCGGTACTGCGTGGTCTGGGCGAACCCCGTCGTCAGGCAGACCTTGATCCCGGCCTCTTGGAGTCCGCGGATCACGTCCTCGGCCCCGTCGACCGGATGCAGACCTTCGTCGACAAGTTCGCCGTACGCGATCTCGAAGGCCTTGTTGGCTTGCTGCGCCGACTCCTCGGCGCCGAGCAGCGCGCGGAAGACGGTGATCTTGGATTCGCCCATGGTGGCGCGGACGTGGGCAATCATCCGGTCGTAGGCCGCGCTGCCGGATTCGATGCCCTGGGCACCGATCGCGGCAGTGAAGGCGCGTTCGACGAGACCGTCGTCGGCGACCGTCGTACCGGCCATGTCGAGCACTGCGAGCTGGATCATTTGCCGAACTCCTCGAAGCTCATCTCGGCGATCGCCGGGGACATGGTCATGCCGCGGCCACCCGGTCCCGTGACCAGGTGGACGTTCTTGGCGACCTCACGCCGTACGACGATGCCGTCGCCGCTCGTATCGATCGCTTGGGAGTAGACGCCGGCCCAGCGCTTGGTGATCTTGGGCATCGGGCGGCCGAGGATGTCCTCGACGGCCTGGGTCAGGTAGTCGTACGGATCGGACTGGACGTCGAAGTTGAACGGCTCCGCGTATTCATGGGTGTCGCCGATCGTCAGGCCGCCGTGCGTGCGCTGGACCATCAACAGCTGCATCGCGTGCTGCTGCGCGATAGTTGCCTGCGGCGCCAATGCCTCGACCGCGGGACCGCCGTACGCCGGGTAGTAGCGGAAGCTGTCCGCATCCGCTACGGCGGTAGTGAGTGGTACGTCGAGCGGTTCGGTCTGCATCATCTGCAGCCGGACGCGCCGTACCGGCAGGTCTTCGGTGAGCTCGCGGATCAGGCCGCTGTGCCAGGCACCCGTGCACAGGAACACCAGGTCGGCGCTGTGTGTCTCGTGGTGGTCGTCGGTGATCTCGCCGCTGTCAACGGTCCGCACCTCTCTCCCGCCGAGGAACTGGTAGCGCCCGGACTTCGCCAGCTCTTGGCGTAGCGCGGGGAGCACCTCGCGGGGCTCGACGATCGCATCGCGCTCACACCACAACGAGCCCAACAGGTCGCCCTGCAACGCAGGGTTGCGGTCGCGCGTCTGCTCCGCATCCAGCACCTGAAAGCCGCGCTCCGCCGCGTCGGGGCGGGCCGCGGCCTCCTTCGCGACGGCCAGCTCCTCCTCGGTCCGGCAGACCGTGAGCGACCCGTGCGGCCGGAAGCTGATCCCCGGTACGTCGGCCCACAGCTCGCGAGCCCGCAGCGCGGTTTTGATCTCGGCGCCGTCGGACCGGCCGCTGACCCAGACCAGCCCGAAGTTCCGCACACTCGCGCCGCGCGCCTCGACCTCGCGCTCGATCTGCAGGACCTCATGCCCCCGCAGTACCGCCTCGCGAGCGTGCATCGTCCCCAGCACCCCGCCACCCACCACAACCACCCGCACCGGCTTCTCCCATCATCTCGCCTGACCACCAGATTGGTCCGGACCAATGAAGAGCCTGTGCGAGGGAGGTTGCCTGCCGATGAACCGCAGGTAAAAGTTCGGTTCTTACGGGCGCAGCGTGGCGCGGAAGCCGACGCGGTCGCCGCGGTAGAGGGAGCGGACCACCTCGATGGTGCGGCCATCGGTGTCGCGGGTCTGGCGGTGCAGGAGCAGCATCGGCAGCTGCTGGGTCGCCTTGAGCAGCTCGGCCTCGCGCGGGGACGCGATCACCGTCTCGACCAGCTCCTCGCCCTCACCGAACTGGACGCCGAACTGCCCGGTCAGGCAGCGGTACAGCGAGCCGGTCGCGTCCAGGACCTCGCGCAGGGTCGGAAACCGCGCCACCGACAGGTACGTCGTCTCAAGCCCGATCGGCTGCTCATCCGCGAACAGGACCCGCTCGAGCTCGAACACCGGATCCCCCGGCGCAATCGCCAACTGCTCAGCCAGTACGTCGTCCGCCGGAATCTCGTCGAACTTGACCACCTCACGCGCCGGCACATGCCCCTGCGCTCGCAGCGCCTCGGTGTAGCTCACGAGCGCCAGCGGCTGCACGATCTTCGGCGTGGCAACGAACGTCCCCTGCCCCTGCCGGGCCCGCAACCGCCCGTCGGCGATCAGCTCCCGGATCGCCTGGCGCATCGTCCACCGCGAGACCCCGAAGTCCTTCGCCAGCACCCGCTCAGGCGGCAGACCGGACCCCTCGCCGAGCTGTTCGATCAGTTCGACCAGCCGGGTTTTGACCACGTAATGCAGCGGAACACTCACCAGCCGAGAATACCGGGGAAAGAGTCGAGCCCCGGGCGGCAACCCGGGGCTCAGGCGGATGGATGGACAGTTGGCGTATTTCAGCTGCCGGACTTGCGCCGGAACTGGCGCTTCTGCTTGTCGTTGTGCGCTTCACCGGCGCCCTGGCCCTGATTGCCGTTCCCGGGGTGGGAGTGATTGCCGGCGTTCTTCTTTTCCAGCGCTTCCCGGAACTTCTTCTGCAGATCGTCCGCCGGCTTGCTGTCGCTCTCGCTCATACCGTCTCCTTCAAACCGTCAGGCGTACGACGACACGTTAGCCGAGTGCGCGGACTGTGAGCGACCGCAATACCGTCAGGCGGTCACCGGACAGCTCGGCTGCCCGCAATCGACGTCCTCGGCGATGTCGCCGTACAGATTGTGCTCGAACTCGAAGTGGAAACAGTCCCAGTGCATGCGCTCGAAGACTTCGTAGTCCTCGCGGGTCTCCTGGACCGGCTTCCCACACCGCATACATTCCTGCTCCTCCATCCCCGCAAGGTATCCCAGCAGGCGAAAATCCCGGCCGCCCCGGTCCGGCGCGCTGTTAAGTTCGTGGCCGACGAGAGGAACTGAAATGCCGGTCAGTAGTGAGGCGTTGCTGGGGATCGCGCTGGTTGAGCTCGGGCTGGTGGTGATGCCTGGGCCGAACATGATCTATCTGATCTCGCGGTCGATCACGCAGGGCCGCCGCGCGGGGCTGACGTCGCTCGCCGGGGTCGGCGTCGGGTTCCTCGTCTACTTGCTGGCGGCAAGTGCCGGGCTGGCCACGCTGTTCGCGCTCGTCCCGGAGATCTACGTGGTGCTGAAGTTCGCCGGCGCCGCCTACCTGCTCTGGCTCGCCTGGAACGCCCTCCGCCCCGGCGGCAGCTCGGTCTTCGCGACTCAGGAGCTCGAGCCGGACAGCTCCCGCAAACTCTTCGGCATGGGCCTGCTCACCTGCCTGCTCAACCCGAAGATCGCGATTCTCTACATCTCCTTGCTCCCACAGTTCCTCGACCCGTCCCGCGGCCACCTCGGCACCCAGAGCCTGATCCTGGGGCTCACCCAGCTCGTGGTCGGGGTCGCGATGAACGCGGTCTTCATCATCACCGCGGGCTCGGTCGCCGTCTTCCTGACCCGGCGGCCGACCTGGATGCGCATCCACCGCTACCTGACCGGTACGGCGCTCGCCGTCTTCGCTATCAAGCTCGCGACAGACCGAGCCCGACCGCTCGCGACTACCTGATGCATGCCGGCCAACTGGAGATCACCGTCGGGCTCGTCGAAGGGCTGATCCGGGAGCAGTTTCCGGAGTGGCGCGAGGTCGCGATCCGCGCGGTCCCGTCGCACGGGACGGTGAACGCACTGTTCCGGATCGAGTGCGGCTCGGGTCCTTCGCCCGGGCGGCACCTCGTCGCGCGATTCCCCCTCCAGCCCGGTGATCCGGCGCGGGT
Organism: Kribbella antibiotica; assembly: GCF_004349055.1. Taxonomy (GTDB): domain Bacteria; phylum Actinomycetota; class Actinomycetes; order Propionibacteriales; family Kribbellaceae; genus Kribbella; species Kribbella antibiotica. The sequence goes on from NZ_SMKX01000092.1 coordinate 30,241, forward strand.
TCGCCAGGAGCTTGAGGACGAGGCGGCTGCGGCTCGCCGGCTGCACGCGATCTCGCCGTACCCGACTCCCCTGCCGATCACGCTCGGCTCGCCTGGTGACGGATACCCGCTGCCGTGGGCCGTCTACACCTGGCTGGACGGCACGACGGCGTACGACGCGGATGTCGCGGGGTCAGTGGATTTTGCCGAGGACCTCGCTCGGTTCGTGCTCGCGCTGCGTGCGGAACCGACCGAGGGGCGCGTGTTCACCGGTTCGTGGCGGGGCGGCGTACTGGCTTCTCAGGACGAGTCCGTCGCCCACGGGCTGGCGCGCAGTCGCGACCTGATCGACGTCGAGGGGTTGGCGCGGTTGTGGGCTGTGCTGCGCGAGACGCCGCGAACCTCGCCTGACACGTGGACCCATCGTGACCTGATGCCGGGCAACCTGCTGGCCACCGACGGCCGGCTGGCGGGCGTGATCGACGTGGGCACGTTCACCGTCTCCGACCCGGCGATGGACCTCCAGCCGGCCTGGAACCTGCTCGATCCGGTGGCCCGAGAAGCATTCCGTACGACGGTCGGTAGCAACGACGCGGAGTGGCGGCGCGGGATGGGCTGGGCGCTCGCCCAAGCGATCGGCTGCCTCTGGTACTACGTCGAGACGAACCCGGTCATGTCCCGCACCGCCCATCGCACGTTGTCGGCGCTCCTGGCGACGAACACGAACTCCATCCCCGGCCGATCCGGCGCGTCTCGCACTTCGTCGACCACAAAGCCGTCCAGCGACACCTGATCCCGCTCGCGGAACCACAGGGTCGAGTCCGACGTGAGAACGGCGCCGTCCGAGCTGAACACGTAGGTGCCGCGAAAGCTGACGTACGGGAGGTCGACCCGGGTCAGCTCACCCCAGTTCGCCACGGTTTCCCCGCTGGGCAGCAGCACCTCGCGGTAGGTGCTCTCGCGCGTCCACTCTGCCCACTGCTCCCAGGCCTTGTACGCCGGATCGCGCGTCTCGAAGATGAACCGGCCGCCGGGCTTCAACGCCTTGAGGATGCCGGCCACTGTCGCCGCCCACTCCTCGTCGGTCAGGAAGACCTGCGCCACGTTCCCTGTCATCACGGCCAGGTCGACCTGCAGCTCCGGCAACGTTGTTGCATCGCCGTGGATCCAGCTGACCTTCTCTGCGAATTCTTTGCCCTTGGCAACCTCCAGCGAGGCTGCCGCGGGGTCCACACCGATCACGTCGATGCCGAGCCCGGCCAGCAGGCAGGCCAGTTCTCCGGTTCCGCAGCCGACGTCCAGTACGCGTTCGGCTTTGAACTCGGCCACCATCGCGACGTAGGGTTCCAGGTCGTCTCGTACCGCCGGTTCCAAGGCGTCGTACACCGCTGCCAGCCGTGGAACCGCAAACAAGTCGTCAGCCATGTCCACGCACGCTACCCACGAGGGCTAGGACGTCGCACCTGTATATCGGCGGAGGCCAGCTCGCCAAGCTAGTGCGGCCAGCCCGGCCGCGACCGCTGCCGCCAGCAACCCGGCTGCTAGCTGGCCGGCGTTCGGACCGTTGAGCAATGCGGACGACGGCACCGCGGCTATCAGAGCGAGGGGGAAGACATACGTCAGCGCGAACCGGATCGGCCTCGCGAACACGTCCGTTGGGTAGCGGCCGAGCTGCCAGGCAGAGTGGTAGAAGACATCGAGCTGGAGCTTCGGCGCCCAGAACGCCAGACAGGCCAGCAAGACGCTGAGCGCCCACGTCACCACGAGTCCGGCGATGACGAGCAGGAGCCAGCTCAGGACGCCGTACAGGTCGGGTTTGTCGGGGGCGGTTCCAATGCCCCAGCTGAGGACGCCGGCGCCGAGCACGCACTGGATCAACGCGAGAGGCGCGGAGAGCGACAGGCTTGCGAGGAACAGGCTCGGGGCGGGTTGTAGCAGGTAGGCGTCGAGTTTGCCGTTGCGGATGCCGTTGTCCGGGAACCAGGACAGGTTCGGGTCGATGAAGGCCGACCGCAGGCCGGTGATCAATTCGTACGTCCCGATCAGGACGAGGAACTCCGCCTTCGACCAGCCGCCGACGGTATCCGTTCTGGTGAACACGATCGCGACGGCGGCGATCGTCGTACCGAGACCGGTGAAGGCGAGCACCACGTCGAAGAGCAGGTTGGTTCGGAAGGCGACGCTTCGGCGTACCGACATCGAGAAGCCGGCGCCGAACAGTTGGAGGAGCTTCACGATCCCACCGCCGTGTACCGCCGGATGCCGGCTCGCCAGACCGCGGCGGCCGCGATGGTGAGCACTGCCACCCAACCGAGCTGATATCCGAGCGAACCGTCGTACTGCTTGCCTGAGGCAATCTCTGCTGGGAGACCATGCATGCCATAGAAGGGCAGCGCTTCAGCAATCCGTGCCCAACCGTCGGGCAGGAGGCCGATCGGGGCCGCCGTACCGCCGAAGAGGAAAGCGAGCTGGCTGCCGAAGCCAACGACCGGGTGCACGCGGTCGGTCCAGAACGCGGTCAGCGAAAGCAGGAACGTGAAGAGGAAGATCAGTACGGCGGCCAGCGCGATCCCGGGGATTGCCAACAACACCGATTGCCAGGCGAACGTTGTGTGCAAGGCGATTGCGGTCACCAGCACGATCGGTGCCCCGAGCAACGTCAGCCAGCCGCGGATCGCCAGGTTCTCGCCGATGACGCCCAGGACAACCGGTTGCGGACGAAGCAGTTCGTGACTGAGCGTTCCGTCGTACACGCGATTGGAGAAGGTGTGCTGCTCGAACGACTCGGTCATCAGCGTAACCAGGATGATCGCGACGTAGTAGCGGGTGATGCTCGGATCGTCCGGGTAAACGGCCGACCAGATGAACAGGCCGATCAGCGGAGCGATGACAGCCTGAACGACGAGCGTCAGCAGGAACCACCAGGCGCCGGACCACTCGAGCACCTGCTGCCGGATGCGGAAAGTGAGCAGGGACAGCGTTCTCATCGGTCTTCTTCCCGAAGGGATTCGAGCAGGTCGGCCGCGTAGGGCGAGAGGCGGGCGGACAGTTCAGCAAACGGGCCGTCGTACGCGAGCTTGCCTTGGTCGATGAGGATCAAGCGCTCGCAGAGGGACGTGACATCGGCTACGTAGTGGCTGGTCAACAGCACGGTCGCGCCGGTGGTGCGCACGTGATCTGCAATGAACCTGCGGATCTGCGCGGCCGCAGTGACGTCGAGGCCGATCGACGGTTCGTCGAGAAAGAGGACCTCAGGGCGGTAGATCAGCGCCATGGCGAGCCCGACGCGCATCCGCTCCCCGAGGCTGAGCGCGCGGAGTTGACGATCCAGTTGGAGGTCGAGGAGTTGCTGGAGCTCGTCGAGGGTACGCCGGAAGTCGGGGCGGGCGACGTCGTACAGGAGCCGTTGGTATTCGAGGCTGTCCATCACCGTCAGCTCCTGTGAGCCACCAACCGGTTGGCTGCCGCGGACGAACGCGATCCGCTTCAGGAACGGCGCCCGGCGCTGCCAGGGGGTGTCCCCGAGGACGGCGACTCGACCGGCGGTCGGGTGCAGGATGCCGGACAGGATCTTCATCGTGGTCGTCTTGCCGGCGCCGTTCGGCCCGATGAACCCGACCACCTCACCTTTGCCGATCGTGAAGGACACCTGGTCGAGTGCCTGCACGGTCTTGTACTCGCGGCGTACCAACGAACCGAGCGCCGCCCGCAGCCCGCCGTTGCGCACCGGGGCGCGATAGGACATGGCGAGCTCATCCACTTCAACAACAGTCATCCCGCGACCGTAGGAACAAAACACCACACTTGATGTCTTATTTAGGTGGCATAGTTCTTCGCATGCGCGCCGAGCGGCTCCTGCGACTCCTCCTCCAGCTACAGACCCGCGGCCGCTCCACCGTCGCCGAACTGGCCGCCACCCTCGACGTCTCGCACCGCACGGTCCAGCGTGACCTGGACGCCCTCAGCCTGGCCGGCGTCCCGGTCTACTCCACCCGCGGCCGCGGCGGCGGCTGGTCCCTGCTCCCCGACTACCGCAGTCGTCTCACCGGCCTCACGCCGTCCGAAGTCATGTCCGTCTTCGTCGGCGCCACCGCCCACGTCCTAGCCGACCTAGGCCTGGACGCCTCCGCAGACCAAGCCGTCCTCAAGCTCATCGCCACCCTCCCGGACACCTCCCGCCGCGACGCCGAGTACGCCCGCCAACGCCTCCTCATCGACCACGCCGGCTGGGACGACAGCCGCGGCAGTGTTACCTCTTTTCGGCCCCGCTGGCTAGACCTCTGCCGCCAAGCAGTCTGGGCAGAACGCACCCTCCACATCACCTACGCCGACGGCACCACCCCTTTTCCCATCGCCCCACTAGGCCTAGTAGCCAAAACCCGCACCTGGTACCTCATAGCCGCCCGCCCCGCCGGCCACCTCCGCACCTACCGCCTAAGCCGCCTAACCGCAGCCACCCTCACGGACCAGGCGTTTGTGCGTCCCCCCGACTTCGACCTGGCCACCTACTGGCACCAATCCCAACAAGCCCTCAAAGCCTCCCGCCCCACCTACC
>NZ_SMKX01000093.1 GCF_004349055.1 Kribbella antibiotica
TCAGCCTTGGACTCAGCAACCATCCGGACCGCGCGCTCACGGATCTCGGGCGAATACGACGACGGACGTCCCATGGACTTCATCCTTCCAACAAATGAAGTCTCCAGACACTCCGGGGTGACTCAGCCAGTGGTGTGGTGAGTTGGTTGGAGGGGAACTATGCCTCGGGCTGAGCTGGTGGCGTCGTTGGCGGTCGGGTTCATCACGAAGGAGCGGGCTGAGGAGATCGCGGCGGAGTACCCGGAGGTGATCTCGTCGATCGCGGGGTGGATCCGGGAGGCAGCGGCTCGTGAAGACTGGCGCATGGTGGAGCGGTTCGCCAACCTTGCTGCGCCGCTTGCGCCGCCTGGTGTGGGTGAGGTCCTTCGTGAGCTGCTGGATGCGGACATCGATCAGCTGAACAACGAGGACGTGGTGGACATCCTCGGCGAGCTACGGGCTGTGGAAGCAGCCAGCAGCCTGTTCAGGGCCGTGGAGCGTTCGCTCGAATCCGATGCCCCGGCGTATTGGTTGTGCCAGAAGGCGATTGGCTCGTTGCGCGATCTCGAAACGGACGAGGCCAACGACTACTTGCGCACGCTGACGGCCGCAACTTGGCCCGGCCCCATCCGCTGGTACGCCGCGGAAGCCCTCCAGATCGAAGACGAGCTCGGCTTCGCCGAGGATCAGATGCTGGGCTAGCTGAGCCAGGTGGGGCGGAGGGGGAAGTGGGCGTTGGCGTCAGTGTCGAGTTTTGCGGCGAGGAATTGGTGGAGTTGGGTGTTGTTGCGTTCGAAACCTACTCGGCAGGCGGCCAAGTAGAGGCCCCAGATTTTGGCGGTGGCGGGGTCTACCTCCGCTACCGCCTCGTCCCAGTGGGTTAAGAGGTTCTGGGACCAGGCGGCGAGGGTTAGGGCGTAGTGCTCGCGGAGGTTTTCGGAGTGGCGGACTTCGAAGCCGGCGTTTTGGGCTTCGGCGATGATGTGGCCGGAGCCTATGAGTTCGCCGTCGGGGAAGATGTAGCGGTCTATGAAGGCGCCCGTCGAGCGGTGGTGGTTGTCGGGGCGGGTGATGCTGTGGTTGAGGAGACGGCCGCCGGGGCGCAGACGATCTAGTAGGAAGCCGAAGTAGGTCGGGTAGTTGCGGATGCCGATGTGTTCGGTGAGGCCGATGGAGCTGATGGCGTCGAAGTCTCGTTCGGGGACGTCTCGGTAGTCGAGGTAGCGGACCTCGGCCAACGCCTCTAGACCTTCGCGTTTGATGGCCTGGGTGGCCCACTCGGCTTGTTCGGCGGAGAGGGTGACTCCTAGAGCCTGTACGCCGTACTCGCGGGCAGCGTGGCGGACCATGCCGCCCCAGCCGCAGCCGACGTCCAGCAACCGCTGCCCCGGTTTCAGATCCAGCTTCCGCGCGACGAGGTCGTACTTCTCGTACTGGGCTTCTTCCAGAGTGGCATCAGCGGTCGGATAGACGGCGCAGGTGTAGGTCATGGAGGGGCCGAGAATCCACTCGTAGAACGTGTTGGAGACGTCGTAGTGGTGGTGGATAGCGGCTTTGTCGCGGGTCTTTGAGTGGCGGAGGCCTTCGAAGGTACGGCGCCAGCGCGGGAGGTGTTCTTGGGGTGGCGGCGGGGGTGGCTTGAGATGGCTCCAGCCGAGGCCTCGGACTATGCGGAGGGCTTCGGCGGGGGTGGGGCGTTCGAAGTGGACCTGGTTGAGCATCATCCGCATGAACTCGTACGGGTTCGCGGGGTGGACACCGGTGATTTCCAGGTCGCCCATGACGTAGGCGCGGACCAGTCCTAGATCGCCGGGGGCCGTCAACACATACGACAGGCCACGCTCCGTCGCCAGGTGCATGTGGATGGGGGAGTCCGCGGGGCCGGTCGCACTGCCGTCGTACGCCGTGAAGTGGAAGGGGAGGCCGTCGGGCGTCACGGTGGTCAGGGCTTGTGCGATGGATACCTGTGTTGCGAGCGTCGTCATCGGCGCGTCACCGCCTTTTCGTAGAGCCCGGTGAGCCGGGCGTCCGGGTCGTAGCGTTGTTTCACCTCAGTCAGGGCCGGGACGTTGTAGAGCCGGTCGAAGGTGTCTCTGTCGTAGTAGGCGTCGGAGTAGAGCGACTTGTGGCCGCCGAAGCGGGCGACGGCGTCCTCGATGCGACGGTTGACGTCGCCGTCGGCAGCTCCCGCCAAGATCGGGACGGTGCCCCAGAAGCCGACGTTCACGTAGGTCTCACCCGGAGCCAGTGGGTAGAGCGGCCAGGCTGTGGAGCCGCGCAGGCGCAGCGGGCACAGCCACACCGGTCGCATGCCAACGGCAGCGTCAAACCAGCGGAGAAAAGCTGCCAGGCGTGAAAGTGGGATCTCAACATCCTGTACGACGCGCTCGCGCGGCGCCTGACCGCGGCGAGCACTGATGCGTGCGGCCACCTGATGCCGGTTCTCGAAGCCGACCAGCTTGTGGAACACGTCGGAACGCCGCCAGCGTCGCGGCCACAGGCGCCGTACCCAGGGGTTCTGGGCGCCGAAGGCGGCTGAGCACCAGAACCAGTCGGTGTCCCAGCGCCACAGGTAGTCGTGGGCGGTGAGGAAGTCGGTCTGCCGCTGCTGGATCGAGCGGTAGTAGATCTGCTGACCGGTGTAGTCACTGGTCTGGGCTAAAGCGTCGCTGTTGCGTCCCAGCGTCAGGTAGGCCTCGGAAGGGCTGAACGCGACCCCGTCGACGAAGTGCACGGGTTCGTCGCGATAGGAGCCCGAGGCAACGATCTCGGCGATGGCAGGCGCCAACGAGTCGAGCGACAACCGCACGTGGCGCAGGGCGATGTACGGGGAGATGCGGTCGAGGGAGATCCGCAGCCGGGTCGCGTAGCCGAGCGTGCCGTAAGAGTTCGGGAACATCCGGAAGAGATCCGCGTGCTCACCGACCGGGCGCGCTGTGACGACCTCGCCCGCACCCGTGAGGACGTCCATTTCCAGCACCGACTCGTGCGGCAGCCCGGCGCGGAACGACGACGACTCGATGCCGAGCCCGGTCACCGCCCCGCCCAGCGTGATCGTTTTGAGCTGCGGGACCACCATCGGCGTCAGCACGTGCGGCAGGGTCGCCGCGACCAGGTCCTCGTACGTGCACATGCCCTGTACGTCGGCAGTCCGCGCGACCGGATCGACGCTGATCACCCCGGTCAGCCCGGTGACGTCCAGCCCCGGCGTGTCGAGCTCGGCGCGTGGGCGGAACAGGTTTGAGCTCCGCTTCGCCAGCCGCACGGGGTGTCCGGCCGGGATGCGCTCGTACGAGGCGCGCAGCCGGCCTACCGCCAGATCATGATCGACCGATGTCGAAGGCACCTATTCAGAGTACGACGGTGAAACTGTCCGTGGCGGCGAGTAGGTTTTCCTCATGGGCGATCTAGTGAGGGCGTGGCTGCCGTGGGAGGACTCCGAGCGGGTTCTCGGCGGGGTTCCAGATGGCGTGTCGGCGCAGGCGGAGCCCGATGGGGCCGAGTTCTACGTGCCGCCGTACATGGGTGCGGTGGACCTGCCTGCGGTGTTCGCCGCGATGCCTTCGTTGAAGGTCGTGCAGTTGCAGACTGCGGGTTTCGAGGGCGTGCTGCCGTATCTGCCGGAGGGCGTGACGTTGTGCAATGCGCGGGGCGTGCATGACGCGTCTACGGCCGAATTGGCGGTCGGGCTGATCCTGGCGTCGTACCGTCGGATCCCGCTCGCTGTTCGCAACCAGGATCGTGGTGTCTGGCCGGCTGACGACTACGCGCGGATGGACGACTCGCTGGCTGACCGCACGGTGCTGATCGTCGGGTATGGCTCGATCGGTGAGGCGCTGGAGCGGCGGCTGGCCGGGTTCGAGTGTGAGGTGGTGCGGGTCGCGCGGCGGCCGCGGGACGGCGTGCACCCGACGACTGACCTGCCCGAGCTGCTCCCGCAGGCGGATGTCGTCGTGCTGCTGACGCCTGCGACCGATGAGACCCGCGGCATGGTCGACGCCAAGTTCCTGAGCCAGCTCAAGGACGGCGCTCTGCTGGTGAACGTTGCTCGCGGTGTCATCGTCGACACCGACGCGTTGATTGCCGAGCTGGGTACCGGCCGGATCTCGGCAGCGCTTGATGTCACCGATCCTGAGCCGTTGCCGTCAGGTCATCCGCTGTGGTCTGCTCCGAATGTGCTGATCAACCCGCATCGCGGGGGTGCCTCGACGGCGTTCGAGCCGCGGGTCGCCCGGTTGGTGCGGGCCCAACTGGACCGTTTCGCCCGCGGAGAATCACTCGTCAATGTGGTGGCCGGGCCGCCACGCTAGGAGGACAACGATGTCCGAGGCCGTACTGCTGATCGGGACCAAGAAGGGGCTCTGGATCGGCCGCAGCGACGCTGCGCGCCGGGAGTGGAGACTCGACGGGCCCGCGTTCGAGATGCAGGGCGTGTACGCCGTGGGCATCGACAACCGTGGTGAGCGGCCGCGGCTGTTCGTCGGCGGGACCAGTGAGCACTGGGGGCCGGCGGTCTTCCACTCCGACGACCTCGGCGCGACGTGGGACGAGCCGCCGGAAGGCGCGATCGGGTTCCCCGCGGGGACGGACGCGTCGCTGGAGCGGGTCTGGCAGATCCAGCCCGGCGTCGAGCCGGGTGTTGTGTACGCCGGGAGCCAGCCGTCGGCGCTGTGGAAATCGACCGACGGGGGAGTGACGTTCGAGCTCGTCCGCGGGCTGTGGGACCACCCGCATCGCGAGCAGTGGGGTGCGGGCTTCGGTGGTCAGGCGGTCCACACCGTGTTGCCGCATCCGACAGACCCGGCGCGGATGAGTGTCGCGATGTCGACCGGTGGGGTCTATCAGACAAGCGACGGCGGTACGACGTGGTCGCCCGCCAATCACGGGATCAAGGCGTACTTTCTGCCTGACCCGGATCCGGAGTTCGGCCAGTGTGTCCACAAGCTTGCGGGGCACCCCGCCGTACCGGATCGGCTGTTCGCGCAGAACCATCACGGGGTCTACCGGTCTGATGACGGCGGTCAGATCTGGAAGTCGATCGCGGATGGATTGCCGTCGGACTTCGGGTTCCCGATTGCGGTGCATCCGCATGAGCCCGACACGGTCTACGTGTTCCCGTTGGTGGCCGATGGCAACAGAATCCCCACTGATGCGACTTGTCGGGTCTACCGCTCTCGTGATGCCGGTGCGACGTGGGAGCCGTTGACGAACGGCCTGCCCGAGGTGTCCTACGTGCCGGTGCTCCGCGACGCGTTGACCACCGACACGGCTGATCCAGCTGGTGTCTACGTCGGCACCCGCGACGGTTGTGTCTATGCGAGCGCCGACGCCGGTGACAGCTGGATCGAGGTCGCGCGGCATCTCCCCGACATCCTCACCCTGCGCGCGGCGGTGCTCTGAGCGATGATCACGCTTGCCCTCCCAGCAGTACTGCGCCCCTTTGCCGGCGGAGCCGAACGAGTTGAGGTCGAGGCCGCCACAGTCGGCGCCGCCCTCGCAGCCACCACCCCAGCCTTGCGCCGCCGGCTCACCGACGAGCAGGGCGCAGTCCGACGGCACGTCAACATCTACCTGGGTTCTGACAACATCCGCGACCTCGCCGGTCCCGACACACCGCTAGCTGATGGCGACACGCTGCTCATCCTCCCCAGCGTTGCCGGCGGCTGAATGAGTGGCGAGGTCGTGGTCAGCGGTGCGCCAGGCGCGGGCAAGTCGACGGTCGCCCAGTTGCTTGCGACAGGGGCGGAGCGACCGACGGTGCATCTGGCGACCGACCAGTTCTTCGACGCGATCCGGACCGGCTTCATTCCGCCGTACCTGCCGGAGTCTGAAGCGCAGAACGATGTCGTCGTCGACGCGTACGTCGCCGCAGCCGCGACGTACGCGAGAGGTGGGTACGACGTCATCCTCGATGGCGTGGTCGGCCCGTGGTATCTGCCTCCGTTCCGCGCCGCTGCGGCCCGCGACAGCCTGACAATCTCGTACGTCGTCCTGCGCCCGACTCTCGATGCCACGATCACCAGGGCGCAGGCGCGCGGCCCCGAAGCGCTCCGCGACGAGGAAGCGATCACCGGCCTGCACAAAGCCTTCGCCGACCTAGGCTCCCTTGAGCGCCACGCCCTCGACACCACGAACCAACCACCCGCCACCACCGCAGCCGCCGTACGGCGCGCAGTCGCAGCAGGCACCCACCGCCTTCACTAGCGCCATCAGAGCGGACCGCCCCCACTCATCAAAAGCATGTGTCCAGAGTTTCCGCGCTCGGTGCGAGCGTGCGCGACCAGGTCCGGGCAGGTTGGTGAGTGCTGGCGGTCCGCCGAGACGCCATCCACCCTTGAGCACCGATCAGTCACCGGACACCCGTCGAAACGACTGAACCGTGCTCAAGGCAGCGCGCCCGGCCACCTTTGAGCACCCATCAGTCATTTTCCGGCCCGATCCGTGACTGATCGGTGCTCAAAGGGCCATGCGGGAGGGCCGTGCGGGAGGGGCGCGCGGAGCTGGGGAGCGCTACCCACCTGAATCGGCAGGTAGTACTCCCCGACTTCCGCAGCGAGCGGTAGCGAGTGCTCACAGGGTGGGCAGGATGTGGCGAACCGGTCAGTGGCGGAAGAGGCGGACGCCGGTGGGGGACCAGGTGATGCCCGAACGGGCACAGGCGGCGGCTACTTCGGGGGAGCGGATGGAGCCGGCGGGTTCGGCGATGTGGGTTACGCCGAAGGCGGCGGCTTCCGAGACGTTGTCGGCGAAGGGGAGTGCGCCGTCGGAGACCATGGCGACCCCGGTCAAAGGCGATGCTGACTGGCGGGCCTGCCAGGCGGCGGCTTTGAGGCCGGCTGACCTTGTGCAATCGACTCGAGATTGCTGGCCGGCGCCGATGCCGATGGCCATGCCGTCCTTCAACAGGGCAACGGTGTTGGACTGGGTGTAGCGGACGACGATGAGGCCGAGCAGTAGGTCGCGGGCCGCGGCAGAGGGCACCTCAGGAGAAAGCAGATCGCGCGTGAGAGGGAAGTCGTCGCGGTGCTGACTCAGCCGGAGTCCGTAGAGTTCGCGGACTTCTTCCTGCGGGGGTTCGAAGGATGGGTCCGCCTCCAACACCAAATAGGTGCCGCGCTTCTTGGCGGCCAGGATGTCGACGACGCCGGGCTCGAAGCCGGGCGCGATGATTCCGTCGCTCACCACCCGCCGAAGCACCGAAGCCAGTTCGAGGTCGACCGGGTGCGAGACCGCGACGAAATCGCCGTACGACGACTTCGGGTCGGCGTCACGGGCGCGGCGGTAGGCGTCGGCGACCGACGTACCGAGGGCAGCGCCGGCGGGCGACACATGCTTGTACGACGCGGCCGCAGGCACCCCGAAAACACTGAAGGCCTCGCGGACGAGTTGCCAGCCGGTCAGGGCGTCAAGAATGTTGATGTACGACGGGCTTCCGGCGACGACCGTGAACGGAGCGCGGGCTCCGGTCACAGCAAGAGTCGCGGGCTGGTGAGGGTTCATTCCGTAGCGCAAAACAGGCCTCCAGGAGCTGGAGGCGCCCAGGCGGACGACGCCACGTAATCGGCCGCTCCCTGGTGGTAATCCACCTTCGCCAGTCGCGGAAGGTCAAGGTTATTGCAGGAAGGTGCAATTCCGAACCACGGTCGTCCGCGCGGTCATACCATCCGCAAATGGGTATCTTCTCGCGGAAGGGGGCGCCGGGTCTGGACGTGTCCGCGCTGAGCCTGGATCAGGCCTGGCGGGATGCTGATCTCGATGCGGCGTACGCGGCGGTGCGGCAGGGGGACCTGTCGACCGGACTGGCGTTGCTGAAGGTGACGCCTGCTAATACGAATCTTCGCTCGATTCGGGCGACCGGCCTGGCGAAGGCCGCGGTGGGGCGCAGTGAACAGCTGGAACTGCGGCTGGAGGCCTATCCGAAGGACCCGGATCTGCTGCTCTGGTACGGGCAGGTGCTGGTCTTCGAGGCGTGGTCGGTGCGGACCGGGCAGCGGGCCAAGAACGTGTCGGCGCAGCAGTTCACGATGTTCCACGACATCCTCCGTACGGCGGCCGAGGTGCTGCAGGGGGCGATCGTCTCGGCAGCGGATGACGCGGTGCCGTGGGAGGTGCTGCAGTGGGCCGCGCTCGGGTTGCAGGCGGACCTCGAGGACAAGGCGGAGATCTTCCATGCCGCGCTGGTTCGGCACCCCGGCAGCTACGCGGCGCACACCGGCCGCGTCCAGGTGCTGGCGAAGAAGTGGTCGGGGCTGGAGCTCGCCGAGTTGGTCGACTTCGGCGACAGTGTTGTCTCGCGAGCCCGCCCGGGCAGCGTGCTGTGCACGATTGCGGCCAACGTGTTCAACGAGGTCTGGCTCGAGATCGCGTCCGACAAGGACTCGCCGCGGGTTGAGCGGATGAAGCGCTACACGAGTGGCATCACTGCTCGCCGTACGGAGCTCCTTGCTGCGCGCGGCAAGTGGTGGAACGACGCCCGTACGCCGGACCCAGCCGACACGTCAGCTCATGGCGCAATGGCGTTCGCGCTGAAGTGGGCCAGTGCGAAGTCCGAAGCCATGGAGCACGCCAACCGCACCGAGGGACGCATCGAAAGCGTCCCGTGGGGTTACGTCGGCGGCGTCTCCGGCTTCGCCGAGGCCGTCGGCAAACGGATGGACTAGAGCGCCGGCCGCCGGCCCTCGCAGAGCCCGGCTTTCTCGGCGCGGAACACCATCAGCCGCGACTCCGGCTCGAACGGCTCGTTCTTCCAGCCGGCCATCACCTGCACCATGAACCCGGCCGCGTCCAGGGCGGCGGTGATCTCCGCGACCGAGCGGAAGTACAGCTCGGTGCGATAGACGTCGTCGCGCCCGTCGTCGTACAGGTTGTGGGCGTCGAAGACGACCCGCCCGTCGTCGCCGGCCTCGATCAGGTCGAGCCATTCGGTGAGGTGCCCGACAGCGGTGTCCCGATCCCCGTACGTCGCCTCGCGGGTCCACGACTCCCACGCGCGTGCCGCTGGGTTCCGCGACTCGAACACCAGTACGCCGCCTGTCCGCAGTGCACCCGCGATTGCGGCAAACGTCGACGGGAGCGACGGGATGTGCATGAGCGTGTTCCCGCTGCAGACCACGAGATCGACATCACCCGAGGGCTCGATGACAGAAGAATCGCCGTCGATCCAGGTGACGGGCGATGGCGTCCGGCGCGCGTAGTTCAGCATTGTGGGGCTGGGGTCGATCCCGACAACTGAACGACCATCCACTGCCAGTGCGCGAGTCAGCAGCCCGGTACCGCACCCGAGATCGATGATTTTCACAGCGCCCAGCGAGTCGGCGACTGCCCGGAAGTACGCGTGATCAGAGCCCGGAGCGTTGTCGGCGTCGTACAGCTCGACCAGCTTTTCGTCACCATAAGGATCCACGGGGCGAACAGTAAGGATCGGCTTACCTGCAGGCAACCTGATTACAGTGAGCCCATGGTCGACATCAAGCCCCGCAGCCGCACTGTCACCGATGGTCTCGAAGCAACCGCGAGCCGAGGGATGCTCCGAGCGGTCGGCATGGGCGACGACGACTGGGTGAAGCCACAGATCGGGGTGGCCTCCAGCTGGAACGAGATCACCCCGTGCAACCTCTCGCTGGACCGGCTCGCGAAGGCCGTCAAGGAGGGCGTGCACGCGGCCGGTGGGTATCCGCTGGAGTTCGGCACGATCAGCGTCTCCGACGGCATCTCGATGGGCCACGTCGGCATGCACTACTCGCTCGTCAGCCGCGAGATCATCGCGGATTCGGTCGAGACGGTGATGGAGGCCGAGCGACTCGACGGGTCAGTACTGCTGGCCGGTTGTGACAAGTCGTTGCCCGGCATGCTGATGGCGGCCGCGCGGCTCGACCTCGCAAGCGTCTTCTTGTACGCCGGTTCGATCATGCCTGGCCGGTTGGGCGACAAGGACGTGACGATCATCGACGCGTTCGAGGCCGTCGGCGCGTGTGTTCGCGGGCTCATCACGCGCGAAGAGGTCGACGCGGTTGAGCGCGCGATCTGCCCGGGTGAAGGCGCGTGTGGAGGCATGTACACGGCCAACACGATGGCCGCGTCCGCCGAGGCACTCGGGATGTCGCTGCCCGGATCGGCGGCACCGCCGGCTGTGGACCGCCGACGTGACGGGTACGCGCGGAAGTCCGGCGAGGCCGTGGTTGGCCTGCTCCAGAAGGGGATTACGGCGCGCCAGATCCTCACCAAGGAAGCGTTCGAGAACGCGATCGCCGTCGTGATGGCGCTCGGCGGCTCGACGAACGCCGTACTGCATCTGCTCGCGATCGCCCGCGAAGCCGAGGTCGAGCTGACGCTGGCCGACTTCAATCGGGTCGGCGAGAAGGTCCCGCACCTGGGCGACCTGAAGCCGTTCGGCCGGTATGTCATGACGGACGTGGACCGCGTCGGTGGCATCCCGGTCATCATGCGGGCGCTGCTCGATGCCGGGCTGTTGCACGGCGACTGCCTGACGGTCACCGGTAAGACGATGGCCGAGAACCTGGCCGACATCGCCCCGCCGGATGTCGACGGCTCGATCATTCGCGCGCTCGACAAGCCGATCCACCCTACGGGCGGAATCACGATCCTGCACGGGACGCTCGCTCCGGAAGGTGCGGTCGTGAAGAGTGCCGGGTTCGACTCGGACGTCTTCGAAGGAACGGCGCGCGTGTTCGACGGCGAGCGGGCGGCGATGGACGCCGTACCGGAGTTGAATCCGGGCGACGTCGTCGTGATCCGCTATGAAGGGCCCAAGGGCGGCCCGGGGATGCGCGAGATGCTGGCGGTCACGGGCGCGATCAAGGGCGCCGGGCTCGGCAAGGACGTGCTGCTGCTCACCGACGGACGCTTCTCCGGCGGTACGACGGGACTCTGCGTCGGCCATGTCGCGCCAGAGGCCGTGGACGGCGGGCCGATCGCGTTCGTGCGCGACGGCGACCGGATCACGCTGGACGTGGCGAACCGCACGCTCGAACTGCATGTCGACCCCGACGAATTGACCCGCCGTACGGAGGGCTGGACGCCTAAGCAGCCGGCGATCACCAAGGGAGTGCTCGGGAAATACGTCCGGCTGGTCCGCTCGGCCTCCGAAGGCGCGGTCTGTATCTAAGACGGCCATCTCAATAAATGAGACGAGGGGTGTCCGAACTTGACCCCAGCGAGGTCTACAGGCGAATAATGCCTACATGCGATCGATTCTTCTCGTACTTGTGCGGCGCGCCGACTGACGCGACCTCTGAGTCGAGCGCGCCCCTTCAGCCAACCCGGCGGAAGGGGTTTTTTGTTGCACGGGCGACTATCTGAGACCCAGCGGACGCCCCCAACAGGCCACCAGCGAGTATGGATCGATCGCGTTCAAGCCAAGCAAGGCACATCGTGATCAGGATTAAGGGAAGGCACTCATGAGCGAGCAGCTGACCGGGGCACAGGCTCTGATCCGCGCACTGGAACATGCCGGAGTGGACACCGTCTTCGGCATCCCGGGCGGCGCGATCCTCCCGGCGTACGACCCGATGCTCGACTCGACCCAGATCCGCCACATCCTGGTACGCCACGAGCAGGGCGCCGGGCACGCCGCGCAGGGTTACGCCTCGGCCACCGGCAAGACCGGTGTCTGTATGGCGACCTCCGGCCCGGGGGCGACCAACCTGGTCACGCCGATCGCCGACGCCTACATGGACTCGGTGCCGCTGGTTGCGATCACCGGTCAGGTGGCCAGTGCCGCGATCGGGACGGACGCCTTCCAGGAGGCCGACATCCGCGGCATCACGATGCCGATCACCAAGCACAACTTCCTGGTCAACGACCCGAACGACATCGCGACCACGATCGCCGAGGCGTTCCACATCGCCTCCACCGGCCGGCCCGGTCCGGTCCTGGTGGACGTGACCAAGGACGCGATGCAGGCCAAGGTCGACTTCGTGTGGCCGACCGAGCTGTCGCTGCCCGGCTACCGCCCGGTCACCCGCCCGCACCCCAAGCAGGTGCGCGAGGCGGCTCGGCTCATCACCGCTGCCGAGAAGCCGGTTCTGTACGTCGGTGGTGGCGTCATCCGCGCCAAGGCCGAGGTGGAGCTGAAGGAGCTCGCTGAGCTGCTCGGCATCCCGGTCGTCACCACGCTGATGGCGCGCGGTGCGCTGCCAGACACCCATGAGCTGCACTTCGGCATGCCGGGGATGCACGGCTCAGTCTCCGCGGTCGGCGCCTTGCAGCGCTCCGACCTGCTGATCACGCTCGGCGCGCGCTTCGACGACCGGGTGACCGGCAAGCTGGACTCGTTCGCCCCGGACGCGAAGGTCATCCACGCCGACATCGACCCGGCCGAGATCGGCAAGAACCGGGTCGCCGACGTGCCGATCGTGGGTGACTGCAAGGAGGTCATCACCGACCTGATCGCCGCCCTGCGCACCGAGATCGCGAACAGCGGCCGTACCCCGTCGTACGACACCTGGCGCAACCAGCTGGTGTCGGTCCGGAAGAACTACCCGCTCGGGTACGACGAGCCGGAGGACGGCTCGCTGTCCCCGCAGTACGTGATCCAGCGGATCGGTCAGATCGCCGGCCCGGACGCGATCTACACCTCGGGTGTCGGTCAGCACCAGATGTGGTCCGCGCACTACCTGCCGTTCGAGAAGCCGCGGCACTGGCTGAACTCCGGCGGCCTCGGCACCATGGGCTACTCGGTGCCGGCCGCGATGGGCGCCAAGGTCGCGCGGCCCGACAAGACCGTGTGGGCGATCGACGGCGACGGCTGTTTCCAGATGACCAACCAGGAGCTCGTCACCTGTGCGCTGGAAGGCATCCCGATCAAGGTTGCCGTGATCAACAATCAGTCGCTGGGCATGGTTCGTCAGTGGCAGACGCTGTTCTACGACAAGCGTTACTCCAGCACCGACCTGCACTCGAACCGCATCCCGGACTTCGCCAAGCTGGCCGAGGCGATGGGCGGGGTGGGGCTGCGCTGCTCCGACAAGGCTTCGGTCGACGCCACCATCGAGAAGGCGATGGCGGTCACCGACCAACCGGTCG
Organism: Kribbella antibiotica; assembly: GCF_004349055.1. GTDB lineage: Bacteria > Actinomycetota > Actinomycetes > Propionibacteriales > Kribbellaceae > Kribbella > Kribbella antibiotica. The sequence continues at coordinate 13,024 of NZ_SMKX01000093.1, forward strand.
TCGTCGACTTCGTCGTGCACCGCGACGCGATGGTCTGGCCGATGGTCGCCGCCGGTGTCAGCAACGACGAGATCCAGATCGCCCGCGACATGGCGCCCCAATGGGACAGCGAGGAGTTGTGATGACCAAGCACACGCTGAGCATTCTGGTCGAGAACAAGCATGGTGTGCTGGCCCGCGTGGCGGCGCTCATCTCGCGGCGGGGCTTCAACATCGACTCCCTCGCCGTTGGCCCGACCGAGCACCCCGAGGTGTCCCGGATGACCATTGCGGTCAGCGTGGACGAGCAGCCTTTGGAGCAGATCACCAAGCAGCTGAACAAGCTGATCAACGTGATCAAGATCGTCGAGCTCGAGCCCACGCAGACGGTTCAGCGCGAACTGCTGCTGGTGAAGGTGAAGGCGGACACCCTGACCAGGGGACAGGTGCTGGAGACCGTCCAGCTGTTCCGTGCGAAGGTGGTCGACGTGGCACCGGACGCGATCACGATCGAGGCGACCGGCAATCCCGAGAAACTCGAGGCCATGCTCCGGGTGCTGGAACCCTTCGGCGTCCGCGAGCTGGTGCAGTCCGGCATGGTCGCGATCGGACGGGGCAGCCGCTCCATCTCCGACCGCACGCTCCGGCCGGTCCCGGTGCCCCCGCCGTTCGTGCAGTCGGGGACCCCGGCGATCCAGGCGCAGCCCCCAGAACGCCATACCTCATCGACTCATCACCCGGTGCCGGCGCCGCCGCCGGGCCGCCCCGTGGCTCCGGCCCGGCACGGCTGACGCCGTACCGGCTTACCAACCCATCAAGAGGAGAACGCTCCAAGTGGCAGCAGAAATGTTCTACGACGACAACGCCGACCTGTCGGTGATCCAGGGCAAGAGCGTGGCCGTTCTCGGCTACGGCTCGCAGGGCCACGCGCACGCGCTCTCGCTGCGTGACTCCGGCGTCGACGTCCGCGTCGGCCTGCTCGAGGGCTCGAAGAGCCGGGCGAAGGCCGAGGCCGAGGGCCTGCGCGTCGTCACCCCGGCCGAGGCCGTCGAAGAGGCCAACGTCATCGTCGTCCTCGCTCCGGACCCGGCGCAGCGCAAGCTGTACGCCGAGGCGATCGAGCCGAACCTGGCCGACGGCGACGCGCTCGTCTTCGGGCACGGCTTCAACATCCGCTTCGGCTACATCAAGCCCCCGGCCGGTGTCGACGTCTTCATGGTCGCCCCGAAGGGCCCGGGACACCTGGTACGGCGTGAGTACACCGAGGGCCGTGGTGTCCCGGTGCTCGTCGCCGTCGAGCAGGACGCCACCGGCAAGGCGTGGGACCTCGCGCTGGCCTACGCCAAGGGCATCGGCGGCCTCCGCGCCGGCGGCATCAAGACCACCTTCACCGAGGAGACCGAGACCGACCTGTTCGGTGAGCAGGCCGTCCTGTGTGGTGGCGTCTCCGCGCTGATCCAGGCCGGTTTCGAGACGCTGACCGAGGCCGGATACCAGCCCGAGGTCGCGTACTTCGAGTGCCTGCACGAGCTCAAGCTGATCGTCGACCTGATCTACGAAGGCGGCATCGCCAAGCAGCGCTGGTCGGTCTCCGACACCGCCGAGTACGGCGACTACGTCTCCGGCCCGCGGATCATCGACGCCTCGGTGAAGGCGCGGATGAAGGACGTCCTCGACGACATCACCAACGGCACCTTCGCGGCCCGCTTCATCGCGGACCAGGACGCCGGCGCTCCGGAGTTCGCGGAGTTCCGGAAGAAGTCCCAGGAGCACCCGATCGAGGCCGTGGGCAAGGAACTGCGTGGCCTGATGGCATGGGTCAAGTCGCACGACGACGACTACGTCGAGGGCTCGGCTGCTCGCTGACACCGCACTAGCTGACGGAAGGCCCGGACCATTCAGGTGGATGGTCCGGGCCTTCCCTCGTTTGCCCGCCTGAACTGGCAGAATCGGCAGCCAATGGTTGCAGCAGGTGACGAGGAGGACGATTCGGTGGTGCACGACGGCAGATCGGGGCCGAGACCGCCCCGACGGGTGCCCGCCGGCGCGCCGCCGCTCACGCAGCTGCAGCCGACAATCCGCCGTACGACGCCTCCTCCGCGCCGCCCGTGGTTGTTCGGGCGCTTCCTGGCCGGGCTGGTTGTCCTCCTGCTCGTCGTGACCGGTGGTGCTGCTGCCGGCTGGTTCGTCCGCCAGGACCGGACGTCGATCAACGAGGTCAAGGTGCTGGCCGATGTCGGGTCGAGTGTCGTCCGGGTGTTGTCGACCGCCTGTTCGGGGACCGGCGAGGGCACCGGCGTGTATGTCGGGGACAACCTGGTGCTGACTGCGGACATCGCCGTGCGCGAGCCGCTGGCAGCCGCGATCGTCACTCGTGACGGCGTGATCCGCCGGGCGAATTTGCTCGGCACCGGGCCGGATGGAGTCGCCGTACTGCAGGTGGTGGACAGGTTGTCCGTGCCGCCACTGCAGATCGCAGCCAGTGCTCCGGATCCGGAGGCGGGCCGCGCGCTGCTCGGTTACACCGCGTCCGGCAATCTGGCCGCTCAGACTGTCGGGTCGGAGCACCGGCCGCGCCCGCTGGGCGAGGTGATGAACGCCGCGAAGCTCGGCGGACCAGTGTTCGACAAGTCCAACCAGGTGGTCGGGATGGTCACCGGCGACAACCTCGCGGGCAGCCGGATCGTTCCGGCCGCCACGTTGCGCGCGCTCGCGGTCCGGAACGCGTCCGGGCTGACGCCGAACTCCGGCGGCTCCTGCACGGAGTCGCGTGGTCCGCAGAGCGCGGTGACACCGGTCCTGCAGGTGTCGGCGACGGAGCTGGCAGTGCAGGCGCAGCGAACGATGACCAACTACCTGACTCTGCAGAACCGCCATGACTTCGCCGGCGTGCGGAAGTACTACACGAGCCGCCTGGCCGGCGCCCTGCCGCTGACCAAGGACCGGCAGGGGCACCTGACGACGTACTTCTTCGGGGCGACCATCACCGAGATCACCCAGTCGGACGGCGGGGTGAACGTCCGGATCAACTATGTGACGCTTTTCTCCTCCGACGCGCACGGCGCCGAGGGCAAGAACTGCAACCGCCTGGACCAGCGCTATCGCCTGCTGCCCTCGGCAAACGGCCTGCTGATCGACGGGTCTTCCCAGGTGACCTCACCCCGCCCGTGCGATCAGACCTGAGGTACGATCGACGTAGCGGGCACAGCGCGGTGCTCAGATCCTTACGAGCCCCTACCGCTTTCGCAGGAGACATCTCCCATGACTGATGTGACTCGTCCCGTCGTCCTGATCGCCGAAGAGCTGAGCCCGGCCACCGTCGAGGCCCTCGGTCCCGATTTCGAGATCCGGCACGTGAACGGCGCCGACCGCGCCGCGCTGCTCCCGGCGATCGCCGATGTCGACGCGATCCTGATCCGCAGCGCCACCAAGGTGGACGCCGAGGCCCTGGCCGCGGCGAAGAAGCTGAAGGTCGTCGCCCGCGCCGGTGTCGGCCTGGACAACGTCGACGTGAAGGCCGCCACCCAGGCCGGTGTGATGGTCGTCAACGCGCCGACCTCCAACATCGTCAGCGCCGCCGAGCTGGCAGTCGCCCTGCTGCTGGCCGCCGCGCGCCGCGTCCCGGCTGCTGACCTCTCGCTGAAGAACGGCGAGTGGAAGCGGTCGAAGTTCTCTGGCGTCGAGCTGTTCGAGAAGACCGTCGGTATCGTCGGCCTCGGCAAGATCGGCGTCTTGGTCGCCCAGCGCCTGGCCGCCTTCGGCATGAACGTGATCGCGTACGACCCCTACGTGCAGGCCGGCCGCGCCGCCCAGATGGGCGTCCGCCTCGCCTCGCTCGACGAGCTGCTGGCCGCGTCGGACTTCATCTCGGTGCACCTGCCGAAGACCCCGGAGACCATCGGCCTGATCGGTGACGAGCAGCTGCACAAGGTCAAGCCCGAGGTCATCATCGTGAACGCCGCGCGCGGTGGCATCGTCGACGAGACCGCGCTCTACTCGGCACTCAAGGAAGGCCGCGTCGCCGCAGCCGGCCTCGACGTGTTCGCCAAGGAGCCGTGCACCGACTCGCCGCTGTTCGAGTTCGAGAACGTCGTCGCCACCCCGCACCTGGGCGCCTCCACCGAGGAAGCCCAGGAGAAGGCCGGTATCGCCGTCGCCAAGTCGGTCCGCCTCGCCCTGTCGGGTGAGCTCGTTCCGGATGCGGTCAACGTCCAGGGTGGCGTCATCGCCGAGGACGTCCGGCCCGGGATCGGCCTGACCGAGAAGCTCGGCCGGATCTTCACCGCTCTGGCCGGTGGCGTCGCGCAGCAGCTCGACGTCGAGGTCCGCGGCGAGATCACCCAGTACGACGTCAAGGTGCTCGAGCTCGCTGCGCTCAAGGGTGTCTTCGCCGACGTCGTCGAAGACAACGTCTCCTACGTGAACGCGCCGCTGCTGGCGGCCGAGCGTGGCCTCGAGGTCCGCCTCGTCACCGACCACGAGAGCCCGGAGCACCGCAACCTGATCACGCTGCGCGGCACGCTCGCCGACGGCGCGCAGGTCTCGGTCAGCGGCACCCTCGTCGGCGTCCGCCAGTCGGAGCGCCTCGTCGAGGTCGACGGTTTCGACGTCGAGGTCGAGCTGGCCGCGCACCTGGCCTTCTTCACCTACGAGGACCGTCCGGGCATCGTCGGCCAGATCGGCCGGATTCTCGGCGACGCCGAGGTCAACATCGCCGGCATGCAGGTCAGCCGCGACCGCAAGGGTGGCAAGGCTCTGGTCGCGCTCTCGGTCGACTCGGCCATCGCGCCGACCGTCCTGGACGACATCGCTTCGGCGGTCCAGGCCGACACTGCCCGCACTGTGGACCTTGACGCCTGACTAGACCGAATGGCTGTTTAACTGAGTATCAGCCAGCCACCCGCAGGCGCATGGTGGCTGGTCAGGCCCCGGACCCAAGTGTCCGGGGCCGCCTCATTTCATTGAAAGGGCTAGCGCCGGGCTAGGGGCTTGCGCGTCAGGCGCAAGGCAGTGGCGAGGTGGCGCTTGTTCATCACCCAGGCTGGATCCCCGGCTGCGACGGCTGAGCGCAGAGCTCCTACCTCCTCGTCGTCAGCTTCGGTGAAGTTGGTCACGTAAGTTCGGATGAAGTGCTTGAAGAGGGCAGGCAGCTGTCCAGTCTGGATCGCGCTCTTCTCCTTTAGGGTGACGAGCGGCAGGAACCAGGTCTCGAACGCCGTTCTGGCGGCCGGGCCCGCGTGGTACGTCGCGTAGATCGGCCGTAGCGCGATGGGCAGTTCGTCGTACGGGCAATGTCCATGGAGCGCGTATTGCAGTCTGGTGCCATCCTGCTCCCTGAAGAGCCTGCCGTATGCCGCGACGTGATTCGCTGCGTTCTCAGTGGTCAGCATGACTGCTTTCCGTGCTTCTGAGCGTCGGGCTACAGCGAGTACGGCGACATGGAGGCCAACGCGAGGGTCGAGCACGAAGCCCGGAAGCCCCAACGAGGACAAGTCGATTCCATAGCTCCGAGTGCGCGAAAGGATCAGGAGTCGAGGGACGTTGCTCGACGTGCTCTGCAGATGCAGAGGCTGCCGACGCTGACTGGCATGGATATCTGCTCGACCTAGCGCGGGAGCGCCCTCAGGATTCTCGGCGACCAGATGGCGAGAGGTCAGCAGTCTGATGCGCAGACCGCCGCAGGCTTTGCACTGGTCGGCGCCGTGTCCAGTCATGTGTCCGCAGTCCTGGCATGTCGGAACCGCTTCAGTACTGATCCGCAACAAGCCCGCGCGAAGCCGGCGTTCGATCATCTCGAGCGCCAGTTGTTGAACTTCAGCATCAGTGTCTGTGGCTACAGCAGTTGCAGAGCGGGACTCGGGAGGGTACTTGCTAGAGATCAGATCAGTTTCGAACTCGCGGCGCGAGACCTGGGGCGAGACCGTTGATCGGCGGTGACGTAGATCGCCTTCGAGAGTGACTGTGTTCCACAGGTGGGGCGCCGGTCCGACGTCGAGGATGCCGTTCAGGGCCGCGGCTATGCGCATGCCCACCGCCTTGCCAGGCTTGTCCTGGAAGTCGAAGGCGCCGTTCTGGACAGGTCCGTTGAGGAACAGGACCTCCATCAAATCTCCTCAGACGGTGGCGCAATCGTTGCTTGCTTGACGAAACGATCTCCTCGTACGACGTAGTGCAAGATCGCCGCGTTTGGCATCTTGGCGGCTTTCTCCTCCTTGAGGGTTTCCTCCAGCGACTTGCCTTCGAGGAGAGAGCGGATGGCCACCGCGGCAGTCTGGTGGGTGAACGCGACAACTGACTCAGTGCTCTCCAGTTGATGTCTGGCGATTTGAAGGAATCCGGTTACCCGCCGGCTGACACCTTCGGTCAGGGACTCGCCCCCTCCTGGCGCTGTCCAGAGATGCTTCCGGTAGCGACGCTCGTCGGCCGTATCGGGATAGGTCGTGTAGAGCTCGCGCTTCGTCATATAGGTGGCGTCTCCGTAGTGCTGTTCATCAAGGAGAGCTGTTTGCCTTGGCCACGGTTCGGGGAGCTTGGGGAGAGCAATCAACGCTGTGTCGATCGCACGGCGGTACCTCGAGGTGTAGACCCGCTTGTCGTCGCTCGCGATGGTCGGCAGGATGTCTCCGAGCCACTGGGCTTGACGAAACCCTCTCGGGGTCAGTCCAACGACGTGACGAGAGATTCGGTGCGCTGCCGGCCCGTCATACGGGCGTGGGTCGCGGTAGAAGCCGTTGTGCTTGTCGGCGTTCTCCACGGATTCGGCATGTCGGATGATGAGGAGGTTCACCCTTGGCTCCTCTCAGTTGGCCAGGTTCGCAACGTAGGAACCTCGGACGTTCCAGGGCGTGAGTTCGATGCCGAACCCATTTCGGGCTCCATCCTGGGTGTGGACGAGCTTGCCGGACAGGTGCACGATGTCCCCGGCCCGGAAGGCTCCGGTGTAGGCGCCCAGATACGACCTCATCTGGGTGATTCGGTGGGCAAACGAATCAGGCTCATCGATGGTCGAACTGAGGATCATCTGGACCTCGATCCCGTAGACGGCCGGCGTCGTGAGACCTTCGGAGTGATCAGTGATCGTCGCCAGGAGTGACATCTCGCCGATCTCCTTGGACGAAACGCTTGCGAAGGTCTTGTCGTGGTCGGCTCTGAGTGGCTCACAATTGATATGCGCAGTGGCGTTGACGGTCAGGCCCTGCAGTTTGCGGCGTTCCTGCTTGATCAGCGCATCAAAGGAACTGCCCTCCATATATTTCGCACGACGCAGGTAGAGCTGGGTGAGGCTGTTCCCCTCATAGGGGTTGATGAGACCGAGGTCGTCGAACAGTTCCTGAGCAGCCGCATAACCGTCGGGGCCATAACAGACCAGGTCGATGTCTGATCGGTCGTTGAAGCAGCCGAGGAGAAATGAGCCTGTCACCCCGATCAGATCCTGGGCGTCCATGGCAACCACGCGTTCAATGATCGACAGGAGGTCCTTGCCAACGCGGTTTTCGGCGACTTGCCCGGGCTCTTCGTGGATCGCCTTCAAGGCGACTCTGCAGGAGTAGTGGACGGCGATGTCATCTCGCGGGAGGCCGGTGATCACGCACCCCAGAGTGTCGGAGTAGACGTAGCACTCGGGCCGATCGGCAAGGATGCCGAACGACTTCGACACGACGCTGTTCTGGCGGTAGGTGCGACTGAAAAGTTGCCGGTCCCCCTTGGCGTCGGGGTGGTACTTCACGTACCCGAGGTAGTGGCTGCCCGGATGGCTGTCGCCGATGACCTTGAAGACGATGCCGTGCTGATCCATCACGTAGTCGCGGTCCCGTACGGACGGAACTGGCCTACCGATAGTCAGCGGCGAACCGTTCCAGTGTGGGGAATGTGCCGGTGTCGATGGCGCCGGTCGACTCATACTGATCAAGTCCCATCGTGAAGAGGGTGCGGCGGTACTGCCACTTGACGTGCTTGTCACGTCGCTCCGGATCGGTTGGCCGCATCAGAGCAAGGAAGAAGAAGCATTTGGCGAGGAGGAAGTCGCCGAGATGCTCACTCACCGCAGACCCCAACAACTCGACACTGACCTTGTCCAGGGCTCGGAGGTACGTCGCTCGCTGCTCGGCGGTAGGGCTGTAGCCCTTTCCGCCGCCTTTGAAAGCCACGAGTTCTAGCACCGGATAGACGTCGTATCCGAGCGGAGCAGGACCATGGTGCTGCCAGTCGATGATGCCGGACGCCAGCATGTTGGGCAGGCCGTAGTCGAGATGCCCCAGACAGCTCGGCAGGCTGTCCGTCCGCCTGACGGCGCGTCCGACCAGTTGCCGGGTCCGGGGAGTGTCGAAGTCGGGGTTCTCGTCGAAGACGTTGCCAGTAAAGGCGGCTTTGTCGAACCAAGGAGCAGGGACTTGCGGGTTGTCCGCCTGAGCTCGCATGAGTCGCGCGGAGACCTGTGCCGCCGTACTGATGAGTTCCTCGCTGATCTGACCGTCGCGGCTGACGTCCATCAAGGCCAGGTCGTGGAGCGTAGCGTCCCCAAGGGAGCGTTCGACGGCGTAGAAGACGCCGTCATCGGTGCCACTGGAGATGATTTCGGGGACCGGGTAGCCGAGATCAGTTATGTGGCGCTGAAAGCTCACCTCGTCGCGGAGGTCATCAGTGCCTGTTCGCTTGTACAGCTCTCCGTCCGCTGATCTCCAGACGGCGCCGGTATCGCTTGCTGTTCTTGACTTGACGAACGCCCACTCACTCATTCGGCCATCTTTCCGTAATCCGAAATGGAATGGATGACAGGGCGGGCATCGGGCACAGGGAATTCACGACACCCGCCCTGTCGTACAGGGCCTGAAATCCGCCGAATGGCGTTGACGTTCATCGGCTCGATCCTCGTCTTGGTCACTTGGCTACCAGGCATGCACCAGGTAACCGCGCCACACGGAATGTCGGACAGGTCCGACAGTGATCTGCGACAATCAGGTCGGTACCGTTGGTGGTCGGAGGAGGGCGCGCTGTGGGAGCTGCGGACGCGATCGCCGATCTCAGAGTGGCCCTTGGCCGTCGGCTGGCGGATTGTCGCAAGGCTGTTGGCTACAGCCAGGAGGCATTGGCGCCGCTCACCGGCTACGCCAGAAGTACGGTGGCAAATGTCGAGGTCGGTCGTCAGAGTGTTCCTCGCGACTTCTGGGAGCGCTGTGACGAGGTACTTGGTACCGGTCCCGAACTAGCAGCGCAGTACGACGAACTCGAGCAGCGCGTGACCGCTGAGCGAGCCCAAGCTGCGCGCGCTGCTCAAGCCAGACGTCAGGACCGTATTGGGCAGCGGAAGGCGCGGGACAGTAAAGCTGACGATGAAGCCAGGGATGAAATAGGGCGCCGGGCTGTCCTGGCCCACGGAGTGACCGCGCTCGGATTGCCGGCCTTGACCCTCGACGACCTCCGGCACGTTGCCGCGGCGCTCGACGATGCTCATCGATACATGGATCGAACCATCGTTGAACACTTCACCCGCCAGCTGGAAACGTGTGCCGGCCAGGACGGCGACAATGGCCCGAAGAGTGCGTTGCCCACAGTGCTGGGCCTCATTGGCGCGATCGAGAGTGGCGTTCGCAAAGTCAAGCCGGCTGTCCGCGACGAACTCCTTGCGGTCGGAGCCAGATGTGCAGAGTTCGCAGGCTGGCTCTACCGAGACAGCGGAGCGATCGAGCTTGGCGACTATTGGCGCGACCGCGCGATGGAGTGGGCGCAGGCCGGTGGGGATCGAGAAATGCAGGGCTATGTCTTGCTCAAGAAGAGCCAGGCTGCCTGGGATCAGCGAGACGCCGTCCGGATGCTGATGCTGGCACGCGCAGCTGAAGACCGGGCCTGGAGGCTACCTGCCAGGGTCCGCGCGGAAGCGGCTCAGCAGCGGGCCCGCGGGCATGCGATGCTGGGCGACTCCGTCGATTTGGTTCACCGGCAGCTCGACAAGGCCCACGCCCTTCTGATTGGTGAGGCCGAGAGCACTTCAACCCAGGTGAGTCCGCACTACCGAAGCGCTCTCCTGCAGATACAGACGGCCATGTGCTATCAGGTTGCCGGGCGACCGCAGGAGGCGGCATCGATCTATCGTGAGCACCTGACGAGCGCAAGCTTCTCCCGCCGGGACTATGGGTACTTCGCGTCTCTAGGAGCGAGTGCTTCCGCACTGGCGAATGAGCCCGACGATGCCGCGCGACTCGCAATGACAGCACATCGGATTGCGACGGCCACCCATTCCGTGCGCACCGCGAACGAGGTCGTCAGGGTCGTGCGCCAGTTGGATCGTTGGGCGGCACGGCCCGCGGTCCGGGAGCTCCGTGCGGTAGTCCTGGACTACTGATTCAGGAAGTTCGCGATTGCGGTGATGACCTCGGCCTGCCACCGCTGAGATTGGGGATCCAGATACTGCGGATCGTCGTGTACGGCGAAACCGTGTTGGGATCCGTCGATCTCCAACAGCTGTGCCTGGGCTCCTACTTGCTCCACTCCCCAGCGTGAGGAGTCGACTGGGACGAACGTGTCGCGGGTGCCGTGGACGAAGAGGGTTGGGACCTGGATGTCTGGCAGGGCGCGATGGGGTTGGAGGTAGAAGACCTCGTTGACGAGGGCGCGGCCGAGTTTGAAGGTCGGCGAATGCTGCAAGAATCCGTTGGTTTCGAGTTCCTGCGCGGCGTCTTCGTCGATGTGATCGTCGTGCCAGTACGGCTTCTCATCCACCAGTCGACGCTTGTAGTTGAGCAGGGGGTTGAGCAGCACAAGGCGGCGCACGCTGTCGGAGTGGGTGGCCGCGTAGTAGCTGCTGACGCCGCCGCCGAAGCTTGCTCCAACGACATTCACTGTCTGGTCGCTTCCGCTGATCAAATGAACGTGCTCAACGGCCGCACGGATGTCGTTCGTCAGACCTGACAGTGTCAGATCTTCCTGACGCCCACTACTCTCACCGTGCCCGCGGAGGTCGAAGCGGAGTGACGCGATGCCTGCGGAGGCCAGGCCGGTCGCGAGGCGAGTGAAGAAGCCACCCTCTTCGCGGGTTGCCCCACCGCCGTGCACGAGAACGGTCCAACTGTTGATCGAGTCGGGAGGCGTCACCGACGTAGCCGACAGCCGAAGGCCGTCGAGGCTGTTGAACGAGGTCTCTTGCGCTGTTCCGCTACCTGTCACTTCAACAGCCTTTCAGAGTGCTAGCGGCGGGTGGCCAGCAGTACGGCGGCGTCGGCGGCGACCATGACCTCGACGGTGGTGAAGCGGGAGTCCATCAGCCATTCCTGGCGGAGCGTGTCGACGCGGCCCTCGTACATCGGCGGCCAGACGCCGGACGGGGTGAAGTCGTCGAGGACGACGAAGCCGCCGGGCTCGACCACGTCGGCGATCACGTCGCGGGCCGACAGCTTGGCCTCGCGGGCGTCGACGAACAGCAGTGCGAACGGGCCGCGCTCGATCAGTGCGGTCCAGTCGGCCGAGACGACCTCGATGCCCTCGTCGGCGGCGAACAGTTCCGCCACGACCTGGGCCAGTTGCGGGTCGCTCTCCGCGGTGACGATCTTGCTGCCTTCGTTCGCGCCGCTGCGCAACCAGGCCGATCCGACGCCGCACCCGGTGCCGAGCTCGCCGAGCAGGCCGGTCTTGGAGGCGGCGAGACTGGCCAGCAGGCGGCCGGTCTCGTTCCGGGTGGAGCTGACGAATCCGCGTCGTCCGGACAGGCTGAGGGCCGCGGAAACCAGCGGCGGCAGTTCTGGAGGAGCACTCACCGGTTGAGAGTTGCACAGCTCCGGTCCAGTGCCTGCACTGAGATCTCACATATTGGGATCAGATGCCCGCATGGTGGCGAAATAGTCGTACGCCAGAGTAAATTCGGACCCATCCTGCCGCCCATGACCAACCGGGGAGAGTGCAGCATGTACGACATGTATCCAGCCAACTGGCCCGCGATCGACGCATCGGAGCGGAAGGCGGCGCGCCGTCGCCGACCCACGCGTCCGGCCGGCGACGAGGTCAAGGCTGTCCAAGAGGCCATGAACCGCCGCGACAATGGGGGAGAACCCAAGAAGTGAGCACCAACAAGAACTTCACGCTGGCCGTCGTTCCCGGCGACGGGATCGGACCGGAGGTCACCACCGAGGCGCTCAAGGTCCTCGACGCGGTCGCCGCCCAGCACGGCGTGACGTTCGAGCGGACCGAGTACGACCTCGGCGCGAAGCGCTGGCATGCCACCGGTGAGACGCTCCCGGATACCGAGCTCGAGGAGATTCGCAAGCACGATGCGATCCTGCTCGGCGCGGTCGGCGACCCGAGCGTCCCGTCCGGCGTCCTCGAGCGCGGTCTGCTGCTCAAGCTGCGGTTCACTCTCGACCACTACGTGAACCTGCGCCCCTCGAAGATCTACCCGTCGGTCGGCTCCCCTCTGGCCAACCCCGGTGAGGTCGACTTCGTCGTCGTACGGGAAGGCACCGAAGGCCCGTACATCGGCAATGGCGGCGCACTGCGCGTCGGGACGCCGGCCGAGATCGCCACCGAGGTGTCGGTCAACACGGCGTACGGCGTCGAGCGCGTCGTGCGGGATGCGTTTGCCCGGGCCCAGGCGCGGCCGCGCAAGAAGCTCACGCTCGTGCACAAGAACAACGTCCTCGTGCACGCCGGCCACCTGTGGACCCGGACCGTGGACAAGGTGAAGGCCGACTTCCCCGAGATCGCGGTCGACTACCTGCACGTGGACGCGGCAACGATCTTCCTGGTCACCGACCCGGCCCGGTTCGATGTGATTGTCACCGACAACCTGTTCGGCGACATCCTGACCGACCTGGCCGCGGCGATCACCGGCGGTATCGGCCTGGCCGCGAGCGGCAACATCAACCCGGACCGGACCGCTCCGAGCATGTTCGAGCCGGTCCACGGCTCCGCTCCGGACATCGCCGGCCAGCAGAAGGCTGACCCGACCGCGGCGATCCTGTCGGCGGCGCTGCTGCTCGAGCACCTCGGCCTGGCCGAGGCAGCGAAGGCGATCGAGGACGCCGTCACTGCGGATATCGAGGAGCGCACGGGGAGTGTCCGGACCACCGCTGAGGTTGGCGACGCGATCGCCAAGCGCGCTGCCGGCTGAAAGGTGATGCTCGCATGACCAGTCAGCTAACAGGTACGGTGCCGCTATGAGCAGCGACCTGCAGTTCACCGTTGAGCCCAACACCCAACCGGCCAGCGACGACCAGCGTGCCTCGACCCTGGAGAACCCAGGCTTCGGGCAGAACTTCTCCGACCACATGGCGATCGCCTCGTGGACGAAGGACAAGGGCTGGCACGACGCGCGGATCACCGCCTTCGGACCGCTGGAGCTGTCTCCGGCGACCTCGGTGTTCCACTACGCCCAGACCATCTTCGAAGGGATGAAGGCCTACCGTCATCCCGACGACTCGATCCACATGTTCCGCCCCGAGGCCAATGCGGCCCGGTTCGCGAAGTCGGCCCGCCGGCTCGCGCTCCCGGAGCTGCCCGAGGCCGCCTTCCTGGAGTCGGTGAAGGCTCTTGTGGAGCTGGATCAGGCCTGGGTGCCCAGCGGCGGTGAGACCTCGCTGTACCTGCGCCCGTTCATGTTCGGATCGGACCCGTTCCTCGGCGTCCGCCCGTCTGCCCAGGTGACGTACTGCGCGATCGCGTCCCCGGCCGGGTCGTACTTCAGCGGCGGTGTGAAGCCGGTCCGGATCTGGCTGAGCGAGGAGTACACACGCGCGGCCCCCGGTGGCACGGGTGCGGCCAAGACCGGCGGCAACTACGCCGCGTCGCTGCTGGCCCAGGCCGAAGCGATCGAGAACGGCTGCGACCAGGTCGCCTTCCTGGACGCGATCGAGAAGAAGTGGGTCGAAGAGCTCGGCGGGATGAACCTGTACTTCGTCCTCGACGACAACTCGGTCGTCACCCCGGAGCTGTCCGGCACGATCCTCGAGGGCGTCACCCGGGACTCGATCCTGAAGCTCGTCACCGACCTCGGCCACTCGGTGGCCGAGCGCAAGATCTCGGTCGACGAGTGGCGCGACGGCGCGGCCTCCGGCAAGATCCGCGAGGTCTTCGCCTGTGGCACCGCCGCGGTCATCACCCCGGTCGCCTCCCTGAAGTGGAAGGACGGCGAGGTCCAGGTGGCCGACGGCAACGGTGGCCCGGTCACCGCCGCCGTCCGCAGCGCCCTCCTCGACGTCCAGTACGGTCGCGCCGCCGACCCGCACAACTGGATGACCAAGGTCTGCTGACCTCCGTGACCGTCACCCGCTACGAGTGGGTGACGGTCACGCTTTTCAGGGTCGTCTGGCCGTAGTTGCTGTCGGCGCAAGGCGACGAATTCGAGCAGTTCGCCTGGGTGTAGGCACCGGCTTTGAAGTAGGCGCCGGAGAAGTTCTTGCTGATCGTGGTCTGCAGGACGCCGTTGTAGTAGGCCTTTGTCTGGCCGCCGTTGACCACGAACTTGGCCTCGAAGACGGTCCCGAGCACGTACGAGCTGGTCACGAGCTTGTGGTGGGTCGTGTCGCCGCTGGTGATGTAGAGGCTGCTGCCCTCCAGCCGGAACACGGTGACGTCGTCGGAAGAGTCGTGGATCTGAGCCCCGACAAGGTGCGGCTTGGTGGCCGGCAAATGATCAAAAGACTCCCGTACGACGAGAGTGTGCGTCCCCGAGGTGGATGACCAGCTCGCGTTGCTGCTGCCGTTCATTTCGCGCAGCTCCGAGCGCGGATAGCTGGAACCGCTCGTGGTGACGCCGTTGACCGGGGCCCGGAACTGGACGCCGTCACCGACCACCTTGAAGAACGGATCGTTGGAGTAGCTGTCGAGTGCGGGCTGCTTGATCTCGGTCGGGCTCTCGTTCGAACCGGTCGGCAGGGTGACCTTCCAGTTCGTCAGGTCGAGCACGTCGGCCGGCACCTGCGGGCCTGGTTCGGAACCACCGCTGCCCCAGACCTCGATCTCGGTGATGCTGTTCCAGGTCCCCGTGCCGCCGGAATTCAGTTGGTACCCGTGGCCGACGTACCGGACCTTCGAGGCTTCCTGGTCGGTGAAGTCGAAGGTTTGGAGCGCCGTGCTGGAGCCGCTGCTGAGGCCGTCGTACACGGTGGTCCAGGTCGACCCGTTGAGCACCTGCAGCTCGAAGTCGTTCTTGCGTTCGTCGCCCTTGTAGGCGGCGACCTTGAGGTGGCTGACCGTCTTGGTGGCGCCGAGGTCGAGTGTCAGCGTCGCGCCGTCGCCATCACCCGACCAGCGGGTCGCATAATTGTTGTCGACGGCATTGGTTGCGACGTTGGCGTCGCTGGTGCTCGCGGTGACGCTCGTTGGCGTGATCTCGACGTTCGCGGCCGGCACAGCGGTGCCGAGGGCAAGGAGGGCGGTCAGGAGGATCTTCATGGTTGGCCTTTCGGGGCGGGAAGGGCGTTTGTTCAGCGGCGTGCTGCGGAGCTGGCGGTGCCGCAGATAGCTGCCGAGAGCAACCACAGGGCGATGACCACAACGAGAGCACCGGTCCACTCGACCTCGGTGGTGCCCTTGGACTCGGGCCGGTTCACCACGATCACGATGGTCATCACCGCACCGGCGAGCGAGGCCAGGATGCCGGTCACGGTTGCGGCCCGGACGAGCATGAGCGTGACGGCGAGCAGGATGTAGACGAGCACCGGGACAGGTCCGAGTGGGCCGCCGGTGATCGCATCCCCGGCGCCGGCGAACAGCGAGATCCCGCTGTGGGTGTCGACCAGGTGCGGCATGGGGTCGTTCGACGTAACGACGTACCAGGTCGGGGCGAGCAGCGCGAGGAGTGCAGTCGCCGTGGTGAACAGCATCATCCGGAACTGACGCTGGCGGAACTCACCGGCCGGCTGGAAGAGCGCCGTACGGATCTCGTGCTCGAACGCCTCACGTTGCGCTTCGTCACTCATTGCGAACTCCCTGTGATGTTGGTACTTCACAGGATCTTCTCAGGCCGAAGTGGCCATTTGGCCGAGACCGGCCCGATAAGGTCAGGTGGCATGAGCAGCCTTCCCGACGACGTCCAGGCCTACTACACGGACCTCGCTCAGCGTCGCGACTGGTCGTACGAGACCATCGTCGCGGTCCGGACGACCGTGGATCTGGTCCGGGAGCTGGACCGGGGGACTGCGCCGCGGACGTTCGGCGCGCTGGCTGCCGACGACGGGACGGACTGGCTGTTCGAGGCGGTCTGGCACGAGCGGGAGTGGGTCGTCGTCCGGCAGCTCGGGGTCGGCGAGGACGGCGAGATCACGCGGTACTGGTGGCAGCGGATCGAGGACGACGAAGGCATGCTCACCGACAAGGCGCTGGACCGGGCGGCCTGGGGGCTGCGGGAGTTGTCGCGTGACGATTTCTACACGGCGTGGGACGAGCCGGGCTGGTCGCTGACCGCCTGAACGGCACTACTGAACTATTGACTACTCCCCAGTACTGAAGCGCGTACTGGATGTTCGTGATGCGAGACAGTCTCGTTACCCGACGGGTTTTGTGTGGCAGACTGCGAATTGTCATGAACAACCACCGGGTGATTATTACCTAGACGCGCTCAGCGGCAGTACCTGAGCGCGTGGACCTCTCGCACCTTGCGGGGGGTTTTTTGTTTGCCTCGAACAGACTCCACAGCCCGACTCGCCAGCATCACCGGAAGGCCTCTCATGAGCATCTCCGACGAGTTCCACGTCTACGACACGACCCTGCGCGACGGTGCGCAGCAGGAGGGGCTCGCGCTGTCCGTGGCCGACAAGATCGCCATTGCGCAGCACCTGGACGACCTCGGCGTCGGATTCATCGAGGGTGGCTGGCCGGGCGCCGTACCGAAGGACACCGAGTTCTTCCAGCGGGCGCGGACCGAGCTGGATCTGCGGAACGCGACCTTCGCCGCGTTCGGCGCGACCTGCAAGCCGGGGACAGCGGCGGCCGACGACCCACAGGTCGCCGCGCTGCGCGAGTCCGGGGCCTCGGTCGTCACACTCGTTGCCAAGAGCCACGATGCGCATGTGGAGCGCGCGTTGCGGACGACGCTCGACGAGAACCTGCGGATGGTTGGCGAGACGATCCGGCACCTGCGGGAGAACGGGCTGCGGGTCTTCCTCGACACCGAGCACTTCTTCGACGGGTACCGCGCAAACCGTGCGTACGCGCTCGAAGTAGTACGGGTATCGGCTGAAGCCGGCGCCGATGTGGTGGCCCTCTGCGACACGAACGGCGGGACGCTGCCGCGCGAGCTGCAGGACATCGTCCGCGACGTACTGGAGAACACAGGCGCCCGGCTCGGGATCCACGCCCACAACGACGGCGGTTGCGCGGTGGCGAACTCGATCGCCGCCGTCGAGGCCGGCGTCACGCACGTCCAGGGCACGATCAACGGGTACGGCGAACGCACCGGGAACGCCGACCTGCTGGCCGTCGTGGCCAACCTCGAACTCAAGCGCGGGATGGAACTCCTGCCGGCCGGCAACCTGGCCGACTCGTTCCGGATCGCGCACGCGATCGCCGAAGTGACGAATGTGCCGCCGTCGGCCCGGCAGCCGTACGTCGGCCTGTCCGCCTTTGCCCACAAGGCAGGGCTGCACGCCAGCGCGATCAAGGTCGACCCGGATCTCTACCAGCACACGGATCCGAGCCTGGTCGGCAATGACATGCGGATGCTCGTCTCGGAGATGGCGGGCCGGGCGAGCATCGAGTTGAAGGGCCGCGAGCTCGGCTTCGACCTCGGCAACGACCGCGAGCTGGTCAGCCGGGTCGCCGACCGGGTCAAGGAGATGGAGGCCCGCGGCTACACGTTCGAGGCCGCGGACGCGTCGTTCTCGCTGCTGCTGACCGAAGAGGTCGCCGGCGAGCGTGCGTCGTTCTTCGATGTCGAGTCCTGGCGAGTCATCACCGAGTCCCGCGCCGACGGTGAGGCGGTCTCGGAGTCGACGGTGAAGCTGGTCGCCGGGGGAGAGCGCGAGATCGTCACCGGTGAAGGAAACGGCCCGGTGAACGCCCTCGACCACGCGCTGCGGACCGCGATCGAGCGGGCCTACCCGGTGGTGAACAAGTTCGAGCTGGTCGACTACAAGGTCCGAATCCTCGACCAGGGCCACGGCACGGACGCGGTGATCAGAGTCCTGATCCAGACCGCGGACGGCGAAGGCTCGTGGGTCACGGTCGGCGTCGGCCACAACATCGTCGAGGCATCCTGGGAGGCCCTCGTCGACGGCTTCACCTACGGCCTCCTGCGTCACAAGGAGGTAGCCCGATGACCACCGTCCTCGATGCTCCGGCCGCGGTCGCCGCCCCGGTCATGACTGTCTTCACCGCAGACATCGTCGAGACCGTCGGCATGTTCGCGCGCATCGCCGTACTGCTCAACCCGTACGACGTCCGCCACCTCTCGCTCTGCCTCGAGGCGAGCACCCTGCGGATCGTTGTCGCCGGCAACGGCTTCGACGCCGGCCGAGTCGCCGCTCGCCTGGAAAAGGTGATCGGCGTACTGGACGTCACTGTCAGCTGACCGCTCGCCAGCAGGCGTCGGCGATCTCATCGAGCTGGGACTGTGTCAGCTCGATGCCGTTGGCTGCGAGGCGGATGGCCGGGCTGAGCGCGAGCTCGTACAGCACATCGACCGGGAACGGGCGCAGCCGCGCAGCGATGTCCGGCTGGGTCACCTGGGCCAGGAACGGGTCGTCAGGGTTGCTGAGCGCGGCCTCGTGCGCAGGCCCCCGGTACGGCGAGTGCTCGACCTGCAAGAGGAATTGGGCGTGCGTCGGGTTCGCCTTCAGGTGTCGATAGCAGGCGAGCCAGAGCGCGCGGAACCGCTGCTCGGGCGGAAGGGCTTCGTCCAGCTTGGCCACCGCCGCTTCGCCGAGCTCCGCCTTCGTCTCCGTGTAGGCGGCCAGCACCACGTCGTCCTTGGACGCGTAGTACGTGTACGCCGTACCGGTCGCGACGCCGGCCTCGCGCGCGACCGCGCTCATCGAAGCGCCGTGAAACCCGTTGCGGGCCACGAGAGTACGCAGAGCCGTCCGTACGGCGACCGCTCGGTCAGTGGCCATTGGTGGCGATCGCTACGCCGGTCTCTCGCTCGGACACGCTCCAGAGCTTAGCGATGGCCTGGTCCATCCCGAACTGGCGCAGGATCGGCTTGCGGACTGGTCGGCCGTTGTTCACGAAGAGCGGGCCGTAGAACTCGCCGCCCTTGGCTGCCGGATCCGTTGCCGCGCGCAACTGCGGTAGCGCGCCGTCGTCGGCAGACATGCCGGTCCGTCGGGTCGCTGCGTGGGCGATCCGTTGGCTGAAGCCACCGCCCGAGCCGGCCACGCTGACCGACTGCAGGTCGGTGTCCGACAAGCCGGGGTGCGCGATGAGGCTCGCCGTACGGGCTCCTGCTTGCTTGAGCTGGCGGTCCAGCCCGAGGCCGAAGTGGAAGTTGGCGAGCTTCGCTTGCCCATACGCGCGCCAGGCTCCGTAGCGGCCGTCCAGATGCGGGTTGTTCACGTCGACCGGCTTACCCATGTGATGCGCCGTGCTGGTCACCGTCACCACACGGGACCCGTCGGTGCGCAGGAGTGCTGGCAGGAGGAGGCCGGTCAAGGTCCAGTGGCCGAGGTGGTCGACGCCGAACTGCATCTCGAAACCGTCGACGGTGCGCGCCTCGGAGATCGCCATCACGCCCGCGTTGTTGATCAGCAGGTCGATGGTGTTGTGCGCGGCCAGGATCTCCTTGGCTGCTTCGTGTACCGAAGCCTGTGTGGACAGGTCGAGCGCGACCAGTTTGAGCGAGGCGTCCGGGACCGCTGCCCGGATCTCGTCGACGGCTGCCGCGGCCTTCTGCTGGTTGCGCACGGCCATGACCACGTGAGCGCCCTTCGCCGCGAGGGCTTTGGCCGTCACCAGGCCGAGCCCGCCATTGGCGCCCGTGACGACCGCCGTACGGCCGTGCTGGTCAGGGATGTCGGTTGCGGTCCAAGCCATCTCTCACTCCTCCTCCGAATGAACGTTCATTCAAGGTAGCAGATAGCCGGATCGTGCTCGGGCACAAAGGTGGGTCGGCTGCTCTTTGGGCGCGGCGTGGATCTTTGGGCAGCCACCGACCGCTTTTTCGGGGCACGGATGGTTGGTGCGTTCCCAAAGATGAGGGGCGTGCACAAAGCGCGGGATAGTGCGCGTATCCGGTGCGCGGGTCTGCCTTTGTGGAACGAGATGGGCAGCTGGTGGCCTTGGCGATCCACAAAGCGCGCTAACCCGCCCCAACGCGGCTTTCGCCAGCGATGGCCGCGGCTGGGGAGCGCAATGAACCGGAATCGACAGGCAGAACTCCCCAGCCCCGACGCCAACCTCAGCCCCGATCACCCACTGCTGGTCTGCACTCCACCGCCCAGCCCCAGCTGGCGAATTACACGGCCGCCGTTCCGGACGTCGCGCTTTTCTCCCGCCAGCCACAGTCCGTCAACCCCAAGCAGCGAAGGCGCGATCGCCGACCTCGCCATCCACCCCCAGCCACCGGACCGGCCAGCCGCGCACCTTTGAGCACGTCGCGCATCTTTGAGTACCCACCAACCACGCAGAGCGTGTTGAAACGGTTGAGGGGTTCTCAAAGTGCGCGTATCCGGTGCGCGGGTCTGCCTTTGTGGAACGAGATGGGCAGCTGGTGGCCTTGGCGGTCCACAAAGCGCGCTAACCCGCCCCCACGCGACTTTCGCCAGCACCGGCAGCGGTTGGGAGCGTATGCACCGGAATCGACACCGGAATCGACACCGGAATCGACAGGCAAGACGCCCCAGCCCCGCCCACTACAGATC
>NZ_SMKX01000094.1 GCF_004349055.1 Kribbella antibiotica
ACCTGCAGTTGTTCGTGCCTGGGGAGGGATCGGCGATCCGATCTGGGGACCGGTCCCCGGGGGGTGTCGGTAGAACAGTGGGTATGACGGTCACCACGCTGAATCGGCCAGGTTTGCCCGCGCGGCACGGGATTGCCGCGCTGTTGGCGGACGCCCGGGAAGAAGTACTTGCGATGAACACGCTGACGTCGGCGGGGCCGGCGTTCGGGTTGCGCGATGTTCGTCCGACGGTGCGGTATCGGGCGATCTACCCGGACACTGCCCGTACGGCGCCAAGCATGTGCCGGCATTTGACGGCGATGACGATGGCCGGGGCCGCGATTCGGACGGTGCCGGTGGTGGAGCTGAATGCGCTCGTCATCGACCGTGCGATCGCCGTACTGCCGACTGATGGCCCCGACGGCAATGTCGCCGTACTGAGGTTGAACAGTGTGGTTGCGGCCGCGACCGGGTTCTTCGAGCGGCTGTGGCCGAGTGCGGTGCCGATGGCTGACAGCGAGGTGCCGGTGACGGCGGAGTTGTCTCCGCGGGAGCGGGAGGTGCTTCGGCTGATGACGCTGGGGATGACCGACGAGCATGTTGCCGCGAAGCTGGGCGTTTCGGTGCGGACGATCCGCCGAATGGTGGCGCACCTGATGAACCGGCTCGGCGCACGCAGCCGCTTCCAGGCCGGGGTGAAGGCAGCCGAACGTGGATGGCTGCTGGACTGGCGGAGCTGATCAGTCGGTCGGGTCTTGTCCGGCCAGCTCAAGCCACTCGAGATCCATCGGGACAAGAGTGGTCGATTGGACGAGCTCCCAGATCAGGTTGACCGTGAGCGTCAGACCGACCGGTTCACCGACTTCATCGCGCCGCAGACCGGAGACACCGGCGTCGGACAACCGTTGCCGCAACCGCGACACGATGTGCTCGACGCGCTTCGCAGTCCAGGTCTCCTGGGGACGCAGTTCAGCGAGCTCAGCCGCGGCCTGTGACCTGGTCAGCGGGAGCGGCTGCAGATCGTAGGCCAGGTAGCGCTGAGCAAGCACAGTCAGCGTCAGGTGTTCCTCAGGAGTAAGCCGCCAGCGCTTCGGAGGCAACGTCAACTGGTTGGGCCGCGGTTGCGCCGCGCGATCTTCGCCATCCGAGATCAGCACCTCCAGCAGGTGCTCACGCTGACGATTGCCGCGCAAGAAGATCGTCGTGTACCCATTGGCGAGAGGGAGCGGCTCGCTCCCCGTGTGCAGCAGCACGCCGGTCGACACCCGAATCGGCAGCCGGCCGTGATTGCGAAGCCACCAATGCCCATCGCGATAAGTGATCGTCCCGTGCAACCGACTGATCCGTACGTCGTTCTCCCCGACGCACAGGTCGACCGCAAGCCGGTTCCGCCCAAAACTGAGCTCGGCATCAGGACCAGGCGGTACGACGAGATTTTCGCTGACCGTGAGCACGCTCAACGCCCCCGGCTGCGGCTCAGTGGGGAAGTGCCGCAAGCTCCGGACCTGGTTGAACTTGACCGGTTCCATCTCAGCTGATCTTCGCCAGTGAACCGACGATGGTTTCGGCGGCGTCCCGGGCCCGTGCGCAGGTGGCGGCCGAGCTGGTCGCGGCGCGATCGATCAATTGGATGTTGACCACCTCATCGCGCAGCGGCGGGGTGCCGCTCAGTGGCGGCAGTCTGGGTTTGTACTGGCGGTGGGCCAGCTCGATCTTGCACACAGCCTTGTTGTCGGACTCCGGGAGGACAGCTGCGGTCCGGCCGCCGATCGTGGTGATGGTGCCGGCCAAATCCTCGTCGGTCTTGATCGGCCACTCACGGGAGTAGCTCACGTTGATCTCGTTCTTGTTGCCCTGGCCCTCCCAGGCGCACTCCCAGCCGCCGAACTCCCGCCGGGGCTGATCGTCGGGAGCGCCGAGTGCCTTGGTGACTGCGGCGGCGTCGAGCAGGCTGCAGGCGTCGACCGTGGCCAATGATTTCGCCGGCCACTTCCATGTTCTCAGGGGTAGTTGGCCCTTGTTGATCATCGCAATCGCGGCATTCAGCACTGCCTCCGCGTAGAGGCAGATCGGGGCTTTCTCGGCCCGATCATTGTTGTGCCCGGTAGCGATGAGCCGGTGCGTGTCGGGCAGCGAGACAATGCGCGGGCACTCGCGGTCCTTGACCTCGGGACGTTCCATCTCGCCCATCTGGCCCTCGACGATCTCCCGGGACGGATAAGGGTCCCGGTTGGCAAGTTCGAGCCGGACCTGCACCTGCCCGCTGCCGTCTCCGAGCTCCGTCGTGACCACACAGCCGTTGAAGTTCATCACTTCGGGGTCGATGAAGGGCGTCCCATAGGGCAGCATTGCGTTGACGGAAATGAACGCGCAGGGGTCGAGGGCAGCTGGATCAGAACCGAGCCCGATCACCTGCGGCTTCGAGGCCTCCGGGACCGACCGGTCGGGCAGCAGCGACCACGTCGCCAGCACAGCACCCGCCACCAGTACGGCGACCCCAGCCACGACCGCACTTCGCCGTACCCGCAGTCGCTTCCGTCGCCGAATCCCTTGCAGGCGTGGAATATCGCCATGCTGGGTCAGCTCAGCCGCAGTCGGCCGACGCGCCGGATCCCGCTCCATCAGGGATTCCAGCAGCGGCGCGATCTCCTTGGCCCGCTGATGCGGAATCGGCGTGCCCTTGCCTGCTCGCTGGATTTGCGAGAACGGCCCGTCCGCGCCGTCACCCCATGGCGAGTGCCCCTCGACAGCGGCGTACAGAGTGGCGCCCAAGGCAAACATGTCGGAGGCCGCCGTGGCCTCGCCACCGTTCGCGACCTCGGGCGCGACGTAGCCGAGTGTGCCGGTGAGCTGCGCGCCGCCGCTCTGGGTGATCTCGGTCCAGCGAGCGATTCCGAGATCGGTGAGTTTGGCGACGTCGTCGGAGGTGACCAGGACGTTGGCCGGCTTGATGTCGCGGTGCACGATGCCGCGCTCGTGGATCGCGGCGAGTGCCGCGGCCAGTTGGCCGCCGATCTTGAGCGCTCGCTCTTCGGAGAGCGGACCCTCGGTTTCGATGATCCGATCCAGGCTGGTCGCGTGCACGTACTCGGTCACGAGCCACTGCGCGTCCCCGTCGGTGACGGCGTCGAAGACCACCACGACGTTGGGGTGCATCAACCCGGCGCCGACCTTGGCCTCGCGGCGGACGCTGCCACCGAAGGCACGCTTCAGCGCGACCTCGCGGCCCAGCTCCAGATCCACGGCACGCCAGACCGCGCCCATACCGCCTTGACCGAGTTCTTCCTCGAGGCGGTAGCGACCGGCAACGAGATAGCCAGGGTCCATCCGGACATCCTAGGAAGGATTCGGTGCGGACCGCTATTCACAGTGGTGTGCCGGTACCCTCACGTGACCAACCAGGAGGAAATCGATGGCTGACGACGTGACGGTCGAGCTGACCGCCGACCGGGTGTCTGCGACGACAGTGGTCGACGCGGACCCCTCCGCGGTGTTCGACTTCCTGCGCCGCCCGGCGAACCATGCCGTGATCAGCGGCGACCACACTGTCCGCGGTGCGATCAAGGGCCCGGAGCTCCTCGCGCCCGGCTCCCGGTTCGGCATGGAGATGCGGATCAAGTTGCCGTACCGCGTCACCTCGCGCGTGGTCGAGTTCGAGCCGGACCGCTTGATTGCCTGGTGCCACTTCTTCGGCCACCGCTGGCGCTGGGAGCTCGAGCCAGCCGGCCCCGGCCGCACCAGCGTCCGCGAAACCTTCGACCTCGGTACGGCGAAGATCCCCGCGGCCCTCCGTGTGATCGGCCTGCCCCAAGGGCATCGCGGCAACGTCGCCAAGTCTGTCCGCAACGTCGCCAACCACTTCCGCGCATGAGCCCCCAATATTCGCCCGGTGAGGCTGCGGACCTGACAGGCCTGAGCCTGGACACCTTGCGGTACTACGAGCGCGAGGAGCTGATTGGTCCGATCGAGCGGTTGGCCGGTGGGCGTCGCGTCTTCAGCGAAGGGGACCTGGCTTGGATCGGCGTGGTGACGTGTCTGCGTGACGCCGGGTTGGGGATTGCTGAGGTGCAGCGGTTCACGGCGCTGCTGCGGACGACCGGCGACCCGGCGTCGCGCGTGGAGTTTCTGCGCGAGCGCCGGGTTGCGTTGGTCGAACACATGGCGCGGATGGATGCAGCGCTGGGCGTTCTGGACGACAAGATCGCGTACTACGCCGCCAAGTCCTGACTACCAGGGGCGGTCGAGCTCGGCGTACAGGTCTGTCGTCAACTCAAGGCGGGCGCCGGCGATGGCGGCCGTGAGCTGCGCGGGCTTGCTGGCGCCGATGATCGGGCGGACCGACGGCGTCCCGCCACACAGCCAGGCCACGACGACGCTGCTGCGGCTGACGCCGAGCTCCGCAGCGACCTTGTCGAGTGCTTCCAGCCGACGGGTTGTGCCCGGGTGCTCGAAGGCCTCCTCGATCGGGCGGTCGTCACGCTCGTAGGCGCCGGTCATCAAGGGGCTGTAGGCCCAGAGGTCCCACTGCTCCTGGTTCTCCACATAATCGAGGACCTCGTCGGAGACCCATCCGAATCGGTGGTTGTGGATGTGGCCGCGGACGAACGGTCGCGGCTGCAGGTAGGAGTAGCGCAGTTGCAAGGCGGTCGGCTCGACTACGCCGAGCTCTGCTGCGAGTCCTCGAGCCCGCTCGACTCTCCAGATGGCCCAGTTCGACAACCCGACCTGGCCGAGCGTGCCGGCCGCGTGATGCCGACCAAAGGCTCCGATGGTCTCGTCCAGGGGTGTGTTCCGGTCGTCGCGGTGCGCCCAGTACAGGTCGATGTGGTCGATCCCGAGTCGCCCGAGCGATATCTCGACGGCTGCATCAATGGCGGCCGAACCGAGCCCTTCCGTCTGCTCCGGAAAACCTCCGGCGACAGTGGGTTCCCAGCCGACCTTGGTGGCGATCCGCACCTTCTCCCGGACGCCAGGCCGGCGCGCCAACCACCGTCCGAGCAACTCCTCGCTCTGTCCGCCGAACCCAGTCTCCGACTGCCAGAACGCATAACAGTTCGCCGTGTCGATCCACTCGCCGCCCTCCGCGACGTACTGGTCGAGCAAGGCGAACGAGGTCTTCTCGTCGATCCTCGTCCCGAACTCCATCGCACCCAACGCAAGGTTCAGTTCACTCATGACGAGCAGCGTTCCTCCTGGAGTGCGCTCCAGGTCAAGCGGCTCAGAAAATCTCTGTTGACGGGAATAGACATTGTCGCGAAGGGTGGGTAATGTTCCTCGTGTTGACAGAGGAAGAGAACGAAGCTGAAGCGGACAGCTACTGATCTGTCCAAGATTTTCTTTATCACGTACGACGGCGGATTCCGCCGGGCCGATCAGTGGAAGGGCTCGGGTTTCGCGCCAGGGTCCGGTCAGAGTTGGTGAGCCAGCGGTCGAAGTGGGTTCCCGGCTTGACGGACGCAAGGTGCAAGTGAAGTTGCCGTAGTTGTTTCACCAGTTGGGAAGGGGATTTACGCACCGTCAGAACGCCTGTCAGTGCCAGCACTTCGCCGGACAGGCGCCGTAGTTCCATCGAAAGAAGGTGGTCTTCGGTTACGCAGTCAGTGATAGATGGTGACAATCCATAACCCTTGGGCCCCGGTGCAACCGCACCGGGGCCCATCAACGCGGAGGTGCGATGCACTCAAAACTGAACACGGAGACCGTGATGAGCCCTAGCCAGCACTTCGACGACGACGACTATCCCGCCTACACCATGGGCCGGGCCGCGGAGATGCTGGGCACCACGCCGGGATTCCTGCGCAGTCTCGACGAAGCGAAGCTCATCACGCCGCAACGCTCCGACGGCGGCCATCGCCGCTATTCCCGTTACCAGCTCCGCCTGGCCGCCCGCGCCCGCGAGCTCGTTGACAGTGGCACCGCCCTCGAGGCCGCGTGCCGGATCATCATTCTCGAAGACCAACTCGCCGAAGCCCTCCGCATCAACGAGGAGCGCGAGCAGGCCTGACGCCGTTTTGAGCTCAGCGCAAGTCGTCCGAGAGCGCCTTGGCGGCTTGGGTGAGCAGGGGAACGGCACGCTCGACGAGGGCTTCGGTCATCCGTGGAGCGGGACCGGAGACCGAGATCGCCAGGGGAGTTGGGGCGTCGTGGACGGCGACGGCCACGCAGCGAACGCCCAGCTCCTGCTCGCCTTCGTCGGTGGCATAGCCGGCCTGGGCTGCTTGATGAAGCTGTACGGCGAAAGCGTCCGGCGTGCTGATCGTATTCTCGGTGTGCTGCGGCATGCCGGTCCGGGCGAGCAGCTCGCGGACCGCCGTTTCGGGGTACTGCGCGAGGATCGCCTTGCCGACGGCGGTGCAGTGAGGCAGGACGCGGCGGCCGACCTCGGTGAACATCCGCATCGAGTGCCGCGACGGAACCTGAGCCAGGTAGACGATCTGATCGCCGTCGAGCATCGCCATGTTGGCCGACTCGCCGAGCTCGTCCACCAGTCGCGCCAGATGCGGCCGGGCAAACACGCTGAGCATCGTCGACGAGCTCTCGCCGAGGCGGATCAGCTTCGGGCCCAGGATGTACTGCCGCGACGGCTCCTGGCGCACATAACCGAGGTCGACCAGAGTCCGCACCAGCCGGTGGATCGTCGGCAGCGGTAGGCCGGAGGCGGTAGCGAGCTGGGACAGCCCCATCATCCCGCCGGCGTCGGCCATCGTCTCGAGCAGACCGAAGGCGCGCTCGATCGACTGCACGCTCCCGGTCCGGGCCTTGCCGCCGGTCTCACCCATCATCGCCACCCTTTCGAATCCGCAGAGTAGATATTAGTCTCCGCAATACGGAAAACGAAGGAGGCGAGCCCATGGGGCTGGATGAGCTTGGTGCCGAACTTGACCGGCGGCTGGAAGCGGCCGATGCCGCCCTCGCGGCCGACTATCCGGGGGATCGCGGGCTGCGGCAACCGGTCCACACCGTCTATGTTCCGGCTGATCGGTACGACGATCACACGGTCGCCGACTGGGGAACACAGGCCCGTACGGCGCTCGCCGGCCACGACTTGGCCGCCGTACTGGGGGTTTCTGCTGAGGTTTACCGGCGGATGGCGGCCAAGCTCGAGCGAGAGCCGATCGAGGACCTGCGGATCGACTTCGAGGATGGCTACGGGAACCGGCCTGATGCGGAGGAGGATGCGGCCGTCGTGGCGGCGGCTCGGGTTGTGCCGCAGACGCCGTACTACGGGTTGCGCGTGAAGTCGTTGGAGGCGCCGACCCGGCGCCGGGCGATTCGGACGCTCGACCTGTTCGTGCGCGAAGGCGGTGTGCGCGAAGGGTTTGTGGTCACGCTGCCGAAGGTGACGTCGGTCGAGCAGGTCTCGGCGTTCGTGTATGTGCTGGAGACGCTGGAAAGTGCGTACGGCATTCCAGAGTTGAAGTTCGAGATCCAGGTCGAGACGCCGCAGGCGATTCTCGGCGCGGACGGGACTGCGCTGATCGCGCGGATGCTCAAGGCCGGCGGGGCTCGCGTCACCGGGCTGCACTACGGGACTTACGACTACAGCGCCTCGCTCGGCGTCGCGGCGGCGTACCAGAGCATGGAGCATCCGGTCGCCGATCACGCCAAAGACGTGATGCAGCTGGCCGCGGCCGGGACCGGCGTGTTCGTTTCGGACGGCTCGACCAACGTGTTGCCGGTCGGCTCTGGGGCTCAGGCGGCGTGGGAGTTGCACTTCCGGCTGGTACGACGTTCGCTTGCCCGAGGCATCTATCAGGGCTGGGACATGCATCCGGCCCAGCTTCCGACGCGCTTCCTCGCGACGTACCTGTTCTACCGCGAAGGATTCGAGCAGGCCGCGGTCAGATTGCGCGCCTACTTGGGTGACGGCTCGTCGGGCTACCTTGATGAACCGGCCACCGCGGTGGCGCTTGCCGGGTTTGTGCTGCGCGGCCTCGATTGTGGAGCCATTGATGCTGCCGAGATCGATGCCGCCATTGGCGTCGAGTTGCCGGAGCTCGCCAAATTGGCTCGCCGACCATAACCTCGCGGTATGCGACTGGTTGCCGAGTTCACCACTGAGCCCTTCGATGTCGAGGGCTCGCCGCCCGCGCACGCGACTGAAGCGTTGCGGGCTGCGGAGGAGGCCGGGCTCGACTGCGAGTTCGGCCCGTTGGGTACGCAGGTTCGCGGTGAGCAGCAGGACGTGCTCACCGCGCTTCCAGCTGTACTTGAGGCGGCCTTCGGCGGGGGTGCGAGCCAGGTGACGCTGCAGGTACGACGCGATGGCTGAACACCCGTTGGTTGCGGCGATCGCTCCGCTGATCGAGCGGCTGAACGCCGAACTCGTCTCGCCTGATGAGGCTGGCGCTGACGATATCCCCCTGCTGTGGAAGGGGAAACCGGTTGCCGCTGTCCGCCTGACGCCGAAGCCAGTTGACGGCGTACAGGGTTTGTTGGCCGAGGTTGCGGCTGAGCTCGGTGGACCGCTCAGCTCGTTGTCGCGGACCGACAAGCAGCAGGCCGTGCTGTTGCTGGAGGCGCGGGGTGCTTTTGAGTACCGCAAATCGGCCGAGATCGTCGCCGAAGCGCTCGGTGTCACCCGCTTCACCGTCTACAACTATCTGAACCGCTCACGCTAAATTCAACAAACTGTTGACGGTGGGTCGGGTGAGATGGCACGCTCTCGTCATGGATCTGGTCGAGTTCAATGCCACGCCCGCCGACCGGCTGCGGCCGGAGCTGGCGAGCTGCTGCGACGTGCCCCGTTGGGTCGACGGGATCCTTGCCAACCGCCCGTACGGCGACCGCGCCGCCCTGACCGCGGTTGCGGATCGGTTGGCGCGCGAGCTTGACGATGGTGAGGTTGATCGTGCTCTCCAAGCGCATCCGCGGATCGGCGACCGGCCGCAGGGTGTGAGTGTTGAGGCCGGCTGGTCCCGCAAGGAGCAGGCCGGTGTCGGTGACGATCCTGCGGTTCGCTCGGCGCTTGCTGAGGGCAACCGTTCGTATGAGGACCGGTTTGGCCGGGTCTTCCTGATCTGTGCAACGGGATTGTCTGCCGCCGAGATGCTTTCCTCGTTGCAGGATCGGCTTGCTCACGATGACGTCACCGAGGCGGCTGTTGTGCATGAGGAGTTGCGGAAGATTGCCTTGCTCCGACTGGCGAAATTGGTGATTGGATGAGTTCGCTTTCGACCCATGTGCTCGACACCGCGCTCGGGCGGCCGGCTGTCGCCGTACCGGTTCGGCTTTATCAGGGCGACGTCGTACTGGCGACCGGTGTGACAGACGACGACGGCCGGATCAGTGCGTTGGCGCCGGAGCTTGCTGGTGGCACCTATCGGCTCTGGTTCGACACCGCTGCTTATGCGGAGTCGACTGGTCAAGAGTTGTTCTTTCCGGAGGTCTCTGTGACCTTCACGGTCGCCGACGAGCGGCACTATCACGTTCCGTTGCTGCTCAGCCCGTTCGCGTTTTCCACCTACCGAGGGAGCTGACCGGAATGCCCATCCGCCTGGGATCCAACCAGTACGGCAAAGCCGAGAGCCGCGTGGTGCGCATTTACCGCGACACGCCCCGGCATCAGATTCGCGACTTGAACGTGTCGACCGCGCTCCGCGGGGACTTCGCGGCCGCGCACACCGACGGCGACCAGAGCGACGTACTGCCGACGGATACGCAGAAGAACACCGCCTTCGCCTTTGCCAAGGAGAAGGGGATCGGCGCTCTTGAAGACTACGCGTTGACGCTCGGCGCGCACTTCCTTGAGGCATCGCCGGCGGCATCCGGCGCGCGGGTTTCGGTCGAAGAGTATGCGTGGGAACGGATCTCGGTCGACGGGGTCGAGCATGACCATGCTTTCGTGCGGGGCGGGAGCGGCGTGCGGAACACGATCGTCAACGTCGAGGGCCGCGGTTCTGATCGCCGGGCATATGTCGTCTCCGGGATCAGCGACCTGATCGTGCTGAAGTCGACGGGGTCGGAGTTTCACGGGTTTCTGAAGGACAAGTACACGACGCTGCCGGAGACGAACGACCGCATTCTCGCGACCTCGCTGGTGGCCCGCTGGCGCTATGAGGGTGTCGAGGTCGACTGGGACAAGTCGTACGACGCGATCAAGCAGTTGCTGTTGGCCCAGTTTGCGACGATCCACAGTTTGGCCTTGCAGCAAACGCTGTACGGGATGGGCGAAGCGGTGCTGAATGAGCACCCGGAGGTCGCCGAGATCAAGTTCTCGGCGCCGAACAAGCATCACTTCCTGGTCGATCTCAGTCCGTTCGAGGTCGAGAATCCGGGCGAGGTGTTCATTGCCGCGGATCGGCCGTACGGGTTGATCGAGGCGACGGTCGTGCGCGATGAGGCGAGTGACGCCGGGAGCGCGTGGCACGCCGTACCGGGTTTCTGCTGATCATGCCTGATCTGGTGATCGAGGGCGCCTATGTCGCGACCCTCGATCCAGGGCGGCGCGAGTTTGTCGGGCATGTGGTTGTCAAGGGCAATCAGATCGTTGCTGTCGGCCCTGGGCGTTCTTCGGTGGTTGGGGCTGCCCGTGTGATCGACGGGTCGGGATGTCTCGTGACACCAGGATTCGTGAACACGCATCAGCATCTGTATCAGTGGGTGACGCGCGGGCTTGCCGTGGATGCGACGTTGTTCGGGTGGTTGCAGACGCTGTATCCGGTGTGGTCGCGGATCACGGCGGAGTCTGTCCATGTCGCCGCACAAGGCGCGTTGGCGCAGTTGGCGTTGACCGGCTGCACGACGGCGGCTGACCACCACTACGTCTTTCCCCGTGGCGGTGGGGACGTGCTGGCCGCCACGATTGCTGCCGCGGCCGAGGTCGGGCTGCGCTTCCACGCCACCCGCGGCTCGATGGACCGCGGCCAGAAGGACGGTGGGTTGCCGCCGGACTCGGTCGTCGAGGACCGCGACGAGATCCTGGCCGCGACCTCGTCGGCGATCGACCGGTGGCACGATCCGTCGGCCGGCTCGATGCTGCAGATTGGCGTTGCCCCGTGCTCCCCGTTCAGCGTCAGCGGCGAGCTGATGCGAGAGTCCGCCGTACTGGCTCGTCGTAAGGGTGTCCGCCTCCACACGCACCTTGCCGAGACCACCGACGAAACCGCGTGGTGTCTGGAGACGCACGGCTGCACGCCGCTCGAGTATGCCGCCGACCTCGGCTGGACCGGCCCTGACGTGTGGTTCGCGCACGGCATCCACTTCGATGACGCCGAGATCAAACAACTAGGCGCAACCGGAACCGGTATCGCCCACTGCCCTTCGTCCAACGCGCGCCTGGGCGCCGGCATCGCCCGAACCGCCGACCTCCGCGCCGCCGGCGCCCCTGTCGGCCTAGGCGTAGATGGTGCCGCCAGCAACGAAGCCGGCAGCCTCGTCGAAGAACTCCGCAACGCGCTGCTGCTCGCCCGAGCCCGCAGCGGCCCTCAATCCCTAGCTGTCCGCGCTTCTTTGGAAATGGCCACCCGAGGCGGCGCCGCATGCCTAGGCCGCCTCGACGAAATCGGCTCCCTGGAACCCGGCAAGCTAGCCGACCTGGCGATGTGGAACCTCAACACCCTCCAACACAGCGGTATCCCCGACCCGGTCGCCGCCCTAGTCCTCTCGACGCCGCCACCCCTAGCACTCCTCCTGGTCAACGGCCGCCCAGTCGTAGAACAAAACACCCTCCTCACCCTCGACCAGGCCTCCCTCGCCACCCAAGTCGCCAAAACCCAACGCGCCCTCCTCTAAGCGCACCGCCCCCACTCATCAGTACTACTAAGTACCGCCCCTCCACGCTCACCCCCGCCGCGCCGATGCGCCGAAACCCGGGTTACTCAGTGCCAGCGGTCCGCCCGTCCCGTCCAGCCTTCCCCACCATCGAACCCCGCGGCTGAACCTAGGTGCCGCGCGACTGAACCCACCGCACCCGCGAGTGAACCCACCGTGCGAGTGTGCTGAGCTGGTTCGCGAGTGTGCGGACTGTGTCGTCGGCAACCGATTGCCGACGACACGGTGCCTCCACTCGATGCGCGCATGCCCGCCGCCGCGACAGAACCCACCGTGCCCGTCGCGACTGAAGCCACCGTGCGAGTGTGGTGAGGTGGTCGGCGAGTGTGCGGAGTGTGTTGCTGGTAAGGGGTTTCCGGCGACACGGTCCTTCCACTCGGTGTGCGCAATGGCCGGCGCGACTGAACCCACCGCGGCCCGCGGCTTCTCCGCGGTTGGGTTCAGTCGCGGGGTGTGGTGCGGGGTGCTGGTTGGCGAGTGCGGGTGTGGAGCGGACCGCCACCACCGTCTAACCTTCTGCGGTTCGGGCGGTTCACGCTCAGGGAGTGCGCCACAGCGGGGCGGGCGGAGGGTTGGACGGTGATGCAGGTCCGCCCGCCGGCTCGAGAGTCGGCCGGACCGCCCCCACTCATCAGCACCACTTAGTACCGCCGTCCTCACGCTCAATCGCGCCGCCCCGAAGCCCCGGGCGCCACCTTGGTGAGTGTTGGCGGTCCGCCCTCAGGGGGTGAGTAGCGTGCCGTTGATCCAGACGGCTTGTACGTCGGTGGTGGTGCCTAGCGTGAAAATTCGGGCCACCGCTTCGTCGTGGTCTTCGGCGTGGCTGATGCCGACCGCGAGGGGGGAGCCCTCGGCGGGGCGGATCAGTTGGGCGTCGAAGGCTTGGCCGGGGCTCAGGTGGCCGACCTCGGGGAGGTTGAGGGCTTCAGCGCCGGCGGTGGTTGCCAGGTAGAGGAGGTGGGCGGCGGTGAGGGGGCGGCCTTGGTCGGCGAGGAGTTGTTGGCAGAAGTAGGCCTGCAGCCCCTCCTTCAGGAGCGAGAAGCCGGCACCCGCACCGACGTCTGAGCCAAGCGCGACGCGGACGCCGTGCTGGAGGTGCCGGTGCAGGGGGAACAGACCGCTGCCGAGCGCCGCGTTGCTCGTCGGACAGTGTGCGACCGATGCCCCGCTGACCCCCAACAGCTTCAACTCCACGTCCGTCGGGTGGACGTTGTGAGCAAGGACGGTACGGCGGTCAACCAGGTTGTGCCGGTCGTACGTCGTCACGTAGTCCGCCCCACCGAACAAGTCGGCGACAGTCGCGATCTCGGCCTCGTTCTCGTTCACATGCGACGTGAAGAGCGCGCCCGGAACAGCCTCCATCAGCTCATGGCAAGTGGCCAGCAACTCATCGGTGCACGACAACGAGAACCGCGGAGTCACGGCGTACCGGTTGCGCCCAACCCCATGCCAGCGGTTCGCCAAAGCAAGCGATTCGGCATAAGCACGCACCGGCGTGGTGAGCAGGTCGGGTCGCAGCAGTCGATCGCTAAGCACCAGCCCACTAGTGATCCGCAGCCCGACCTCAGACGCGGCGCCGAACAACGCATCCATCGCATCGGAGTAATGCGCGCCAAACACCAGCGCAGACGTCGTACCAGCCGCAGCCAACCCGCGTACAAACTCCGAAGCCACCCCGGTCGCATAGGACGCGTCAGCCATCCGGGCTTCCTCGGGCAGCGCGTACTTGTCCAGCCACTCAAGCAGCGGCAGCCCGAGACCGCCGACCGAGCGGATCTGCGGGAAGTGCACGTGCGAGTCAACGAACCCTGGCAGCACGATGCCGCCCGTCAGGTCGACCACCGGCTCGGCGGGATGCGCCCGGCGGATCTCCAGGAACGGGCCGCGAGCAACAATCACCCCGTCGGAGACCAGGAGTCCGGCGTCGGTGTCGACGCGGAGGGCACCGCCGGAGAACGGGTTCTCCGGGATGTCGATGAAGGTGCCACGGAAGATCGTCATGCCTTTGCCTCACGATGAGCCGGCGCAGGGCGACGCTCGGCGGTGAACAGTTCGAGCAGCCACGCTGCGACGCTGACTGCGATGACGGCCGGCTCCTTGCCGGTAACGCTGGGGACTCCGATCGGAGTAGTGATCCGGGCGATCGACTCGGCGGAGTTGCCGTCCTCGGCGAGCTTGCGCTGGAAGCGGGCCCACTTGGCGCGGGAGCCGATCAACCCGATCGTGGCCAGGTGTTCGTTGCGAATCGCGGCATCACACAAGGCCGCGTCCTCGGCGTGGTCGTGCGTCATGATCACCGCGTGTGTGCCCGGCGGCAGTTCGCCAACAACCAACTCAGGCAGCACCGGCACGTTGTGCACATGGACTTGAGCGATTGCATCATCCAGTACGGCGAGTCGCCCCGCGGTCAGTTGTTCCGAACGCGAATCGACCAGGTGCAGCTCAATATCGTGCCGCGCGAGAATTCGCGCCAGCTCAAGCCCCACATGGCCGACCCCGAAGATCGCCACGGACGGCACCACCGGCAACGGTTCGAGCAGCAAAGTGACCTCGCCTCCACAACACTGAACCCCATGCTGGTACGGCGCCTTGTCCGACAGTGCAGCGGTGAGCACCTCAGGAGCGGTGATCTCAGCAGCGATCATCTCCCGTGAACGCTCGATTGCCAGCGCCTCAAGGTTGCCCCCGCCAACCGTTGACCACACGTTGTCCAGGGCAACGACCATCTTCGCTCCGGCCGCCCGCGGCGCATGCCCGCGAACTTCCGTCACGGTGACGAGCACCCCGGCCCGCCGCCCGGCGCGCAGAGTCTGGATCGCCTTCAGCCACTCCATGAAACGCCTCCCCGAGCACGTTCGATCGCCCAGTAGACGGCCTCGGGAGTGGCCGGCGACGGCAAATCAACGCTGAGCCCGGCCGGCCCAAAGGCCGCGGCCGCATGACGCAACGCCTCGCGGACCGAGAACGCCAACATCAGCGGCGGCTCCCCAACAGCCTTGGAGCCGTAGACAACCCCGTCCTCATGCGCCTTCTCCAGCAGCCGCACGTTGAACACCTCAGGCATCTCCGAGAAGCTCGGCAGCTTGTACGTACTCGCAGCCTGCGTAGCCAACCGCCCACGCCGCTCACCGGTGCTCTCGTCCCACCGCAGATCCTCGAGCGTCAACCACCCGGCGCCCTGAACGAAACCACCTTCGATCTGCCCGATGTCGATCAGCGGACTCAAGCTGTCGCCGACGTCGTGCACGAT
Source organism: Kribbella antibiotica (assembly GCF_004349055.1). Taxonomy (GTDB): domain Bacteria; phylum Actinomycetota; class Actinomycetes; order Propionibacteriales; family Kribbellaceae; genus Kribbella; species Kribbella antibiotica. Next base: position 15,002 of record NZ_SMKX01000094.1, read on the forward strand.
GTCGACCCGGCGCAGCCGATACGCCCCGGTGAATCCGTCGACCTCCACCTCCGACGCGGCAACGCCGTACGCGAAGTACTTGAAGGGTTCGCCGCGCATCGCGTTCGCATCCCAGTGCAGACCCTCGGTCCGGTAGAAGCCGGCCGCCCACAGCTGGACTCGCTGCATATACGCGGCCGCGACCAGTTCGTTCCACGGTAGCCCGTCCCCAGACAACCCCCGTACGACGCCATCCGCGAACCGCACGTCCGACGGGCTGATCCCGAGTCGCCCACCGGCGACCTGGGCCAGCCGCTCGCGGATCTGCTCGCATGCGTTCTTCACCGCGGCGCCGTTGAGATCGGCGCCGGCCGATGCGGCGGTCGCCGAAGTGTTCGGCACCTTGTCCGTGCGAGTGGGAGCGAGCCGAACGCGCGAAAGCGGCACGCCGAGTGCAGTCGCGGCAACCTGCATCATCTTGGTGTGCAGACCTTGACCCATCTCGGTGCCACCGTGATTGATCAATACTGATCCGTCTTTATACACATGGACCAATGCGCCTGCTTGGTTGAACGCAGTCAGGTTGAACGAGATACCGAACTTGACTGGAGTCATCCCGAGTCCACGTTTCACATGTTGATGCGCAACGTTGAATGCCGCGATCTCAGCCTGCCGAGCAGCCACCTCGCCACCGGACAGCACCTGACTCCAGCAGGACTCCAGCCGATCCGCGTGCCGCACCGGTTGCGCGTACGGCGTCGAGTCGCCCGGCTGATAGAGATTCCGCCGGCGGAGCTCCAGAGCGTCGTACCCGAGTAGTGGGGCGCACCGGCCAAGGATGTCCTCGATGATCAGCATCCCCTGCGGACCGCCGAAGCCACGGAACGCGGTCTGCGAGGTCTTGTTTGTCTTGGCGACTCGCCCGTCCACGCGCACATGCGGGATCTCGTAGGCGTTGTCGATGTGGCACATTGCCCGCGCCAGTACGGGTTCGGACAGGTCGAGACTCCACCCGCCATCGGCGGTCAAGGTCGCATCCAGCGCAACCAACCGACCGTCGGCGTCGAAACCGACCGTCCATGAGCTGTGGAAACCGTGCCGTTTACCCGACATCGTCATGTCCTGCGTCCGGTTCAGCCGCAGCCGCACCGGCCGCCCGGTCAGCGACGCGCCCAGCGCCGCGATCGCCGCGAACCCATGCGGCTGCATCTCCTTACCGCCGAACCCACCGCCCATTCGCAGGCACTGCACAGTCACCGAGTGACTGGCCAGCCCCAGCACATGCGCAACGATCTCCTGCGTCTCCGACGGGTGCTGTGTACTGGACTGGACAAAGATCTGTCCATACTCGTCAACCAAAGCCAAGGCTGAGTGCGTCTCCAGATAGAAATGCTCCTGCCCGGCAAACTCAAACTCGCCCCGGAACACCTGGGCCGCACCAGCCAACGCAGCCGACACATCCCCGCGCTCGAGATGCCGCTCTGCCCCCTGGAAGCTCCCGGCCGCAATCGCTTCGTGGACCGTCACCAGCGAGGGCAGCGGCTCATACGAGACCTCGACCGCCAACGCACCAAGCCGCGCGGCCTCTAGCGTCTCCGCCAACACCCAGCAGATCGCATGTCCGTGGAACATCACCTCGCCCGGGAACAGCGGCTCGTCATGCTTCACCCCGGCATCGTTCACCCCCGGCACGTCATCCGACGTCAACACGCGCACTACGCCCGGTACGTCGTACGCCGGCTTCACCCGTAGCGCAGTGATCCGCGCATGCGCATGCGGCGACTGCACCGGCCACGCATGCAGGACGTCACGCGTCCGTTGCACCAGGTCGTCGGTATACAACGCCTTCCCGGTCACATGCAGCGCAGCACTCTCATGCGGCATCGGTACGCCGACCACCGCCACCGCAGGCCGTTCCGACAACAAACTCATGCGTCCAGCCCTCCGAAATAGAACCGCAGCAGCGACTGCCCGAGCATCGCCGACCGGTACGACGAACTCGCCCGGTGATCGTCCATCGGCGTACCCTCTGCCGCCATCACCGCAGCGACGGTCCGCACCGTCGACTCGGTCCACGGCTGCCCGATCAACGCCGTCTCAGTCGCCCGCGCCCGCAACGGCGTCGCCGCAACCCCACCAAGCCCGATCCGCGCATCCCGGACAACGCCGTCCACGACCTCAACGGCGTACCCGATCGCCACACTCGAGATGTCGTCGAACCGCCGCTTCGCGATCTTGTGGAACGCAGTCATCGGCGCCAATGGCAACGGAATGATGATCGTCGTGATCAGCTCGTCAGCTGCCTTCACCGACTGCCGATACCCCGTGAAGTACGAAGCCAGCGGCACAACCCGCTCACCACGCCGGGATGCGAGCACCAGGGACGCATCCAGCGCGAGTAACGCCGGGGGAGTGTCGCCAATGGGGGACCCGGTCCCGAGATTGCCCCCGATCGTCGCCCCATTGCGAATCAACCGCGACGCAAACTGCGGAAGCAGCGCAGTCAGCAGCGGTACGCGACCAGCCAACCGGCGCTCGATCTCGGTCAACGTCAATGCCGCGCCCAGCCGAACCTCACTCGGCCCAAAACTGAACTCTCGCAACTCATCCAACCGATCGACCGCAATCACCAGCGGCGGCCGCGACCCAAAAATGTTGACCTGAACACCAGTATCGGTGCACCCAGCAACGACCTGAGCGCCCTCCCGCTCCAACAACCCGAGCGCATCACTCAAAGACGCCGGCCGAACAAACTCCCCCTCACCACTTACCATCCCGGTGACCGCAGCGGCCGGCGGCGGCGCATCGCGGCGCGAGGCAAGCACGTCACCAGCCGCCGGATCCCCCAGCGCATAAGCCGCATCGCGAATCGGCCGATACCCCGTACACCGACACAGATTCCCGCTCAACGAATGCAGGTCAAACCCGTTCGGCCCATGCTCGTGATCGCCGCAACCAGCAGCCCGTCCAGGCCGGTAGTACTCCGCGGCCATGCTGCACACGAACCCCGGCGTACAGAATCCGCACTGTGAACCACCCCGCACCGCCATCTCCGACTGGACCGGATGCAGGTCGGCCGGCGACCCCAGCCCCTCGGAGGTGACAACCTCCTGGCCATCAAGCGAGGCAATCGGCAGCAGACACGCGTTCACCGCGGTCCACTCGGTCGGCGTATCGGTCCCCGGCCGCGCAACCAGCACCGAGCACGCGCCACACTCGCCCTCAGCGCAACCCTCCTTCGCGCCGGTCAGGCCGCGATCACGCAACCAATCCAGTACGGACGTATGCACCGGTACGGCGCCAATCGCGGTCGGCTCGCCATTGACCTTCAGCGCGGGGATCGTGGTCATCGGTTGCTGCTCCAACGGGATCGGGCACTGTGAATCGGGTTGGCCGCGGAGACGTAGTCGTCGAACCGGTAGCCGGCGATCTTCGCGATCTCGAGCAGTGCGGCGGCGTGTTCCTGGTTCTCGCAGTTGCCGAGCCGAACGCGGCCCTGCTCGAGGATGCGGGCATAGGAATCGGCGTCGCGCACGCTGATCACCAGCGGGAAACCGAACCGTTCCCGATAGGCCTCGGTGATCGTGGCCAGCTCATCGCGGTCAGGATCGGACAGGAAGGTCAGCCCCTTGTCGGATTGATCCCGCAATGATGCCGGGCCGCTCAGACCGTCCGCGACAAACTGCGAACCGAGCTGCGGATACGACGAGATGAGCTCGCGCTGCTCATCGCGGGAGCCGGAGAACAGCGCCTCCTGGAAGGACCGTCGGAGCGCGTGAGTGTCGGCGTACGGGCGTAGTTCCCAGGCGCGCTCGACTGCCCAGCGTGGTCCTTGGAAGAGCTCGCCGAAGGTGTCGACGAACTCCTGGCGGCTCATCTTGTTGACTTGATCAAGACGGATCGAGTCACCCGGCTGACCGGCCACGGCGGGCCCGAAGTCCTTGCCTACATGGTGAAACAGCAGGTTGAGGAAGATTGCGGTGAGGGAGCCGAGGGTGATGCCGCTGCCGAAGATGATCTCGGCCCAATCCGGTACGGCCTGGGCGACCTGCGGTTGCGCGGTGACGTACATGGCCAGGCCGACGCTGGTCGCGACGATCACCACGTTGCGGTGATCGTTGAAGTCGACCTTCGCCAGAGTCTGGAAGCCGACCACCGCGACGGTCGCGAACATCGCCAGCGCGGCGCCGCCGAGCACGGGATGCGGGATTCCGGCGACGATCGCACCGGCCTTCGGGAGCAGACCGAGCAGGATCATGATCCCGCCGGCCGCCGCGACCACCCAGCGGCTGCGCACCCGGGTCAGCCGGACCAGACCGACGTTCTCCGCGAAGCAGGTGTAGGGGAACGAGTTGAAGATGCCGCCGATCGTGGTCGCCAGGCCGTCGGCACGGAGGGCCTTGGCAATGTCTTCGCGACCGATCCGCTTCTCGACGATCTCGCCGGTAGCGAACACGTCGCCTGTTGTCTCGACGGCAGTGATCAACATGACGACAACCATTGAGATGATCGCCGCCAGCGAGAACTTGGGCCAGCCGAAGTAGAACGGCTGCGTGACCCCGACCCACGCCGCATCGCTGACCGCGCCGAAGTGGGCGTCCCCGAAGGCCCATGCCACCATGGTCCCGACCACGAGCCCGGCCAGTACGGCGATGGTTGCCATGAAGCCCTTGAAGACCCGCTGGATGAGCACGATCAGCGCGAGCGTTCCGAGCGCATAAGCCATGTTCTTGCCGCTCATCGGCGCCGCGTCCGGTCCCGCGCCGCCGACGGCGTCCCCGGCCGCGACCGGCAGCAAGGCGAGGCCGATGATCGTGATCACCGAGCCGGTCACCACCGGTGGGAAGAACCGGATCAGCCGGCTGAAGAACGGCGCGATGAAGAAGGTGACGAGACCGGCGACCAGTACGGCGCCGTAGATCACCAGCAAGCCGTCGGTCCCGCCGCCCGCGGCGAGCCCGATCGCGATCATCGGCGAGACCGCCGTGAACGTCACGCCCTGCAGCAGCGGCAGCTTGACGCCGACCTTCCAGAATCCGACCGACTGGATGATCGACGCGATCCCACAGGTGAACAGATCAGCATTGATCAAGTGGATCAACTGTTCAGTGCTGAGCCCGATCGAGCTGGCCAGCAGGATCGGCACGATCACGGCACCGGCATAGAACGCGAGCACGTGCTGAGCGCCGTACACCACAAGTTTGCCGGGAGGCAGGACCTGGTCGACAGGGTGGCGGCTGGTGCGGGCTGCCTTCATCGGACATCGCTCCTCAGGTTTGACCTGCACGCCAGCATCGGCCCGAAGCGACCCGGATTGCACCCGAGGAACCTCCGAAGATGACAGGCGGAGACCCCCGCTCTTTGGAGGATCCACCAATCAGAGTGATTTCAGCGCGAGAAACACGTCAACCCGGTTCTCGAGGGTCGACAGATCGCGACCGGTGAGTTGCTCAACGCGTTCGATCCGGTATCGAACGGTGTTGACGTGCAGGTGCAGAAGGTCCGCCGTACGGGTCCAGGAACCGTCGCAACCGAGGAAGGCCTGGAGCGTGCTGAGCAGTTCGGCGTTCGTTCGGCGGTCCTGCTCGATCACTGGGCCTAGGACCCGCTGGGTGTAGGTACGGCGGACGTCGTCCGGCAGCGTGGCGAGCAGCAGCACGTGCGACGCCACCTCGTCGGAGGTGACGACCGAGACCGGCGCACGGCTGCCCGCCGCCGCGCGCTGCGCGAAGCGAGCCTCCTCGAGCCCGCCGGAGAGTGCGTCAACGCTCGTTTCCCCGCTCACGCCGACCGCGAGCCGGGCCCGATGCAGGCCGGGAGCCAGCCGCCCGAACGCCCTTCTGAGCTGTTCCGGCAGGCCGGGTGCGGCCGGCAGAAACCCAACCAACAGGCCGTCCCGCGCGGGTGCGACGACGGCCGGTCCGACGGTCAGCGCGACGTCCTCGAACAGGCTGAGCGCGACCTCGCTCGGCCCGTCGTCGCGCAGCTCACCGACCGCGACGACCAGCGGCCGACCCGAGTACGCGCCGGCCTGCCGAAGCCGCGCGGCGACCTCAATGTGGGGTGCGCCCGACTCAACCAGCGCCAACGCGTCGGCCACCAACGGCCTGAGCGCGCGTCGTCCTTCGTCCCGTCTGGCCCGGTCCAACGCCCCAATCGCGCAGAGTTCATGCACCGCTTCGACATGATCGCGCGACCAGGTCGTGTGGTCGCCCTCGATCACCAGGACCCACGCCGTCAGTCGGTTGCCGAGGCCGGATCCAACCGGAAACAGGCTGTACGTCCCGTCTGTTGTGGTCGCTGGTGTTCGATCAGCGGTCAGGAACCGGCGAGTGATCGCGTCGAGGACGTCGTCCGGCAACTCCCCAGGACCCGGTACGACGTGCCGCCCGGTCGCGGTAAGCACCCGGCAGTCGTGCCCGATCTCGGTGGAAATCCGCGCAGCGAGCTCATCCAGGCTGCGGCCGGCCGCGATCGACGACAACAGTTGCCGCTGCCGGACAAGGCTCGCGGACAGCCGCGCCCCGGTTTCCGCCGACCCCGCAGCGGCGACGTACTCGGTGATATCGGCAAACGCCACCTCGACCGGCACCTCGATCAGCGTGACCTCGTGCCGCTGACAAGCGTCGAGAAGATCAGCCGGTACGTCGCCCAGTTGCGCGCGCCCGGCCAGGATCGTCGTGGCGCCGCGGGTGGCCATCGAGGCCACGAACAGCTCGCTGTCGAGTGGGCGTCGCCGCCAGACCAGGCCGGTCAGGACGACCTCACCGCCGCTCAGATAGCGGCCGGGGTCGAGGAGATCCGTGGTGACGAGTCGGCCGACTGGGCGATCGAGGGCGTTGCCGGCGGCGTGCACCAGGCGCAGGCCGAGCTCCGGCGCATCCAGTAACTCCGACAGCAGCACGCCGTACCTCCTGGGTTTGTGCCTGTTCAGGCTCGTGGGTCTGCCTTTAGAGGAACGTACAACGCGTACGTGCGTACGTGAGCGCTTGACGGCTGGTTCGTTGCGAACTTATGGTCATTTCGCAGAACAGAATTCGAATTCCACAATGCGGAAGTTGGCGTGTTCATGGCTCATCAGCTGCGCTCGACGGTGAACTGCTCGTTGCTCTTCACCGAACTGCCCCTGCTGGAGCGTCCGGAGGCGGCTCGGAAGGCCGGGTTCGGGGCGGTCGAGTTCTGGTGGCCGTTTGTGGAGGCGGTTCCGCCGGATCGGCAGGTGGATGCGTTCGTCGCGGCGGTTTCTGACGCTGGGGTTCAGCTGACTGGGCTGAACTTCTTTGCCGGCGACATGGCTGGTGGGGATCGCGGGCTGGTGTCCTGGCCGAAGCGGGCGGGGGAGTTCCGCGACAACGTCGACGTTGTGGTGGGGATTGGTTCGCGGCTCGGCACGGCTGGATTCAACGCGCTCTACGGCAACCGGCTCGACGACGTGACGGCCGCGGAGCAGGACGAGGTCGCTGCGGAGAACCTCGCCCTGGCAGCTCGGGCTGCGGCCGCGATTGGGGCGACCGTGCTGCTTGAGCCGGTCAGCGGCGCCGAGCGGTATCCGCTTCGGTTAGCCGCTGATGCGCTGGCGGTGATCGACCGGGTCGCCGTACCGAATCTTGGTCTGTTGGCCGATCTCTATCACCTTGCGGTCAACGGGGATGACGTTGAGCGGGTGATCGCCGAGCACACCTCGCGGATCGCTCACGTGCAGATCGCTGACGCGCCGGGGCGGGGCGAGCCCGGATCCGGCACCTTGCCGCTCGACCAGCAACTGACCGCGCTTGAGGCTCAGGGGTATTCCGGCTGGGTCGGGCTTGAGTACAAGCCGACCACCAGCACCGAGGAGTCCTTCGGCTGGCTCCCGTTCTCGCGACGTCGCTGACTTTCTGTGGAGGAGACAACATGACAAACATTGCTTTCATCGGTCTAGGCATCATGGGAAACCCGATGGCCGTCCATCTTGCTCAAGCCGGGTACACAGTTGCCGGGCTTGATCGGAGTGTTGAGCGAGCTGCCGAGCTGGTTGCGGCAGGCGGCCGCGCTGCGGACTCGATCGCCGACGCGGTCAAGGGTGCCGACGTGGTCTGCGTGATGGTTCCGGACTCGCCGGATGTCCAGGAGGTGCTCGACGACGTCTTCCAGGAGGCCGAGACGGGCACGCTGATCATCGACTTCTCCAGCATCCGCCCCGACGTCACTCAGCAGCTCGCCGCGCAGGCGCAGGCGCTGGGGTTTCGGCTGCTGGATGCCCCGGTTTCGGGCGGCGAGGCCGGCGCGAAGAACGCCGTACTGTCGATCATGGTCGGTGGATCAGCGGAAGACTTCGCTGCGGCCAAGTCGTTGTTCGACGTGGTCGGCAAGACTGTGGTCCACGTGGGGCCGAGCGGCTCGGGGCAGACGGTCAAGGCTGCTAACCAGCTGATCGTGGCCGCGAACATCCAGGCCGTTGCGGAGGCCGTCGTCTTCCTGGAGGCCTACGGCGTCGACACCGAAGCTGCGCTCGAAGTCCTCGGGGGAGGGCTTGCCGGTTCGACTGTCCTTCAGCAGAAGAAGGCGAATATGTTGTCGCGCACCTTCGAGCCCGGGTTCCGGATCGACTTGCACCACAAGGACATGGGCATCGTCACGGCCGCGGCTCGGGAGGCTGGCGTCGTCGTACCGCTGGGGTCTTTGGTTGCGCAGCTGGTCGCATCGGCGCGGGTCAACGGCGACGGTGGGCTCGACCACTCCGCCCTGCTGCGTGGCGTTGAGCGGCTGTCCGGAAAGGCTGTGAACTGATGCCGCGCATGCGTGCAGTCGACGCCGCGGTCCTCATCCTGGAGAAGGAGGGCTCGACGCAAGCGTTCGGACTGCCGGGTGCCGCGATCAATCCCTTCTACAGCGCGATGCGCGCCCACGGTGGTATCCGCCACGTGCTGGCCCGCCACGTCGAGGCCGCGTCGCACATGGCCGAGGGCTACACCCGAGCGCGCGCCGGCAACATCGGCATCTGCATCGGTACGTCGGGGCCGGCGGGAACCGACATGATCACCGGACTGTATTCGGCGTCCGCGGACTCGATCCCGATCCTCTGTATTACCGGCCAGGCGCCGGTCGCCAAGCTGCACAAGGAAGACTTCCAGGCGGTCGATATCTCGTCGATTGCCGCGCCGGTGGCCAAGTGGGCGGTCACGGTGATGGAGGCCGCGCAGGTGCCGGGGACGTTCCAGAAGGCCTTCCAGATCATGCGATCCGGGCGGCCGGGTCCGGTGCTGGTGGATCTGCCGATTGATGTGCAGCTGGCCGAGATCGAGTTCGACATCGATGCCTATGAGCCGTTGCCGCTCGCGCGTCCGGCCGCAACTCGACTGCAGGCCGAGAAAGTATTGACGATGTTGATCAATGCTGATCATCCGTTGATCGTTGCCGGTGGCGGAATCATCAACGCTGACGCAGCCGACCTGCTGGTCGAATTCGCCGAGCTGACGGGTATCCCCGTCGTGCCGACCCTGATGGCGTGGGGCGCGATCCCCGACGACCACCCGCTGAGTGCGGGCATGGTCGGCCTGCAGACCTCACATCGGTACGGCAACGCGACCATGCTCGCGTCTGACGTCGTACTGGGGATCGGTAACCGCTGGGCCAACCGGCACACAGGTGGACTGGATGTGTACACGTCTGGACGACAGTTCATCCACGTTGACATCGAGCCGACGCAGATCGGTCGAGTCTTCGCACCAGCGTTGGGGATCGTGTCGGATGCGGGGGCTGCACTTGAGGTCTTCGTCGAGGTTGCCCGTGAGTGGGCCTCGGCTGGACGGTTGCCTGACCGTACGGCGTGGGCGGCGGAATGCCGTGAGCGTCGCGCGACCTTGCAGCGGCGGACCCACTTCGACGCCGTACCGATCAAGCCGCAGCGTGTGTACGAGGAGATGAACCGCGCGTTCGGACCGGACACTCGTTACGTGACGACGATCGGGTTGTCGCAGATCCAGGCCGCGCAGATGCTTCACGTCTACCAACCGCGCCACTGGATCAACGCCGGCCAGGCCGGTCCACTCGGCTGGACCCTCCCCGCTGCCCTCGGCGTCGCTGTCGCGGAGCCTGACAGCACGGTGGTCGCGTTGTCCGGAGACTACGATTTCCAGTTCCTGATCGAGGAGCTGGCGGTCGGGGCGCAGTTCAACATCCCGTACATCCACGTCGTGGTGAACAACTCTTATCTAGGGTTGATTCGACAGGCTCAACGTGGATTCAACATGGACTACTGTGTTCAACTCTCGTTCGAGAACATCAACAGTCCTGAGCTCAACGGCTACGGCGTCGACCACCTCAAGGTCGCCGAAGGGCTTGGCTGCAAGGCCCTCCGCGTCACCGAGCCCGACGGCATCCTGCCCGCGCTCGAACAGGCGAAGAAGCTGATGGTCGAGCACCAGGTCCCGATCATCGTCGAGGTCATCCTGGAGCGCATCACCAACGTGTCGATGGGTGTCGAGATCGACAACATCATCGAGTTCGAGGACCTGGCGATCGATCCTGCCGATGCGCCGACCGCGCTAGCCCTGCTCGACTGATGCTGCGGGTGGTCGTTGCCTCCGACAAGTTCAAGGGCTCGCTGACCAGCGCTCAGGTGGCCGCTGCGGTCGCCACCGGGGTACGACGAGTCCACCCCGGCGCGACCGTGGTCGCCGTACCGGTGGCTGACGGCGGTGACGGCACACTGGCCGCAGCTGTAGCGGCCGGCTACAGCCTGGTGCCAGTGGACGCCGCTGGACCCACTGGATTGCCGGTCCGCTCGGGCTACGCGCGGCGTGGGGACACCGCGGTTGTAGAGCTCGCAGATGTCTGCGGCCTGGTCCGCCTGCCCGGCGAACTCGCCCCGATGACCGCATCCTCCTACGGCTGCGGTGAACTCATCGCCGCAGCCATCGACGTCGGCTGCAGCCAGCTGAGCCTCGGCATAGGCGGCAGTGCCTCGACTGACGGCGGTACGGGCCTAGTCCGAGCTCTAGCCGGCGGTGAGGTGCTCGATCTCGCCGCACTGCGAGCCCGGCTCGACGGTGTACGCGTGGTGGTCGCATGCGACGTCGACAACCCACTCACAGGACCACGCGGCGCAGCAGCCGTCTACGGCCCCCAGAAGGGCGCCTCACCGACCCAGGTGGCCGCCCTAGACACCAGACTCACGCAGTGGGCCGACCAGGTAGCCGCAGCGACCGGACACGACCTCCGCGACACCCCAGGAGCAGGAGCCGCAGGCGGCGTCGGCTTCGCCGCACTAGCCCTGCTCGGCGCCGAACTGCGCCCAGGCATCGACCTCATGCTGGACATGGTCGGCTTCCGCGACCACCTCGTCGGCGCTGACCTGGTCATCACGGGTGAGGGCGCTCTAGACGACCAGACCCTACGCGGCAAGGCAGTCGCCGGAATCGCAGCCGCAGCATCCGCCGTACCGGTAGTTGCCGTCTGCGGAGTGAACAACCTGGACCCCGCTGGGTTGGCCACAATCGGCGTACAAGCGGCCTACGCCCTCACCGACCTGGAGCCCGACGTCGAGCGGTGTATCGCAGATCCCATCCCATTGCTCGTCAAACTCGCCGAGCAGTTGGCCAGCGAGCACCTTACGATGGCGGAAACCGGGGAGGGCAGCGCGTGACTGGACTAGATCTGGTGATCCGAGCTCGACGAGTGGTACGAGCCGCAGGCGAACAAGCAGGTGCCATCGGGATCCGCGACGGCCGAATAGTTGCCCTCGCCCCGTACGACGCCGAGCTCGTGGCGACCGAGGACATCCGCCTAGCGGACGACGAGGTGCTGCTACCCGGCCTCGTCGACTCGCACGTCCACGTGAACGACCCCGGCCGCACCGCGTGGGAAGGCTTCACCTCCGCAACCAGAGCCGCAGCCGCCGGTGGCGTCACCACGATCATCGACATGCCGCTCAACAGCCTTCCGCCGACTTGCGACGTACCGGCGTTGGCTTTGAAGCGAGACACCGCCGCGCCGCAGGCGTACGTCGACGTCGGCTTCTGGGGCGGCGCGATCCCCGGCAACCTCGCGGACCTCCGCCCGATGCACGATGCCGGCGTCTTCGGGTTCAAGTGCTTCCTGCTGCACTCAGGGGTCGACGAGTTCCCGCCGCTCGATGCGGTTCAGCTGGAAGCGGCCATGCGCGAGCTGAGTTCGTTCGACGGGTTGCTGATCGTGCATGCAGAAGATGCCCACAGCATCGATCACGCTCCGCCGCCGCGCGGCGCGTCGTACCGGGATTTTCTGCACTCCCGCCCACGTTCGGCCGAGAACAAAGCCGTTGCCCAGGTCATCGATCTCGCTCGCCAGACCGGCTGTCGAGTCCACATCCTGCACGTTTCCAGCGCCGAGGTCCTACCCCTCATCGCCGCCGCAAAATCCGACGGCGTCCGCATCACCGCCGAGACCTGCCCGCACTATCTGACCTTCGCGGCCGAGGAGATCCCCGACGGCGCTACGCAGTACAAGTGTTGTCCGCCGATCCGCGAGGCCGCGAACCGCGACCTCCTCTGGGAGGGCCTGCGCGCCGGCACGATCGACCTGGTCGTCTCCGACCACTCGCCGTCCACGATCGACCTCAAACACCTCGACACCGGCGACTTCGGCACCGCCTGGGGCGGCATCGCCTCGCTCCAACTAGGCCTCGCCGCCGTCTGGACCGAAGCCCGCCGCCGCGGCTTCACTCTCTCCGACGTCGTCCGCTGGATGTCGTTGGCGCCCGCCGTCCAGACGGGTCTTCTTGCCAAGGGTCGCATCGAGCTAGGCGCCGACGCCGACCTCTGCGTCCTGGCCCCCGACAGCCCTGTCCTCGTCGATGCCGCCGCGTTGCACCACAAGAACCCCATCACCCCGTACGACGGCCGCACCCTGTACGGCGAAGTCCGCAGTACCTGGCTTCGCGGCGTACCGGTCTCGTCCACCCCTTCAGGCCGCCTGCTGACCCGAGGAGCACCCCAATGAACTATTACGCGCCGCAAGGCGGCCTACCCGCGCAGACTGACCTCACCACGGACCGCGCAGTCTTCACCGAGGCCTACGCCGTCCTCCCACGCGGCACCATGCGCGACATCGTCACCAGCCGCCTCCCCTTCTGGGACAACACCCGCCTCTGGGTGATAGCCCGCCCCCTCTCCGGCTTCGCCGAAACCTTCTCCCAATACATCGTCGAAGTCGCCCCCGGCGGCGGCAGCACCAACCCCGAAACCGATCTCACCGCCGAAGCCGTCCTCTTCGTTGTCAACGGCAACATCACCGTGACCATCGACGGCTCGCAACACGCCTTGACCCCAGGCGGCTACGCCTTCATACCCCCAGGCCTCGACTGGACCGTCCACAACCACGCCGATACCCCGTGCACCTTCCACTGGATCCGCAAGGCCTACGAGCGGATCGACGGCATCGACGTACCGGATGCCTTTGTCACCAACGAAACCGACGTCGAAGGCATCCCCATGCCCGGCACCGACGGAGCCTGGAAAACGCAACGCTTCGCCGACCCCGACGACGTCCGCCACGACATGCACGTCAACATCGTCAGCTTCCAGCCCGGCGGCGTCATCCCGTTCCCCGAAACCCACGTCATGGAACACGGCCTCTACATCCTTGAGGGCAAGGCGGTCTACCTCCTGAACAAGGACTGGGTAGAAGTCCAAGCCGGCGACTTCCTCTGGCTCCGCTCCTTCTGCCCCCAAGCCTGCTACGCCGGCGGACCCGGCCCCTTCCGCTACCTCCTCTACAAGGACGTCAACCGCCACCCCAAACTCACGCTCTGACCAACTGCCGGCGTACCGAGGAGGTGCTCATGTCCCAACCACCCAACAGCGAGCCGCTGACCGAAGACGAAGTCACCGCCAACGACATCCTCGCCCCCTTCGACATACAGGTAGTCCGCGTCAATGGAGAGTTCACTCGCAGTGGCAACGTCACTGGCCTCCAGGCTGCCTACCTGCATCTCGAGACCGCCCAGCAAATCCCGCAATCGGTCAAGAAATCGATCAACGGGTTCGATGAACGACGCCAACAGCAGTTGACCGACTGCGTCAACGCCCGCGGTTACCCCTGGGACCCCAACGTCGCCAAGAACCCCATCATCGACACCAAAGAAAGGGTGGTCTACGAACCCGGCCCGCCCTCGGAGGTCTTCGCCGCCTGTCTGGAAGAAGTCAACGCCCGCTACGGCTTCCGCGACGAAGGCGATCTCGCCGACATACTCCTCCGCGCCAAGGGCCCCGACGCCAAGCTGTACGGATCTGAATAGTTGTGGCGCTCGATTGGCCAGATCCTCAAGAAGTCCGAAGGCTTGCTAGCTGGTTCAGGGCAACCGTCAGGTCCTGGTCGCGGCCGGCATCCAGCATGCGTTGGTAGGTGGCGTCGGTTGCGGCGGCTTGCTTCATCACAGTCAGCTGGAGCGTGAGGCGCTCGGCGACGAGATCGAGGACGTCGTCGGTGGTGCCTTGCCAGCGGTACTCGCGCAGGAAGTGAGACAGCCGCGGCAGGCGCGAGTCTAGGTCGGTGAAACCTTCAGCGGCCACGACATGTGGAGCGTGCAGGGGCGTCCAGGAGAATGCCATCCAGGCGACATCCAGCTCGGGGCGTACCGGCCCGGCCATGTCCCAGTCGACGAAGCCGATCAGGCCCTCGGCGTCCCACACTGCGTTGTACGGCGCCGCGTCGTTGTGCGCGATGATCATGCCGGGCTGCCAGACATCGCCTTCGCGCCAGGATGCGTCGTACGGCGGAACGAAGTCGGCAACGGCCGCGTGATAGCGCCGCAGCCACTGGGCAACGTCCGTCAGTGCCGAGGAGCTATGTGTCCAAGACGGCCACGGCCGCGCGTTCCCGACCGTCTGCCCGGGCAGGAAGCTGACCATCTCCCGTCCGTCGGCGTCGACCCCAAATGCCCGTGGTGCCCCAGAGAATCCGGCCGCCTCCAGATGGGCTAGCAGTGCGTGAACCGAGGAGGTCCAGCTCCCCGCAGTACGCCGTACCACTCCGTCGACCAACGACGCCCCGCCGTCGAACCCGCCCGCAAGCCGCTCATCCATGCGGCTCAGCCTCGCATGCCGTGGTGCAGACGGGCGCGGGCTTGCGCAGCCTGAGGGCGAAGAGCAGGGTGAGCAGGATTCCGCCTCCGATGACGAAGACGGTGTTCCGGATTCCGTTGGCTGCTGCGATGTGCAGCTCTTCGCCGACGAGGCCTGACGTGTGTGCGTTGGCCACGAGGACGAGAGCGGCGAGACCGACGACGGCACCGATGCCTGAGCTCGTGGAGACCATGCCGGACGCGACGCCCTGGGTGCGGTCGGAGACGCCAGTGGCTGCGGCGATGAACATCATCGTGAAGACTGCGCCGTCCCCGAGGCTGACTGCCACCAGGCCTGGTGTGAGTGCGGCATACGAATCACCCGTCGACATCCCGACGCCGAGTGCGATCGCGCCGGCGGCGCCGATGGCCAGAGCGACGATCAGGGTACGGCGCAGCCCGAAGCGGGTCACGGCCTGTCCGGCGTACGTCGAACCTGCCACGACGACCGCGGTGGGGAGCAGGAACGCGAGCCCGGTCTGGAGCGGGTCGTAGCCGCGGACGTCTTGGAAGTAGATGGACAGGAAGTACAGCAGGGAACCGAATGTCGCCATGAAGAGGAAGGCGATCGCCATTGCCGCGGTCAGCGCGCGGTTGCGGAACAGGTACGGCGGAACCAGGGGATCCGGACTGCGTCGTTCGATGCGGACGAAGGCGATCGCTAGCAAGACTCCCGCAGTCGCCGCCAAGAGGATCCACGGCGAGGTCCAGCCGAGGGCCGGTCCCTGGACGAGCGAGAACACGAGCAGCGTGACCGCGCCGGTCACGGTCAGGGCGCCCGGCAGGTCGAACGACCGCTTGGTGTCCCGCGGCGGTCCCGCATCGAGCAGCGGCACCGCGAGACAGAGCGCCAAACCGGCTAGTGGGATGTTCACGAAGAACACGGACTCCCAGCCGAACAGGCGAGTGAGCGCGCCGCCCAGGAGTACGCCGATCACCAGGCCGGCGGCGCCGGAACCGCCCCAGATCCCCAGCGCGCGGTTCCGTTCGCGGCCTTCCGCGAAGGTGGTGTTGATGATGGCCAGCGTGCTGGGGAAGACCAGTGCGCCACCGAGTCCCTGGACCGCGCGGGCGGTCAGCTGCCAGGCCGGTTCGGTGGCCAGGCCGCCTGCCAGCGAGGCAACGGCGTACAGGATTAGGCCGGCCATCAACGCCCGGCGTCGGCCGAGCAGGTCGGCGGCGCGGCCACCGAGCAGCAGGAAGCCGCTGGAGGCGATGGCGTAGGCGCTAATCACCGCCTGGAGAGTCTGGGCGGAGTAGCCGAGCTCGCGGCCGATCTCGGGGAGGGCGACGACCACGATGTACTGATCGAGCGAGACGATCAGCATGGCGAAGGACAGTAGCGCGAGGCCTGCGGATTTTCTGCGGTCCATGATTCCTCCTGGGGGGATGCTCTGAACTGTACGACTCAGTTCACATGAACTCAACCGTTCAGTTCATGTCTCTGCTAAGCTGCGGACATGACGCAGAGTTCACCGAAGGTGCTCACCGGCGACCGGGCGGCGCGCAAGCGGGAGGCGATCATCGCAGCGGCGCGTACGGCGTTCGTCCGGGACGGGTTCGATGCCGCGGTGGACGCGATCGCGGCAGCGGCCGGCGTTTCCAAGGTGACTGTCTACAACCACTACGGCAACAAGGAAACGCTGTTCAAAGCCGTCATCGGTGACGCTTTGGAAGGCGCGCTCGCCGACGTCATCTCCGGTACGGCGCAACGCCTGGCAGAGTCCCGCGACCTACGAGCCGCGCTGAAGTGGACCGCAACCGAGTGGGTCACCAGCATGACCGAGCCCGACCTGGTGGCCCTACGCCATCTCGTCACCAACGAGGTGCGGCGTTTCCCCGAGCTCGGCAACGCCTGGCGAGAGCACGGCCCCGACCGCGCCGCGCCCGCGCTTGCCGCCGCCTTCGAACGCCTCATCGCCGACGACCGGCTGACCATGCCCGACATCGACACCGCGATCGTCCAGTTGTACGCGCTGGTCCTCTATCCCCACCTCGTCCACAGCACGTACGGCGCCACCGTCGACCCACACACCACCAGTCGGCTCATCGACACCGGCGTCGACATGTTCCTCCAGTACTACGCCTACCAGGACTAGCGGATTCAGCGTGGTTTGGGCGACCAGGTGATCTGGGCGGCGATCTCGGCGGCGAGATCGAGCATGGTGACCAGGTCGATCGTTCCGTCGCCGGCCGGTACGCCCATGTCGGGGACGGTGTCGACGAGCGTGCGGTACTCGGCGCCGAGCAGCAGCGCGACCTTGATGGCAGCCAGCGACGCGTGGTGAGCCACGACCATCTCGTCGGAGGCGAAGCCGTGGCCGAGGCCGAGAACGACCAAGGTGTAATCGACGTCTCCGGCCGAAGGCACGATGGTGAGGTCGATGGCCCCGATGCTTGCCTGCATGGTGATCTTCTCCCCAGCAAGACATGCGGACACCAACGGGCGGTCCGGACTACCCGCGCCTCGCCGCAGTACCGGCCACCAATCCGTCAGCAGCGGGCCGGCGTTGGCCGTGAGGTAGCTGATGCCCTCCACGTTCATCACCACTGCCCGGAGACCGATCGTTTCGAGCGGCCATTCGATCGTGTAGCGGTCGGTGCCGCGCCGGTACCGCGCTCCGCCGAGCTCTTGGAATCGCCGCGGGTCAGGAGCCAGCGACAAGACGAACGGCACCTCGTCGTCGGACAGCACGTGCGGGATGGGCGTGAACGCCAGTGTGTCGCTCATTTCCGGGACCGCCTCAGCTCGTCGGCGCCTTGCACGAATTCCCAGGCGTCCTTGGCCAACCCGATGATGTCGCCGGCGTCGAAGCCATCCTGGAACGCGCCGTTGATCCCGTTCAGGTTGCCGATCATGCCGGAGATCGCCTTGAGCCGGCGGGACACCAGATCCGGTCCGCCGAGGACGGGAACGATGCCGGGCAGGTCATAGGGTTGGCAGAACCTGAGGAAGGTCTGCAGCGCCGCGCCGATCAGGCTGGTCACCTGCGCCGAGGAGAACTCGTCGCCGACCCGTAGATGATCGGCGACCACCCACTGAACCCGCTGCGGCGTGTGCACTGTGAACATCACCCGCGCGCCGGGGACTCGCGCCGTACTGAGTCGCAGCATTTCGTACTGCTGGGGCCAATGCAGCTGCACTAGCTTGCTGAGTTCGTCGCCGTAGTCGCGCCCCTCGAGCAGCCTGAAGAACGGTTCGACGATCTCCCCGAGACAGGCCACCACCAGGTCGTACTCGTCGTCCTTCGAGATCCGGTAGAGGACCGCGACGGCCTCTGTTCCGGTCAGCTCGAATACGACCTCGGTGAACCACGGTGTCATCCCGAGCGTCAGCCCGTCCGGCAGATGCTCGACCACTCCGCTCGGTTTGAAGCCCTCTTGCAGCAAGAACCGCAACGCCGGTACCGGCTTGTCCGCAAAACTGATCCCGAACGGCTCAGAGATCTCCCCACGCCCCATTGCCC
>NZ_SMKX01000095.1 GCF_004349055.1 Kribbella antibiotica
CCCGAGTGATCCACGCGGCCAAGCCCCGTGGATCACTCGCCCATGCCCAAAACCCCCTAGGCCCGCCCGAACTGAACATACCCCGCGCGGTCGCCCCCTGATCCGTCCCCCAGAAGGACGAACCCGCTCCTCCTTCTGAACGAAGTACCGGGTTTGTGTCTCCCAATCAGCGGCTTAGCGAGTCTTCCAGTGCGTATGTGGGGCCGCGTCCTGGCGGCCTCCTCGACATCACTCTGGAGTGTGGAATGACAGGGAAGCTCAAGCTCGCCCGAACCGCGACCGCTGCCGTCATCTTGGTCGCAGCAACGGCCGGAGCAGCAGCCACGGCTCATGCCGCCGAGCCGAAGCCGCCGTCGGCATCGATCGTCGGTGGAACGAAAGCCTCCACGGCAAAGGCCCCCTGGGCGATCGCACTCAACAACAGCATGTCGGCCAGCCCAGACGAACAGCTCTGCGGCGCTACTCTCGTCCGACCCGACAAGCTGGTCACCGCGGCCCACTGCGCCAACCTGCCAGAAGACACCTACACAGCAGTCCAAGGGCGCGACAAGCTCAGCACCTCGGTCGGCAAGACCTCGAAGATCTCCAAGATCTGGGCGGACCCGGACTACGGCACGAAGCCGGGCCACGACATCGCCGTACTGACACTGGCCACCCCGTTCACCGGTGTCCCGACACTGCCGCTCGAGGCTAACCCCGCAGCCGACGCCGTCGGCGCCAAACCGACCGTCTACGGCTGGGGCAACACCAAGGGCACCGGCCCCCTCGGGACCTTCCAGAAACTCGTCGTACCGGTGCTCGGTGACGCCTACTGTCAGCAGGTGTACAAGGACCGCAACTACATCCCGCGCGGGGAGATCTGCGCCGGC
Source organism: Kribbella antibiotica (assembly GCF_004349055.1). Lineage (GTDB taxonomy): Bacteria > Actinomycetota > Actinomycetes > Propionibacteriales > Kribbellaceae > Kribbella > Kribbella antibiotica. Next base: position 870 of record NZ_SMKX01000095.1, read on the forward strand.
TACAAGGAAGGCGTCAAAGACTCCTGCCAGGGAGACTCCGGCGGCCCTCTCGTCCGGAACGGCCGCCACTTCGGCGTCGTCTCCTGGGGCGTCGGCTGCGCCGAGCCCGGCCACCCAGGCGTCTATGCCGAGGTCGCCACGTACCACACCGCACTGAAGAAACACATCGTCAGCTAGCGGCCAGGACGGGGCCGGTTTGCAGGTTGGTGATGCCCTTGACACCACCAGCAACACTCACCGAGCGTCACGGCGGGGTTCATCGATGTAGACGTAGGACGTCTGATGATGAGCTTTTCCGCGGGGTGGATCTGTGGCTTAATTACCAACTAGACCAATTCTGCAGCATTATATTTCGGGTTCGGGACGGAGACGGTGACTTGAATCTGGCGCAGTTGCGGACGTTCGTGTGCGTTGTCGACGAGGGCAGCTTCACGCGGGCGGCGGCGATGCTCGGGGTGACCCAGTCCGGGGCGAGCCACGCGGTGGCCTCGCTGGAGCGGGAGCTCGGGCTGCCCTTGATTCATCGAGGCCGGGCCGGGGGTGGGCTGACGGCGCATGGTGAGCGGATGCTGCCGCATGCGCGGGAGGCGCTGCGCCGGATCGATCGGATCGTCGAGGATGCGGCCACGGTGACCGGCCGGCACTTCGGGCGGCTACGGCTTGCCTGCGTGCCGCACGTGTGCCAGTTGCTGGCGCCGCTGATCGCCGAGTTCGGGCGCCGCTACCCCGACGTCGAGGTTGTGTTGCTCGAAGGGACCGACGAGGAGGTGACCAAGTGGGTCGACGAGGAGATCGCAGATCTGGCCGTGAGCAGTACGGCGGAATTCGAGCGAGGTATCCCGTTGGCCGAGGACCGGCTGGTCGCCGTGGTGAACCGGGAGCACGCACTCGCGCAAGCGACGTCCCTCAGCCTCACCGACCTCGCCGACGAGCCGTTCATCCTCTCCGACGGAGGCTGCGAGTCGCTCATCCGCCGGCTCTACTGCACAGCAGGTCTGCCGTTGCACCCCAAGCTCCGTATCCGGGATATGAGCACGCTGCTTGCCCTCGTGCGCGAGCAGGTCGGCGTCACGATCATCCCTGAGCTCTCGTTCGCCGACCCACAAGGTCTGACAGCGATCCCCGTCACCCCTGCGACCCACCGCTACCTCAGCCTGATCACCAGGCACAACACCCCCATCGGCCCGGCCAAGGCGTTCTTCGAACTGATCGAGATGTATCAAGGACAACGGTGTCCGCACGAAGTAGCGACGTGAGCTCACCTCGACCGACGGGCGACCTGCAGGAGCCGGTTCGGAGTCTCCGGGGTCGGCACACCGGCCAGAGCTCCGGGTACGGCGGCCGAGGTCAGAGCCTTCGCGACCTCGGCCGGCGTGGCCCGCGGGTGCCCGTTGAGGTACAACGCCGCGGCACCCGATCCGTGGGCCGCTGAAACGTTCGTGCCCTCCTGAACGCTCGTCCCGCCACCTGGCCAGTCGGACGTGATGTCCACCCCAGGAGCATAAAGATCCAAACCCGCACCGTAGTTGCTGAACGCGGCGACTCGATCGCGACAGTCCGATGCTCCGACGGTGATCGCCTCGCCGACCCGCGCGGGCGAGGTGGTACTCACATCATGAGTGCTGGCGCCGGCCGACAGTACATATGTGACACCGGCCGCGATCGAGTTGCGCACTGCCTCGTCGAGAGCGTCGCTGAGGGTGTAGCCGATGACGAAGTTGGCGACCGAAGGCCGAGCGGCATGGGCGGTGACCCAGTCGATCCCGGCCAGGACGCCGGCCAGCGTGCCACCGCCGTCCCCGTCGAGGACCTTCACCGAGATCAGGTTCGCTTTCTTGGCGACCCCGTACCGGGTGCCACCGATGATCCCGGCCAGGTGGGTGCCGTTGCCGTTCTGGTCACTGCCGTTGCCCCCGAAGGCATCGAAGCCCGGGCGGGCACGCGGCCGCAGGTCCGGGTGGGTGTAGTCGATACCGGAGTCGATGACATAGACGTTCACGCCGGCACCCGCGCCCGCAGGGACTCGATACTTGCCGTCCAGAGGCAGAGCGACCTGATCGATCCTGTCCAAGCCGCAGGACACCGGCGCCGATCGCGTCGACCTTGTCTCGCCGGCACGTCGAACCCTGGTGTTCTGCTCGACGAGGTCGATCGACGGATCCGACGCCATCCGCAGCGCCTGCTCACGATCCGCCTCGACCACCACACCATGCAGGGCCGCGAACGTCGTCACGACGCGAACGCCGTACCGCTCGGCAACATTCGGTCGAGCGTCGCCGGCGAACAGCACCACATAACTGCCAGGCACCGCGTCAGCGGACTGCTCGTCCGCCGAGGCCACAGACTGCCCGGCCATCAGTGCGGATCCGACGGTCAGGGCGACGACCGCTTTCAGCCAGGGGCGTGTTGATGAAGTGCGCATGAACTCTCCTCACAAGGGCTCATCAGAAAGCTTCGATGATTGCGTTCTCTCCCGGTACGGCGTGCTCGCGGGCGCGGGCCTGGTCCGACCCGGCCGACCACTCGCGGAAGCGGCGGAACACCAGGGGGACGCCGCGCGCGGTCGGCAGGTCCGCGCTGTCGGTGACCTGCAGGTGAACATGCGGCTGGGTCGAGTTCCCGGAGTTACCACAGTTCGCAATATGGTGGCCCAGGGCAACCTTCTGCCCGACGGTCACCCGGATCGATCCCGCCTGCAGGTGACACAAGGTGACGAACGCAGCCCCGCCCGGAAGCGAGATGACCACGTGATTGCCGGCCAGTCCAGGGACACCTTCGCGGAGCCGGCTCGCCTGGGTCAAGGCGTACGGCACGAGCGCAAGCCGCGAGCGACGTGCTTCGTGGTCGATCTCGCCGTCGTGAACGGCAACGACGACTCCGTCGACCGGTGCCAGCACCGGACGGCCGAAGGCAAAGAACAGTTCGGGAGGTTCGGTAGTGAAGAGCGATCGCCAGTTGCTGCTCCCGGCGGTGCGATGCCGTTCATCGACGCCGACGAAGTCAATGGCATACCGCCCGCCGAACAGGTCGGTGCCATGGCTGGGAACCTGGCGGGCCGGGCTGTTGCGGACCCACCACCGCCCCTCGAAAGGCAACGCGATCTCGACCGGCTCGACCCCTGACGCAGTGGGCGGCGGCGGCGCGGCTGCCATCGCATCGACCGAAGCGATAGCGGCGACAGCAGTCCCGCCGATGGCCACCGTCCTGGCCACGAAGACCCGGCGGGACAGATCTGGATCCTTGACTCCGTCCTCCCGTACGGCGGCCGGCGGCGAACTGCCGTCGTCCCGGCGGGCGAGAATCCGCAGCAGCAGTGGACGAACGAGCTCGCCGAGCAGCATCACACCCGTCAGATACAGCAGCGGAGTAAGCCAGGCAAAACCTGGCAAGGCAATGATCCGCACGACTCCGAACGGCGCCTCGTACGGCCCGGCCACCATCGCACCGACAGCGATCGCGAAGAGCAGCAGCACCACCAACGCGCCGGCCCGCCGACCCCATCCGCTCGCCGGGAACACATTCTTTACCAGTCGAAGAAAGAGGTACCAATGCGTAATTGCGAGCACAACAACAACGACGACATCGCTCAGGACGGTCAGCGCCATGGATGGATTCCCCTACTCTGCAAGGCATTCAGCGGTGGTCCGGGGCATCGACGATTCCGAGTTGCCAGCTGGCGCCGCACTCGGGCATAACAGAGTCTATGCCGACCGATCCCGATCCGTCATCGCGAACCGTGCCACAAAAAAAGTGGCCCGCGGCCACAAAACGGTCCAGCCCGTCGACAGGTAACGTCTCACGTGGCGCCAGGCCGACAATCAGTACGCCCGAGCACCAGGACGCCGGATTGTCCGAGCGTTTGGTATCGGACAATCTCTGGTCATTTGTCGCACCGGCGCTGCCGTCATTCTCCTCCCGCCCACAAGGCGGCGGTACGGCGCCGACCAATGCCCGGACGGTCTTCACTGCCGTGGTGTTCGTGCTCACGAGCGACTGCGCCTGGCGGCATCTTCCGCAGACGTTCGGCATCTCCCAGGCCACCGCCCACCGGCACTTCCGGATGTGGAGCAAGGCCGGCCTCTGGAACCACCTCGACCTGCTCCTCACCGAAACCGACGGCACAGAAGACATCGACGACCACTCCTGGGCCAGAACGATCGTCGTCGCAGCCCTCAGCCGGACCGCACACCCGGCAGCCGACCGCTGAGTACTCTTCATCATTTGCACCGCAATTCCCGCCGAATCCATGAATGCGATTCAAGCATCAGAGAATCCATGAGCGCGCTTCATGAATGGGTCCAGACCAGCCCTGGAATCGGTGTCGAAGAACACCACGTGAGACATCAGCGGCCGTCCCCGATTTCCCCGCCGGTGATTGTTAAACCGCCGATCCGGAGTTGACGAAAACCGCTACCCATACGACGATACCGAGTGACACGGACTCCGCCCCGAGCTCGAGAAACGAGCCAAGTCCGGTCACCTGTGAGGACCACAGGGACTGATTCAGCAGGGATTCCCAATGAACATTGAATTAGTTCCGCGGCCGGGCCGCACCCGCCGCGCACCCTGAATTATCGAAGACCGGCGAAGCATTCACTTCCGCCGCTTTCGCCCCTGAAACGATAACCCAGTGCACCAGCTCGCCGAGGGTTCCGCCGGCCTCGGCGGCGAGGTTCATCGGGGACATTTCGGCACGCCCTTGTGCACCCATCGGGTGCGGGCCGGGCCGGAACCGCCCTTCCCCTGAATCCGGAGGAATGCAGTCATGAGCACGTTGCCCCTTGCGTACCCGATGGCAGCCACCCAGCGCGGCGTCCTGTTCCACTCCCGCTCCGCCGCGAAGACCGGGCTCTACCACGTGCAGACCGTGCTCGAGGTAGCCGGCGCATTCGACCTCGACTTCTTCCGGCGAAGCTGGCAACACGTCGCGCAACGTCATGCGATCCTCCGCACGACCTTCCCCGCCAGGCCCGAACAGGAGCCGGTCCAGACAGTGCGGCCGGATCCGGTCGTTCCACTCGAGTACGGCGACTGGCGCTCCTCGAGCCCGGAGGAACAGGCCGAAGCGCTGACCGCACTGCTCCACAAGGATCTCGAGCAGGGGTTCTCCTGGTCCGACGCACCGTTGTGGAGACTCGAAGTCGCTCGGCTGACAGACACCCGGCACCAGATTCTCTGGAGCTTCCACTACATCTTGCTCGACGCAACGAGTCAGGCCACGGTTCTCCGCGAGGTCGAGAAAACCTATGCCTGCTTGGAATCCGGCCAGGCAGTCGACGACACCCCAGCGCCGTCGTTCAGCGAGTACGCCGATTGGTCGCAGGCCCAGGACCTCGGAGCCGGTGAATCCTTCTGGCGCAACGAACTTCGATCTGTTGCGCCCGCGAGCCCACTCCCCTTCGAGAACAGACCGGCAACGAACGAGGGATCGGCGCCGGCGGTGTACGCGCAGGAGTCGCTGATCCTGACAGCCGACGAGACCGCTGCCTTGCACGCCGCCGGGGAACAGCACGAGGTCACCCTCGACACGGTGATTCGCGGAGTCTGGGCCACAGCTCTGAGCTGCTACCGAGGGACCGACGAGGTCGTCCTCGGCGTCACCAGTTCAGGTCGCTCCGCCGAACTTCCCGGCGTACAAGGCATTGCCGGACTCCTCATCAACACTTTGCCGCTGCGCATCCCCGTCCCCGCGGCACAGCCCTGGGCCGAGTTCCTGCGGGATCTGCAGGAACGGTACGAGCTGGTTCAGGAGCACGAGTTCTGCCCACTGGTCCTGATCCAGCAGTGGAGCGGCATCGATTCCGGTGCCGCCCTGTTCGACCATGTACTGACGATCGAGCAGCATCATCAGGATGGCGGCAACCCTGCAGAACAAGGGCGGTTCCGGATGACGAGGACCTGGTCGGAGGGCCGTCCGGCCTACCCGCTCAGCATCGTCGCGACGCCGGGCGAGAGCCTCGAGGTGAGCATCCACTACGACACCGAGCGATTCTCCGCGGCATCGATCGCCCGGCTGGCCGGCCACCTCCGCCACGTCCTGGCAGAGCTCGTCCGCCGGCCGGACGCCCGGCTGGGCGAACTCGAGGTCATCACGACCGACGAGTCGGAACAACTCATCCACCAGTGGAACGACACCGCAACGCCGTACAGCCGGGATCTTTGCATCCAGCAACTGTTCGAGCGGCAGGTCGATCGGGCACCCGACGCGTTGGCCCTGTTATTCGAGGACGAGCGCCGGACCTATCGACAGGTCGACGACCGCGCGAACCAGGTCGCGCATTACCTGCGGAAGCTCGGGCTCGGTCCCGGAGATCACGTCGCAGTCCTGATGGAGCGCTGCACGGACATGATCCCCGCCTTGCTGGGCGTCCTGAAGGCCGGCGCGACCTACGTGCCACTGGATGCCGGCGCACCGGTCAAACGCTGGCACTGGATCATCGACGCGCTGCAGATCACCACCGTGCTGACCCAGGATCAGCTTGCCACGCAGGTGCTGACCGCAGAGCGGCCGGCGGTCCTTGCCCATGCCGTCACCGTGAACGCGGTCGACGACATGCCGTCCACCCGCCCGCCGCGCGAAGGCCGGCCGGAGGACCTCGCCTACGTCATCTTCACCTCGGGATCCACCGGTACGCCGAAGGGCGTCGAGGTCGCTCATTCTCCGGCAGTGAACCTGATCGAGTGGGTCAACACGACGTTCTCGATCGGCCCGAACGATCGCATGCTGTTCATCACCGCGCTGACGTTCGACCTGTCCGTCTACGACATCTTCGGCATCCTGGCCGCCGGCGGTTCGATCCGGATCGCCACGGGTGCGGACATCCAGGAACCGGCGAACCTGCTACGCCGGCTCGCCGACGAGCCCATCACCTTCTGGGACTCGGCACCGGCCGCGCTGATGCAGCTCGTCCCCTTCCTGCCCCCCGAACCATCGGTCGTCTCGGATTCGCTCCGGCTGATCTTCATGAGCGGTGACTGGATCCCGGTCCAGTCCCCCGAGGTGATGAAGGCGGCCTTCCCTTCCGTCCAGGTCGTCGGCCTCGGCGGCGCCACCGAGGCGACCGTCTGGTCGAACTTCTTCCCGATCGACAGCGTCGACCCGGCCTGGTCGAGCATTCCCTACGGCAAGCCGATCCAGAACGCCCGCTACTACGTCCTCGACCCGAGCCTGCGGCCGTGCCCGGTCGACGTCCCCGGCGACCTCTACATCGGCGGTCCCTGCCTCAGTGCCGGCTACGCAGGAGATCCGTTGCTGACAGCAAGCAAGTACATCGCCTCCCCGTACGGCGACAGCCCCGGCGAGCGGATCTACCGGACCGGCGACATGGCGCGCTGGCGCCCGGACGGCAACCTGGAGTTCCTCGGCCGGCTCGACTCCCAGGTGAAGATCCGCGGATACCGGATCGAGCTCGGCGAGATCGACGGCGTGCTCAGCGAACATCCGGTCGTCCAGGACTCCGCGACGATCGTCCGGACGGACGGCACCGGGAGCCAGTCACTGGTTTCTTTCGTGGTGGCCCACGCACAGCAGGCCCGGTCCGCGGTCGAGGGCTCGACCGACGAGCTGGCCGACGGACGGATCGAGCACTGGCGTGAGGTGTACGACGCGTTCGACCCGGCCCCGGCCGCGCGTGCCGAGGACGGTAACGACTTCTCTGGCTGGATCAGCAGCTACACCGGGCAGCCAATCCCGCGTGACCGGATGCAGGCCTGGCAACAGGACTCCGTCGCTCTCGTCCGCGAGTACGCGCCACGCTCGATCCTCGAGATCGGCTGCGGCACCGGCCTGCTGCTCTTCCCACTAGCACCACAATGCGACGCCTACTACGGGACGGACTTCTCCGCAGCCGCACTCCAGTCCGTTCGATCGCACCTCGACTCGAAGCCGGAGCTCGGCGCGAAGGTCGTCCTGGCCCGCTGCGAGGCCGACGACCCCGACTCGATGCCGGAAGCAACGGTCGACACGGTCGTCATCAACTCGGTGATCCAGTACTTCCCCGACGCCGATTACCTGCGTCGGGTGCTCGACGGCGCGCTGGCCCGGGTCTCGGACGGAGGCCGGATCATTGTCGGCGATGTCCGCAGCTTCGCCTTGCTGGAGGCCTTCCACGCCGACGTCGTGGCCAGTCGCGTACCGGTGACGACGACCAAGCAGCAGCTCAGCCAACGTGTCCAGCGTGGACTGCTGCACGAGGAGGAGCTGACCGTCGCGCCGGCGTTCTTCCGGGACTGGGCGACGGACAGCGGCCGGATCGCACGGGTGGAGATCCGGCCGCGCAGCACCAGCGATCACACCGAGATGTCGAGGTTCCGCTACCAAGTCGTCCTGCACGTCGGACCGGCCGTGACGACCACCCCCGTCCCTGCGGTCGATTGGGGCACGGACCTGGCGAGCCTGCGCGAAGCCCTCGGCACCGAGCGTCCCGGCATCCTCCGGCTGGAGAACATCCCGAACGCCCGGGTCGCCGAGGCCGTTCAGTTGCTGGACTGGCTCCGGGCGACCACCGGCCCCGACACCCTCGAGGACTGGCGCGAGCAGCTCGAACCGGCGACCGGCATCGATCCCGAGAAGTTTCTGGATCTCGCGGCAGCAACCGGGTACGACGTACACCTCGACTGGGGCCACCACGGCCCGGACGGCAGCTACAGCGCAGTGCTGGTCCGCTCCGGGGTCGAGTACCTGCCCGGTGAACTGGCTACAGCACAGGACACTGACCGGTCCCTCCACGCCAACCAGCCGCTGAAGGCCGAGATCCAGCAGCTCCTGATTCCGCAGCTCCAGGCCTACCTGGCCGAGCGCCTCCCCGGCTACATGCTGCCATCGGAGTTGATCACCCTCGATGCCTTGCCGGTGACGTCGAGCGGCAAGCTCGACCGGAAGGCCTTACTGCAACAGACAGCACCGGCTCCCGCCGAGGGCGCCCACCGGGCGCCGGCCCGGAACGCCACCGAGGCGTTGCTGGTCTCGATCTGGGAGCAGACTCTGGCCCGGACACCGATCGGCGTCCTCGACAACTTCTTCGACCTCGGTGGTCACTCCCTCCTCGCCGTACAACTGGTGACCCGGATCCGTGCGGTCTTCGGGCTGGAGATCCCGGTCCGGCTGCTCTTCGATCATCCGACGATCGCCCAGGTGGCTGTCGAGCTGCAGCAGCGGCAGGCTGCCTCGGCACCGCTGGACGACCGCCCGCTCACCCCCGCTCCACGCGCCGGCCTGCTTCCCGCGAGCTTCGATCAGCAACGGTTGTTCTTCATCGATCGGCTCCGGCCGGGAACGACGTCGTACACGGTCAACTGGTTGATCCCGTTACCGGCCTACGTCGAGGCGGCGCGGGTCAGCGCCGCGCTGCACGAGATGATCCGGCGCCACGAGCCACTGCGGACGACCTTCTCCGAGGCCGACGGCCAGGTCTGGCAGGTGATCGCCGAGCAGTGGCGGGTCGACCTCCCGACCGCCGACTTCTCGGCCCGCACCGAAGAGGATGTGCAAGCCCACATCCGGGAATGGTGGGATCAACCGTTCGACGTCCTGGCCGGGCCGTTGCTGCGCGCAAAGCTGCTCACGTTGTCCGAGACCGAGCAGGTGGTGGCCTTCAGCGCACACCACACGATCTTCGACGGTTACTCGATCGGCTTGTTCGGACAGGAGTTCCTGCAGATCTGCCGAGCACTCGCCGACGACGTACCGGTGAACCTCCCGGAACCCGCAGTCCAGTACGCCGACTACGCGCTCTGGCAGCAGCATTGGCTCGAGGAGGACCGGCTCGCCTTCCATGTGGACTACTGGAAGGAACAACTCGCAGACGCCCCGGAGCTGCTCACCCTGCCGACGGACTTCGAGCGCCCCGCCGAGCAGACCCTCCGCGGCGATTTCCTCAACCGGCAGCTCTCCCCCGAGCTGACCGAGCAGGTGGCGCAGCTGAGCCGCGACAACCAGGTGACGAGCTACATCACCTTGCTCAGCAGCTTCGCCGTCTTCCTGTCCCGCTACAGCGGTCAGGACGTCGTCGTGATCGGCGTACCGATCGCCAACCGGAATCGTGCCGAACTGGAGCCGATGATCGGCTTCCTGGTCAGCACGGTTGCGCTCAGCATCGATCTGCGGGACCGGCCCAGTTTCGCGGACGTCCTGCGCCAGGTACGACGCAAGCTCCTCGACGCGCAGAGTCACCAGGAGATCCCCTTCGAGCGGCTCGTCGAGGCGCTGCGGCCGACCCGCGATCTCGGCTACAACCCGGTGTTCCAGGTGATGTTCGCCGACGAGAGCCTGCCGTTGCTCGACCACGCTGCGGCCCTGGCCGAGGCGAAGCCGTGGATGCACCGGATGGTCGAGCAAGGGATGAGCGTCGGTGTCTCGCGGTTCGACCTCACCCTGATGATCCAGGCCACACCGGACGGCATGCGGTTCGGGTTCGAGTACAGCACCGACCTGTTCGAGCGACAGTCCGTGGCCCGGATGGCCGACCACTTCGAGCAGTTGCTGCATGCGGTTCTGACGCACCCTGAGGAGCGCGTCGAGCGGATCCCGATGATCAGCGATGCCGAGAGCCGCCAGACCGTCGAGGCCGCGCACGGCGCCGGCAACGAGTGGGCACTGCACCCGGCACCGGTCCACGAACTGTTCCAGGCCGTCGCGGCCCGCTGTCCGGACCAGGTCGCCGCGGTGCTCGGCAGTGCGGAGCTCACGTACGCAGCGCTGGATCGCAAGGCCAACCGGCTCGCCCAGCTCCTCCGCCGGCGCGGTGTCGGGCGGGAGAGCCTGGTCGGTCTCTGCCTGCCCCGGTCGCTCGACCAGGTGGTCTGCCAGCTGGCAATCCTCAAAGCCGGCGGTGCCTACGTCCCGATCGACCCCGGCTACCCGGCCGACCTGATCGCGGCCATGGTCGCCGACGCCACGATGGCCGTCGTACTCACTCAGCGATCGACCCTCGACGTACTCCCTGAGACCGAGGCAGCGGTCCTCGCACTCGAGGATCTCCGCTGCGAGTTGGCGGACTGCCCCGACAGCGCACCGGAGGTCGCCAGCACCGGTGACGACCTCGCGTACGTGATGTACACCTCGGGCTCCACGGGTCGACCCAAAGGTGTCGCGATCACTCATGCCGACGTCGCCGGGCTGGCCCTGGATTCCCGTTTCGCGCAAGGGCACGAATGCGTCCTGCTGCATTCGGCTCAGGCGTTCGACGCTTCGACGTACGAGCTGTGGGCGCCGCTGCTGTCCGGCGGCCGGGTCGTGGTCGCGCCGCCCGGTCCAGTGACACCAGAGCTGGTACGGCGACTCGTCGCAGCGCACCGTCTGTCCGCGATCTGGCTCACCGCGGCACTGTTCCATCTGTTCGCCCAAGAAGATCCCGGTTGCCTGGAAGGCCTGTCGGAAGTGTGGACCGGCGGCGATGTGGTCCAGGCGGAGGCTGTCCGGCAAGTCCGTATGGCGTGCCCCCGGTTGGTCGTCGTGGACGGCTACGGGCCCACCGAAACCACCACGTTCGCCACGACGTACCGGATCGAGGTGGGCGATGAACTCCCGTCGGCGATTCCGATCGGTACGGCGCTCGACAACATGCAGACGATCGTCCTCGACACCGGAATGCGCCCGGTGCCGCCAGGTGTCGCCGGTGAGTTGTACATCGGAGGCACCGGCCTGGCGCGTGGGTACCTCGGCCGCCCGGACGTGACCGCCGACGTGTTCGTCGCCGATCCGTTCCGCGCAGACGGCAGCCGGCTGTACCGGACCGGCGACCTGGCCCGGTTGCGCACCGACGGAGCGATCGAGCTTCTCGGCCGCGCCGACGGTCAGGTCAAGATCCGCGGCTTCCGGGTCGAGCTGGGCGAGATCGAAACCGCATTGGCTCAGCACCCCAGCGTGCGCGACGCCGCGGTACTCGTCCGCGACGACGGCCCCGCCAAGCAGCTGGTCGCGTTCGTTGCCGGGGACAACGCGACAGACCTCAGGTCCTACCTCGGCAATCGGCTCCCCAGCTACATGATTCCCAGCGGCTTCGTCCCGCTCGGCAGGCTGCCGCTCACCCCCAACGGCAAGGTCGATCGCAAAGCGCTGGCTGCGCTGCCCTGGCACGACGACACGGCTGCACACCAGTACGTCGCGCCCCGCAGCACCGTGGAGAAACACCTCGCAGACATCTGGCGTACAGTCCTCCGACGCAGCCGGCCGGTCAGCGTCCACGACAGCTTCTTCGCCATCGGCGGCGACTCGATCCTGAGCCTGCAGGTCACCTTCCGCGCCAAACAACTCGGACTGCATCTCAGCGTCAAACAACTCTTCCAGCACCAAACGATCGCCGAGCTCGCTCCACACGTGAACCAGGACGCCACGCCGGTCCTGCAAGCCGACCAAGGCCCGGTTGCCGGACCGGTCGCGACGACGCCGATCCAGCGGTGGTTCTTCGATCAGACGCTCGCCCACGCACACCATTTCAACCAGTCGGTGCTGATCGACGTCACCGCCGAGCTGGCCCCCGACCAGTGGCAGCGCGTACTGCAGCGGCTGCTGGAGCACCACGACGTCCTGCGTACCCGCTTCGATCACGACGGTACGGCGGAGATCGTCGCGCTCCCGGTCGAGCTGCCGTGGCAGGTCCACGACGGCGGCCTGGGTGACATCGCCGCCGAGGCCCAGTCCAGCTTCGACCTGTCGGCGGCGCCCCTGGTCCGCGCCGTCTTGTTCAGTGGCCTGAACAAGCTGCTGATCATCGCGCATCACCTTGTCGTCGACGTTGTCTCCTGGCACATCCTTCTCGACGACCTCCAGACCCTTGCCGAGCAGACGCTCGCCGGCCAACCGCTCGCCCTGCCGGCCAAGACCACGTCCTGGCAGCACTGGGCACAGCGACTGCACGAGGCTGCGGTCCCGGCCGAGCTCCCCTACTGGAACGAACACACCGCACCGACTCGGCCGCTGCCCCTGGACGGCCCTGGCGGAGCTGACACCGTGGGAAGGAGCCGCACCTACGATGCTGTCCTTGGAGTCGACGAGACCCGCGCCGTGCTCAACGACCTCCCGGCCGTCTTCAACACGCAGATCAACGACGCATTGCTCACCGCTGTGGCAACGGCCGTGGGTGAACGCACCAAGGACTCACACATCCGGATCGACCTCGAAGGCCACGGCCGCGAGGATCTCTTCGACGATGTCGACCTGTCCCGCACCGTTGGCTGGTTCACCACGATCTCGCCGGTTCGCCTGCCGGTCCCAGCGGCCGGCGATCTCGGTGCCGGCCTCAAGCAGATCAAAGAACTGCTGCGGAGCCGGCCACGCCACGGCATCGGCTACGGATTGGTTGCCCACAGCCCCGAACTGGCGACGGCCCCCGCGCCGATCAGCTTCAACTACCTCGGGCAGTTCGACAACACTCCGGCCGGTAGCTTCGCCCGGTCCTCAGGACAGGCCGGCCCGGATCAGCATCCCGCGAACCAGCGCCCGTACCCGATCGAGGTCGTCAGTCACATCCGTTCCGGCAGACTCCACATGCGCTGGAGCTACAACCCTGCCGCGCACACGCAGAAGACCATCAAGCAGGTCGCCGTACAGACCCTCCGGGTCCTCGAGCAACTCACGAAGGACACCACGACCCACGGCTACAGCCCGTCGGACCTGCCGCTCAGCGGCCTCGCCCAATCACAACTCGATGCACTCATCGACGATGCACGCCGGCATGACGCCTGGCGTGAGAGCTCCCGCCATCGCCCCCTCGCGGACTGCTATCCCCAGACGCTCGTCCAGCAAGGGCTGCTCTTCCAGAGCCAGTACGCGCAAGGGGAAGGCCACTACCACGTCCAGCTGATCTTCCGGATCGACCAGAAGCTCGATGTCGGGCGGTTCCGCCGAGCCTGGTCACACGTCATGCAGCGGCACGCGATCCTTCGCACCAGCTTCGGGCAAGCCGCGGGCAGCGCGCCGCTCCAGCTGGTCTGGCACAGTCTCGCTGTCCCACTGGACGTCCAGGACTGGCGAGACCGATCGGCCGACGAGCAGCAGCACGGGCTCGAGACATACCTCGCACACGACCGCTCCACAGGCTTCGCCCCGGACGAAGCGCCGCAGTGGAGAATGCTCCTCGCTCGCACCGACGAGAGCGGTTATCACCTCGTCTGGAGCGCCCACCACGCCATCCTCGACGGCTGGAGCATCAGCCTGCTCCTGAACGACGCCGCCCGCTTCTACGCCGACGCGACCGATCACGAGCAGCGGCCGACGTCGTACCGGGACTATGTCGCCTGGCTCCAGGACCAGGACCTCCGGCAAGCCGAGACCTATTGGCGAAAGGCTCTCGACGGCCTGGAACGGCCTACCCTGCTCAGCCCGACCGACATCGACGGCCAACCATCTCAATCGAAGGCCTCCTACACCTTTACGTCCAGCCGGACGACTGATCTCCAGGCCTTCGCGCACCAGCACCAGCTCACCGTCAACACGGTGCTCCAGGGTGCCTGGGCGCTACTCCTGAGCCGCTATACCAACAGCACAGACATCACATTCGGAACGGTCACGTCCGGCCGGCCGGCACAGGTCGACGGGATCGACAGCATGATCGGCCTCTTCATCAACACGCTCCCACTCCGGACCCGGACCTTCCATCACACTCCCGCCGTCAACTGGCTTGGCGAGCTCCAGGAACACAACGTCCAGATGCGGCAGTACGACTACACGCCACTGAACCAGATCCAGCGGTGGACTGCCCTGCCCGCCGATGCCCCGCTCTTCGACACGCTCTTCGTCTTCGAGAACTACCCCGTGGACCGGGACGACGGCGCGACCCTGCGGTTCGAGATGGTCGACTCCGAGGAGCGGATCAACTACCCGTTCGCCCTGGTCGTCACGATCGAGGAAACGCTCCGGCTCACGGCCCAGTACGACGCCGCCCGCATCGACCCGGAGTCCGCGGACCGGCTGCTGGCCCAGGTCGACTTCATCTGTGCCCAGCTCATCGAGAACCCAGGAATCCGGCTCGGCGAGATCTCGGTCCTGACCGAGGCGGAACGCCGGCTCGAACAACTCGTGGCGGAGGTCCAGGGCCTGTCGCCCGACGATCTCCAGCGCCTGCTGTCGAACGCCGCCACCGATGCAGACGAGGTGAACCATGACTGAATCGCTGTCCCAGCAACTCGGAAACCTGTCGGCCGAACAGCAGGCGTCCCTGCGCGAACGGCTCCAGCAGCTCAAGGACGCTCCGGTCCCGTTCCACCAGCTGTTCCGCGACCAGGCTGCCCAGTACCCCGACCGGGTGGCGGTCACGTTCGGGGACACCCACCTGACCTACGCGGCTCTCGACCAGTGGTCGAACCGGCTGGCCCATCACCTGCGCGACCGCGGCGTCGGCCGGGAGAGCCTGGTCGGGCTCTGCGTGTCCCGCTCGCTGGAGATGGTCATCAGTCTGCTGGCCATTCTCAAAGCCGGCGGTGCCTATGTGCCGCTCGACCCGGCCTATCCGCGGGATCGGCTGGCCTACATGGTCACGGATGCCGCGATACCCGTCGTACTCGCCCAGCACTCGGCGCTTGAGGCGCTACCGAAGACCGACGCGACCGTGGTGATCGTCGAGGACCTGCGGACCGAACTCGTGCCGCACGCGGACCCGCTTCCCGACCAGCAGAGCAGCGTCGACGACCTCGCCTATGTGATGTACACGTCCGGTTCGACCGGACGGCCCAAAGGCGTGTCCGTGACGCATCGTGGCTTCCGCGCCCTCGCTCGGTGGCAGCACCAGAACTACGGCTTGGACACCCCGCAGCGAGTGCTGCAAGGGACCTCGCTGAACTTCGACATCTCGGTGTGGGAACTCGCGATGGCATTGCTGTCCGGCGGCACCGTCGTCCTGCCACCGCCGGACCTGCCGATGCTGGGCGCCGCCCTCGCCGATCTCCTCCAGGAGCAGGGCGTCGAGAACGTCAGCCTGACGCCTTCGGCGTTGGCCACGCTGCCCGAGGACTCGCTGTCCGCCGTCCGTTGCCTGACCGTCGGCGGAGAGCCAT
This sequence comes from Kribbella antibiotica, assembly GCF_004349055.1. GTDB lineage: Bacteria > Actinomycetota > Actinomycetes > Propionibacteriales > Kribbellaceae > Kribbella > Kribbella antibiotica. Next base: position 16,860 of record NZ_SMKX01000095.1, read on the forward strand.
GCCCACTCGACCTCGTGCGCATCTGGGCGCCCGGACGGATCTTCGTCAACGGTTACGGCCCGACCGAGACCACGATCGGGGTCTGCCTGGCTCGCTACACCGCCGACCTGGACCGGGTCCACATCGGCCGGCCCCTCAACGGCACGCAGCTGTACATCCTGGACTCCAGCCATCAACCGCTACCCGAAGGCGCCGCCGGTGAGTTGTACGTCGGTGGATCCGGCGTGGCGCGCGGATACCTGGGACGGCCCGACCTGACCGCCGACGCTTTTGTCGCCAACCCGTTCGCCGCAGACGGTAGCCGCCTGTACCGCACCGGAGACCTGGCCCGGCGACGCGCGGACGGGAACATCGAACTTCTCGGTCGCGTCGACGACCAGGTCAAGATCCGCGGTTTCCGGGTCGAACTCGGCGAGATCGAGGCGACCCTCGAACAGCACCCGGACGTGCGCCACGCCGCGGTGCTGCTGCACGAGAACACCCGCACGAAACAACTCGTTGCCTACCTCAAGCAACGGGGTGACGCGACCGCCGAGGACCTCCGGTCGTTCCTGAGCGACCGGCTGCCGGAGTACATGATCCCGGGCGTCTTCGTCGTACTGAAGGATCTGCCGGTCACCACGAACGGCAAGGTCGACCGGCAGGCCCTCGCCGCGGTCAGCTGGGAAGGGCAGGCAGCAGGACCCGAGTACGTCGCGCCCCGGACCCCGGTGGAGGCACAGCTGGCGGAGATCTGGCGAACTGTGCTGGACCTGGATCGGCCCGTCGGTGTCCACGACAGCTTCTTCGCGCTGGGCGGCGACTCGATCCTGAGCCTGCAGGTCACGTTCCGCGCCAAGCAGCTCGGTCTGCGGTTCACCGTGAAGCAACTCTTCGAGCACCAGACGATTGCCCGTCTGGCCCCGAGCGTGCAACAGCAGGCAGCGCCGAGTCTGCTGCTGCACGACCAGGGGACGGTCACCGGTCCGGTCGAGCCGACCCCGATCCAGCGATGGTTCTTCGACCAGGAGTTCACCCATCCGCACCACTTCAACCAGTCCGTGCTGATCGACGTACCCGCCCGGCTGGAAGCAACGCAGTGGGAACGCGTCCTGGTGCGGCTGCTGGAACATCACGACGCGCTGCGAACTCGCTTCGCCACCGATGGAACCGCTGACATCGCCGGCCTCCCGGATGCTGTCCACCTCCAGGTCCACGCAGGCGAGATCGGCGACATCGCGGCCGAGACGCAGGCAGGCTTCGACCTGTCTGAAGCACCGCTGTTCCGAGCCGTCCTGTTCACCGGTCCGAGCAAGCTCTTGCTTGTCGCGCATCACCTGGTAGTCGACGTCGTCTCCTGGCAGATCCTCCTGGAAGACCTCGCGACACTCGCCGCCCAGGCGGAACAAGGGCAGGCGCTGACGCTTCCCACCAAGACCACTTCCTGGCAGTTGTGGGCCGCCCGGCTCAACCAGGCCGCAGATCCTGCGGAGCTCCCGTACTGGAACGAGCAGACCGCACCGACGCAGCCGCTTCCCATCGACGGCACCGTCGAGCACAACACCGTAGGTCGCAGTCGGCACCATGACGTGGTCCTCGGCCCCGAGGACACGCAGGCGCTGCTGTCCGAGCTCCCCGCGACGTTCAACACGCAGATCAACGACGTCCTGCTGACCGCCCTCGCTTCGGCCGTCGGTGCCTGGACCAAGGACAGTCACGTCAGCATCGGCCTCGAGGGGCACGGCCGCGAGGATCTCTTCGACGACCTCGACGTGTCGCGCACGGTCGGCTGGTTCACCACCGTCTCCCCTGTCCGGCTGCCGGTTCCGGATGAGCCCGCGACCGGGCTGAAGCTGATCAAGGACCTCCTCCGCAACCGGCCGCGGCAGGGCATCGGCTACGGGTTGCTTGCCCAAGGCCCCGAACTCCCCGCGTCCCCGGCCCAGATCAGCTTCAACCACCTCGGCCGGATCGGTCACGCGGTCACAGCATCGGAAGCGACCGGTCCCGAGGAGAACGCCGCCAACCGTCGTCCGTACCTGATCGACATCGTCAGCCACCTCCACGAGGGCCGGCTGCACCTGCGGTGGACGTACGGCGAGGACGCTCATCACGAGAGCACGATCCGTCAGCTCGCCGACCACGCCCTCGACGTACTCCGGCAACTGATCGCGGCGGCACGCTCCGCGGACGTCAACGGCTACAGCCCCTCCGACTTCCCACTCACCAGCCTGACTCAGCCACAGCTCGACGCGCTCGTCGCCGACGTTCGCGACCGGCGACCGAACACCTCGCGCCGCCCGCTGACGGACTGCTACCCGCAGACTCCCATCCAGCAGGGGTTGCGCTTCCAAAGCCAGTACGCGCCGGGCCAAGGCGTCTACCACGTCCAACTGATCGTCGAGATCGAGCAGATCCTCGATGTCGAGCTCTTCCGGCAAGCCTGGTCACAGGTGATGTCCCGGCATCCGATCCTGCGGACCGGATTCTGGGAGACCGACACCGGCCAGGCCCTGCAGGTGGTCTTCGACACGATCGAGGTCCCGTTGTGGGCCGAGGACTGGCGTGACGGCGACCGCCTGGACAGTTACCTGGACGAGGATCGGGCGACCGGCTTCTCGTCGGACGACATCCCGCAGTGGTGGATGCTCCTCGCTCGGACCGGCGACGCCGGCTATCGCCTGGTCTGGAGCGCTCATCACGCCATCCTCGACGGCTGGAGCATCAGCCTCCTCCTCGACGACGCCGCCCGGCACTACGACGCCCTGGTCCAAGGTCGTTCCCTCGACGATCTGCCCGTCCTGCCCTATCGCGAGTACGTCGAATGGCTGGCCGGCCAGGATCTCCAAGCGGCCGAGCTCTACTGGCGGGAGACGCTCGAGGGACTCGAGGCTCCGACTCCGATCAGCAACCGGAGCACCGCCGGTACCGGTGAACCCGTTCCTCAAGCCCGGCGCGAGTTCTTCCTCACCGCGGCCGAGACCAGCGGGCTACGCAGCTTCGCCCAGCAGCACGGCCTGACGGTCAACGCCGTGCTGCAAGGTGCCTGGGGACTACTGCTCGGGAGCTACACCAACTCCGACGATGTCGTGTTCGGCACGGTCAGCTCCGGGCGCCCGGCCGACATTCTCGGCATCGAAGACATGGCCGGTCTGTTCATCAACACGCTTCCGCTCCGGGTCCGGATTCCCCGTCGGACCACTGCACTCGAGTGGCTGCGGCAGTTGCAGGAGCAGAGTGTCCAGCTCCGCCAGTACGACTACAGCCCACTCGGTCAGGTCCGGCGCTGGAGCGATCTCCCGCCCAACACGCCGCTGTTCGACACCCTCTTCGTCTTCGAGAACTACCCGGAGCGGCCGGACCGCGAGAGCGGGCTGAAGCTCGATGCGGTCGGTTCACTCGAGCAGACGCACTATCCACTCACTGTCGTCATCACAGGTGGAGAGCAACTCGGCGTCAGCATCTTCTTCGATCCGCTGCGGTACGACGATCGGCTGGTCGAGGCGATCTTCACGCACCTGCGGCAACTCTGCCGAGGGCTCGTGGTGTCTCCGGACAAGCCCCTGGCCCAGCTGCAGATGCTCACCGACGACGAACGCGGTCGTGCTCTCGACGACTGGAGCACGGACAGCACGTCGTACGACGATGTCCCCTACCTGCACGAACTGATCGGGGACCAGACACTCGCGACACCGGACGCCATCGCGATCGTGCAGGACGAGCAGCAGCTCACCTATCGCGAACTGGACCAGCGCGCGAATCAGCTGGCGCACTGGCTCCAGGATCGAGGTATCGGTCCCGAGGTGCTCGTCGGCCTGTGCGTCGACCGTTCGCTGGAAGGCATCATCGGCCTGCTCGGCGTCCTCAAGGCCGGTGGGGGCTATGTCCCGCTCGACCCGCGCAATCCGCTCGAGCGGTTGTCCTTCGTCGCCCAGGACGCCGGGCTCCGCCTGCTGTTGACGCAGTCGCACCTGCTGGCCGGCGTACCGGCCGACGAGCTGCCCACACTCTGCCTCGACACCGAGTGGTCGTCCGTCGCCTCGGATCGGACCGAAGCGCCGCTGACCACGCTGACGCCGGACAACCTGGCGTACATCATCTACACGTCGGGATCCACGGGGAAGCCGAAGGGTGTGATGGTCGCCCATCGATGCCTCGGCCACGTCGTGCCCTGGATCCGCCGGCACGGTTGCTTCACCGAACCGCAGAACGTGCTGCAGGTCGCCTCGCTGAGTTTCGACTTCTCGGTCTGGGAGGTGCTGCTCCCCCTGATGACCGGCGGGACCCTGCACCTGCCACCCGGCGACGTCCGCATGATCGGCAACGACCTGTACGACGTTCTCGTCGAACGGTCCATCGAGAGCCTCAACTTCACGCCAGGCGCCTTGGCGACCCTCCCGTCCGACGCATCGCTGCCGCACCTGCGCACCCTCGTGGTCGGCGGCGAGGCCTATCCGGCCGATCTGATCCGCACGTGGGCGCCGGGCCGCACCTTCTTCAACGTCTACGGACCGACCGAGACCACGATCTTCGCCACGGGGACGCAGACCGACGAGTCCCTCGAAACGATCCACATCGGCCGCCCGATCACCAACGTCCGCACCTACGTCCTCGACGCCGCCCTGCGGCCAGTACCTGCCGGTGTCCCCGGCGAGCTCTACATCGGCGGCGTCGGAGTCACCCGTGGGTATCTCAACCGGCCGGACCTCACCGCGGACGTCTTCGTCGCCGACCCGTTCGGCGAACCCGGCGGCCGGCTGTACAAGAGCGGTGACCTCGTCCGCTTGCTTGCCGACGGCAACATCGAGTTCGTCGGCCGGACCGACAACCAGGTGAAGATCCGCGGCTTCCGGATGGAACTCGGAGAGATCGACGCCGTCCTGGAGCAGCACCCCGCGGTGCGTGGCTGCGCCACCCTCGCCCAGCCGGACGGTTCGAGCCGGCGTCTCGTGGCGTACGTCGTCGCCGACGCGGTCACGCCCGAACTCAGCGAGGTGCTGCGAGCCCACCTGCGGAAGCACCTTCTGCCGTACATGGTTCCGTCCGCGTTCGTCTACCTCGACCGGCTGCCGCTCAACAGCAACGGAAAGGTGAACCGGAAGGTCCTCCCGCTTCCCGACGACGCGACCGAACCTGTTGCCGATGACAACGTCCCGCCGCGCACCGAGACCGAGGCGACCCTGGCAGCGATCTGGTCGGACGTCCTGCACCATCCGGTGCACGGCGTGTACGACGACTTCTTCGTCCTCGGCGGGCACTCCCTGCTCGCGGTCAAGGTGGTGGCCCGGGTTCAGCAGGCGTTCGCGGTCGACCTCCCGGTCCGGGTTCTGTTCGAGCAGCCGACGATCGCCCAGGTCGCGGCAACGATCGACAGTCTGGCGCGCGAGCAGGATCATGCGAACGTTCCGCTGGTTCCGGTTCCACGGGACCAGGCTGTCCCTGCAACGTTCGATCAACGTCGAGTCTGGTATCTGGAGCAGCTTCGGCCCGACAGCGCGCTCTACACCGTCGGCTGGTTGCTGTACAAGCACACCTCGATCGATCCCGAACGACTCCGGGCTGCGCTGGCGACACTCATCGAGCGTCACGAGAGCCTGCGCACCACGCTGACGTCGTCCTCGGGCCAGTTGTGGCAGACGATCGCCGACCCCGGCAGCGTCGTACTGGCTGTGTCCGATCTGTCGGGCGAACCGGCTGCGCGGCATCGTGAAGCAGTCCAGGCACTCACGCACGACCTGTGGCTCGAGCCGTTCGATCTCGCAGCGGGCCCGCTGTTCCGCGTCCTGCTGATCCAGCTGCCGGACAGCGAATCACTGCTGGCGTTCAGCGCGCACCACGCGATCATCGACGGCTACTCGATGGGAATCCTCAACGACGAACTCTTCAAGCTCTACGACTCCCCCGAGACCGTCCTTGCCCCGCTACCGATCCAGTACGCCGATTACGCAGCCTGGCAAGCGCAGTGGCTCGAGGAGGAGCGCCTCCGTCCGCACCTGGACTACTGGACCGAACATCTGGCCGATGCGCCGGCGTTGATCTCGCTGCCGACCGATCACCCCCGGCCTGCAGTCCAGAGTCATCGAGGCGCCACCACGGTTTCCTCGCTGCCAACCGCAGTGGGGAAACGGCTCGACCTCCTGAGCCGGTCGCATCGGACGACCTCGTTCGTGACCGTGCTCAGCGCCTTCGCGATTGTCCTGTCGCGCTACAGCGGACAGGACAAGGTGGTGATCGGTATCCCGGTCGCCAACCGGGGGCGGGTCGAGACCGAGCCGCTGATCGGCTTCCTCGTCAACACGGTGCCGCTCTGTGTGAATCTGAGCGGCGAACCGACCTTCGGCGGAGTGGTCGATCAGGTACGCCGAAAGCTGCTGGAGGCCCAGAGCCACCAGGAGGTGCCCTTCGATCGCATCGTCGAGGAGCTCCGTCCGGACCGCAGCCTGAGTCACAGTCCGGTGTTCCAGGTGATGTTCACCGGCCTCGACAAGCTCTTCGACGATCCGACGGATCAGCCGGACTGGATCCACGACGTCACGGACGCGGGAATCGGTGTGTCGAAGTTCGACCTGGGCCTCAGCATCACGCGCCGGCAAGGGCGGCTGCAGTTCACCTTCGAGTACGGGACCGATCTGTTCGGGCCGGCGACAATCGCCGGGCTCGATGAACACCTGCGGACGCTGCTCGCCACGGCCGTCGACGCTCCGGCTACGCCGATCGCCCAGCTCCCGCTCCTCACCCCGACCGAGCGGACCACGATCCTCGAGACCCGCAACGCCACCGAGGACGAATCCACCGCACGACCGGTTCTCCTGCACCACCTCTTCGAAGAGCAGGCCCGAACCGTCCCGGATCGCGTCGCGGTGTCCTTCGAGGACCAGCAACTGACATACGCCGAGCTTGACCGGCGGGCCAACAGTCTCGCGCGGGTCCTCGCCGATCGGGGTGTCGGTCCGGAGACACCGGTCGGAATCTGCATGAACCGCTCGCTCGATCTCGTGATCGGCCTGCTCGGCATCCTCAAGGCCGGTGGTGCCTACGTGCCGCTCGATCCCGAGTACCCGGCAGACCGACTGCGGTACATCGCCGAGAACGCGAACCTCACCATCACACTGACCGATGCCGACATCAGCACACTCGAGACCACTGACGGGCCGGCGCCCGATGTCAGTGCCGGCCCGGACAACCTCGCCTACGTCATCTACACGTCGGGTTCGACCGGCCGACCCAAAGGCGCGATGCTGTCTCATCGCGGTATCTGCAACCGGCTGCTGTGGATGCAGAACACCTACCAGCTCCAGCACCACGATCACGTCCTGCAGAAGACACCGTTCAGCTTCGACGTCTCGGTCTGGGAGTTCTTCTGGCCACTCGTCGCCGGCGCGCGACTGCACCTCGCATCGCCGGGTGGGCACAAGGATCCGGCGTACCTGGCTGAACTGATCGACGCGCAAAGCATCAGCGTGATGCACTTCGTGCCCTCGATGCTGGTGACGTTCCTCCAACAGCGGTCGGCGACCGAGCGCTGCCGCAGCCTTCGTGACGTGATGTGCAGCGGCGAGGCACTGCCGCCCGACGTCCAGGCGCAGTTCGAGCAGCTGCTGCCACGGACGCGCCTGCACAACCTCTACGGCCCGACCGAGGCATCGGTCGACGTGAGCTACTGGGAATGCATGCCTGGAGCAACGACGGTTCCGATCGGCCGTCCGGTCGCGAACACCCAGCTGTACGTCCTCGACACCACGATGTCTCCCGTTCCCGACGGCGTGATCGGTGAGTTGTTCATCGGCGGTGTACAGCTAGCCCGTGGCTACCTGGCTCGCCCGGACCTGACCGCCGAACGCTTCGTGGCCGACCCGTTCGGGCGAGGTCGCCTGTACGCGACCGGCGACCTGGCCAGGTTCCGCCCGGACGGCGCCATCGAGTACGTCGGTCGCACGGACCACCAGGTGAAGATCCGTGGCCATCGCATCGAGATCGGGGAGATCGAATCCGTCCTCGCCGAGCATCCGGACGTCGGGTCGTGCCTGGTGGTGATGCACGAGGTCACGTCGACCGACAAGCGGCTGACGGCCTTCCTGACTCCGTCGGCCGGGCAGCCGGTACGAGACGACGTGCTACGGGCCCACCTGCTCGAACGGTTGCCGGAGTACGCCGTACCGACGTACTTCGTCACGTTGCCGGAGCTGCCGCTGACGCCGAACGGGAAGGTGGACCGGAAGGCGCTGCCGAGTCTGTCCGACATCGTGCAGCAGGCCAGGAAGTCCGAGGCTTACGCACCGCCGACCACTCCGACCGAAGGCGTGCTCGCCGGGATCTGGGCCAGGTTGCTGAAGCTCGACCAGGTCGGCATCCACGACGACTTCTTCGGTCTCGGCGGCCATTCGTTGCTGGTGGCATCGATGGCGACCGAGGTCCAGGAGCTGTGGGACATCTCGCTGATGCTGCCGATGGTGTACCAGAACCGGACCGTTGCGCAGCTCGCCCACCTGGTCGACGACCTGATCGCCGGCGGTGCCGACGACGAACCCGACGCGACCGAGCTCTTCGACCTGCTCTGAGCGTCCGCCCCCATTCGCCGTACCGAAGGAGAAACCATGAGTTTCGTTCCGGAACCAGCTCTGGCGAGTCCGCGCATCGCCCAGGTCGCCGCGGCCGTCGAAGCCGGTGACCGCAGCGCCCTCGACGCACTCTGGCAGGAGGTCGAGGCCTCGGGTGCGCCCTTGATGGAACAGGTCGAAGAGGACGACTCCCGGACGCTCGTCACATTCCTGTGGCGCGATCCGGGCGCTACCGAGAACGTCCTGGTCGTGCTCTACAGCGCCCCGAGCGACGGGGACCTGAGCAAGTACACGATGGACACCGTCACGGGCACCGACCTCTGGTACAAGTCGTACTTCCTGCCGTCGAACCTGCGCACGACGTATCTCCTGTCCGTCAACGACTCGCTCGAACCGTACGACTCCTATGCCGACGTCCTGGCCCGGTTGCCGGGCTACCGGCCCGATCCGCTGAACCCGCGGGACTTCCCGATCTTCGGCAACGAGCAGAACAAGTACATCGTCTCCGTCCTCGAACTGCCGGCGGCTCCGGGACAGCCGTGGAACGTCGCCCGCCGCGGAGTGGCAAAGGGCAAGACCCAGCTGACCACCATGGACAGCACGATCCTCGGGACCCAGCACCACGTCGGTGTCCACGTCCCGCCGGGTTACGACCCGGACGGCGACGACTACGACGTGTTCCTGCTGTTCGACGGCTGGGCGTACTACAACTTCGCCAATGTGACGACGGTCCTCGACAACCTCCTCCACACCGGTCGGATCCCGCCGTACGTGCTGGTCATGCACAGCAACCTCGATCAGCAGGTCCGGGCTCGGGAGCTGCCCTGCCATCCGCCGTTCCACGACTTCCTCCGCGACGAGCTGATGCCCTGGCTTCGGGAGAACTACAACGTCACCAAGGACCCACAGCGGACGGTCGTCGGCGGCTCCTGCTTCGGCGGCCTGGCCGCGGCGTACGTCGCCCATCGGTCGCCGGACCTGTTCGGCAACGTCATCTCCCAGTCGGGCTCGTTCTGGTGGCCCGGCCGCAACTCCGAGCTCGAGGACGAATGGTTGACGCGACAGTACGAGCGGAGTCCACGGCTGCCGATCCGGTTCGCTCTGGAGATCGGCAGCCTGGAAGGGCCGATCGGTGAGTTCGATCCGATGACGACCCACCGGAACATGCACGACGTCCTGCAAGAGCGCGGCTACCCGGTCGACTACTCCGAATACGCCGGCGGCCACGACCTGATCTGCTGGCGCGGCTCGCTCGTCGACCGCTTGCTGTCCTTCCACACCGACCGTCGTCCGGCGGTGACCCGATGAGCCGCGCGGCGATCGCCGTACTGGCCGGTGACGGCACCGGTCCGGAGGTCACTGCCCAAGCCGTCGAGGTTCTCCAGCGCGTCGGGGAACTCTTCCACCACACCTTCACCTTCCAGCACTGCCTCGTCGGGCTCGCCGCCGTCAAGGCAGACGGCGAGGCCATCTCGGTCGACACTCTGGGCGCGTGTGCCCGCTCCGACGCGATCCTCTTCGGCGCAGTCGGTGGAACCCTCCACGAAGGCGCCGGTCCGCGTCCGGAGCTTGCACTCAGCCGATTGCGGACGACGTTCGACCTCTACGCGAACATCCGGCCGATCAAGCCGTTCGAGGCGCTGGACCTGGCTTCGCCGCTCAGGTCGGAGTACCTCAAAGGCACCGACATGGTCTTCGTCCGCGAACTGTCCGCGGGCCTGTACTACGGGCATCTGGAGACCGTCGCCGGAAAGCCCAGCGAGATCCGCCGCCGGGGTGCCCAACTCGAGGCCATCGACACCCTGACCTACACCGAGAGCGAGATCGAGCGCGTCGTCCGGACGGCCTTCGAGATCGCCGGCCGCCGTGGCCGAAGACTTACCTCGGTCGACAAGGCCAATGTCCTCAGCTCGTCCGTGCTTTGGCGACGGGTCGTCGACCGCGTCGCCCGGGACCACCCCGCAGTGACCTACGAGCACATGCTGGTCGACACGTGCGCGATGCGACTCATCCGCAGTCCGGCGGATTTCGACGTCCTCGTCACCGAGAACCTGTTCGGCGACATCCTCACGGACGCGGCGTCGATGCTGACCGGATCGATCGGGATGTTGCCCTCGGCAAGTTTAGGGGCACGCCGCACCGAGCACGGGCTGTTCGGGCTCTACGAACCTGTGCACGGCTCCGCCCCCGACATCGCCGGCCTGAACCTGGCCAACCCGATCGGCACGATCCTCTCGGCCGCCCTGCTCCTGCGGTACTCACTCGGCCTGCACCGCGAGGCCGCGGCCGTCGAGACGGCCGTCGAGGAAGTGGTCCAGGCGGGCTACCGGACCGCGGACATCCATTACTGCGACCAGTCCGAGAGCACGGTTGTCGGTACCCGCGAGCTCGGCCGGCAGATCCGCGATCGGCTGCGGCCATGACGGCCGCAGCCGCAGGTCTCGACGAGCAGCGCCTGCTGGTTCGGCAGGCGCGGAACGAACTGTTGCGCAGCTACCGCGGCACCGGGCCGGTCGGCCAGGAACCACCCATCCGGGTGATGGCACGGATCGTAGAGGAGTTGCAGCGCGAATGCGCCGCCCGCCGGCTCGACCCGGCCGTCGTCCGGCGCGAGATCGTCGACCGGACGATCGGCGACGTCGATCTGCGCCAAGTCACCGAATGCGAAGGCGAGCCGGGTGGTCCCGGCGATTTCCGGATGCTCGCCGACGAGCTCGGAGTCGCCTTGCCAGGCGAGAACATCAACGGGTACGTCGCCTCCGGGGCGGGGTACCGGTCGTTGCGGGAGTACATGGTCGACGCCGAGCGGCAACTGCTCGCGGCGGGCTACGACCCGCGGCTCTACGACATTCATGGCGTCGGGAACCCGGTGCTGCGGGAACGACTGGCGGCGGACATGCAGCACTGGGGACTGCACGTCGACGCTCAGCGGATCGCTCTCGGACTGGGTACGACGGATTGCGTCGACAAGGTGCTTCGCGGGATCGCGCGGATCGGCCCGACGCCGGGCGCGATGCTGGTGGCTGCTCCCGGATACACACTGCCTGAGCTGCAGGCAACGGCGTACGGGTATCGCTTGCACAAGGTGCGCACGCGATCCCGGGACAGCTTCAAACTCACCGGCCGCCTGCTGGCACGGGAGCTAGAGAAGAACCCGGACATCACTGTCGTCTATCTGACGGTGACCAACAATCCGACGGCCTTCGCGTACTCACCGGACCAACTGGCCGAGATCCGGTCGGTCTTCCGGGAGTTCGCGGATCGCGGGCGCCGCATCCACGTCCTGGCCGATCTCGCGTACGTCGGAACCGGGCGACCGGAGGACGACCTCGAACGCATGCTGCAGCTGACCGCCGATCCCGTGGTGAACCGGCAGCTGATCTGTCTGAGCAGCCTGTCCAAGACGCACACCCTGACCGGAGAACGGTTCGGCTGGGTCACCTTCGGCAGCGCCGAATTCGCCACTGAGATGGGCGCCAGCTGGACCAGCAGCGTCGGATCGCTGCCCGGCGAGTGGCAGCTGCGGTTCATGGCCTACCACGCGCTCTTCCAGCAGAACCCCGGTCTCGTCGGGAAGATCCGCGCGCTCTACCGGCTGCGAAGGGCCGGACTGCGCGAACAGCTACGCCGCCACGACGACGTACACCATCTGTTCGAGCACATCTACCTCGACGACGACGCAACGATCTACACGTGGAGCCGGCTCAGACCGGGTCAGGACTGCTTCTCGGTCCTCGAGCGAACCGGTATCGCCGGGATCCCCGGCTCGACCTTCGGCTACTCCGACGACTACATCCGCTTCTCGGTCGGGATCGCACCGATCACTCCCCAGTGAAGTGCCCAGATTGTGAGGATGACATGAGCTGCAACGACGTTCCACAGAACTTCAATTGGAACAGCGACAAGAATCCGATCGCCCCGCTGCCGACCCAGGTCGCGGGCGAACCGCGCGCGGCGCAGGTTGCCCGCGTGGTCCTGCTGTCGGAGTGCCTGCGCGACGGCCTGCAAGGCATCACCGGCTATCCGTCGCCCGAGAAAATGGTGCAGTACCTGCACCTGCTCGACGACTTCGGGATCAAGCAGGCGACCGTCGGGATCTACCCGGGCAACGCGGCCACCCTCGACACGGCGATGAAGGATCTCCTGGCCCGGATGCGGGACGAGGTGCCGTCGATCGTCCCGTCCGTCCTGTCGTTGTGCACCGACGACTCGTTGCGCTGGACGGCCGACTGCCGGCGGATTCACCCAGGGGTCGAATCTCTGGTGTTCATGGGTACGGCGCCGTCGCGCCGGCTGGCCCAGGGGTGGGAGCTCGAGTTCATCCTGGACAAGCTGGACACCTACATCCGCCGGACGGCAGAGCTCGGTATCCCGGTCATCGCGGGGACCGAGCACACGACGCAGACAAGCCCCGAGGACGTCCGGGAGATCGTCGCCACCCAGGTCGGCGCCGGCGCCTACTGCATCGCACTGGCCGACACGATCGGGGTGATCCGCCCGATCGGCGCCTATCGGCTGGTGCACTTCGTCCGGCAGGAACTCGCCGCGCTGGGTGCCTCGCACGTCAAGCTGGACTGGCACGGTCATCGCGACACCGGCAACGCACTGGGCAACGCAATGATGGCGATCTCGGCCGGCATCGATCGGGTCCACGTCGTGTCCCGAGGCGTCGGCGAACGCTCCGGCAACGCCGCCCTCGAAGAGGTGGTTCTGAACCTGGCGGCAATCCAGGTGGAGGCCGGGCTGCCGGTCCCGTGGAAACTGAGCCGGCTGCTCGAACTGATCTCCTTCTACCAGGACATGGTCGGCGTCCCCACCCCTGAACACGGTGTCCTGGGCCGGCGCTACAGCCACACCTCGTCCGGGATCCACGCGGACGCGATCCTCAAGGCGTACGGGCTGGCCGACACCGCCCACGCGGCCCGCGACTTCGCCTTGGAGCACAAGTTGCGCGAGATGGCGCGGACTGTCTATTCGGCCGTCGATCCGGCGACGGTCGGCGGAGTCCAGTCGGTCGGCGTCAGTCCGTGGAGTGGGCACAGCGCCGTCAAGCTCGCGTATCTGAGCAGCGGGCGCGATCCGGACCGGCTGTCCCCGGCGATGATCGAGCGGATCCTCGGCCGGGCCAACCAGCTGGGCCGCGAGCTCACTGCGCAGGATCTCGAGGAGTGCTACGCGCAGGAGCAGGTGCACCATGGCGCCTGAGGTCGTGGATCCGCCCCGGACCATGTTCGACAAGATCTGGGCCGGCCATCTCGTCCGGGACGAACCCGGCGAGATCCCGATGCTGTACATCGACCGGCATCTCACCCACGAAGCCACCTCGCCCCAGGCCTTCGCCGGCCTGCGGGCGCGGGACCTTCCGGTGCACCGCCCCGAAACCGTCGTGGCCGTGATCGACCACAACGTCCCGACGACGCCCGGGCGGCGGCTGATCGACGTCGTCGACGAGCAGAGCGTGCTGTGCATCGAGACGATGGAGGACAACGCGCGGGACTTCGGCGTGACGTTGCTCGGCATGGACCACGAGGACCAAGGGATCGTGCACGTGATCGGCCCGGAGCTCGGCCTGTCGCTGCCAGGGATGACCCTGGTGTGCGGCGACTCGCACACCTCGACCCACGGTGCGCTCGGCATCTTCGCGGTGGGGATCGGCACCAGCGAGGTCGAGCACGTCCTCGCCACCCAGTGCCTGCTGCAGCACAAGCCCCGAACCATGAGCGTCGAGATCGACGGAGTGCTCGCTCCCGGGGTGACTGCGAAGGACATCGCCTTGGCCGTGATCGGGCGGCTCGGCACCGACGGGGGCACGAATCACGTGATCGAGTTCGGCGGATCCGCCGTCCGGGCGTTGACGATCGAGGGCCGGATGACGTTGTGCAACATGGCGATCGAGGCCGGAGCGCGGGCCGGCATGGTCGCGCCTGACGACGCCACCATCGAGTACGTCCGGGGCCGGCGGTTCGCTCCGGCCGGTGATCTCTTCGAGCGCGCAGCGGCGCAGTGGCTGCAGCTCGCCGGCGATCCGGGGGCCCGCTTCGACACCGAACACCGGCTGGACCTCGGTCAGCTGGCCCCGCAGGTCACCTGGGGTACCGATCCGGGGATGGTCGTCGACGTGACCGGGACGGTTCCGGATCCCGCGCACACCAGCGATCCCGAGGAACGCGCCCGACTGTGGCAGGCGCTCGACTACATGGGCGTGGAGCCCGGTGAACGGATGCAGGACATCGCCGTCGACACGGTCTTCATCGGCTCATGCACGAATGCACGAGTGGAGGACCTCCGGGCCGCCGCCGGCCTCGTCACCGGGAGGCGCGTCGCGGACGGTGTCCGGGCGATCGTCGTACCGGGGTCCATGAGTGTCCGGCGGCAGGCGGAGGCCGAAGGGCTGGCCGATGTCTTCCGGGCGGCCGGATTCGAGTGGCGGGAAGCTGGTTGCAGCATGTGTATCGCGATGAACGGGGACCGGCTCGCGCCCGGCGAACGCTGCGCCTCGACCAGCAACCGCAACTTCGAAGGCCGGCAGGGGCGCGGCGGTCGCACGCATCTGGTCAGCCCGGCAACCGCTGCGGCCACGGCAGTAGTGGGTCACTTCGCCGATGCCCGCGAGCTGTGGCAGGAGGTGCGGTGATGGAGAGCTTCGTCCAGCACGACGGCATCGTCGTACCGCTCCTGCGCAGCAACGTAAACACCGACGACATCATCCCGGCACGCTTTCTCAAGTCTGTCCGGCGGACCGGGTTCGCAGCCGGTCTGTTCGGCAACTGGCGTTACCTCGCGGACGGGCGGACGCTCGATCCGGGGTTCGTCCTGAACCGGCCGCAGTACGCCGGCGCGAGCATTCTCGTTGCCCGCGACAACTTCGGCTGCGGCTCGTCCCGGGAGCACGCGCCCTGGGCCCTGAACGAGTACGGGATCCGGTGCATCGTCGCCATCGGCTTCGCGGACATCTTCCACACGAACTGCTTCAACAGCGGCATTCTCCCGATCACGCTGGATGCCGCGCAGATCGACGTACTGGTCAAGTCCCTCGACAGCAGCGGCCCGCGGTGGCGCGTCGACCTCCCCGCTCAGACACTCACCGCCGCGGACGGGAACAGCTACTCCTTCGCCATCGACCCCTTCAAGAAGCGGTCGCTACTGGCCGGACTGGACAACATCGACTGGTCGCTGGCACACCGCAGCGACACCCTCGCCTACGAGCGACGGCGCCGGAACGAGGCACCGTGGCTCTTCCCCACACCGACCGAATGAAGCCTGCACCGATTCCTGAAAGAAGTGGAGACCGAAGTCATGGACGACAACGACCTCAAGAAGGTTCTCGTCAACGACGAGGAGCAGTACTCCCTCTGGCCGGACTACCTCACCGTTCCGGCCGGCTGGACCGACACCGGCGTCAGCGGCTCGAAGGACGAGTGCCTCGCGTACGTGAAGGACGTCTGGACCGACATGCGTCCGCTCAGCCTGCGCCTCCAGATGGACGGCAACCCGGCCGAATCCCGCTAGAAACAAGGAGAAACCTGCAATGGACCAGCTCGTCGAACGCCTCTGCGTCGAGAACCGCCAGGTCACCGTCGGCGGCCCGGCGCCGACCGTGGCCGAGTTCCACCGACGCCTGACCGACATCGGCTACGTCTTCCTCCTGTTCCCCGAAACCAAGGGCGGCACCGACCTCGGCGTCCGCGTCACCAAAGAAGCGACCGATCTCAGTGCCGCCGACTTCACCGGCGCAACCGGGACCGTGCACCTCGAGGGAACCCTGACGCTGAACTACATGCCGGTGCGATGCGTCGCCGACATCGACCTGTCGACCCTCAGCGGTACCGGCCACCTGGTCGCCCGATGATCGTCGTCGCCCCGGCCCGAGTAGCGAAAGGCGGTGGACACCGGCCCTGCCACGCTCGCCAAGCGTCCCCGCGACTCACGCCTACTCGATGTCGCCAGTCCCATTCGTCCTGCGCAACACGCCAACCACGCCGATGTACCGGCAGGCAACAGTCGCAACCCCAGCGATGTCAGCCGCCGGTTGTGGTCCTGACCCAGCCCACCAACGAGTGCCCACCCCAACCACCGG
>NZ_SMKX01000096.1 GCF_004349055.1 Kribbella antibiotica
CGGCCGACCTCTGCTGGGGGCGGGACGGTTGGTTTAGGCGCCGGACCAGGTGGGGGCAGGCGTGGGTTGCGGCCAGTTGGTCGGGCGGTAGGTGGCGGGGGTTTGGGTGAGATTCTCAACCAGCTGTTCGCGGAGGCGGTTGGTGGCAAAGGCTCCCACCACGTTCATCTGGGCGTCTCGGTAGTGGCGTTCGACTTCGTGGCCGATCGTGACGCCGGCGGCGCCGTGAATCTGTACGGCGCGCTGGGTCACCTCGACGGCCATTTCGGTGGCGTAGACCTTGAGCATGCCGATCAGCTCCCTGGCGGAGTGGCCGGCGACGCGTTCGGTGGCGGCTCGGAGGGCCAGGACTCGGGCAGCGTCGAGTTGAGCGCGGGAGTCGGCCAGTTGAGCCTGCACGCCTTCCATGTGCGCCAAGGGACGCCCGAAGGAAACGCGCTGTTTCGCGTGCCGAACTGTGGCGGCCAGCGCGGACTCGGCGGTGGCGATGGCGGCGACCGAGACCAAGAGCCAGCCCCAGGTCATGCCTTCGGCTAGTTCGGTGAAGGGGACGGGGATGACGTTGGCTTCGTCGACGTGGGCGTCGGTGTAGACGATGCCGCCCCAAGGCATACCGCGCAGACCCATGTGCGGGATGTCGTAGCGGCGGACGCCGGGCTGATCGAGCTCGACGAAGGCCAAGCACCATTCAGGACCGTCATCACCCTCGAGGCGTTCGCGGCGAGCGAGCGTCACGGCGATGTCGGCGCGCGGTGCGTTGGTGATCCGCGACTTCTCGCCGTTGATGCTGAACCCATCCCCCGTACGGCGGACCAAGGTCTGATAGGTGGATGCGTCACTTCCGGCCGCGGTCTCGACAATCGCGAACGCTGCAAGGCGTTCACCGCTGACAATCGAGCGGACCAGGTCGTGATGCTTCTCGTTCCCGTAGGTCCGCAGCAGGTTGCCGCACAACAAAGCCGACACGGTGGCAGTCCAGTAGGTGCCGGAGCAAGCGCGGGCCAACGACTCCATCGCCTTCAGCTGCGCAGCCACATCCCCACCCGTTCCGCCAAGCTCTTCCGGGTGGAAGACCCCGAAGTAGCCACTGGCAACGAGTTCTTGCCAGTTCTCGGTGGGGATGGTTCCGGTGCTATCGACCTGGCCGGCTCGTCCGGCGATTCCTCTGTAGTCAGTCATAACATCTCCTCCAACATCGACGCGGCGACCACAGGACGAAGCAACTCGGAACCGCCACCCGACGAGACGAAGAAGCGCGCGTCGCGGTACGCACGGTCAACAAACTCGTCCCCCACCGCCGGCCCGGCCAACTCAGCAGCAGCCTCGGTCACCACCCGTACGGCGGACGCCGCGAACAGCCGAGCGGATGCGGCCTCCTGGTACGCAGTCGGCGCAGATTCGTCGAACAGGCCGGCAACCCGCTCAAGCAGCCCGCCGACAAGTTCGTTCTGAATCGCCAGGTCAGCCAAGGTGAAGCGCGCAGCCTGCGAATGCCCAACCGGAGCACCGGCCACCTCACGAGTGCGCAGCGCACCCAAGGACTCACTGGCCAGCGCACGAAGGATGCCCAGCCAAGCGGCGCTGACGAAAACCCAGTCCAGCGAGGCGAGCAGCGGCTCAACCTCAGTGGCAGCATCACCAACTGACCCCAGTACGGCGTCCGCCGACACCTGGCAGTCGTCGAAGACGAGCCGCGCCCATGGGCACGTCCGCAAGGCCGCCGGCGCCGACTCCTCGACACGCAAACCAGGTGCGTCCGCGTCGACCAGGAACGCCGTACGGGAGCCGGTGCTGTGCTCGGCGATCACCAGGAAGTGATGCGCTTTGGGGCCAAGGGCAACCAATTCGAGCGAGCCGGAGAGGACCCAGTCGGCGCCGGCCGCGCGAGCCGTCACGGTGGTGACGCCGCCGGAGGTCTGCAGCAACGACAGGCCGCCGATCCAATCACCCGCGGCAATGGCCGGCAGGTAACGCTCACGCTGGGCCTCAGTACCAAAGGTTCGCAGCGGCACAGTCACCAGCACCGCATGCGTCGTAACAGCCAGAGCGAGCCCCGGATCCTGCGAGCCCTCCCCCAGCGCGGCCAGCAACGCACCGGTCTGTACGGCGGTCAGTCCGCCACCGAACGTGCCCGGAACCGTCAGTGCCTTGAACAGCGTCTCGTCCCATTCGCGGTGCCGGTCGCGGGCGGCGGCGGTCGGACGAGCGAGGTGGCCGGCCAACTGCCGAACCTGCTCGACGACCGCGTCCGCATCGTCGCGGCGGTCACCAGGGAATTTCGGAAGCATACTTAATCCCTTTCCTGGGCGGATGTACTCGGGATGATTCCAAAGGAAGGTATCCGTGATTCCCCAGTAACGCCGGAATCATCACAAGAAACCACCGCTCGGCAGATTTCAACACCGGCGCACGTACTGGCTCACAAGGCTTCACGATCCTTCACACAGACCTGCTTGCCCCGCCCGGCCCGGCTCCCGCAAGGTTGTGAACAGCTCGCCAAGCCGCCCCGCTTCGTCGTAGTCGGGGTTGCCTCGCGGCCAAAACCGCCCACCGCAGGACACCGACGAGGGAGCACAAGCGTTATGGAGTCAGCAGTAAATTCCGACGACGGGCAGGCAATTCGGCCCCGATTGTCCGACGCCACTTTGCGGGATTCCGCACATATGGCGGGTGTCGAGTTCGGCCCGCAGGATGCGGCCGTCATTGCCGACCTGCTGGTGAAGACCGGGATCGAGCTCGTCGAGGTCGGTATGATCTCGGGCCCGAACAGCAAGGACGCGGATCTGATCGAGGCCACCCACGAGGCTGTCGGTCCCGAGCGCAGCATGTCGCTCGTCGTGGTCCGCGACCGCCAGCAGGTCGCCACCGCGCTGGATGAGGCGCAGCGCCTCGGCGTGCACCACATCATGTACTCGATCCCGACGTCTGAGCAGCACGCGATGCTCAAGCTCGGATCGGCCAGCCCGCGCTTCCTCGAGGCGCTGGCGAAGTCCGCCATCACCCAGGCCAAGGACCGCGGCTTCCACGTCACCTTCAGTGGTGAGGACGGCGCCCGTACGCCCAAGGAGCGCTTGGTTCCTTATGTGACAGCTGGTTTCGCGGTCGGCGCCGACCGGTTCCGGGTGGCCGAGACCGTCGCCTACCTGTCGCCGTGGCAGATGCAGGATCAGATCGCGAGCCTGACCGAGATCGACGGCTCCGAGATCGAGATCCACTCGCACAACATGCTGGGCATGGCCGTGGCGAACTCGCTCGCCGCAGTCCGCGCCGGCGCCAAGTGGATCTCCGCAACGGTCGGCGGCATCGGTGAGCGGGGCGGCAACGCACCCCTGGCCGAGCTGCTGATGGCGCTGCGCATCGTGCACGGTGACGACCGGTTCGACCTGTCGCACCTGACCGAGCTCTCCAGGGTCGCCCTCCGCGGCGCAGGCCTCGGTACGGCGTTCCAGTCGGGCCCGACCTCGCCGAACGCGTTCGCCTACGAATTGCCGGGCCAGCTCACGAACCCGGAGGCCTACGAAACCCTTCCGGCGGAATTGGTCGGCAATTCCCGCGAACTGCTCGTCCGCACCCGTTTGACACCCGCATTGGTCAAATGGGCACTCAAGGATTCCGACCTGACGGTCAATGTCGACGAATTCACTCCCTGGCTGATCACTCGGCAGGAAGAAACCGGCCGGCACCTGCTCGACCGCGACGGTATTCGCAAAGCCGCCGTCGACTTTCAGGCAATCTGACGCAGCCAGGCAATCTAACCAACCCCTTCCGTTCACCCTCATCGAAACTGGAGTTCACTGATGTCCACCGCCACCCTTTCCGGCGTCTGCCCCGAGTGTGAGACCGACCTGACCGTTCCGGCCCTCGTCACCGGCGAGACCTTCTCCTGCCCCGAGTGCATGCTGACGCTGCGCGTCGAGGGCATCGACGACGGCGAGCTCCGCCTGTCGATGGTCGAGGTGCAGTTGCGCGACTGGGGTCAGTGAGATGCCCCCGAAGTCCATCGCGATCGTCGCGGACCGGATCGCCTGGGAGGAGCGGCAGCTGATCCAGGCCGGGCCCGAACTGGGCCTGTCCGTCGAGTGGATCAACGACGAGTCGCTCTGCCTGGGCAACCCGGATGCCTCGGCGCTGGCCGGCTTCGACGCCGTGCTGCTGCGCAGCCGTAGCTACACCCGGGGCGGCCTGATCGCCACCCTGGCAGAGGAGTCCGGCACCCGAGTCATCAACTCGTCGCACGCCATCAACCTGTGTGAGAACAAGGCAGTCCTGCGGACCGCGCTGCGTAAGGCCGGCATCCCGGTCCCGGAGTTCCGGATGGTGTTCTCCCGCTCGGACTTCGCCAAGGCACTCACCGCGTTCGAGCTGCCGGTCGTCCTCAAGCCCGTGTACGGCGGGATGGGTAAGCGGGTCACGTTGATCCGCGACTCCGATCTGGCCAACTCCGTCTACGACTACGTCGAGGACCTCGGCCACGCGTTCGAGCAGGCTTGCCTGGTCGAACCGTTCCTGGCCGGTGGAGCCTCCGTGCGCTGCCTGGTCGTCGGCAATGAGCTGGTCGGGGTCGCGGAGTTCAGTACGGGTGGCGAGGACTGGCGCAACAACGCCGCCCTCGGGAACACCAGTCACGCCGCGGCCGACGACCCGTACGTCGCCAAGATCGTGAGCGGCGTGGTCGACGTACTCGGCCCTGGTATCTACGGCGTCGATCTCTTCCGCACGCCGAAGGGTTACGTCGTCAACGAGGTCAACCACGCACCGGGTTTCCGGGGTGTGGCCACCGCAACCGGGGTCAACGTAGCCGTGGCCATTGGCAACTATCTCGAGGAGGTACTCGCATGATCCGGGCCGGAATCGTCGGCGCCTCCGGGCTGGCCGGCGGCGACCTGATCCGCCTCATCGTCCAGCACCCTGACCTGGAACTCACGTTCCTCGGCGGCTCGTCCGCGATCGGCCGCCGCCCGGCCGAACTGCACCCCGGGCTGCGGATGGACCTGGGCCTGACGGTCCAGCCGGTCACCGAGGACATCGCCGACAAGGTCGACGTACTGTTCCTCGCTACCCCCGCACCGGTCTCAGCTCAGCTCGCCGAGCTGCTGGCCGACAAGATCCCCGCGATCATCGACCTCAGTGGCGCGTTCCGCATCCGTACGCCGGAGCTGCACGACCGCTGGTATCCGAAGGTCAACCGCAGCACCGAGCTCGCCGACCGGTTCGTGTACGGCGTCCCCGAGCTCATCGCCGACCAGCTTCCCCAGGCGAGCCTGATCTCGCTGCCGGGTTGCTACGCCACGTCCATCACGCTGGCCCTGGCTCCGCTCACTCTCGAGCTGGGTCTGGATCTCAAGACGGTCGTGATCGACGGCAAGAGTGGTTCCAGCGGTGGTGGTCTGTCGATGCGCAAGACAGACCTGCATCCGCTGCGCAACGGCGCGATCGCCCCGTACTCCCCCACCGGCCACCGCCATGCCGGTGAGGTTCGGGACTTCTTCGAGCGCGCCAAGCCCGGAACCATCGGCTCGCTGTCGATGTCGGCGTACGGGGTCTCGCACGTCCGTGGCCTGATGACCAGCAGCTACGTCTTCACCGATGCCGAGGTCAACCAGCGCGACCTGCACCGCGCCTACACAAGGTTCTACAAGGGCAAGCAGTTCGTGCGGGTGCGTCGACACAACGAGACGCTGATCCCGGTGCCGGATCCCCAAGCAGTGCTGGGTTCCAACTACTGCGACGTCACCGTCCTGTACGACGAAGAGGCCAAGCGAATCGTGGCTCTCGCAGCGCTCGACAACCTGGTCAAGGGCGCTGCCGGGCAAGCGATTCAGGCCGCCAACCTGCGGTTCGAACTGCCCGAGGAGTCGGGCCTGACGATGCAGCCGGTGATGCCCGCATGAGCGAGATTCCGATCGTCATCAAACTCGGCGGCAGCTGCCTCGACGACCTGGCCGGCGACTGGTGGAACGACTTGGCCGTGCACGCGGCGGAACAACCCGTCGTACTGGTGCATGGGTGGTCGAAGCCGCTCAAGCAGCTCAGCTCGCGCTACAGCGACCCGTCCGCGATTCTGCGGGACCGTTATGGCAACCAGAGCCGCTGGACCACCACCGAGGTGATCGAGGACATCAAGACGGTCAGCACGGTGATGGCCGACGACGTCGCCACCCGGCTGGAGTACCGCGGCATCACGCTCGAGCGCAGGCTCGGCAGTGACGGTCTCGTGTACGCCGGACCTGGCGAGCGCTGGTGGTGGCAGGGCAAACAGCTTGTGGAGCTGGAGAATCTGGTCGGCCCGATCACCAAGGTCGATCCGACCGTGCTCAAGAACCTCCGGCCCGGCCACGTCTACCTGGTGACTCCGCTGGCCAGGAACGAAGCAGGGCAAGAGGTCAACACCGATGCCGACCGTGCTGCTGCTGCCATCGCGGGCGCCATCGGGGCCACCAACCTCGTCCTGGTCACCGATGTCGCGCACCTGCTGATCGACGACGCTCCGGTCTCCCGGATCGACGCCGACGCGGCCGCGGCCTTCCGCGACAAGGGTGCCACCGGCGGGATGCGCAAGAAGTTGCGCGCCGCCGGTGAAGCCCTGGAGCAGGGCGTGGCCGAGGTCGTCATCGGCAGCGCGCCGGTCTCCGACCTCCTAGCCGGCCGGACCGGAACCGTCATCACTCGAGCGAAGGAGCAGTGACCGTGACGCAACCTCGCGTACTGGTCGTCAACAACAAGACCTTGTCGCTTCCCCAGCTCCGCAAGCGGTTCGAGGACTTCGGCGCGGCGACCGACGTTGTCTCGAGTACCGAAGTACCGGCGAAGCTGAACGGCAGCCACCAGGCGATCGTGCTGAGCGGTACCAAGGTCCGGGCCTATGACACCGAGTACTACAAGCCGCTGATCGATCTGGTCATGACGTCGAACGTCCCGGTCTTCGGGATCTGCGGCGGCATGCAGATCATCGCTGTCTCTCAAGGCGCGGAGCTGGCCGAGGGCGAGCAGCGGGTCGGCGGTCACGACGCTGAGGTGGACAAGAGCGAGGCGCTGTTCACCTTCGTCAAGCCGACCGTGACGGTCTTCCACCGGCACACCCTCTACCTGCAGGCGGCCCCGGCCGGCTTCAAGTCGATCGGCCGCTCCGACCACGCGCCCGTCGAGTTCCTGCGCTCCGACGACGGCCGGATCTTCGGATCCCAGGCCCACCTGGAGTTTCGTGACGACGGCCGGGAGATCCTCCGCGGTTTCGCCCAAACCTTCCTCTAAACCCAAAGGACATGGCATGACTGAGCTCGACAAGCCCGCCCTCACCGTGCACCTGAACGGTGCCGGTGGAGACATCAAGGGCTGGGTGGTCATCGACTCCCTGTACGACGGCCTGGCGATGGGCGGCACCCGGATGACGACCGGTGTCACCGAGGAAGAGGTCGCCGGGCTGGCCCGCGACATGACCCACAAGTTCACGCTGGCCGGGCTGCCGATCGGTGGCGCGAAGGCCGGCATCGTCTCCGACGGCACCGACCGCGAGACGACGTTCAAGACCTTCGGCCGGACCGTGAAACCCTTGCTGCACGGGGGAATCCACCTCGGAATCGACATGGGCGTGACGCCGGCCGACCGGGCGATCTTCTTCGAGGAGGCGAAGTACGACCCGCGCTACCGCCTCGGTGCGCCGGACATGCCGATCGACTGGCGGACGTACTACGAGCCGCTGATCGACTGCACCGGTCACGGGGTCGGCGTCGGCGCGATCACCGCGCTGGAGGCCAGTGGTCGCAAGAACGCCAGGGTCGTCGTACAGGGCTTCGGCGCAGTTGGCCGTGCGGTCGCACAGTTCCTTGAGCAGCGCGGTCACGTGGTGGTCGGCGTCGCCGACATCGACGGCACGATCAGCGCGGACCGGCTGCCGGTCGACAAGCTCATCGCGATCACCGACGAATTCGGTCGCATCGATCGGACCAAGCTGCCCGACGGCGTGACTCAGTTGAGCGGTTCGGATGCGTGGCTGGACGTCGACGCGGATCTGCTGATCCTCGCGGCGCAGAAGCGTGCACTGAACGACGAGAACGTGCACCGGCTGCGCGCCGAACTAGTTGTCGAGGGCGCCAATATCGCGTCGACTCCGGTGGCGCAGGAGAAGGCTCGCGCGGCAGGCGCCGTACTGGTGCCGGGTGTGATCGCCAATATCGGCGGCGCAGGTTCGGCGGCGCTGGCCGTCACTCGCGTAGTCCCGTTCGACCTGGAGGCCGAGGCCCGTAAGGCGTGGGTCTTCGACTGGATCGGGAACCGGGTAAAGCTCAACACTCAAGCCCTGCTGGAGATTGCCAAGGCCGGCGCGGGCGACCCGCTGCCCGAGCTGCTCGCCGTACGGCGTGCGGAGCGCGGCCGATGACCGACGAGTACCGGCGTCGCGGCTGGTGGCGGGACGACACGTTCCTCGACGACCTGCGCAAGCAGGCCCGGGAACGGCCTCGCAAACTCGCTATCGCCGGACGCCGGCTCGAAGAGGCTCACACCGACACCCTTGACTACTCGGAGCTGTCCAGGCTGACGGACAGATTCGCCGGAGCCCTTCTGCAGCTGGGAGTTGAGCGCGGCGAGACCGTCGCGGTCCAGCTTCCGAACCGGTGGGAGATCGTGCCGCTGATGTTCGCCACTATGGCGGTCGGCGCGGTCATCGTCCCGATCGCCCCGGAATGCCAGGGCGATGAGCTGCACCACCGGCTCGCACTCACCGAGGCCAAGGTGTTCATCACCCTGCCTGAGGTGGCCGCGGACATCCGCAAGGTGCAGGGCGAGCTGCCGGTCAAGGAACTGATCGAGATCGACAGCCAGGAGTTCCACGATCACTTCATCGGAACGCATTGGGAGGAGACGACAGACCTGACGGGTCGTCAGCTCCAGCCGGACGAGCCGTTCGTGGTCCTCTTCACCTCCGGTACGACGGGCTTCTCCAAAGGCGTTGTCCACAGCCAGAACACGGTGCATTCCGGCGTTCGCGGTTACGTGGACGCGTTCATGCTCAGCGACGACCTGGTCGTCGCGAACACGACCCCGCTGGTGCACTACTCGGGCTTCGGCCAGGGTGTGCTCGCCAGTGTGTTGCTCGGCGGAACCGTCGCCTTCCAGGACGGTCCCGACAAAGCAGGCCTGCTGGACCTTGTGGAGCGCTATCGCGCCACGCTTCTGTACGGTCCCCCTCCAACCCTCAGCGGTGTTGCACGGGTCCAGCAGGCCGACCCTCATGACGTCTCGAGCCTGCAGCACACGGTCACCGGCGCGGCGCCGGTGCTCCAGGGGCTCGTCGACGAGATGCGGGCGACGTTCGGGTCGCGGACCTATTCGGTCTGGGGCATGTCGGAGTTCGGCCCGATCACGATCAGCCGGCTCGACTACGACCGGGACTGGGCCGCACACAGTCACGGCCGGCCGATCGACGCGATGGAGATTCGCGTCGACCTCTGCCACGACCAGTCGAAGCGTGCGCCGGTGGGTCGGCTGCGGGTCCGGGGCGCTTCCCAGGCGCTCGGGTATTTCAAGCAGCAGGACGTCTTCGACGCCGAGGTGAACGAAGAAGGCTGGTTCGACACCGGTGACGTCGCGCGCGAAGACGGTCGCGGCGGGATCCGGATCCTCGGTCGGGCGAAGGACACGATCGTCCGGGACGGAATCGTCGTACCGATGGCTGAGCTGGAGGCAGTCATCTCACAGCACCCGAAGGTCACCGAGGCTGTCTTGGTCGGGACGACCGGCAAGGTGGACGACCCGATCCTGGCCGTGGCCGTCGCTACCGCGGGGAACCGTCCGACGCTGCAGGAGATCCAGGCGCATCTGAAGTCGTCCGGGCAGGACCCACGGTTCTACCCCGAGCGGCTCGAGATTGTTGAGGTCCTGCCCAAGACCTTGACCGGCAAGGTGCGCAAGGTCGAGCTGCGAAAGCTCTACGCAGCATGACAGTGACCATGTCCGCGACGCTGGCCGCCGACGAGGAGTTCGAACGTCGGCGGCTGGCCGGGGAACGCGTGCTGTTCCTTGCCACCGGTGAGATCGGGCTGCCTGTCCTGCCGGAACTGCGCGAGCAGCTGATCGCTGCTTCGGGCCGGAATGCCTATGGGCCAGTTGCCGGTTCTCCTGAGGTCAGGTTGGCGGCTGCCGGTTACTGGAATCGGCGCGGTCTGCCGACTGATCCGGCCGATGTGGTCTGCGGCCCGGGGACGAAACCACTGTTGTTCGCGCTGATGATGGCGGTCGGCGGCGATGTCGTCGTACCGGTTCCTACGTGGGTGAGTTATGCCGCGCAGGCACAGCTCGCCGGCTTGCGGTCGATTCCGGTACGGACACGGCCCGGCGAAGGCGGCGTACCGGATCCGACCGAGTTGCGGGCGCAGGTATTGCAAGCGCGCAAGGCTGGCGGCAATCCGCGCAGTGTCGTGGTGACGCTGCCGGACAACCCGACCGGCACGATCGCCAAGCCGGAGACGGTTCGTGAGCTCGCTGAGGTGGCACGCGAACTCGATCTGGTGATCATCTCCGACGAGATCTACTGCGATCTCGCCTACGCCCCGGCCGTCTCGCCTGCGATCTATGCGCCGGAACGGACTGTGGTCACCACCGGCCTGACCAAGAACCTGGCCGTCGGTGGCTGGCGCCTCGGCGTCGCACGTCTACCAACCGAAGAACTACGCACGCGACTCATCAGCATCGCGAGCCAGATCTGGTCGAGTACGGCGGCTCCGGTCCAGGCGGCGGCTGCGTACGCCTTGGCCGAACCACCCGAGGTGATCAAGCGTGTGGCCGCGTCCCGGCGGTTGCACGAACGCGTCGCACGACGGGTTGCCGAAGTCTTCACCGCGGTTGGCGCCGAGCTCGCGCCGGTGCAGGCCACTTGCTACCTCTACCCCGACTTCGAGCCGCTTCGCGGTCAGCTCGGCGTCAGCGGGAGCGACGAGCTCACCAAGCTCCTCAGCACCCAGTACGGCGTCGCCTTGCTCCCCGGCACGGCGTTCGGCGAACCCGAAGGCTCGCTGCGGATCCGCGCCGCAACCAGCCGCCTGTACGGCGAGACCGAGGCGGAACGTCATGCCGCACTGGTAGCGCCGGACCCTCTCACCCTGCCCTGGATCAGCGAGTCGATCGATCGCCTGACCGAAGTCCTGACCGAACTAACCAAGGAGAGCAATGTCCACCGTCATCTTCGAAGTTGAGTACCGCGGGCGCCGCTACGCCGGAGTGGGGCTGCCGACCGATGCACCGGTCACCCTGTTTCCGGTCGCCGAGGACCAGCTGCGGAACGCCGTACTGGCCGGGGGTGGCACGCAGGCGCTCCTCGACTCGCTGACGTCCGGAACCGACACGGTCACGGTCGCCGCCGACGACCCTGACATCCGCTTCCTGCCGCCGCTGCTGCCGGCCTCGAACAACTCCCTCGTCACCGGCTTCATGGGCACGCACCGCTCCAAGTTCCCCGCGCCGCCGACCCCGGACGAGCCGTTCAAGGCGCCGAACTGGCTGATCAAGGGCTTCGGCTCCTGGCTGGAGACCAACGGCAAGCCGCTGACCGTCCCGTCGACGTCGGTCGAATTGCTGGAGGAGCCCGAGGTCGGGCTGGTCTTCGTCAACGACGAGTTCGGCAACCCGCACTACGCCGGCTACACGTTCGGCAACGACCTCAACGACATCGGGCTGCATCTGCAAAACCCGTGGGGATGGACGCCGTACGCGAAGCTCTGTGACACCTCATTGACGCCGTGGCTGTTCCTCGGCGAGCCGCCGACCACGGTCACCGGGCAGATCATCATCGAGCGCGAGGGCGAGGTCGCCTGGAAGGGCGACTTCTCCGCCGGCGCCGACTCGATCTTCCAGCGCGTCCCGGACATGGTCGACAACCTGTTCTCGTACGCCGGGATGCGCCGGCCCGACCTGGTCAACTACCTGCTGCTCGGGTCGGACAAGGCCAGCTGGCATGCCGGCTACCGGATCGCCGATGGCGACCGGATCATCTTCGACATCGCCAGCCACGGCGTCGTACTGGCCAACGATGTCGTGGTCGCCGGTCAGGCCGAGACGGCTGCCTCGGCCGAGTTCGGGGTTTGGGGGGCGCCCTCTGCCTGAGCCTCCCGGACCGCCACCAGGTACTCGGAGATGGCGGCGCGGTTGCGCTCGAGGAAGCGGATGCGCTCGGCCATCCGGTCCCGTTCGCCTTCGAGGAGCGCAACCGTCTCCTCGGTGGGCGCGGAGATCCGGATCGCGCGCGGGGTGTCCATACACGGCAGGACCTCCCGGATGACCCGGGTCGGCAGTCCCGCGTCCAGCAGGCCGCGGATCTGGATCACCTTGTCCACACAGGACTCGGCGTAGTCCCGGTAGCCGTTGGCGGACCGCTGGGACCCGATCAGGCCCTGCTCCTCGTAG
This sequence comes from Kribbella antibiotica, assembly GCF_004349055.1. Classification (GTDB taxonomy): domain Bacteria; phylum Actinomycetota; class Actinomycetes; order Propionibacteriales; family Kribbellaceae; genus Kribbella; species Kribbella antibiotica. The sequence goes on from NZ_SMKX01000096.1 coordinate 12,397, forward strand.
TAGCGCAACAGCCGCCGGGAGGTCCCGGTCCGCTCCGCCAGAGTTCCGATCCGCATGTGGCGCACCTCACAACTCGATGAACTTGACCTGTACATCAATGAGAAGGTTTGAGTATATCTCCCATGGCTGCTTCCCAGACTGAGATCTCCCCACCGCCCGTCGGGGGCGGGAACAACAAGCTCCCCTGGTCACCGCTGCTGGCGCTGAGCACTGCGGCGTTCGTCGGCATCCTGACCGAGGCCCTGCCCGCCGGCGTCCTGCCGGAAATGGCCCGTGACCTGTCGGTCAGCGAGTCCGCAGCAGGCCAGTCGCTGACGATTTATGCTATCGCGACCGGCGTCGCCGCGATCCCGTTGTCCGTGGCGACCGCCACCTGGAACCGCAAGAAGCTATTGCTGCTCGCGGTCACGATGATCGGTATCGCGAACGTCGTCACAGCGACCTCTTCCAGCTACGTGCTGACCATGGGCTTCCGCCTGCTGGCCGGTATCGCAGCGGCAGCGGTCTGGGCCGAGCTGGTCGGCTACGCGCGCCGGTTGGCACCGCCACATCTGCAAGGTCGAGCCATCTCGATCACCATGGCCGGTGTCCCACTCGCCCTGGCGCTCGGTATCCCGGTCGGCACCTTCCTCGGTAACCTCTTCGGCTGGCGACTCACCTTCGGGATCGTCGCCGCGCTCTCCGTCATCCTGCTCGGCTGGATGGGCCTGTCGGTCCCGTCCACTCCCGGTCAGCCGGTAGGCCAGCGCGAGCCGATCTTCCAGGCACTCAAGCTTCCGGGCGTCGTCGCGGTCCTGTTCACGGTCGCGGCCTGGGTCCTGGCGCACAACATCCTCTACACCTACATCTCGACGTTCCTCGACGAGTACCAGATGGGCACCCGACGCGACCTCGTCCTGCTGGTCTTCGGTATCGCCTCGGTCATCAGCATCGTGGTCACCGGCGCCATGGTCGACCGCAAGCTGCGCGGTCTCACCATCGGCTCCGCGATCATGTTCGTCATCGCCGCAGCGATGCTCGCAGTCGGAGCTGGCAACGACCTAGTCGTCTACGCGGCCATGATCATCTGGGGCCTGAGCTGGGGTGGCGTCACCACGCTGCTGCAGACGGCCGTCACCGATGCCGGTGGCGATCGCGGTCAGGCTCTCCTGGTCACCACCTGGAACTCGTTCATGGCCGGCGGCGGTGCCGTTGGCGGCATCCTGCTCGCGGTCCTCGGCCCGAAATCGTTCCCCTGGGGCGTCCTCGTGCTGATCATCCCCGTCGTGCTGGTTGCGGTCCTCGCCCGCAAGCACGGCTTCCCAAGCCGGCGACCAAACGCAGCCTGATCGCCGAAGAGGCCGTGTCCGTCATGGGGTTCCTTCCCCGTGCCGGACACGGCACCTCTTAACCCCTGCCGATCCGGTAGCCGACTCCGCGGACCGTGATGATCCAGGAGCTGGCTCCGAGCTTGGCTCGCAAGCTCCGCACGTGAGTGTCGATCGTGCGGCTCGAATCGGCCCAACTAGTCTCCCAGACACTCGCCATCAACTGTTTGCGTGACACCGCCTCGTCGGGATGCGACGCCAGTTTGTGCAAGAGCTCGAACTCCTTGCCAGTCAGCCGAATCGGCTCACCGCGCAAGCGCGCTTCATGCGCTTGAACATCAAGACTCAACGATCCCAGCGTCATCACGCGGCCCGGCTGACGGCACGGCAGCGTCCGCCGCAGCACCGCCTCGATCCGGGCCAGCATCTCGCGCGGACCACACCGGGCGTCGACACAATCGTCCGCACCGGCTTGCAGGGCAAGGATCCGGTCCGTCTCGGTACCACCCGAGGAGACCGTGATGATCGGCTTGTCACCAGCACCCCGAATCGACCGGCACACCTCGAGCCCGTCGATATCGGGCAGATCCAAGTCCAGCAAGACGAAATCGGAACTCCGGTGCGCCCGCAACGCCTTGGCACCGGTATCCACACTGCTCACCGCGTATCCCTGCCTCCGCAGGTCCCGTCGTCTGGACTCGATCTCCGCGGAGATCCCTTCGACCACGAGAACGCGCACTGTCCCCTGTGCCACTGCTCACCTCACATGCCTCTCGATACCGAGACCTCACGGGCAGCGTCCCCCCAGGACACTAAAATGATAGTGATCTTTTTTTTATCGTCAACGAAAGATAGTCACCAGGTGGCGACCCTGGGCAAGAAATATTCGGAGCGTGCCCGATCAGTTGCCCAGGGTCAGATTCAGCCACTTAAATGGCGCTTGAACCACCGTCGACGGGGATCGCTCCACCGGTGATGAACGACGCGTGATCGCTGAGCAACCAGGCCGCAGTGCGCGCGACCTCGATCGGATCAGCCATCCGCTTCTGGATCTGACGGGCGACCGCGCCCTCCTCCAGCGGCGGGAACGCCCGAATCGCGTTCTCCATCAGCTCGGTCCGGGTCGTGCCGACAATCAAGGCATTGACTCGGACGCCGTACGGGCCGTACTCAGCGGCAGCCGCTCGGGTCAACCCCAGTACGGCGTGCTTGGCGGCGACGTACGCGGCTCCTGCACCCGTGGCGAACGTGCCGGCCGTGCTCGAGGTGTTGACCACCGAGCCGCCCGACTCGAGCATCACCGGTAGTTGGTGCTTGAGGCAGTTCCAGGTACCGCGGACGTTGACGTCCATGGTCTTCTCGAAGTCCGCGTCGTCGGTCTCGTGCACGAGGGTGCCGATGGTGCCCCAGCCGGCGTTGTTGAAGGCACCGTTCAGTCCACCGAAGGTGTTCACCGCGGTCGCGACTGCCTGCTCCACTGCATCCGTATCGATGACGTCGCCCGCGGCAACCTCGACCCGGCCACCGGCCGCGCGAATCTCGGCAGCGATCTCGTCGAGCTTGTCCTTGCGGCGAGCCATCAGGACGACGGCCGCCCCTTCGGCGGTGAACCACCGAGCGGCCGCGGCACCGATGCCGCTGGACGCTCCGGTGATCATGATCGTCTTCCCACTCAGCGTGCCCGCTGCATCACTCACGGCCGATCCCCTTGACTCCGTTGCACTGATCCGACACTCCGAGCGCCGGCATCAGGCAGCGCCAGATCTCTTCTACCCGCTCGACCAGGTCTTCGTGGCCGGTTTCGACGTACGAGTGCATCTGGGCACCGGTGCACGCGTTGACGATCATCCGGGCGATCGACTCGATGTCGACCTCGGGCTTCACCTCGCCGCTGTCGACCGCGGCCTGCAGGTCCTCCGCCATCACCGTCGTCCACTGCTGATGGGAGTTCTCCCCCGCCGGCATGAAGCGGTCCTGCTCCCAGACCAACCGAGCCCCGGCCCGCAGCATCGGATTCTCGGCGAGCTGACCCGCCCACGTCCGGGTCGTGTCAATGGCTCGCTGCAGCCCTCGCGACGTCTCCGTCGGTACGACGAAGTCCGGCTGGCCGGCGACGATCGCGCGGGCCAGCTCTTCCTTGGAGCGGAAGTGGAAGTACACCCCACCCAGCGTCACCCCGGCGCGGTCGGCGATCTTCATGACGCTGGCACCGGAGAACCCGTTCTCCGCGAAAACCTCGGCGGCGGCCTGCATCACTGCCGCTCGCGTCCGCTCGGCCCGCGCCTGTTTCACCACCCGTGGAGCCATGACGACACCCTCTCCCCTGCAATCTCGTCCGAATCGCTTCACGAAAAGAACAACTTTATTTAATTTATACGTGGAGACTGGATGGACGCACCATCCTTGTCCCGTACCTGTCGTCCCACAGGGGGGAAACCTGTCATGACTGTGAGTCCAACCACCACCGCTCCACCCGTCGCCGCTGCCATCCAAACGCTTGTCCGCAAGGACAAATCGGAGGAAGCACTCGTCACCGAGTGGCGCGAACTCCCCGATCTCGTCCAAGAGGTCACGGCCTGCTGGCCGCAGAGTCACGCCTTCTACACAGAGGGCAACCATTACACGCCGTTGCTGTTCACGGAAAGCCTGCGGCAAGCACTTGCTTTATTAAGTCACCGTGTTCATGCGATTCCGTTGGGTCACCGACTCGGCTGGGAACAGATCAGTTCCTGGATTCTTCCGACCGCGCTGGACGTCCGGAGCAGCGCGAAAAAGGTGACTCTCCTGGTGAGCCACCCCAGCGTCACCCGACGCCGGATGGGATCCGTCTACCTGGTCTCCCGGATCGACGCCGTCAGCGACGGCCGCCGGATCGGCGGCGCCGAAGTGCAGTACAGCGCGCATCCGCCGGCCATCTACGACCGGCTGCGCGGCCCTTACTCGTCCGCGAAGGATGCCTTCAGCAAGGCCATCCGCCTCACGCCGCCGGTCGAGCCGACGCTTGTCGGTCGCAGCAAGCCAGGCAACGTCGTACTGACTGCCCTTGACCAGCCGCAAACCTGGCAGCTCCGAGTCGACACCAGCCACAGCGTCCTCTTCGACCACCCGCATGACCATGTCCCCGGCATGGTCCTCCTCGAAGCCGCCGCCCAGGCCGCCCAAGCCTCGGTCCCCGGCTCAGTCGCAACCCGCTTCGACACCAAGTTCCTCCGCTACGTCGAATTCGACCAGCCCTGTGTCGTCACGGCGACCTCCGGCCCGGCCAACGGTGAAGTTCAGGTCACCGTCACCCAGACCGGCAAGCCCGTCTTCACCGCCACCGTCACCACCGAACCCTGGCCCGCCTAACCCCGCATCTTTGAGCCCCCACCAACCATTCCGCGGCTGCGAGAGTGGTTGGTGGGTTCTCAAAGACACGCCAACCCACCTCTGAGCACGGGCGGCATCTTTGGGCACGGGCGGCAGCTTTGGGCGCGGAGGGCATCTTTGGGCGCGGGCGGCATCTTTGGGTAGCCACCAACCATTCCGCGGGCACAAAAATGGTTGGTGGGTACTCAAAGTGCGACCGAGCACCCAGAGTGCCCCGAGATGCCCAAAGACACGCCGACCCACCTTTGGGCGCGGACGGCAACTTTGGGCACGGACGGCAACTTTGGGCACGGGCGGCAACTTTGGGCACGGGCGGCAACTTTGGGCACGGGCGGCAACTTTGGGCGCGGGCGGCATCTTTGGGTAGCCACCAACCATTCCGCGGGCATGAAAATGGTTGGTGGGGGCTCAAAGTGCGCGTTGGGGCTCAAAGACACGGCGGGCCAGCTTTGGGCGCGATGCGAGGGTGGGTTAGCGGGTGGAGAGGTAGGTGCGCCAGGCGCCGTGGGCGGTGATGTCGGTGGCTGGGTTGATGGCATCGGCGGTGGCTAGGAAGCCGAGCGTGGTTCGGCCGTCGTGGAGGGTTAGGGGGCCGATCGCTAGTGGGGGCTGGATTGTGGCTGCGAAGCTGCCTAGTTGGGTGGCGGGGATGGCCCAGACCTCGACCTCGATCGCGGCGCCGTTGGTTGCCGTGGGCGACAAACCGGGGCGGGGTCCGTCCAGGAGATACATCCGGTACGACGGTGCCGTGCGCGTCGACTCGACTAGCCGGGCACCGCGTCGTACGAGCTCGTGGTTGAGGGGTTGGCCGGTGAGGTGGGCGCCGGCTACGGCGATGAGGATCTCGTCGGTCCATTGGGCCGCCAGGTCGATCAGGGTGTAGTCGTGGCCGGCCGGGGCGATGAGTTGGACGCCGAAGGGTAGGCCGTCGACGCGGTCCGGGCCGGGGAAGGCGACGGCGCAGAGGTCGAGCAGGTTGACCATGTTGGTGAAGCGACCGAGGCGGCTGTTGGTGCCGATCGGATCAGCGGCGACTTCGGCGAGCGTCGGATGATTGGGTGCCACCGGCAACAACAGGGCGTCGATCTCGGTCCACAGGTGTTCGCTGGCGCGGGTCAACTCGGCAAGTCGGTCGAAGCCCGCGAAGGCTGCGGATGCGGTCAATTCCGAGCCACCACGGACAATCGTTCGGACGGTGGGATCGACCTCGGGTACGTCGTCGAGTTTGTCGCCAAAGGCCAGCCAGCGTTCGGCCAACCAGGGCCCGGAGTAAAGCAGATTTGCTGCCTCGAGCAACGGTCTGACATCAACCCGGACGACCTCGCCGAGCCGATGCGCCTCTGCCAGCATCTGCTGCCAAGCCTTTTCGTACAAGGGATCCAAGTCCAGATCGAGATCCGGTACGCCGATCACCGAAACGCCCGAACGGCCCGGCCGACTGTGCGGCAGCGCCTCGAATCGCCGCGACCACGCATCGTCCGGATCGAACCCGATCATCACGTCGAACGCCCGGCGAGCAGTCTCGACCGACCGCGCCATCACGGTCACACAGTCGAGCGATCGGCAAGCAGGCACAACCCCGCGCGCCGACACGAGCCCGCGCGAAGGCTTGATCCCGACCAGCCGGTTGAACGCGGCCGGCACCCGACCGCTCCCGGCCGTATCGGTACCGAGCGCAAAATCCACCTGCCCAGTCGCAACCGCCACCGCACTCCCCGAGCTCGAACCGCCCGAGATGTGCTCCGCCGAGAACACCGAATGACAGGCCCCGTACGGCGACCGCGAGCCGACCAGCCCGGTTGCGTACTGATCCAGGTTCGTCTTCCCCAACGGTACGGCGCCGGCCGCGATCAAGCAGTCGACCACAAAGGCGTTCTGCGCAGCCGGTTCCACGGTTCGCGGATCACCGGCCGTGGTCGGCACACCGGCGAGGTCGATGTTGTCCTTGAGCGCCATCGTCAGCCCACGCAGCGGGCCGGGCTGGGCCTCGACTGCGTCCACCCGAGTGATCCATTCGGCGTTGCTCATGCTCCCCACCGTGCCCGTTCCGCGTCGAACGCCGCCCGGCGTCGCGCCCTCAAAGTTGCGATGTCCACCGGGGCTTCCTGCTCGATCCGACGGACCTCCGCGATCGAGAAGGTGGCCGGGGCAACCTTCAGATCCGCGCGTCCGGCCGCGATCTCAGCGCGCTCGTGGGCCAACTGCTCCACGCTCACCGGGGTGAATCTGATCTTGTCGAACTGTCGCAGCAGCCACGGCCGCTCATCCTGCAGCCGCCAGACCGGCACCGTCCGCCCGACCAGTTGATACCCACCGGGGCCCTCCATGCCATACACACACAGGTAGATCCCACCGATGCCAACCGCATTCTGCGGCGTCCAGGTCCGGGCCGGGTTGTATTTCGTCGTCACCAGCCGATGCCGCGGATCGATCGGCACCGCGACCGGAGCGCCGAGGTAGACATCACCGAGCCCAACGACCAGGTACGTCGCCTGCTGGACGATCTCGAACACCTCGTCCCGCTCGTCCAGATCGTTGACCCGGCGGATGAACTCGACGTTGTCCGGACACCACGGCGCATCCGGCCGGACCGAGGCGGCGTACCGGCGCATCGCCTCATGCGCCTCCGGATGATCGAACGCAATCGGCAACGTCACCTCACGCGCGGGCAGCACCACGGTCTCCGGGTCAGCCAAGCTGGACGTCAACAAAACAAGGTGTTTGGCCAGCTCAAAAGGACCGAGCCGTGAGGTGTCCAAGGCAACCAAAAGCGACCGCACGCCCTCGACGATCTCGACCACGCCGGTCGGACGATGTTCGCGCAACGCCTCGGCGAGTAGGTGGACCCAGACCCGCACCGTGAGGTCAAGTTCGGCGGATCCGGCCTCGACGAGCACATGCCGCTCCCCGGCACACCGAATCGTGTATCCGCTCGCCTCATGCAGTACGTCAGGCCTTGCCGCCGTACCGATGATTGTTGCGGCGGGCAACGCGTCTTGCCGCAGATCCGCCAGCCATCGACGGCGAGCCGACATCGCAGCCGTCGCGACTTCGATTGCTACCGGCACCAGCTCAACGGTGTCGCCGGGGCACAACTGCCCGAGCATCCACCGGTCGGCTTCGATCACCACAGCCGGTACGACGAAGCCGCCCAGCGAAGGCCCATCCTTGCCGACGATCACCGGGGTGTCGCCGGAGAGCATGATTCCGCCGACCGGATAGGCCGAGTCGTGCACGTTGGACGGATGCAGCCCGGCCTCGCCGCCGTCGCTCCGCGCCCAGCCAGGCAAAGGTCCGGACAGCCGGACACCGGTCCGATCGGATCGGTGATCGACGGTCCAAGAAGTGCCGAAGAACGCCTCCACGCCATCAACAGTCAGGTGGTCCGGAGCCCCGTGCGGTCCTGGGATCACGCGTAGCTGCCAACTGTCGGTGATGGTCGGCAACTCGACATTCGCCGGGCTGAGGAGATTCTCGCGACGCCCGAGCGGTAGCTGATCGTTGGCCGCGAGCGGTCGGCCGTCCTGACCGCCGAAGCCGCCGAGCACGAAGGTCGCTCGGCTGCCGAGCACCGGTGGCACGTCGATCCCACCTTCGATCGCCAGATACCCGCGCATGCCGTCGAGCAGACCGAGGTCCAGGACAGCACCGGCCGGCAGCATGACCACGAGGCCGGGCCGCACCGGCCAACCGTCGATCGTGGCTTGTTTGGCTGCGCCGCCGACGCAAATCAGCCGGTCCTCGTCGCAGGTCAGTACGGGCCCGGTCTGCACACACTCCAGGCCCGCCGCGCTGGATGGGTTGCCGACGGCGGCGTTGACCAGGGCGAAGGTGAGCTCATCGGCGGCACCGGAAGGCGGTACGCCGACATCCCAGAGGCCTGGTCGGCCCTCGAGGTCTTGGATGGTGGTTTGCAGGCCAGGGCTGATCACCGTCAGCACGGGTCACCACCAGCCCAGGAGCTGCACCGGGGTCGGGTTCCAGCCATTGCACGGGTTGTTGATCTGCGGGCAGTTGCTGATCAGTACCAGGATGTCGCGGCTCGCCGTCACCTCGACGTACCGGCCGGGGGCGGACAAGCCATCGGCAAAGGTGAGCTCACCCGACGGGGTGACGGGGACGTTCATGAAGAAGTTGACGTTGTGGGTGAGCTGCCGTTGCCCGATCCCGGCGTGGGCGCCGAGGGTGAGGAACGTTTGGCGACAGGCGTGCAGGTGCCGGGTGTGGTGTCCGTACCGGATCACGTTGCTCTCCTGCGAGCACGCGCCACCAACGGTGTCGTGCCGACCGCAGGTGTCGTCGGAGATGACCCCGAGCTCGTCGCCGCGCGTCGAGATCAGTCGCGATCCGGTCGTGAGGTAAACGGCTCGCTGCTCGCGGATCGTGTCGAAGGCCGAGTACCGGTTGTCGATGTCGTGAGCGTCGTAGAACAACGTGTCGACGGCCTGGTTCCCGTGCAGGTCAACGATCCTGAGGCGGCCCCCGGCCGGCACGCTCAGCAAGGCGCCGTCACCGGCTTCGATGACCTGATCCAGCGCGCTCATCGGACCAACTCCAAGGCCCGAAGCGCTTCCGGGCGCAGGCCTTCCGGATCGCCCGGCTCCGCCGTACCAATCTGTACGGCGACGCCGCCGGCCGGAGTCGTCGCCCAAGGATGGGCCGAGGTGGAGACAAAGACCAGGAGGTCCTGATCGGCCCGGAGGGTGACGCTGTCTCCGGCGGTCGCGTGGCCGGGAACCAAACTGAGTGCCGCGGCCGAGGAGACGGCAACCTTGGTGAAGAAGTTGATGCCGCCGTGCAGGTCGGCGGCACCGAGGCCGTGTTTCGCCAGCTCCAGCAGGAGAAGGTGGCTGGGCAAGAACCCGGTGAGGCAGTCATGCCAGTCGAGGGTGGACTCAGTCACCGTGGCCAGGGCGAGGCCGCGGTCGGACATCAGGACCAGGCCGACGTGGATGCGAGCTGTCATCTGGGACTTCAGCGTGTCCGGGATGTTCAGGCGGTCGAGCCGGTCGGCTCCGACGATGAGGACGGACGCGTTGGCGTTGTCGGCGAGCGCAGTCAGGGTGATCGCACGGCCGGCCCGAACCGGAACCGACCAAGCCGCATCGGCCGGGAGTTCATGCTTCATGCGGTCACCGCCTGGAGGTAGGCGCGGCGTTGGAACCGGTAGGCAATGCAACCGCCGACGCCGACGACCGCCAGGGTGATGAGCGGGAGATAGTGCAGGTACCAACCCTCGCCCGCCGGGTCGTAGACCGCCGCCCGCGGCCAGCCGAGGTTGATCGCCATCGCGAGCCCGTAGCCCACAGCAATGATATTCACGAGAGGACCGTAGCGGCCGAGCGAGAACAGCGGACGGCCGTTCTCATCGGTTCCCGTGATCAGCGTCCGACGCCGGAACAGCAACGGCGTGGTCACCATCAGGTACGCGATGTACAGCAGCATGATGCAGACACTGGCCAGCCCGAGGAACAGACCAGCGTTCCCGACGTTGACGACCAAACACACCGCAGCCAACACACCCGGTACGACGGTTGCCGCGACCGGCGTCCCGGTCCGAGGCGAGACGCGGCGGAGCCAGACCGATCCCGGCAGGACGTTGTCGCGCGCCATCGAGAAGATCATGCGGGCCGCTGCGGTCTGAATCGCCAACGTACAGACGCAAACCGCAAGCGCGACATCGAGGAGCAAGAGCTTCCCGACGGTTGTTCCGAGCTGGCTGGTCAACACATACGCAAGACCTTGGGTGGCAAGATCGCCGTCGGTCACCGAAGGCGCTGCCATCAACGCGGCGATGATCAGGAACGCACCGCCGAGGCCTGATGCGACGACCGCGCGGATGATCGTTCGAGGCGTGGTCGCGCGCGGCTTATGCGTCTCCTCCGCCAACTCACCGGCGCTGTCGAAACCGACCAGCACGTACGCCGCCATCAACGCCGAGATGAGCAACGGAACGACGTACCCGGTGCTGTTGTCGAGGTTGGTTGTGTGCAGTACGACGGATGGGCCGCGTTCGGCCTTGCTGGTCAGCAGGATGACGATCAGGACGACACCGACGAGCTCACACGTGACGCCGATCGAGTTGACGACGGCCATGATCCGGACGCTCGTCGCGTTCAGGATCGTGGTCGCGACGAGGAGGATGCAGCCGAGGAGGACGGCGTTGGCGGCGCCGTCGCGTGACGACAATGCCGGGTCGGTGCCGATGACCTGGAACCCGGACCAGACTGCCGGAAGCACCGCCTGTAAGGCGATTGCGGCCGCCGCCAACGTGATGGTCTGCGCGATCACCATCGTCCAACCGGCAAACCAGCCAACCACCGCGCCGCCGAGTCGGCGGGCCCATTGGTAGATCGCGCCGGACAACGGATAGCGAGCGGCCAACTCGGCGAAGCAGAGCGCGACCATCAACTGCCCGACGAGAACCGCGGGCCAGGTCCAGAAGAACGCCGTACCGCCGAAACTGAAGCCGAGGCCGAAGAGCTGGAAGACCGTGGTCAGGATGGACACGAACGAGAAGCCGGCGGCGAACGACGCGTAGCTGCCGACCCGGCGGGACAGCTGCTGTGCGTAGCCGAAACCGCTCAGGTCGTCGGTTGGGGCGGTGAGTACATCCGGGGGTGCTGACATTCCGGCCTCCGTCGAGTCGGCCCGGAACTCGCACGGCATGCCCGGGCCTTTGCGGCCTCCCGGGCTTTTGTCCCGCCGTGGAACGACGCCGAAGCGCCGTCTCCCCTCTCGGACCAGACCCACCGGTGTCGGCAGCGGAACCCTAGGGGCGCCCCGCCGTTCCGGCGGGTCTGTTCCAGTTCAGAACCCAACGGTTTCAGTAACGCTCTTCAGTTGTTGCGACGAAGTAAACGACTTCTCTCACTAGGCGTTCAGATCGGAGAGCGTCCTGAGAATTTTAGAGCGCGGTTGCCTTGGCGTTGCGCTCGAACTTGGACCAGGTTGCCGAGCTGCAGTTGGCGCAGGACGGGCCGAAGAACTCGCTGCGAGCCTGCTCGTCACCGAGCAGCCAGTACCGGAACCACGCCGTGATCGCGCCGCGGAACTGCCCGCCGTCAGGGCTCACTACGAAGTGATCGGCACCCTTGAGCTCGGCGTAGATCGCGGGCACGTGACTGCTCTGCGTGTAGCGGTCATGCACGACCGACGGCCAGACGATGAGGTCAGCCTGACCTGCGAAGTACAGCGCAGGACCATGCAAGTCGGCCGGGTCGTTGAACGGCCCGCCCTCGAGCGGCGCCACCGTGTCCACCCGCGGATCCGCGCCCGCGCCGACGGCCGCGCCTCCGCCGAGGGAGTGACCGGTCGCGCCGACATGGTCCAGATCGACCTTGCCCGCGAACACGCTGCCCGCCGTACCGTTCTGTGCTGTCAGGTAGTCAAGCCCAGCCAGCATCGGGTCGCCTGAGCCGGAGCGGCCTTCGCCCGCAGCGACGATGAAGCCGTGGGACGCAAAGTGCTCAAGCAACGGCTGGTACGTCGACACTGTCGCGGCCGCGCCGTTGCTCCACAGGATCACCGGGTGTTTCGCGCAGCCGAGTGTCCCGAGCTGCGCGGGTCGAATGATCGTCGTACCTTGCCCGTTGGACGCGGATGTCACGGCGAACGGGCCGGGCGCGGCCCAGTTGCGATTCACTGACGGGCAGCTCGCTGAGGGCTGAGCGTTGGCGACCGGAGTGAGGTTGGCGATCAGACTGACAGCCGCAACAGCTGCGGCGAGCAGACGCTTCACGGGAGCTCCTTCAGGAGTAGAGAGTGTCCAGCGAGTGGGCGTATTTCTCGCGCACCACGGATCGCTTGAGCTTCAGCGTAGGCGTCATTTCGCCCGTATCCGTGCCCCAAAGGGACTCCAGCAGGGACCAGCGTTTAACCTGTTCGACCCTCGAAAGCCGCTCGTTGCCGATACGTACGGCCTGCTCGATCTCAGCCCGTACGGCGGGATGCGTGGCAGCGTCAGCCGCCGTCACCGCCTCGATGTTGCGCGCCGTGCACCACTGCCGCCAGCCGGGATCGAGCGTGATGAGCGCAACCAGGTAAGGGCGGTTGTCGCCGTGCACGTAGACCGATCCGATCAGGTCGGACGCCGACGAGACCGCCTGCTCGACGTTGGCGGCCGAGATGTTCTTGCCGGCTGAGTTGATGATGAGTTCCTTCTTGCGGCCGACGATCGAAAGGTAGCCGTCGGCATCGATCCGGCCGAGGTCGCCGGTGTGCAACCAGCCGTCGATGAACGTGTCGGCGGTCGCCTCGGGACGGTTGAGGTAGCCGGGCGAGATGATCCGGCCGCGGGCCAGCAGTTCGCCGTCGTCGGCCAACCGCAGCTCGACACCGGGCAATGCCGGGCCGACCGTTCCCAGGCGCGGCTCGCTCAGTGAGTTGAGCGTCAGGACGGCGGAGGTCTCGGTCATTCCGTACGCCTCGACGATGGTGACACCGAGGCCCCGGAAGAGGACCAGCACCTCCTTCGCAATCGGCGCCGCGCCGCTGACGGCGACGATCATCTCGTTCAGCCCGAGTGCCAAGCGGATCCGCCGGTAGACGAGCCGCTCGAACAGCACGTGCTGCAGACGCAGGCCCGGGCCGGCCCCAGTGCCGAACCGGGCCTGCCCGGCCCGGCGGGCAACGACGATCGCCCTCCGGAGCAGCGCACGCCGTACTGGGGATTTTTCGGTGACGGTTCGCTCGGTGACGGCGCCGAGCAGCTTTTCCCAGACCCGTGGGACCGCGAGAAACACGTGCGGCTGGATCGCGGGCAGGTTGTCCGCGAGGGTCCGGAGGTCGCGGACATACGTGACCGTGGAGACGAGCGCCGTACCGAGGTAGTGGGTGATCATTCGCTCAGCCAGGTGGGCGAGCGGTAGGTAGGAAACCTGCGAGCGACCGGGGGCCGGGATGCCGCCGAGGTCGTCGGCGACTCGGGTGAGGATGCCGTCGAGCACGGTGCAGATCCCGGCGTGGGTGACGAGCGTGCCTTTCGGCGGACCCGTCGTACCGGAGGTGTAGATGATCGTTGCCGGGTCGTCGGGCTGCACCTTTTTTGTTGCCTCGTGCACCTCATTCAGCCGTTCCGGCAGGGACGCCAGTGCTGCTGCGGTGAGGACTTCGAAGGACAGTACGCCGGTGGGTGCCGGGCCCGGGCCGATGACGACGAGCGTGCGGAGCTCCGGTAGCTGATCCTTGATCGCCAACCAGGTAGGAAGAAACTCCATGTCGACAATGCAGATCTTGCACGCGGAGTCGGCTGCGACATAGGCAAGCTGCTCGGCGGCAAGGGTGTTGTAGTACGACGAAGGTGTCGCGGCGGCCAGCATGGCGCCGACATCGGCCAGGACGTGCTCGGCCCGGTTCACCAGTTGCAGGCCGACCACGTCACCGGATTCGATCCCAAGATCCAGCAGGACAAGGGCGATCGCCTGGGCCTGTCGCTCATACTCGGCCCAGGTCAATCGCCGGTCGCCGTCGATGATCGCCATGACGTCACCGTGCTCGGCCGCGTTCCGCCGTACCAAATCAGGCACAGTGAGGTCGAGAACCGTGTCGTGGGTCATGGCGCCGCCTTTCAGCAGGAGGAGGTTGCGGGGCGGTTCTGGAAGCGGTCGCCTAGCCAGTTCAGTGCGTTGGTGCCCCAGAGGGACACCGTGACGACGTGTCCGCCTAGCGGGATCACGTGCCACTCCAGGGTGGTGCCGGCTGCGCAGTACCGGTTCTTCAGGGCGACTGCACCGGCGTACGGGATCAGCTCGTCGGCTGTGCCGTGGTAGAGATAGACCGGGGCGGACGGCTTGACGTTGCCGAGCAGGTTCTCATTGAGCCGCTTCTGCCAGCGCGGATCCTTGATCACGTTGGGAACCGTGGTGAAGTCGTCGAGCTTGCGCCCCGGCGCGAGCAGCGCGATCTCGGCGACACAGGCCTGCTTGATCTTCGCGAACAGCTCCTTGCCTTGCGCGGTGAGGACGTTGTCGAGCGGAACGTCCGAGTACGCCGTCGACAGGCCGATCGCGGCAGCGGCCACCAGGCCGAATCCGATGCCACCATCATTGCTCGCAGCAACTAGATCGAGATCGGCCGGTACGCCGCCGGTCGCCGTACCGACGACTTTGAGATCAGGCGCGTACGACGCTGCTTGCTCGGCCGCCGCGGCTGCGGCCTGACCGCCTTGCGAGTAACCGAAAACGCCGATCGGCGCGGCTTTGTCGAGCCCTGCTGCGGGAAGGCGGGTCGCGGCGCGGGCGACATCGAGGAGTGCACGACCCTCGGACTTCGCATTCGCGTAGGTGTGCGTTCCCGGCGTACCGAGTCCTTCGTAGTCGGTCAGCGCGACAGCCCAGCCCTTGGTGATCGCCTGCGCGATGAAGGCGACCTCGACCTCGGTACCGGTCCGGATCTGGTACGACGGCGCGCATTGGTCGCCGAGTCCTTGCGTACCCATCGCGTAAGCCAGGACCGGTCGCTTGCCCGAGCCTGTCCAGGCGGTGAGTGGGGTGATGACCGTGCCGGACACGGCGTTCGGCGTACCGGTGGCTGAGGTGGAGCGGTAGAGGACCTGATCCGCGCGGGTCGGGACGGGGAACAGCCGGAGGATGTCGACGTACAGGTCGACCTTCCGGGTCTTGAGGACATCACCGGCCGCGACGCTCGGGAGCGGGGACGGGGCCGTGTAGAAGGGGTCGTTCTGCGGGGTCGGTGGGCGGCTGTCGGCCTCAGCCGGCGCGGCGACCGCCAAGGACAGGCCGGCAATGGCGAGCCCGGTCACGAGTCTGCGGAGCACGGTGGTTACCTCCGTGGGGGCGGGGAGAGTGGTAATGAGAATTACCCGAATGTAGCGGCGGGGTTAGGCTGTGACAATCCCCTGGACCTTGGAGGTTTCTGTTGGCGGCTGAGCGCAGCTATGGCGGTGTGCCCTTGGCGCGGCGCCGGGAAGAGCGGCGCGCGCGGTTGCTGGCAGCGGGGGTCGAGCTGTTCACGTCTGTTGGTTATCAGCAGACGAAGATCACGGAGCTGTGCGCTGCGGCGGGCATGTCGAACCGGGGTTTCTACCAGGAGTTCGAGACCAAGGAAGCCCTGCTGCTCGAGCTGTACGTCCGGACCAACCAGCTCGCCCACGATCACGTCAGCCAGACATTGACCAGCCTGGAGACGACCGATCCGGCCGCTCGCATCGACGTACTCGTCGACGTCTACCTGGCCGCCGTCACCTCAGACCCACGCCTCGCCCGACTGAACTACGTCGAGGCCGTCGGCGTCAGCCCCGCAGTCGAGGCCCTGCACGTCGACTGGGTCGGCCGCTGGAGCGAGCTGATCATGCACGAAGCCGACCGCGTCGCCGCCGCCGGCCTCGCCCCGCACCGAGACTTCCGCCTCACCGCGATCATGATCGTCGGCGCCATCACCGGCCTGCTCCGCGAATGGCAAACCCACACCGCCGACTACCCCACCAGCGAAATCGCCGCCGAAGCCAAAGCGCTCATCCTCGCGTCAATCACCCGCAGCGCCTGAACCTCGCGACAAGCCTGCAACACAAGCAACTGCAGGTACTCCGACTTCCAGGCCTCCGCTTCACGGGCTCGGCGATGGACGCCGTACGGGGATCACCTGCAGTTGTTCGTGCCACCGGCACCCCGCGCCGAGCAACCCTCAAACAAGCGGGCGGGTCCGCAGCACGAGCAACTGCAGGTACTCCGAATTCCAGGCCTCCGCCAGCCTCACCGGCCCCGCGATAGCCGCCGTACGGGGACCACCTGCAGTTGTTCGTGCCACCGACGGCACGCCAGGACCCGCGCCGAGCAACCGCGCGAGACTCAAACAAGCGGGTGGCCTGCAACACGAGCAACTGCAGGTACTCCGAGCTCCAGGCCTCCGCCAGCCCCACGGGCCCAGCGATGAGCGCCGTACGGGGACCACCTGCAGTTGTTCGTGCCGGCGGCGGCACGAACAGGACCCGGCGCCTCGCAGCCGCGCGGGACTCGAACAAGCGGACGGGGGTACAGCACGAACGACTGCAGGTACTTCGAATTCCGGGCCTTCGCCAGCCTTACGGGCCAGCGATGGGCGCCGTACGGGGACCATCTGCAGTTGTTCGTGCCACCGGCGGCACGCCAGGACCACGCATCTAGCAGCTGCGCGGGGCTCCAACATGCGAGCGGGGGTCCAGCACGAGCGACTGCGGGTACGCCGAACGCCGAGCTTCCGCCTGCTTCACGCCCCCGGCGATGGACGCCGCACGGGGACCACCTGCAGTTGCTCGTGCTGGCGGCGACCGCCAGGACCCGGCGCCCGGCAACCGCGCGGGACTCCGACAAGCCGGTGGGGCTGCAACACGAGCGACTGCAAGTACTCCGACTTCCAGGCCGTCGCCAGCCCCACGCCCCTGGCGACGGACGCCGTACGGGCCCCACCTGCAGTTGCTCGCGCCACCGATGCCCCGCCAGGACCACGCGCCTGGCAACCGCGCGGGGCTCAAACAAGCGGGTGGGGCTGCAACACGAACGACTGCAGGTACTTCGAATTCCGGGCCTTCGCCAGCCTTACGGGCCAGCGATGGGCGCCGTACGGGGACCACCTGCAGTTGTTCGTGCCGACGGCGGTCCACCAGCAGTCCACCAAGACCCCCGCCGCGGCCCCCTCCTCCATCGCAGCCCATACCCGGGGAGGCGGGCGGGGGTACAGCACGAACGACTGCAGGTACTTCGAATTCCACGCCTCCGCCAGCCCCACGGGGCCAGTGATGGCGCCGTACGGGGACCACCTGCAGTCGTTCGTGCCGGCGGCGGCACGCCAGGACCCGGCGCCTCGCAGCCGCGCGGGACTCGAACAAGCGGGTGGGGCTGCAGCACGAGTGACTGCAGGTACTTCGAATTCCGGGCCGTCGCCAGCCCCACGGGCCAGCGACGAGCGCTGGGCGGGGACTACCTGCAGTTGTTGGTGTTGGCGGGTGGGCCTTGTTGCGGATGAGGTGCTCGGGCCACAGGATGAGTGGCGTCGCCGGGATACTGAGGAGGGTTTATGGAGTGGAGAGATCTGCCACTGGCGGAGTGTCTTCGCGGTGGTGAGGTGGAGATGCTTCAGTTCGCCGTCGATCGCGTACGGCGTCAGTTCGCGTGGAAGACCGGTGGGTTGTCGGCCGAGCAGTTGCGGCGGGAGTATCCGCCGTCGACGATGACACTGGCCGGGCTTGTCAAGCACATGGCGTTCGTCGAGGCCGGCTTCACGGCTCGCGCGGCGGGGCAGCCGGTCGGCCCGCCGTGGGATGTCCGCGGTTGGGTCGAGAACGACAACTGGGGTTGGGAATCGGCACGCATCGACGATCCTCAGGAGCTGTACGCGCTGTGGTACCGGAGTGCGGAGCGGTCGCGGGCGACTTGGGCCGAGCTGGCTGCGGATGGCGGGCTCGACGTGGAGATCGACGAGGGCGACCCCGACTGGGTCACCAGTCGGCGCCGCATCCTCATCGACCTGCTGGAGGAATATCTCAAGCACACCGGACATGCCGACGTACTGCGGGAAGCCGTTGACGGGTTGCGCGGCAACGACCCGGAGTGAGGGTCAGTTGGCTCGGCTGGTGTTGATGGCGCCGTTGACGCCGTGGGGGAAGAAGCCGCCCTTGGTCGCCTTCTTGGGGGTCAGGTAGACGACGTTCAGGACCTGGTCGGCGCCGCGGCTGAAGGCGATGCCATTGGCGTCGGTGGGGACGATGTTGGTGCGGCCCCGGTACGACGTGCCTTGGTCGACGTCGGATTTGCCGTCGAGGCTGTCGCGGGCGTTGGAGATCGCGACCGACGGGGTTTCGAGGCCGCGGGAGACGAGCGTCGTACGGATGTTGGCCGCGTGGTATGCCTCGACGGCGAGGATGCCGGCGGCGGCCTCGAGGTAGGTCTTGTTGGAGATCAGCGGTGCGGCGCCCTTGTAGGCCGTGACGCCGACATCTTCGAAGACGTAGGCGGCGAGCAGGAAGTTGTTCTCGTTGGCGTACGCGTCGAACTTCTGCCCCGGCTTGATCAACTTCGCCGCAGTTGCGGCTGCGGTGAAGGCGGCGTCGATGTCGATCGACGGGCGAGCCACGGCCGCCTTGCCGAGCGCCTTGCGGAGGAACTTGACGTGCGCGAGCTCGTCCGCCGCGATCTCTTGGGCGTACGCGCGCACGACCTTGGACTGGAACTTCACCTTGCGGCCACCGCGCACGCCACCCGGCTTGCCCTTGCCGTGGACGTCAGCGCCTGAGAGCCCATAACCGCGCACAGCGCGCAGGTAGAACTCCGCCTCCAGATACTCCAGGTTCAGCGCGAAGTTGAGGATTGCGCCGTCGCTGGGCCCGCCGGTGGCGGCCGCTTCGGCGGTGTCCGGGTTCAGGACGCCGCTGGCGAGCAGACCACCACCGGCCAGCCCTGCTCCTGCGCCTGCCACGCCTGCTACTCGCAGGAACTTTCGGCGGTCCACATTGTTTTCGGCACTGCGCTCGATCGCGTTCCGGATGAACAGCTTGTCGAACATGCTCGTCTCCGTCAGTGAGATTCCGGCAGACCGAGCGGCCCACCGGCCATGACGAACCATCGGGCGAAGATCTGGCCCATCAACGAGTGTTCGACGCCGCCACCCCGGCGGATGGGTGGCGGGCGGCAACTACTTTCTGTCAGTAGGTCTGGTAGTAGACGAGTTGACCGGCTTCACCCGGCGCTGCGCCTTCGCTGGGGATGAACAGCGTGATGACGAACGCGTTCTGGCCGTTCGGGGCTTTGAGCGCGGTGATGCTCGGATTGGCGAACGCCGTACTGCCGCCGTTGGTGCGGATCGTCGTCCGATCGGCGTTGCCGGTCTGGTAGTCGTACACGAACGTCCGCCAGGAACCGAAATCACCCTTCGTGTACTGGCCTTCGATCAACCCGAAGCTGTAGCCGCGGAAGGCCATCTGGTCGCGGTCACCGATGTTGCCGCCGACACCCCAGTGCAGCAAGGCGTTGTCGAAGTTCGGTTGCGCCGATGTCGACCACGAGTTGAAGTTCTTCAGAGTGCCGCGTTGCTGGCGGTCGCGGTCACAGTTCCACCAGTAGTGGCCGCCGATGTCGATCGTCGAGTGGTCGATATCGGGTGACAGCGTGATGCTGTAGATGTTCGGCGTGCCCTCGGCGCACGACGACAACCGGCGCGGTGAATCAAAGGAACGGTTCACCCGGCCGGCCAGGAGATCGGCGCGATTGGCGAAGTACCGGAAGGCGAGATGATTGTTCCCGCCGCCGGACTGCTCCTGCTCCCAGGCGAGGAGGAACCCGCCGTTCGAGGCTTGGACGATGGTGGGTTGGGAGGCCGGTCCGGTGTTGCTTCCGGCGAGTTCACGAACCCAATGCCAGTTGAGCAGATCGGTTGAGGTCGCCAGATTCACCCGGAAACGACCGTCACTGGCCAGGTGGTGCGAGACCGCGAGATAGCCGCCGGTCGTGTCCTGGATGATCTTCACCGTGTCCATCACATGGCCGGCGTCGTCCTTGGTGTTGTAGCGCTTCCCGGTCGCGCCGGAAACGTTCTCGACTATCCCGCGCAACTCGGCGCGAGCGGGGTCGGACACGGCGGTCGGCGATGCGACCGCCGTACCGGAAGTTAGGGCGGCAAGTGTGGCAACAAGCAGAACAGCAAGAGCTCTGGGCATGGGCGGCACCCCTCGCAGTCAGTTGTTCGAGGCCCTCAGGCTAGCCCAGATCAGCGTGTGCCCACTGTCCCCTTCCGGCACGAATTCCGCGCGCTCGACGACCAGCCCGGCCGCCTCGATCCACCCGCGGGTTGTGTCGGTGTCGGCCGAACTCCACCACATCGGTACGTCGCCGCCCAGCCAGCCTTCTTCCGCGCCGGTCCACGCGGTCGCCCCGACTGTCGCCACGAAAACCCCGCCCGGGCGCAACCAGGTGGCGATCTTCTGCAGCAGGCGTTCTTGCTCGTCCAGCGGGATGTGGATCAACGAATAAAACGTCAGCACCGCATCGAACGACTCTGCCGGGAACTCCAGCTTTGTCGCATCACCCTGCACGAACGTCGCGTGCGGAACCCGCTCCTGAGCCCGCTTGACCTGTACGCCGCTGATGTCCACACCGGTGACTTCGTGGCCGCCGTCCGCCAACACCTTCGCCACCGGCACTCCCGCGCCGCACCCCACATCAAGCACCCGACTGCCGTCGCCGAGCCGAGTCAGCAACTCCGCCAGCCACTCGCCGTACTTGGTGTCGCTCCCGAACGCCTCGTCATACCGCTCCGACAAGGCGTCGTACCCTCGCCGTACAAGCTCCTTGGCTTCGTCACTCTGCATCCGCCCACGCTAAACACTCCCCCGCCGCCCCGCGACTGATTTCC
>NZ_SMKX01000097.1 GCF_004349055.1 Kribbella antibiotica
ACCCCAGACCTCCACGAACCCCACCCCGAACAAACCCTCCAAGACGTCCTCGAAACAGTCCTCAACAACCCCGGCGTAGAACTCTCCGCCCACGAAGTCATGCGCCAAGAACTCGACGACGCCACCCGCCTCGACCGCCTAGTCCCCATCCACGAACACCTCTGCCAACTGGACGCCCGCGCCCGCTACCGCTCAGCCTTCGCCCAAAGCGGCCTCGACACCGCCGACCAAGCAGCGCTGTTGGCCTCGCCGGCATACGGGGCTCTGATCGCCGAACTCCGTCGCGGCGACGCCCTCGGCATCGGTGTACCAGATCTGCTTCGCCGAGCTGTCGCTCAGTCATCGCTGTCAAATGCTCAGGATGTGGCCGCGGTGCTGCACGCCCGAGTCGAACGTCTCGTGTCTCGAACCCCATTCAGAAGGGGACAGCAGCCCCCGTTGATCGCAGGGCTCGTTTGGTCAGCTCATGGCATAGCTGACCCAACTCTGCTTGCACCCTTGAAGGAGCTCGAGACTCAGATCAGCCAAAGGGTCGACTGGCTAGCCGACAAGGCCGTCCACGATCGGCCCCGGTGGTACGACGCATTTACACGACTCGTCGAGGACCGCCCCGGCGCGATCCAGGCAAACCACCTGCGAGCCGTAGTCGCCTACCGCGAGCGTTACCGAATCACGTCTCCGACCGCGCTCGGCGACGCGCCAAGGCAGTCCTCTGTCACGCAGCGGGCCCACTATGCACGGCTGACTAGCAGCCTCGTCTCCTGGCGACCCGATCCCGACTCGTTCCCTCCGCAAGCCGAGCAGGTGCCATCCGCAGGAACACAACGTCAGGTTGAAAGCAGATGACCCGCCGAATGATGGCCTGGCCGGACAGCAACCGTCGCACACTCAGAACGGTCAGATCTGCCTCAGAGCCGCCGCCAACCAGACCGCCGGACCCGTACGACGCAACCGGCGAGAGAGGGTGGGCCTCGTTGCAGCTAGTTGCACGTCGAGCCACTGGAATCCTCGACGGAGAGCTACTAGCCTCGACGAGATGAGTGACGCGGTTCTGTTCGATGGCTGGTGTGGTGAGCCGATCGCCTGGTGCAGAGTCAGTGAGCCAGTCATCGGCCAGGAATGGACGGAAAGCGGTCGCGTAGCTGTGACCGAGCGGCTGACCCCCAAGAAGGCAGTCCAGACCTACGGTCGCATCACCGAGGTGATCGTCGGTCGCCAAGGCGGTTTTCAGTCGGTCACCTACGGGACGAAGAAGTTCGTCTGCCGTCTCGTCGATCCACGAGGAAGCGGACTGTACGACGACTCGATCGTGTTGGTGAACGATCCGATCAGGGACAACCACGAATGCCTAGCCTGCGGCGCAGCACCCGGTGCCCCTTGCCTGAACGACAAGGGGCACGATCGTGGTAATCACAGAAATCGGAGCGACGGCCGGACCCGGTGGGACATCGAGAAGGCGGAGAACGAAGCGCGAGCAGCGCGTGAGAAGGCCGAGGCCGCACAGCAATGGGAGCAGGACATGGCCACACCTCCCGAGCTGCGCGGCCCACTGGGGCTGAAACGCTGGAAGTGGTCGGATGATCCGCGCGTATTCGAGCGTGTGCAGGACGCCTCCGACTGGTTCACCGTCGAGCAGACCTATGCCAATCGAACCGTCCTTGTACCGGTCCAGATGACGAGAAGACCTTCCTGGCACGCAACGAGTACACCGGCGACTGGTCGATCGTCTGCGGACAGGCAACGTCCACACGCCTTCCCTGCCGGAACCAACTACCATGCCGCACCAGCCACAAGGCCGGACTCGCACTGCACGAAGGAAAACCGTGGCTCTGAGCATCACTGAACCCCTCCTAGGACAAGTCAGCGCGGAAACCGCCTCGAGCCTCCTACGCACCTTCTCCGTTCGCCTGAGTACCGAACTGGCCCTCCCTGGCCAGGAGCACTATCCACCGGGAGCTGTCGACTACAACGCCACGTTCAGTCTGACCTGGTACTCGTTCACAACCGACGATCCGTCGGACATTCACCTGCTCGAAGCCATCGCCGATCACGGCAAGGACGCCGACGACGGAATCGAGTTCACCGTCGGCCATGCGCACCTGGTCAAGGTTGATCTCGGCCAGCATGGACTCTTCGATGCCTTAGACGCACGAGACGCCGATCTGGAATACCTCGCCGCATTGCTCTTCACCGAACGCCCCAACGGCGAATACGAGATCGAATCCGAGCTCGAAGGCTTCAACAGCGATGCGCTCCTGGTCAACTCAGCCGAAGTCGATCCGCTCTGGCGCGGACACAAGCTAGGCCTGCTCGGCACCGGCACCGCCATCAAAGAAATCGGCCGAGGCTGCGGCCTGGTCGCCCTCGACGCGATGCAGCCAGGAACCCGCGGCGCGCCCGCCCGGAGGGCCTCACACCAACGGCTAACGAGCTACTGGTCGCAGCTCGGCTTCAAACCATGGCGTGAACGCGTGCTAATCCTCGACCTGGCCCTCCGAACGTTCGACGACCACCTCACTAACCTGGTGAGCAACGCAGGACTCCGCTGAGCGCTGCAGCCGCCGGGACTAAGCTGCACCGCAGCAGCGCTTGAACTTCAGAGCGGTCCCGGATTCACAGACGCAGAGCGCGTTTCTTCCTGGTTGGCGCAAGCGCAGGGGAGCCACCGTCGCAACAAGCTGACCTGATTCGGCAGCTCGGAACAGGCATGTCGGATCTTCCCATGTCATGGACGGCAGGTTGCGACCAAACATGACGAGGAGAGAACCCTGCTCGCTCGCCGTTCGATACCATTTCCGGTTGAACTGAAGGGGCAGGTCCAAGGCAAGATCTCCTATCCCGTCAAGGCGCAGCTGACTGCCAGAGAGCAGGGCTGCTGGAGCTTCGCGTCTCGGCTCGACTTCGAGTAGTGTCCGCTCCTGCCGGACATCGACGAATCCGAATTGCCGGAGAGCCGTCTGCATCAGGTCGACGATCTTGCCGTTGGCACCTATCCCCCAGCCCCCGTAGCAGTCGATCACTACGCCGGCGACGCTGCTAGGCGCGGGGCCAAGGAGGGCGCACTCTATCTCGAACCGCGTGTCCGACTCGGCGGCGAGCTGGCCTGTCCAGTTGACCATCGCACTCTGGCTGCACGTTGCGTGGGCGAGTCGTATAACCAAAGCCACTGACCGATCTTGGGGCGTCGCGGCGATCAACGCCGCATCACCGTCGCTTGCGATCGAAAGGCCGCACACGACGCACGGCTGGGAAGAGTCCTGAGCCCAGGGCAGGAAGGAATCAATGTCGATATCGAGCCTCTCCATAGCCGCTCGAACATCGGCACCGATTCGGATCGTTCGGCCACGCACGTTGTCCCCAGAACCGAGGTCGGCCTGGCCTGCGAGTTCTGCGTGCAGTGCGGCAAGTACCTCCGGGCGTGGCGAGACGTCCATTCGGGCCCGGATCGGCACCTCCTGCTCGGACTCTTCGGCGGTCTCGCAAATCTGAAGTTGCATCTTCACTGCAGATGCTGCTGCCAACCAATCCGCATGCGTCTCAGCCACCATCCGCGCATCGGCCGCGTGCTTCGAAGCACTCTCGAGGTGACCTCTATGCAGCTCCGTCCTAGCCAGGCTCATCTCGATCGTCACCCGATCTGCATCTTGAGCCGAGGACAGCATGAGCGCACGCGCTTCCATGAAGACCTTCATCGCGGCATCAAGCCTCCCGGCTTCAGCGAGGTATACGCCTTTGTTGTGCAGCAGGCCGGCGCGTATCCAGGGCATCGAACCCCGCTCGGCGAGATCAAGAATCTTGTCGCAGTCGGCGAGTGCCGTCTCGTGGCTCCCGAATTGCTTGGATCGCCAAACAGTGGTCCATCGGTTCGCTTGCAGAGTCGCGAGCACTCGAACATCGGCTCTTCGCACAGCAACCTCGATCGCTGCGTCGAAAGCAGCAATTCCCTCGCTCCAGTTGCCTTGACGAACACAGAGATTCGCCTTGGTCGCCATGCACTGAAGCTCTTCTCCCCCATCGGACCGTTCTCGCGCTAGCGTGAACGCCTCCTTCAGCGCTGCGTCAGCCTCTGCCCAGAGCTCTCGCCGTGAGTACAGGACGGCAAGCAATCGACACGCGCCCGCCTTAAGACCATCCCCAGGCGTTCCGCTGACAGCCTTCGCTATGGGCAGCAGCGCCTGCGCGGCCGCCCCGTACTGACCGCTCTGCAGCAACGCGTCTCCGAGAGCGACCTGTATCGCAACACGTATGTCAGAGTCGGTCTCGTGCCGGGTGAGCAGCCACGTACTACGGAGCAATGCCACTGCATCAGCCTGCCGCGCGGAACGCAGCAGCATGAGTCCGTGAGCATACTGAATCTGGGCCACAAGCTGTGTACTACCAGTGCCCTCGGCTAGACATCCGGCAGCTGTGAAGATTGCATCGGCATCAGGGCGACCGCTGTCAGCAGCAATCACTCCCAGCTCCGCGAGGCACTGAGCGGTTTCCGCCTCCAGCCCCAGTTCGACGGCCATCGAATAACTCCGATCGAGGTACTCCGCCGCCTCGAGGGGCTTGCCTTCTAGACGGCGATGCATCGCGAGCGCATGGAGTGTCTTCGTCTCTGCCACTCGATTCTCCATCCCGCGGAACAGGCCCAAGGCCTGTTCGAGACAGGAACCTGCGTCAAGCGCGCTCTCCTTCCTCAACCGCGCCGTGCCCAATTCAAGGAGAACCTGAGCCTCGATCTGCCGATCTCCTGAACGGCGTGCAGAGGCGAGCGCTGCCAGGCATTCTCGCTCCGAAAGCAGCCACCGGCCGGACTGCCTGTAGAGCCGGCTGAGCCCCAGTGCGAAGCCTAGATCCCCGTCGCCGAGGCCCGCCTTCTCCGCTAGCTGCCTCCCATTGACGAGATACCGTTCCGCCGTACGTAGGTCACCGACATTCAGATAGGTCAGCCCCAGGCGGTAGAGCGTTGAGGCGATCCTGCTGCTTTGCTTCGCCAGTCGCCATACGCTCAGGCTCATCTTGAGCAGCGGGATCCCATCGGCATACCTGCCTTGGCTGAGAAGAAGGTCTCCGAAAGCCTCGCGGGCGTCCTGCAACGCCACGACGTCACCGGATTGCAACGCCAACTCTTCGCATCGACTGAAATGGTCAGTCGCCGCCTCGAAGTCGCCCATCTGGCTCGCGGCAACGGCAAGGTGGTGCTCAGCTGCGGAAATCCACTCGGCGCGATCGGCCTGCTTCCCTGCCGCACTCAGGCACAACGAAGCCCGACGGAGATCCCGCCAGCACCCCCGCAGATAGAGCGTCGGATACAGCGCGGTCACCAGATCGATCACGCCATCCCAAACGCAACGTTTCGCGGCAAGCTCGACGATCGCTAGCGCAGCCTGCCGATCCTGGTCAATAACCACGACCGCGCGCTGCCCCAACTCAACGCTGTCCTGCGATTCATCCGACGGCGCCACCTTGTTGTGCGCCGACCGAATACGCACCGCGTACGCCTTCGATGCCTCGAGCAACGGCGAATGCGCGAACCGGGTTGCTTTTGCACGCGCGCGAGCGAACAGGTGCAGAAGATCGTGCAGCTGATAGACGCCGGCAGCGGGCTGCTCAACGAGGTGCTGCTCGAACAGCAGATCGAGCAGCACCTCAGTTCGATCGAGATCGTCTACTTGCACGGTGCCGAGCATCGCTGCAGCCACCGCTTCCAGGGGCAACGGAACCGGCGGCAAGTGCCCCAAGGCACTGATCAGAGTCGCCCCGTCCAAACCGAGACTCTGGTAGCTCTCCTCGATGACCCTGGTCACCGTCCGCTGACCGGCAACGAGATGGTCAAGAGCATCATCCGACGAGAGCCTGCTGATGTACTGCGCAGCATCGAGAGTCGGTCGGCTTGCCAACCTGGAGGCCGCTATACGCACCGCGAGCGGGTGCCCAGCACAAGCCTCAACCAGGTCCCATGCTTCGGACTCCGTCAGCCGGGGTGCAATCTCGCGAATCAACTCGGAACCCGATGCCCGCGACAGACGCTCGATCGCGATACCAAGGATTCCGCAGTCGGCCAGGCCACTCATCCGTGAGCGGCTTGTCATCACCAGACCGAAGTCACCCTCGATCTCGAGAAGTGGAAGTATCTCGACTTCGCTCCTCACATCATCGACCACGACCAATACCCGAGCCCTGGTCAGAAGTTCCCGCAAGGTACCGATCCGCACCTCAACCGGTACCACGTCCGACCGATCTCCAGTCATCAGGCCCAGTAGGTCTCCGACAAGATCCCGTGGACTCCCCGGTTCAACGCCTCGGAGGAAGATCTGGCCGCCGGGAAAGTGTTCCGCCACAGCCAGCGCGAGCTGCACCGCAAGCTCCGTCTTGCCGATCCCCGCAGCGCCCGAGAAGAGCACGGCTGCTCGCAGCTCAGTGGCCGAACTGGCGACGTCAGTCAACCGCGCAGCCGAAGTTGCCAGCTCAGCGTCGCGTCCCCTGAATCCGGTCGCCGTTCGAGGCAGTGTCCTAGGGAGCCTAGGGAGAGTTCCGCGTCGTGCCTCATGACGATCTTTCATCGAATGCAGGACCTCGGGCGTGTACCGTCCTGGGTCTTGATCGACGCGCTGGTGACACGGAGTGCACAGCAAGATGATGTTGCTCGGATTCGCTCGTTCCTCGGCGCTCAGCCCTGATTCACCCCGCGGCCCCTGAGAACTTGCTCCGATGATGTGAGCAAGGTGGCTTGTCAGAATGACATCATCACTCGGCGTCAAAGCCGCCAGCTCTGCTTGACAACCATCGAACGCACACTGGTTCCCACTCCGGGCGTACATCCATTTCCACACACGACTCGGCAATGAAACTCGACGGATCATCTCAACCTCCCAGGTCAAAATGACCCTAGGTGATGCCTCCGACACTTTCTGTTCAGTGCTGAGCGAGACCGATCCATCGTCCGATGCAAAGCCGACCGACGCCGACGGCGGATGTTTCATCGCGAGCCGCCATGGGCGACATCCGCCAACGACCGTGGTCCAGCGAGCTCGACGAGTTCCAGCAAGGCGCCTGCGATCAGGCCGGCTAAGTCGATACTCGGTCGCAAGCTCTGCCGCTTCCTCCACTATCACCCTGACTCGGCCGGTCATCATCAAGCTGATCCGAGTCTTGCGCAATCCGAGTCGCCGGCCGCCTGTACCTGAGTCAGACCAGCACTCCGGCGCGATGCACCTGCGGCGGCTATCCAAATGACTGCTCAACGGACCGCCAGATCCAAGTTTGTGGTCCGGTCGCTCTGAATCCGTTGATCACGTCCTCTGTTCTGGACGGTGGTTGATCCGCGAGCAGCCGAGCACGGAGGTCCAGTCTCGAAGCCGGCGGACAGCCAGCGTCAGGTCGCGATGGAAGGCGACGGGATCTGTGGGAGCAGAGTCGTCCTGATAGCAGTGCTCCCATACCGTGCGCAGGGCGGAGAGTTCTTCAACGCATGCGCCATGTTCGGGCCAGCAGGGCGGAATGACTTTGTGATCGAGGTTGTAGCGAGTGGTTGCCCAGGTCACCCATTCCTTCAGGCGGTCTAGTTCCTCAGCGATGGTGATGGGGTCGAGGTCTCGCCAGCAGACGACGTACGGATCGGTGATGGCGGGTAGGGGGAAGTCGTCGTCGTTCATGGGATTTCGGTATGGCTGGCGATGCTGAGACGGATCGAGTCTGCGTCGGCCCGATCGGTCCACGGGGTCATGTTCAAGAGAATGGGCGGGGCAGTTCGGGCCAGGAGGACGCCGGTGCCGAAGGGCAGGGTGCGGATGACGTCGGGCGGGAGGATGGGGAGGCGTCGGGTGCTGGTGGTTGTGGTGCGGGCGCCGTTGGGGTCGCGGCTCCAGTTGCGGATTTCTTCGTCGCGTTCGCCACAGACGGCGCGAGTGATACTCAGGCTCCGTATCAATCTCGACCGATTTCACGTCGAAGAGGTCATGCAAGAAATCCTCACAACGGCGGATCTCCTGTGGCGTAAGAGAAGTTGTCTCGAGCCAGACCTCAGCATCACCGAACTGGTAGTAGTCAGGCGCCAGCTTGTCGATCGCATCGTGATCGAGTTCTCCGCGGGCGATCAGAGACGTCGGCCTGCCAACAAGCTCATCGCATCCTTTCGATGCGCTTGCGGAGCAGGTCGTACTTCTCAACAAGGCGATCCCGATGCTCGTACAGGACAGTCAGCGGGTCGTCCTCGCGATGAAGAATTCGCCTGATGGCCCGCAGCGGCAACGCCGCATCCCGGAGAAGGCGGATCAGCTTCGCAGTACTTCCCTGTGCGCTCAGGTACCGGCGATATCTGGTACTTGGATCGACCGAGGCCGGTGGGAGCAGACCGTCGTCGCCGTACCGGCGGATCGCGTCCATTGAGAGACCGGAGATCTTGGCGAGCTGTCCGATCGTCATGAAGTCATCGAGTTGCACAGATGAAACTGTGCAACCTGGCACTGCGCCAAGGTCAAGTCGAAACTCGCTGAGGCCAACCGCCACCCGCTCAGCGTCGCTCCTGGTCTACGGGAACGGGCCTTCCAGGGTGACCGTCTACCGGTTAGGGTGGTGATCGGTAGCCCACGCGCCACACTCTGAGCTCGGTGCCCATGTCACCCGGCGACGATGACAAGGAACTCCGTTTCACGTGGGATTGCACGGCAAATCGCAAACTGGTTGACCCTCGTGACACCGTCGGCCGGGTGGCGACGTGGGAGCGATCCGCCGCAGAAAACTTGTCATGAGCAACAAGCGTCAACGAGAAATCCGTGCCTACCAGCAGCTGTCCGGTCTGAACTACACCGGCGCCGCCCGCGAGCTCGACCGCTGCGCCGACCCTCGCCCCGCAAATGTTGGTGTTGAAGCGAGCGCACTCCTGCACCTCATCGAGCCGACGCTGCAGGCACCAGCTTCCGCGATCAGGTCGGCTGAAGACGGCCGTGCCCTTTACCTGTCGGCGAATGAGCTACGTTCCATCGCCGGCGCGGCCGTCATCGGCTCAATTCACTGGAACGAGTACGCCTCGGCGATTCGCGTGTCAGAGTGGATCCTCAACCTCGGCTATCCGAGCGTCGGCCTGACCACAGCTGCCACCGTCAAGCTCGTCGACACCATACGAGCCGTACGACGAGAGACCTGCCAACTCGGCCACAGCAGGGTCACCCCGTGCTCTCCCGCCCCGCAGCGCGCAATAGTCAATCTCGGCGGCCAACAACATCAGGGCTGCTTCCAGCACATTGCGGAGTCGATTCTTCAGCAACAGCACAGCGAAAGCCCTACCTACTTCACGCTCGACTCACCTACCCCAGTTGCTGAGATGGTCGATCAGTTGACCGCTAGCGGGTCCATCACGCTTCCCGAGGACATCTATCTCGACCTCGACTGGGGCGAGGCGCTGTCGACGCTCCCCGGCCTTGAACTCGAGTACGACCTAGCCCAGCACACACCAGAGTGCGCCGAAGCCGCCATAGCCGAGGTCTACGCCCTCGGTCATGACAATCCGGACGGCATTGGCCAGGTCGCCGCACAAGTGCTCGAGGACTCCCCCGATACCTGCATATGTCCGATCTCCGTCGATAGCTGAATCGGAGCGCCGCTGACGGCTGTCCTGACGCTGGGTTCGTCAGGACAGCCATCATGCCGCTGCATGCCTCATACGAAGGTGGAACCCGACCGGTCCGGATGATCCTTCGGCGCGGACACTCCAGCGAGGAACGCCGCATAGAGTGACGCCACGGTCTGGAGGGTCGGCAGATCGACCGCAACATGGAACGCCGCAGGATCTTCGGCATCAATCGAGATCATCCCAAACAACGCATCGCCCATCGCCACCGGCACGGCCATGAACGACCGATACTTCTTGCAGAGATTCCAGCCGGCCGGCGTCGCCTTGCCTTTGACGTACCTCCAGGTGCGTGGCTCACGCGCGTCCAACGCCTTGAATGTCTCCGTCCCACGACCGCCGTCGTCCTCGTAGACCACAGCCATCGGCTTGCGATGCCCACGCCCGGAGTGGTCCTTGAACACCAAGCGCCGCTTCTGCTTGTCACCTTCGAGCAGGTACAAACACACTCGGACGCCCTCGTCCCAACCACCATGCAGATTGGCCAAGCCGGCCAACGTGGCCGTCTGCGCTCCCCCAGCCAATCTCTGTCGCAGCAGAGTCTCACCGGGGTCCAACTGGGCCAACGACCCCAAGAAGTAGCTCAGCGGAGCAATGACGCCATTGACCGTCTGTATCCGGTAAGCGACTGCTGCCTCCTCTCGCCTACCGGCCCGCTTCGCCTGCTCGGACGACTCCCAGGCCATGAACGCTGGAACGGCGACGATCAACGCGGCACACAGCATGCCCAGATTGCGGATGATCGTCTTCCGATCACCGGAGAAGATCCACCACCCGGTCTGACCAGGCAGCGTCTCGCCGTAGTCGACCTGCAATGCCCAGGCGCCAAGCCCCGCCGCGGCCACCACGGACCACAGCGCCAGCCTCCACCACGACAGGCGGCAGTACCAGGGCCGCACGTCGAGCACATCCGACCTGCGACGCCCGTTGAATTCGAGCATGCACAACTCCCCACGCCTGTGAAGTTAGCTGTCGGGTTCAGGCTGAGAGTCAAGGCCCGGTCCGCTCCCGCGAACTTCACCCCAAGGGCCACGACCACTCACGGTCGAAGCCCCAACCTCCTGGGTCCCCCACCCCTGCCGTAGTCCTTCGAGAGGAGTTCCTGTGTCCGGCAGGGCTCGGCGTCGACACACAAACAGTCCAGTTAGCGACTGGACTGACGCGACTGTAGCAGAGCGAAACCGGATCGGCTCGTATCGTCACAACCGACGCCCCTCATCGGCGTTTCGCCTTGCATATAAGGCCTCCCAGGGCATAACTGATACGTTAACCACGCTCGAAGCGGGGCAACAAGATCGGGTCGGCCCGGATTGAAACGATTCGACCGACGCCGGACGGCAGGCACGCCTCGGAGCGATCAATTCGGTGATAGCCGAATTCCCACGCCACTCCGGCCTGCGCGCAGATTCGATCATCACGAGCCCTCGGCGAGCGCGGAATCGTCACCGGTAAGGACCAAATCCCAGGTTCACTCGGTAACACTGCGTTACGAGTCAGGTCTCGTTCTGATAAAGTCCCCGATGGTCCGGCAGCAGGCCGGCACCGCGGTCGCATCCAGGCGGTCCGGCAGGGGTCAGTTGACGCACGGTACGTGGGGCCGCGCTGATAACTCTTGCGCTGGATCCCCACAGATGGCGGGAGTTACACATGCCCATACGCGCTACCCACGGAAAGCACCGCAACCAGTGGATACTCGGCGGCCTTGTCGGTGCACTTGCGGCATCAGCTCTCGCCAACGCCGCCCGCGCACAACGCTTCAAACGCGATGATCGTGAGCTTCGGACCGCCTTCCACAGCACGATGCTTGGATTGGCTCGGCCGCTCAACGGCCACATCTCAGACCTTGCCGAACTGGCGGGCGATGGGACAACGCCCACAGAGGCCCTGACACAAGCCACGACAGCCGCACTCGGTGCACTGTGCAACTACTTTGGTGGCGCTGCAAAAAACGTCCGTGCCTGCTTCTGGGAGATCGCCGAGGCGCCGCCAAGTCGCCACCTCAGACTCGTCCAGGCCTACGGCGCGGGAGTGCCGGATGTCGGCGAGACCTCAGATGAGACCAGACAGTACATCTTGTCTGCGCTCAACCAGGGGCGAACTGTCACACGGCCCGCGGGGCGAGAGCCCGGCCTTGTCGCCACACCTGTTGTCACGAGGTCGAATTCGTACGGGGTGATCTCGCTGCATGGTGCAGACCCCGAAACATTCAGACGCCAACACGGCGCCCAGAACATCCAACTGGCGGCCGAGCAGTACGCGGCAATCGTCAGCGTCTACCGGCTAGCCGTTCCCCGAGACCACGCAAGCCGATAAGGCGTAGGAACTTCACTTTTCTCTCGAGTGCGCGGAGCCGATCACGCTCGCGCACATCGGCAGCCGCAGCCGCTTCACTCTCGGCCCGAACCCGTGCGAAGTATCCGTCAGGGTCTCGCGCCGCCTCGGCGGCTCGTTCGGGTCCGGTCATATCCCCTAGCGGCTCCACAACATTCCCCTCAGCAATTGCTCGTGCCAAGACCCTGGCACGAGCCAAGCCCGAACAACAGGCGCCCGACCGCACAGTGTCCCTACCGTGATGATCTTCAATCACCTTCACCCTTTACATAGATCTAACGTAACCCTCAACGGCCGAGTCCGCACCCGGGTCACACGGAACCCCCGCGAACAGTGAGGGGCGGGCCAGCTGAGGACGAGTCTTTCCACCAATCGCCGCCGTTGGGAAGGCCAGTCCACGGGGCATCCAAGGGCTTCCCTTCGCCCCGGTACGGCGCCACCTGCGACCCGGCGGCGCAAGAACCTCTCTGCTCATGCGTTGAGGCCGGTTGTTGGTCAGCCGGCAGGACGTCAGCGCGTGGCATTGACGAAGGATCTATGAACGACGGCCGTGAAACAGGCCGACGGGGGTGTGCAGCGGGAACGGACCGAGAAGCGGTTCCGGCCGAGGACCGCATCAAGCCTCTTGGCACGAAGGCCATCTCACCTGTGATCGGCGTCAGCTCATGGTTTTACTCACAGGAATCAGCGCCAAAGGGCGGCCAAATGTCGGCGTCTAATGCTCACTGTCCGGCACCGAGTCACGAGTACGCCGACCGGGCTGACCAAGCCTCTGACCTGGCGATCTGCCTCGATCCGGTAGGCTGAGCCGCAGCCGGGTTGGGTGCCACCTCGATCCCGGGGTGGCGGTGTTCTCGCGACCGGCTAAATGCCTCCAGGCGCCGCCTTGCGCCTCGCACAAACAAGGCGCTGCAAGCCCCGTCGTGGCCTGACCTGAGACCCTGAACTCCATCCACGGTCCCGCTGCGGATGCTGACTTTAGGTCTTCGCGGGGAGGGTCAGGCGGAAGAGGGCACCGCCGGTGGGGTTGTCGTGGGCGGTGAGGGTGCCGCGATGGTGGGTGGCGATTTCGCGGGCTATGGCCAGGCCCAGGCCGGCGCCGCCTTCGTCGCGGGTGCGGGCGTCGTCCAGGCGGACGAAGCGTTCGAAGACTCGGTCGCGCTCGGTTTCGGCGATACCGGGCCCGTCGTCGGCGACCTCCAGGATCGCTTTATCTCGTTCGAGCCGTATCGAGGTCCGAACGATGGATCTTGCGTGGCGGCGGGCGTTGGTCTGGAGGTTTTCGATCACGCGCGTCAGTTGGCCGGCCGAGCCCTCCACCCAGACCTCGCCTTGCTCACCGATCAGTTCGGCAAGGTTGACCGGCTCGCCGGCCGGGATCGAATGGTCGGCGTCAAGTCTGGCGAGAAGCAGCAGGTCGGCTGCGAGTGACTGCAGGCGGACGGTGTCGGCAACTATGCCTTCAAGGTCGAGGAGTTGGGGGTGTTCTACGGCGATCTCGAGTTGAGTGCGGAGGGAGGCGATCGGATTGCGGAGTTCATGAGAGGCGTCTGCTACGAACCGGCGTTGGCGGTCGACTGCCACAGCGACCGGGCGGAGGGCTCGGTGGGCAACGAGCCAGGTCAGCACTCCGACCAACAGCAGCAGAATCGGCAATCCGCCGATCATTCCCAGCCGTACCGTCCGGACCGTACTCCGCTCGGTCTCCAGCGATGTCGCGACGAAGATCACGACCGGCTTCCCTGATACCTCGCTCGTCACCGTCGCAGCCCATCGGTACTGCGGGTCCGAGGCCTTCTCGACCGGAGCGGGCGGCGCTGTCTTCGGGACCGGGACCGGGACCGGGTCCGAGAAGGCCGGCGGCGCGGAAGCCGCAGTCTTCTTGACCGGAGCGGGGTCCGACACATTCATCGTGTCGAGATTCTTGCTGGCAGCAACTAGCTTGCCAGTGGGGTCCTCGATCTTCACGGGCACACCGCGATTCGTTACCCGTTGCGGATCCGTACCTGCCTTCAGCTCCGCCGAGGCCCGGGCAGCCACTGCCGCCGCCTGCGCGTCCGCCTTGTCCGCAAGGTCCTTTTCCAGCAGATGCAGGAGCGCGAAGCCAGTTGCCACCAAGGCGATGGCGACCACCAGGGTCGCGCCGAGCGCGGCGCGGATCGGCACCCCGGTGAAGAACCTACCCATGATCCACCAGCCGGTACCCCGCGCCCCGCACGGTCTCGATCGTCGCCGCGCCGAGTTTGCGGCGCAGCGTGCTGATGTAAACCTCGATGATGTTCGGATCGCCTTCGTACGCCAGGTCCCAGACGTGAGTGAGGATGTCGGTCTTGGACACCACGTCTCCCGGTCGAATGGCGAGTTGTTCGAGCACCGAGAACTCCTTCGTGGTCAGCACGATTGCGGCGCCGGATCGGGTCACCCTACGGGCGCCACGATCCACGGTCAGCTCGCCAACCCGTAGCACGGGCGAAGTGCTTCGCCCGTGGCGCCGCAGGAGCGCACGGATGCGGGCGCGCAGTACGACGTACGAGAACGGCTTGGTCAGGTAGTCATCGGCGCCCGCATCCAGCCCCTCGGCCTCGTCGTACACGCCGTCCTTGGCGGTCAGCATCAGCACCGGTACGTCGTTGGCGGCCCCGCGCAGCGCGGCCACGAACTTGTACCCGTTGACGCCGGGCAGATTCACATCGAGCAGGATCAGGTCGTACTGACTGGTCGTGGCCATGTGCAACCCTTCGGTACCGTCATAACGGACGTCGACGGCGAAACCCTCCAGCGTCAGCCCACGGGCAAGCGCGTCGGCAAGGCGTCTCTCGTCCTCCACGATCAGCAAGCGCATGCGACCGAGTATGGCCGACGGAGCCTGAAGAAATCTTCAGTCTTCAGGTTGGCTTCAGGATCCATCCGCCACTGTTGCCCTCGTTCAATCGAACTGATCACGAGGAGAACACCGATGAATCGCAAGTTCTTGCTCAGTAGCGTCGCAGCCGTGATGTTGCTCGCCGCATCTACAACCGTGGCCTTCGCTGCGAGCGGCGGACCGGACCCCGTCAAGGTCCAGGACCCGACCCCGATCAAGGTCTCGCACCCCGTCAAGGTCCAGAACCCGGTCAAGGTCAAGGACCCGGTCAAGGTCTCGCACCCCGTCAAGGTCCAGGACCCGACCCCGATCAAGGCGCCGTGAGCTGATAGCCGTCCCGTTTCGGCAGCTCGGTAGCGAGCGGGCCTAGTGCGGACTGGTGAGGGCTGCTGAGAGGCAGCCCTCACCAGGTCTGACTGCGACTACACCTGATCGCGGCCGTTCACGGGATCCCGATCGCCTAATCGAAGGAAAGGACTCATCGTGGTAACCACCCCCCGATCGAGGCGCCCCGGCGTAGCCGCTGTGGCCTCGATCGCAGCCCTGGGAATCGGCCTGACCGGACTGACCCAGGTGTCCGCAGTTCAGCCCGCGGCAGTTGGCACAACAGCTGACTCCGCCGCGGCGAAGGTGCTGGCCAAGGCGCCGCACTCCGGCCAGCGGGTCACCCTGATCACCGGGGACCGGGTGACCGTCTCGGATCAGGGCGTCTCCGTCGAGCCCGGACAGGGCCGTCAGGGCATCGCCTTCAGCACATTCAAACTCAAGGATCACCTGTACGTCGTACCGTCCGACGCGCGCGGCCGGATCGCGAGCGGCCTGCTGGATCGCCGACTGTTCGACGTGACCGGCCTGATCGCGGCGAAGTACGACGACAAGTCGACCACGTCGATCCCGGTCATCGTCACCTACGCAGGCAAGGCGCAGAAGCGGGCGGCGACGCCAGGCGCGACGGTGACCCGCCAGTTTCCCACCGTGAACGGTGCGGCGCTGAAGATCGACAAGGCCGAGGCGGGCAGCTTCGTGGCCCGTCTGGGGACCGCGCGGTCGGCCACCGGCATCAAGAAGATCTGGCTGGACGGCAAGCGGCAACTCTCGCTGGACAAGTCGGTGGCGCAGATCGGCGCGCCGACGGCCTGGCAGGCAGGCTTCACCGGCAAGGGCGTGACAGTCGCGGTCCTCGACGGCGGCATCGACGCCTCGCACCCGGATCTGGCGGCTCAGGTCATCGGTGCCAAGAACTTCACCGGTGGTCCGCCCGGTGAGTCCGACCCGCACGGTACGCACGTCGCCTCCACGATCGCCGGTACGGGGGCTGCCTCGGCCGGCAAGTACAAGGGCGTCGCGCCGGACGCGAAGCTGTACGACGCCAGGGTCTGCGCCGAAGACTGCCCGGATTCGGCCATCCTGGCCGGGATGGAGTGGGCCGCGACCGAGGTGAAGGCCAAGGTCATCAACATGAGCCTCGGCGCCACGGACACCCCCGGGATCGACCCGCTCGAAGAAGCAGTCAACCGGCTGACCGCCAGTACCGGCGCACTGTTCGTGATTGCCGCGGGCAACTCAGGTCCCCGCGCCGGCACCGTCGGTTCTCCCGGCAGCGCGGATGCTGCTCTGACGGTCGGCGCCGTGAACCACGAGGACAAGCTGGCTTCCTTCTCCAGTCGTGGTCCGGGGGTCGATGACGGCGCGGTCAAGCCCGATGTCACCGCCCCCGGCGTGAACATCATGGCCGCCAAGGCGGGCGGTTCGACGGGTGACTACTACCAGCCGATGTCCGGTACGTCGATGGCCTCGCCGCACACCGCGGGCGCGGCTGCGCTGCTGGCCCAGCAACACCCGAGCTGGAAGGCTGCCGAGCTCAAAGGCGCGCTGATGGCATCCGCGAAGCCGGCCGCCGATCAGACCGCGTTTCAGCAGGGCTCCGGCCGGATCGACTCGGCCAACGCCCTCAAGCAGTCCGTGATCGCGGGCAATCTCTCGTTCGGTACGGCGTCGTATCCGCACCACGACGACGAGCCCGTGACCAGGACGCTGACGTATCGCAACCTGGGCGACCAGGCCGTCACCCTGAGCCTGGCCGCGACCCTGAACGCTCCGGACGGCAAGCCGGCGCCGGCCGGTTCGTTGCAGCTCAGCGCGACCACGGTCACCGTGCCGGCCGGCGGTACGGCGTCGGTACAGGCGATCTCGAGCACCAGGCACGACGGGCCTGACGGTATCTACTCAGGCCGGCTGACCGCGACCGCCGGGGACGTCTCGGTCACCTCGGCGATCGGCGTCGACAAAGAGGCGGAGAGCTACGACCTGACTCTCAAGGCGATCGGCCTGGACGGGAAACCGGCCGCTCTGGCTACCGTTCTGTTCGGTCTGGACGACCTCTCGGCGAACTTCATCGGCGACGCGACCTCCACCGAGGCGAAGCTCCGGCTGCGCAAGGCCGGCTACCTGGTGGACAACCTGCACTTCGTGCCGGACGCGGCTGCCCCGGAGAAGGGCTCGTACTACTCGTTGGTCCAGCCTGATCTGAAGCTCGATAAGGACACCACGGTGGTCTTCGACGCCCGGCTGGCCAAGCCGCTCAAGGTCAAGGTGCCCAACGCCGGCGCTGCTCTCACCGCGGCCGGCATCGGCTACAAACGCTCCGCGGCCAGGGGGATCACCCTCGAGTCGGGGACCCAGGTACCCGACTTCAACAGCATCTCCAGCGCGCAGCTCGGCCCGGATCTTCCGGCGGGGATGATGGAGAGCAGCATCTCGTCGCAGTGGGCGCAACCGGGAGCCGACGGCAAGTTCAGGAACTCGCCCTACGTCTACGCACAGATGAACACGTTCCCGGGCAAGTATCCGACCGGGTTCCAGCGGGCGGTGAAGGCCGAAGACCTGGCCGTGGTGGAGCAGACGATGAACGTCGTCAGCGACCGGCAACTCCAGACCGTCCTGTTCGGCCGGTCGAACAAGGCCCTCGCCGCGGCGCGCCCCCTACGCTTCGATCAGCCCGCCGCGGTGAAGCTGCTGGTTGAGGCCGGTCCGGTCACCTGGAGCACCCAGGTGAACGAGATAGTCGCCACTGCGGATCCGGACGAGCTGTACCCGAACCTCGTCAGCCAGCTCGACTCGCCGTTCCGGGCCTACCAGGCGGGCCGGACCTACCGCGAGCGGCGCGAGGCCGCGGCGTTCACAGCGGCGCCGGGTCTCGTGGTCCGTGACCGGGCGGTACTGGCACTGTTCCTGAACAACCTGATGGATGCCGATGGCAACAAGGGCGGCAGCCTGACCGACACCGCCTCGACCCGGCTGCTGAGTGGCGGCAAGGTGATCGCGGAGTCCGACCAGTTCGGCGGCATCGTGGCCAAGGGGCTGCCGGCGGCGAAGGCGACGTACACGCTGCAGGCCACCCAGACTCGGCCGTCGTACTCGGCGCTGAGCACCAGGACCGACCTGAGCTGGACGTTCACGTCGGCGGCGACCGCCGAGCAGACGCCGCTGCCGATGATCGGAGTGCGTTACCAGCCGAAGGTCGACCGGAACAACGTCGCCGCGCGGACGCCGGTGACGGTGCTGCCGATCGCCTTCGAGGTGCAGACGGGCGCGACTCTGCCTGGCATCAAGAAGCTGGAAATCCAGGTCTCCGGTGACGACGGCAAGACGTGGAAGAAGGCGGCGGTCGCAGCGCGCGGCCGGACGGCGTACCAGGCCGTCTTCGCCACGCCGAAGGGTGCGAAGACCATGTCGCTGAAGGCTCGGGTGGTCGATGCCGCGGGGAACATCACCGAGCTGACCACGATCGGTGCCTATCCGCTGCGCTGACGCACCGGGACCGGGCGAGCGCGTTGCTGCCACGCGGCAACGCGCTCCATCCCGCTGGAGCTTGCGACCGCAGGTTTCGTCAGTCAGTCCCACAGGGTTTCGGGACTTCGGATGGCCCTCCGGTAGAACGCCGATTAGCTTCGGTCGGCGTCAGGTGCGTTCCTTCCACCCTTAAGGAGTCAGGATGAAGCTTCCATCTCGTATCACCGCTACTTCGGCCGCGCTGGTCGTGGCCCTGTCCGGATTGACGATCGCCCAAGCCCAAGCCCAAGCCGAGGTCAACGGTCCGCTCACGACCTCGACGTACGAAGCGGAACGAGCAGGTCTGGAGAACGGGGCGCAGGTCAACAACAACCATCGGGGCTACACGGGCACCGGTTTCGTCGACAACTATGTCCAGATCGGGACGAAGACGAAGTTCACGGTGACTGTGCCGACGGCCGGCGCCTACAAGTCCACCCTGCGCTACTCGGCCGGCCCCCACGCGTCGGCGACGAGGTCGCTGAGCATCTACATCAACGGCGTTCGTGAACGGTCCACCTCGTTGCCCCAGACCGCGAGCTGGGACACGTGGACGACAAAGACGGACGTTCTCCAGTTGGTCGCCGGGACGAACACCATCGCCTACCGGTACGACGTGTTTGACGTGGGCTGGATCAACCTGGACAACCTGACCATCGCCAAGGCCTGACACCGGCCGGCGGGCACCGCCCGCCGGCCGAAGTACTCCTTGTCAGGGTTGGTCGAGCAGGTATCGCTGGCAGCGGCCGTTCCAGTATCGCCAGGTGATCAGCTGGGCGTCTTTGTCGGGGCTGCATCCCGCGATGTCCAGCGTGTTGCCGCTGGTTTCCCGGGTGATCGACCAACGGCCGTCGTGCCGGTTCGATCCGCCAGCGCTGACAAGGGCTGCCTGGCCTTGCCGAGATGGCTCTAACTGCACCCGCCCGCGGCACGACCAGGGTCTGCAGTACGCCGCTCAGTTCGTCACCGAGCGACTACGCCGGCTGGAGCGCGGTCTCGTTCGGCGCCGAGACGTACGGCACTTCGTACAGTTCGCCCTCGGAGACGTCCGGACGCTTGGTGTGCATGGTGAATGTCAACAGCTCCCAGGTGCGCGGGTCGATAGCCCAAGTCATTGAGTGCAGGTCAGCTTCGTCCAGACGCTTGTCCACCGTCTCGCGGGTAGCGGTCGCAGTTTCGGCGGGATCAATGTCTGCTGGGACTGGCGTGACTACTCGCACCGCATGAGTCACCGGGGCGCCGAAACCTGCTCCGCGGTGGTAACCGCCGGTGATCCAGATTTGCGCAGCGGGGCGTCCGTACTTCCCGACGACGCCGGTGAAACCGCCGCTGGCGCCGTCCCACAGAAATGCGCCGGCCGCGGCCGGGTCCGTCCAGACGTAGAAAGGCGCGTACTGGTTCAGCGGAGACCCGTTGACGCCCTGCTCGCGCAGCAGGAACGCCTTGAAGCCGAGGCCTGGCAGGTTGTCGAACCGCGCGCCGATCGCCGGGATCCGGTCGCGCAACGTGCTGACATCGTAGTCGGAAGGCAAGGGCAGCTGGTACTGCATCACGATCATGATGGGAGCGTACATACTAGTAGGTACAGGACGCAAGGGAGGATGGCCGCGGATCCTCCACCGAAGACGGGTGCCGGTCTCCGGTGGAGGTGCAGTGCGGATTCAGGCGCGGCGCCATTTCTGGT
This sequence comes from Kribbella antibiotica, assembly GCF_004349055.1. Lineage (GTDB taxonomy): Bacteria > Actinomycetota > Actinomycetes > Propionibacteriales > Kribbellaceae > Kribbella > Kribbella antibiotica. Next base: position 20,323 of record NZ_SMKX01000097.1, read on the forward strand.
TGGCGGCTGCTCCGCAATCCCACAGGGCAAGCACGGCGCCGTTGTTCGGGTCCCAGGCGGTGATGTCGACGCACTTGTTCGCGCGGGGGCTCACCAGATCGCCCGAGGCGGTCAGCTCGAATCGTTGACTGATCGTGCTGTTACAGGCCCATAGCTGGATCACTGCACCGTTAGCGGTCGAGCCACCTTTGACGTCGAGGCACTTGTTGTTCTGGGTGCGCACTTCGCTACCGGTGAACTGCCACTGCTGATTCGCACCACCGGTGCAGTCCCACACGACCACGCGCTGGCCATCGGCGTAGTTCCCGTTGGGTACGTCGAGGCACTTCCCGTTCCAGTTGCTGACGATCCTGTTTCCGGAGGGCTTGGCCGCCGGGGTGACCGCTTGCATGATCACCGAGCCGATGGCTTCGACTGTCCTGGTGTCGTCGCGCGGTGTCTGTGCGTCCCAGCGGTTCCAGGTCAACTGCAGATCGGTGCGCCGCATGTTCCACGCGGCGTCGGCGTTGCGTTTCATGAAGTCGTAGTACTGGTCCCACAGGTTGTTCTCCCGGACGAACTCGCCCATGCCGCGGGAGAACTCCGACTGCCAGGTGCCCTCGCGTTGCCCGTTGGTCATGACGCCGTTGGTGGTGCGTGCGCGGATCACCCAGTCGGTGGTGCGCTTGGCGTCGTCGAAGATGGATCCCTGCCGGAAGTTGCGGTACATCGCTTGGGCCGCACCGACGAACGCACCTGCCGAATACACCGTCTGTCCGCCGCCGAGGGTGCCGCTGGCGCTGATGTTCTCGTGGACACCGCCGGTCGACCGGTCGAGCAGGCGGTTCCAGGTCCAGTCGTAGATCGCGCGAGCCTTGTCCAGATAGGCGCGCTCGCCGCTCGATTCGTAGATCAGGGCACCTAGGATCACTGCCGGGCTGTTGCTGAGGGCGCTCTTTCCCCCCTTGTCGACGCTCCACCAAATGCCGCCGCCCAGTGTGTTGTCCCAACCTCGGTTGTAGACCCGGTTGAAGGCGTACTTCGCTTGCGTCAGGTAGTTGCTGTTGCCGGTGATCGCGTAGCCACGAGCGAACGCCAGGCCGGCCCACAACAGGTCGTCGTTATAGCCGTTCCAGTTCCAGTCGTAAAGACCGCCGGAGCCCTGGTTCTGCTGCAGGAAAGTGTCCAGCAGTCGGCCGATCAGCTCTCGGGTTGCCGGCCGCCGGGTGCTGTCGTAGACGTCCTCGGCTGCTTGGATGTCGAGCGCCTGACGCCAGAAGTAGTCCTTGTCCGTATGGGCCAGAGACCCTTTGTAATACCGTCGCTCACCGTTGGAGATCAGGAACGCCCTGTTCAGGGCGTCAAAGGCGGCATCGGTGTTCACCGTCGACGGCGCGATCACGGTCGCGGCCGGCGCGGTAACGCCTTGCGCGACTGGTGTGGCGGTGACGGCTATGAATAGTGCTGTCATCAGAGCGATGACCGGCCTGAACTTACGCATACTCTGCCTCCCTCTCAAGACTGCCCTTCGCGGATCGTGCCGCGAGACAGCGTGGCAGACGAATGCGAGTCGAACCACGCTTGCCAGTCAAGGAAAGGAATTCTGTCCGAAAGCGGTCAGCTAAGTCGTCCGGGCCACAGGCTGTGGCATTTCACTGGGATTCTGTCCGCTAACGGACAGGTTCGGTGTCTGATGACCTCTGGGCATCGGATTATGGGAGTCCGCCCCTTTCAATCTGAGGTGATTTCTGTGTTTCCCCGAAAAATCCGGGTCTTGCTTGCCGGTGCTGTCGCCGCCGGCCTTGGGTTCACCGGCATCCAGACTGCGTCTGCCGCTGGTGTGCAACGGATGTATGACGACCGCGTTTGCCGTGGGAACGGCGACTATTTCCGTGTCTTCAGCGACGACTATCCGTCGGCCCCGTTGTGCTTCACCGGCCACGGTTCGCTTGATGTGTCGATCTACCGGGTGACCAAGGTCGAATCCGGTGCCTACCAGGCGTCTGTGAACGCCGATGGCCCACAGGTCGTCAAGTTCGACCCGCGCACCGAGTTCACCACCTGGACCAATGGCCGCGCGAAGATCACCAAAGTCACCCTGATCGCCTCACTCGTGTGCCCCCGGGGCTGCTGAACCACGCTTCCCCGGTCATCGCCAGCCGAGGATTCCCGCGCTCGGCCATCAGGACGACGTGGACCGCGAACGGTCGACGTACAGATCCCGTTGGCGACTACACCTGGCGTCGACGGCTTCATCTTCGACTACGTCGCCGAGAACTGCTTCTCGCAGCCAACTACCTCACGGTCGACGGCTGTCCGTGGTTCTCGATCTACGAGGTCGGCCGGCTCATCAAGGGGTTCGGTTCGGTGTCGTCGACGGTCGAGGCGCTGAAAGCTTTCGGGCCAAGACGCTCGTGGCCGGCCATCCGGGGCTGCCCTCGGGTGTGAAGCCGACCGCGGGGTTCAAGACCATCTCCGGCCGGTAGGGCAACGAGCGCCGTGCGACTCGGATCGCACGGCGCTCGTTGGCTGGGAGCCTGCCTGGCAGGGCTACGGGATGGAGACTCCGAAGTCACGGTTCGCGGTCGCGAAGTCCTGGAAGCCGATCCGGGCACCTGCACTGCGGGTCGTGGTGCCGTTGGCGATCAGGCCGGAGCTGCCACGCGAGTAGACCGGGCCGCCGGAGTCTCCGCCGCGGGCGGACTGCTGGCCGTTCATCTGCTCGCCTTCGACGAGGTCCTCACGGTCGTTGTAGAAGAACAAGACCTTGATGTTGCAGACCGGGCCGCCGACCTCACCCGCGCTGGTCTGGCCGCTCTGGCAAAGGTACTGACCGATGTAGACGTTGCCCCAGAAGGGGACGTTCTCGAGTGCGTTGCTGCCGTGGTTTCCGACGTATTGCTTGAAGGCGACAGCGTTGGTCGGGATGAGTGCGATGTCGTGGTTGGCGTTCTTGGCGCCCATCGTGCCAATCCGTTCGCCGACGCCGTCGGCGAAGACTTGACCGGGCTGGCCGCAGTGGCCGGCAGTCAGGATGTACGGTCGGCCCTGACGGTCCTTGACGCCGAAGCCAGTGGTGCAGACCGCCCCGTTGCTCTGATTCCAGAGCCGGGCGCCACCTTTCCAGGGAGACCAGTCGTCGCCGCGTGACTTCGGCGCGAGCGGTTCCTCGGCGACAACCTTCACCGGTACGCCGGTTCGTTGCTGCAAGGATTGCCCGACCGCGCCGGTCGTCTTCTGATGGGTCGGGCTGACGCCGAGCACGAGGCCGCTACCGTCGCCCGGGTTCTTGATGGCGTCGATTCCGTTGCCTGGATTGGCCTCTTGCCAGGTTTCGATCGACTTCGCGGCGGCGTTCAGCTCGGAGAGGGAGAACTTGGCGCCGGCGATCCGGACTGGCGCCGACTTGGTCGCGGTGGTGAGTGCCTGCTGAATACGGCTGGGCGGCGTACCTTTCCAGAAGAGTGCGACGGCGTTGTCTTCGAGGATGATGCCTGCATACCCGGGGAGACCGGCCAGCTTGCTCAGCTGGTCCGCGGCCTCGACGAACGGACGCTGGGCCAGCATCTGGTGATCGGCGGCTGTCAGCGGTGAGGCGGTTTGCCTAGGTGCGGCGGCTTGGGAGGGACCTGAGGTGGTGGTGGCTGTGAGAGCCAAAGCCACCATGACAAGCGCTGTTTTGCGCATGATTATGTCCTCACATCGGGGGCGGTGTGGTGACGAGCGTGCGAGCCCTGGGCAACCTTGTCAACGGCCGTGACCAGATCCGGCCAAACCCCAGTGGAACGAGCTGCGGGGCTCGCCGCGCAGAGGGTTTTCGCCTTCGCCACAAGGACAATCACTTGTCAAAGGTGATGGTGCAAACCTGCTTGACGAGCCGGAGAAACGGCGTCGTCTCGATGCTGTTGGGCCTCGAATGCGCGCGCCGCGCTCGCTGATGAAGCGGTAGAGATGGGCGGCGTCGCGGCAGATCACCAGGGGCATCGGGTTGGTGCGAAGCAACGTGGCGACCTGCCTCATCGCACGTGTCCCGGTGGTGCCTGCCGCACGAAGCCCAAGCGACGAAACCAACAGCTGACAAGCCAGTGGGCTAACGATGATTGTTGCCCACGGCCCGTAGATGGGCGCTGTCCGGTTCCGGCCAATTCCACGTCCAGGGCAGGAAAGTGGTTCCTGAAAACGGGTCTTGATTGGACCACTGAGCCCAGGTTGCGGCGGATATGGTCGGTGCATGTTGGTGACAGGCGATTCCAAGATGTCCGTGACTGATCTGCTGCAGGTCATGCCTCCGCCCATCGTGGACGGCTCGCACGGAATGATGCAGGTGATCGAGCTTCCGCCCGGTGACGCTGGGGTTGGGGCACATCGCCACTCAGGTCCTGTGTTCGGGTACGTCATCGAAGGCGAGATCCTGTTCGAACTCGAGGGAGATGCTCCCTACGTCCTCAAAGCCGGTGACGCCTTCTTCGAGCCGGGTGGAGACGTTATCCACTACCAGGCTGCGAATCTCAGCTCGGAGAGCAGGAGCCGATTCTTCGTCGCCATGCTGTGCGCGCCCGACGTACCGATGATCACGATGGTCGATGACGACGAAATTGCCGCCCGTCGCGACCGGCGGCACCCGGCCGCGCCGGCAGCTCGATAGCTGGTTCTTTCTGCATGACCTTTCTACTTCAAGGAGAGATACAGGCATGACCACCACAACGGCCCCGCCGGCCGTCCGCACCATCCCGCTGGCTTCCGGTCAGGAGCTCACCTTCGCCGAGTACGGGCAGAACACTGATTCCACTGCTGTGCTGGTGCTGCATGCAGGCGCCGGTCCGGCGACGGTGGCCGGGTTCGCCGCGGCCACGTCCGAGCATGCGTATGTGATCGCCCCGACCTACCCAGGCTTCGAGGGCACGCCACGCGCGGAGTCCACCGACTCCGTCGCAGACCTGGCCGAGGCCTACCTCGACCTCATCGACATCCTGGAACTTGACCACGTGTTCGTTGTGGGTAACTCGCTGGGCGCCTGGGTCGCGACCGAGATCGCGCTGCGTGACAACCACGGGCGCGTCTCGGCCTTGACCCTGATCGGGGCTACCGGCATCGAGCCCACCTGGCCGCTGGAGGTCGCCGACCCCAGGAAGGAAGGCCCGGTGCGGACGGGGGAACTGGCCTACCACGACCCCAAGTTCCGAGACGACCCGTCCGCGTTGACCGACGAGCAGCGCGCCACGTTCTTCGCCAACGCTTCCACCGCGGTCGTTTACGGCGGCGAGAAATTCTACGATCCGAAGCTGGCCGCCCGCCAGCACCGGGTCACCATCCCGGTGCTGGTGCTCGCCGGCGAGCAAGACGGCATCTCGCCAGTGAAGTACCAGCGGGCCGTGGCCGCGGGCTTCCCGCGCTCCACCTTCCGGACCATCCCCCAGGCCGCGCACTTCCCCCACATCGAGCAGCCCGCCGCTGTCTTCGCCGCCATCAACGACTTCGTGCAGAGCAAAGTCAAGCCCGACAGCAAGTAAGCACACCCACTGGGCAGAGCCTCGCGGGCCTGCGAGCAGCACCAGGCCCGCGAGGCCGCGCCTACGGACAGCGGGCCACTTCCGGCCCGGAAGTGGCCGCGAAGCGATCGGGAGTCGGAATGGAAACGATGATGGCGCTGCGGGCGCATGCCCGCGGCGGCGCCGAGGAGCTTGTCTACGAGCGTGCGCCCGTCCCGAATGCCGGCCCGGGGGATGTGCTGCTCGCGGTGCATGCCTGTGCGATCACCGTCGCGGAGCTGGGCTGGGACGAGACGTGGACGCACCGTGACGGTACGGATCGCACTCCGATCGTTCCCGGCCACGAAGTGTCCGGCACGGTCGTGAAGGCCGACTCGAAGCGTTTCGCCGTCGGCGATCAGGTGTACGGCCTGATTGACTTCGACCGAGACGGGGCCGCCGCGCAATACGTCGCCGTGCGGCAGGAGAACCTGTCCTTCAAGCCGCGAACGGCCTCGCACGAGCAGGCGGCGGCCATGACGTTGTCAGCCCTGACGGCGTGGCAGGCGTTCAACGACCACGCGCACCTAAAGGCTGGCGAGACGACACTGGTCACCGGCGCCGCAGGCGGAGTGGGGGTGTACGCGGTACAGATCGCCGCCGCCCTCGGCGCTCACGTGAGTGCCATGGGCCGACCCGTCCATGAGCAGTTCGTCAAGGACCTGGGCGCCAAGTACTACATCCCCTATACCGGGGGGCCGATCGACAGCTCACTGTCAGGGTTCGACGTCGTCCTCGACGCCGCTGGTGCTGGCGACTCGGACGCGCTGTACAGCACCTTGAAACCGGGCGGGCGACTCATCACACTGGCCGCACCACCCTCTGCACGGCGGGCCGACGCCCACAAGGTCAAAGCCCAGTTCTTCATCGTGCGGCCGGACTACGAGCAACTGGCGCACCTTGCACAGATGACCGATGACGGCACGATGCGTCCGGTGGTGGGGCGAAGCCTCCCCTTGGTCGAAGGCCGCAAGGCCTTCGAGCACAGCTCCGGACGCCGTGTGCCCGGCAAGACTGTCCTCACCGTCCGTTGACCGTGGCCGCAACGCCTGGCGGCGGTCACGCCAACGCGCGGCACAGGGCGTCGAGCGCCCCGGCCCACGCGCTGCGTGACGGCGTGGCGTACCCGATGATGAGCGCGTCCCGATCGGGGGGCACATCGGCGTGGCGGAACAGGTCGATGCCGTCGGTGGTGACCCCGAACCGTGTCGCGGCCTGCAGCGCCGACTCTTCAGTGCCTCGTGGCACCTCGACCACAGCGTGTAGTCCCGCAGCCAATCCGGTGACCCTGATGCCGGGCGCGCGGGCGGCGAGGGCTGCGACAAGCTGGTCACGGCGGCGTCGGTACTGTAGGCGCATGGTCCGGACGTGACGGTCATAGCCGCCGGAGCTGAGAAACTCGGCGAGGATGAGCTGCTCCAAGGTGCTTGACATCCAGTCGACCTCTCCTTTCGCTCTCTCGATGTCTTGAGCCAGCGCCTCCGGTACCACCATCCAACCGAGGCGAAGCCCAGGCGCGAGCGACTTACTGGCGGTGCCGAGGTAAATCGTTTGGTCGGGAGCGAGCTCCTGGAGCGCGCCGACTGATTGGCCGTCATAGCGGAACTCGCCGTCGTAATCGTCTTCGATAATCAGACCGCCGGTGGAGCGAGCCCAGTCCACGGCAGCCGCACGCCGGTCGGCTCGCAACTCCACTCCGGTCGGAAAGTGATGGGCCGCTGTCAGCAGCACGGCGCCGACGCCGGGCATCTCGGCGAGTTCGCCCGTTCGCGCACCGTTTTCATCGATGGCGAGTGCGGGAGTGTGGAGACCTGCGGCGGCAAGCAATCCGCGGTGGATGTGCAGGCCGTAGGATTCGACCGCGATCGCTCCGACACCTCGAGTACGCAGGACCTGTGCCAGCAGCATCAGGCCGTGGGCGACACCGGAACAGACGATGACACGGTCTACGGTGGCGTGTACCCCCCTCGCGCGGGCCAGGTATTCGGCGAGGGCCGCGCGGAGTTCGATCCGGCCAAGGGGATCGCAGTAGCCGAGGGCTTCGTCCGGTGCTTGGGTGATGGCTTTTCGGGCGGCCCTCAACCACAGGGCTCGTGGAAATGCGGAGACGTCTGGTTGTCCGGACCGCAGGTTGTGGGTAGGTCTGCTCACGGTTTTGCCCGAGGCGCGTCGAGGGGCGGCATTGTGGGCGACACGAGTGCCGGAACCCTGCTGTGTGGAGAGCCAGCCTTCCGCGACCAACGCGGAATAGGCTTTGACCACGGTGTTGCGGGCGATTCCCAGATCGGCTGCGAGCGAGCGGCTCGACGGCAACAGCGTTCCTTGCGTGAGTCGCCCGCTGCGGACTGCGTCACGCAAGGCGTCGGTCAGCCCGGCGCGAAGGCCGCGCCCGCGCAACTCCAGATGCAGATCGACACCGAAGGACGCCTTCGAGGAAGGCGCGACTCGCGAAGTGTTCCGTGCACTTGTCATGCGAGTGGATCCTAGCGACATGCCACAACACAAATAGGTTGACTTATGACTGGTGGAAGCCCAAGGGGCGCGGGCAAAAGGAGGTTGATAGTGCCTTGGCTCGCGCCGCCCCGGTGGGATCCAGACCATGTCGGCGGCTGTTCGGCTGGATCACCAAAGGCGGCCGGCGGGCGACCTCCGAGCTGCTGCAGCTCGCCGACCCACCGACGGCCCTGTTCACCGGCAACAGCGGGATGACGATCGGCGCACTCTCTGCCCTACAGGCGGCAGGGGTGAAAGTGCCCGACAACATGGCGCTAGTGGCGTTCGACGATTTCCCCTGGGCCGAGTTGTTCAGCCCGGCGCTGACCACGATCGCCCGGCCCTCGGCGGCGATCGGTGCGCGGGCCGTGCAGCTGCTGGTACGACGGATGAACGACCCCGCCGTACCGGCGCAGACGATGCGACTGCCGGTCGAGATCATGCACCGCGAATCGTGCGGCTGCACACCAGGACGGGATCGGCACCGCGAGCGGACAAGTCCCTGACATTCGGTCGGCATTGTGGGCTGTATGACGACCAGGAAACTGTTGCAGTGGGCACCGAGGGTGCTCGTGGCGGTGATGGCGGCGGGCTGTTCGGCTTCGCAGGCCGACGCCCAGGCCCAGACCGGCAAGGCGCCGGACATCGCCACGCTCAAGACCCCGATCCCGGGGGAGGCACCGTGAGGACGGATGTACCGGCGCCTTCGGAACTACTCGACATTGGAGCGATTGCTCCGGAGGAATACCACGCATTGGCCGATCTGCACGGCGGCCGAAGCTATCTGCAGGCAGCATCCTGGGCCGCCGTGAAAACGGACTGGAGCTCTGAATTACTGGCCTGGCGCGACAGCACCGGTGCAGTCGTCGGTACGACCCTCGTCCTCTACCGCCAGCTGCCCGGCGTCTCCCGCTGGTACGCCTACCTCCCGGAAGGACCGGATATCGACTGGGCCGATCCGCGGCTCGAGCGCTGGCTGGATCCGCTGCTCGAACACCTCGACCGGCGCCAAGTGTTCGCAGTCCGGCTCGGCCCGCCGACCGTCCTGAAACGCTGGCAGGCCCCAACCCTGAAAGCCGCCGTACACCGAGGCCGCCGAGTCGACGACGTCCTCCCCGACGTCGTAGAACCCGTCGGCGCAGCCGTCGCCGAGCGGCTCCGTGATCTCGGCTGGCGCCGCGGCGGCGAGGACGGTGCCGGCACTGACGCGCAGCCGCGCTACCTGTTTCAGGTGCCCATCGGCGGGCGGACGAACGCCGACCTGTGGAGCGGTCTCAGCAAGGAATGGCGGCGCAACATCCAGAAGGCCGAGAAGTCCGGAATCGAGATCCGGCAGGGCACAGAGAGCGATCTCCCGGCGTTCTTCCAGCTGCTGGAGGCCACCGAGCGACGCAACGGGTTCCGCCTCGGCCGCTCGCTGGCCTACTACCAGCGCCAGTACCAGGTCATGAACGCCGAACGCCCCGGCCGCATGCGTCTCTACCTGTCCACCTGGAACGGCGAAGTCCTCGCCGCCCACACGATGAACGTCGTCGGCCGCCGCGTCTGGTACCAGTCCGGCGCCTCCGCCAACCACCATCGCGAAGTCCGACCCAGCCACATCCTGCAATGGACAATGATGACCGAGGCCCAACACCTAGGAGCCGACCGCTACGACATGCGCGGCGTCTCCAACTCTCTGGACCCCGAAGACCGCGCCTTCGGCCTCCTCCGCTGGAAGCTCGGCACCGGCGGCGAACTCGTCCAGACCGTCGGCGAATGGGAACGCCCCCTCCCCGGCCCCCTCAACCAGTTACTGCTCCGAGCAATGACCCGCTACCGCTCCCGCTGAGAAATGCGTTGCAGGTGGATTGGCGTCCTGTCATGTTCTAACGGATGCCACCGACGACCCAGGAAGCTTTGCGGACCGCGCTCGCGAGAGAGCGGTATCCCCGCAGTTCCGCGTATGACCCGGAGTGGGTTGTGGAGCGGCCGATGGGGCCGCATCCGTTGTGGTGTGTTGAGTCTTTGATGGAGGTGTTGACGCTCGAGCCGGGGATGCGTGTTCTTGACCTGGGGTGTGGGGCTGCGGTCTCGTCGGTCTTCTTGGCGCGGGAGTACAGCGTCGAGGTGCGGGCCGCCGATCTGTGGACGGATCCGAGCGACAACTGAGAGCGGATTCGCACCTGGGATGTCGCGGACCGCGTGCATCCGATCCGGGTTGAGGCGCGTGAGTTGCCGTTTGCTCGTGGGTTCTTCGATGCAGTGATCAGTATCGGGACGTATCACTACTTCGGCACCGAATCCCGGTACCTCGCGTATCTGCTCGAGTTCCTGAAGTCGCAGGGTTCGGTCGGGGTGGTCATGCCCGGTCCAACCCACGATCCGGGTCCGGAGCTTCCGCCGTACCTGGCGGAGCGGTGGACCCCGGATCTGCCCTGTTGACCGGGCTGGCCGCTTCCATCTCGGTCGGTGTACTGGCCGGGGTCTATCTCGCGGTCCGCGCATCGTTGCTCACGCCAACAGAAGCGCTGGCCTCGGACTAGCAATTGTCAGGAAGGTGTCTTGATGTGCTCGGCAACGCCCACTGCAGGCGCTGGGCGTCCTATAGTCGAGGACATGTGTGCGCAGGTCGTGCTTGCCGAGGACGACGAGAAGCAGGCCGAGCTGGTCCGGCGGTATCTCGAGCGGGAGAACCACACCGTGGTCGTCGTCCACGACGGTCGCTCCGCGCTGGAGGAGGTACGGCGGCGGCAGCCCGATCTGCTCGTCCTCGACGTGATGCTGCCCGGGGTCGACGGGCTGGACGTGTGCCGGATCCTGCGCCGCGAGTCCGACATCCCGGTGCTGATGCTGACCGCGCGGACCGAGGAGGACGACATGCTGCTCGGCCTCGACCTCGGCGCGGACGACTACATGACCAAGCCGTTCAGCCCGCGGGAGCTCGCGGCCAGGGTTCGCACGTTGCTTCGCCGTACCAGGGTGCCCGTGGCTGCCGAGCCGAGCACGCTGCTCCGGGTCGGTGAGGTCGCGGTCGACCTCGAGCGTCACGAACTGTTTGCCGACGGCACCCATATCTCCTGTACGCCGGGAGAGCTCCGGCTGATCGCGACGATGGCTGCGCGCCCGCACCGCGTCTTCACGCGTGCCCAGTTGTTGGAGAACATGCACGGGATCGATCAGTGCATCACCACGCGAACGATCGACACCCATGTGCTCAACCTGCGGAAGAAGATCGAGCCGGACCCGCGCCGGCCGGTCCGGCTGCTGACCGTCTACGGGGTCGGCTACAAGCTGACCGGGGGCTGACATGGCTGGGCGGCGAAGCCTTCTCGTCCGGTTGCTGGCGGGCGCCGTACTGATTGCGCTCTGCTCGATCGCAGCAACAGCCTGGCTGGCCGCGCGCAGCACGACGGTCGCCATCCAGGAGCAACAGGGCCAGGCGCTGGCCGACGACGCGAGCATCTACAACACCCTGATCGAGTACGCCGCCACTCATCGGAGCTGGGCGGGTGTGGATAAGGTGATCGCCGGCCTCAGCGAGAAGACCGGCCGGCAGATCAGTCTCAGCAAGGGCGACCGCACACCCATCGCCGGGAAGCCGGTGCCGACGACCAGGAACGCCTCGGCCTTCCTCGATCCGCTGTACGTCAACCTTTCGATGGTTGCTGCGGAGGCAAGGGGCGATCAGATCGACCCGCACGTCGTCGGCCCGTTCGCCCTGACCGCAGCGCAGAAGGCGGCCAACAGCGAGCTCGCCCAACCGGTCCTCAACTGCGCTCAGACCACCTCCGGCCAGGGCAGGATCGTGGTGCTACCCACGGGCCGGTCGGTGGTCACGGACGCGCCGGATGTCACCCTCAGCCGCTGCAGCGCCGGTCTGCTGCTCGCGATCGTGCCGCCTCAGCTGGCGTGGTACGAGAAACTGCAGAAGGCGGTCAACACTTGTCTGAGCACGCGCGGGCGTGTGGGCTCGGTCGAGATCGCGGCCGACTTTAGTTGGACTATTGCGACTGGGCCGGCGCAAGTGACACCGGCCGTGGTGCCGCGCCCTGAGCCCGAGGCCATCGACGCCTGCCTGGTCAGCGCGCGCGTCGACATCCTCAAGCCGTACGTCGCTCCGATCGCACTGCTGTTCGTCACGGGACCGGACAGCAGCGCCTCGGCCGAGTTCGACCTGTCCGCGGCGAATCAGAAGCGGATCGCCGGGGTCGCCGCGGGAATCCTCGGCATCACCGTACTGATCACGGTGATCGGCGGGATCCGCCTGGTGCAACCGCTGCGCGCGCTGACGAAGGCGTCGCGGCAGATGACGAGCGGGGACGAAGAGATCCGGGTGAAGGTCCGGGGCCAGGACGAGATCGGCCAGCTGTCGCTCGCTTTCAACGAACTGGCCGACAGTCGCGCGAAGACCGAGTCGTTGCGCAGGGCAATGGTCAGCGACATCGCCCACGAACTGCGCACCCCGCTGAGCAACATCCGCGGCTGGCTCGAAGCCGTCGAGGACGGTATCGCCCAGCCCGATGCGGCATTCATCGCCTCCTTGAGCGAGGAGGCCGCGCTGCTCCAGCACATCATCGACGACCTCCGCGATCTCGCCACCGCCGACGCGGGCAACCTCCGGATCCACCCCGAGCGCGTCTACCTCGGCCTCCTGCTCGACCAGGTCGTCGCCACCTACCTCAGCCAGGCCGAACACGCCGAGATCACGTTGTCCTCGGCAACCGACGGCGACATCGAACTCGACGCCGACCCGGTCCGCCTCCGCCAAGCCATCGGCAACCTCGTCGCCAACGCTCTCCGCTTCACCCCCGCCAGTGGAACCGTGACCATCAAGGCCCGCCAAGAGGGCCCCGGGATCGTCATCGACGTCATCGACACCGGCGCCGGCATCGCCCCCGAAGACCTCCCCAAGGTCTTCGACCGCTTCTGGCGCGCCGAACAGTCCCGCAACCGCCACACCGGCGGCAGCGGCCTAGGCCTCCC
>NZ_SMKX01000098.1 GCF_004349055.1 Kribbella antibiotica
GTTCAGGGGCCTGGTGCGGGTGTGGCGTTGGTTGCCCAGGGGTCGGTGTAGTTGGGTATGTGTGCGAGTAGTCGGGCGCGGAAGGCCTCGCGTTTAGGGGCCAGTTCCGGGTTGTTCAAGGCGGTGGCGGTGGGGAGCTTGTCTGGCTGCCTGTGCGTCGGTTTGCTGCTGGAGCCGTCGTTGCTGCCGAAGCTGCTGGCGGTGTCGGGTGCAGGGGTGGTCCAGCTGAGAGCGGCAGCCATGACAGCAGGGTCCGTCACCGGTGATGGATCGGCCCAGCTCGGCCGAGTCACCTCCACCACTCCACCCGTGATCGACACTGCCCACTGGCCCGCATGCACAGCCCGGTGGTGGGACGCACACAGCAGCACAAGGTTTTGCATGCTGGTCGGCCCGCCGTTGGCCCAGTGAATGATGTGGTGGGCATGGCACATCCACGGCGGTGCTTTACACACAACGCAGCCCTTGTCGCGCTTGATCAACGCCCGCCGCATATAGCGATTCACGAACCGTTGCTCGGTCCCGACATCCAGGGGCTGCGAGTCGCCACCGAGCACGATCGGGAGGATCGCGGCGTCGCAGGCCAGTAGCCGTACGGCTGAGGCGGACAGGTTGTTCCCGAACACCAGTTCACCGACAGCGCCCGTCGTGTCTCCGAGAGCGGCTTTGAGGTCGTCGAAGTCGATCGTGACGGTCAGGTGCGGAACACCCGGGTGGTCAGGGTTGCCGGCTGCGGCGTCCATGGTGGCTACCAGAGCGTCGGCCTGACGCACGTCCTGTGGCCGTGGATCACGTTCACCGTCAACGGTCTTGTGCGGCTTCGACAGCGTGTGGATCTGGGTGGTGAGCTGCTCACCGTCGGCGCCGGGCAGGAACCCAGAGAACTTGACCCCGCCATCGACCTGCCGTAACCGCAGCGACCTTTTCGCGTGCGCTTCTTCTTCGGAAGGTTCCGCGCCGTCGGTGTCGAGGCGTGCGAGGACATCGTTGCCGAACTTGGCGAGGCGACGAGGGTCCTGGTCCTTGGCGACGCCGACCATCTGGTTTTCGGTGAACTCGAGTGTCTCGACCGAAACAGTCGACGGAACCTTCTCCAGGGTCTCGACAATCACCGCGCCTTGCGCGGGCCGTACGGTCCAGGGCCGGGCGGGGTCTGTCGGATCCGGCAACGCTCCCGCCACGATCGGGTACTTAGGCAAAGCAGCCATGAACGCGAGAGCCTTACGCACCTCGGCAGGGGCCTCCCGGTACCGCTCGGACAAGAAGTCGACAGTGTCACGAGCACCGAGCTCGGCCGCGGCACCCATCTCGTCGAGGCGCCCACCAGCTTGCAGGATGAAGGTGTCAAGTGCTGCTTTGACAGCGTGCGCAGTGTCCAGCGAGGTCACCAATTCGGCGACACTCAAGGACCACACCGGGGGCATCGTCAACATCTCCATACCCAAAAGCATAGACACGCCCACCGACACTTTTTGGCCGAAAACCCCTTATCTACAAGGTTCTCTGTGGGCTATTCGATCAGCCCACACCAGCCCACACCTGAGCCCGCCGCGCGTCTTTGAGAACGCACCAACCACGCAAAGCGCGCCAAAACGGTTGATGGGATCTCAAAGTGCGTCCGTTCGGCGCGCGGGCTTGCCTTTGTGGAGCGAGATGGGCAGCTGGTGGCCTTGGCGATCCACAAAGCTAGCTGTCCCATTCCACGCGACCTTCCCCAGGCAGCGGTCGAGGCTGGGGAGCGGAATGAACCGGAATCGACAGGCAGAACTCCCCAGCCTCGACACCAACCTCAGTCACCCACTGCCGATCACGCCACCGCACTCCACCGCCCCGCTCCAGCCAACGCTTACTAGGATCGCCGCTCCGACCATCGGAGCTTTCCCGCCCAGCGCAGGCGCGCTCGGAGGGTTCAGTCGGTTGCCCTTGGGGCGGGCGGGGTTCCGCAGTCCTGGTTAGGGTCCGGCGAGGTCTCGGCCGGGGGCGTGGTTGCTCGCCGCGACCGGCCGACTCGAAAAGCGGGTGGCTGGTCGCCGCGGTGGCTGAGGCGAGATGGCGAGGTCGGCGACCTAGGCTCTCGCTGCTTGAGGTTCCGGGCTTTGGTTGCGGTGAAGGAAAGAGGCCGCAATCGAGTGACCGTTGCCTGAGGTGCCGGGCGTTGGTTGCGGTCCAGGAAGAGGCCGCGACGCGAGTGACCGTTGCATGAGGTTCCTGGCGTGGTTGCTGCGCGAAAAACGAGGGGAGCTCCGCTCAGGTTGCTGGTTCTCTGTTCGAAATATGGGCGGAGAAGGGTCAACTTGAACGGATCTCCCCGCAAGGACGACGGCCGATCATCATGGCGGCGGGCTCGTCGTACGCCAGTTGTTGAGCACTGGAGGCGGGTGGTAGATAGATGCCCGAAGCAACCATAATGACCCGGGTAAATGATGACCGGACTCTGGGATCGCCGGGCAGGGGTTGACGGGATGCTTTAGGGTGATGACCGTAACCCAGGCGGGGGAGCTTGGGTCATTGGGAGGGGGATCCCGTGAAACTTCGTCATGCCCTTGTGGTTCTTGGATTGTTCGGGGCGGTGTTGAGTTCTCCTGGTACGGCGGTTGCCGCCGACCCGCCGCTCGGCGAGGGGGTGTTGCTGGGACCGCGGCTGGAAGTGGATCCGGCGCTCCGGATTCTCGCGGCGACGAGCAAGTACTACTTGACTGATTTCGGGAAGCCGGCCGATGGCAGGCCGGCTCCGTGGAATATTCGAAACGTTTCGGACGGCAGTGCGGCGGGGGAGTTTGCGCGGTCGGCCACACCGAGCTCGCGCACGCTGGACGTGGTCGGTGACTACGCCGTTGAGTGGGCTGAGGACGTTGTAGAGGCCCGGAAGCTCGGCGAGGCTGAAACGCAGGTCTTCCCGGTTCCGACTGGTGCGAAGATCCGCAACGTCTACCCGGGTGGGCTGTTGCTGGAGCGTGGTGACGACTTCGTGTTGCGCACCTATGCGGGCGACGAGACGCCGGTGACGGGAGTGGGTGCGGCGGCTCAGGTGCTTGATCGGACTGACGCTGAGTTCCTGCTGGGGACGGCGACCGGTCTCTTCGTTCTGGACGTCGCAACCGGTACGGCGTCTGAAATCGCGCCACTGGACGCGGCCACGAACTGGGCGCAGCTCACGCCGGGGCGCGTCATCTGGCAGACGGCCGCCAGCGACACCAGCACGACGGTGGCCTGGAAGGATCGGACGGGCGCCGCGACGGGGACAATCGTCGTACCGTTCAAGCAGCCGCTGGTTCCGCTCGGCGACGATGTCGCGCTGCGGTTGCCGGACACGAAGGAACTGCTGAAGGTCAACGTCGTCGACGGCACGGTGACGCGGAATGTTGTCACCGGTGTCCACGACGCCAAGGACCAGGGCAACGGCCGACTGCTCCTGACCGCGCAGTCCCAGGTTGCTTCGATCGGCGCTGACGGTGCTCTGCAGACGATCGCGCAGACGCCCGCCTTCGAGGGACAGGTCGGGTCCGTCGGACTGTCGGGCAATCGAGTACGAACCGCCGGCACCGACGGCCATCTGTACGAGACCTCAGACCTCGGTACGACGTGGTCGCAGCTACCGCTCGACAGCTACGGCAACGACGTGCAGTTCGAGCGCGACGTCGTACTGAGGAAGCGCATCACCGCGAGTGGTGTCAAGGAGTCCGTGTTGACCGACTCCAAGGGTGATTGGGCGTTGCCGAACTGGGACGCTTGGATCGGCCGGGGCGGCAAGCTGATCGCGGTGGACGACGCTCCGTACCCCTGGTTCGGCGTGTGGGACCTGGCCAAGCGCAAGAGTATCGGCGGCTACAGCCGGGCTCTCTCGCTCAATGACAACGTGCAGTACCACAAACCCCGCACGAGAGAGACGATCGATGTCATTGGCAAGCCTCCGCACCAGCTCCAGATCGACATCAAGCAGGGGTGCGGTGAGGCGCGGCAGCTCGAGGTGTCCGGCAACTGGCTCGTCCTCGACTGCATCAATGGTCCGGATCAGATCATCGACCTGACCAAGTTTGGCATTCCGATCCGTACGACGACCCTGGCCCCCAACTGGAAGCTCGGCAACAACTTCCTCATCCAGGAGGACGGCAACCAGTTGCGGGTCTCCGACCTCCGCACGCTGAACATGCCGGAGCGCCGCTACGGCCCGGTCGCGAGCTCTTCCCGTGCAGCTGAGTACGAAGTGGACGACCAGGACGGTGGCCGCCTGGTCTATATGGACGAGAACCATCGTCCGCGGCTCGTCACCCTCGACTGGCTCTCGCCGACGATGAACTACAAGTCCGACAAGTTCGCACCGCAGTTCATCAGTGCCGACGTCGGTCCGGCGCAGCGGACCCAGGCGAACTTCAGGTTCACGCCGGTCTACGAGGACCCGGCCACTGAAGCGGATCCGTCCAGCGGCATCAACGTCCTCCACATCCGCAACCAGATCCGGCTGTCCCCGGATGCGCCGTTCAGCGAATGGAGCGAGAGCCCCACGCGTCCGGAGTATCCAGCCATCTACTCAGGTCCGGTCGGTTCCACCACCTGTATCCAGGTCATGGCCCGGGACCGGGCCAACAACCTGAGCGAATGGAGCCAGTCCTACTGCTCCGAGCGCGTCGCCCCACCCGCGGGCTGATCTAGCCAGACCCAGTGAACCCCGTCATCCCTCAGCGGATGGCGGGGTTCACTGTTTGTGCGTCAGTTGGTGAAGTACCAGGTCCACCAGGCGATCAGGCCGCGCCAGTCGAACTGATGCCGAGGCTGCCAGCCACGGCCATACCGTGCTCGCCCTTGTCCGCTCGGATGCGTCGGGACCCTGGCGTAACGCAACTCGTCCACCTTGGGTGGTCGGCCGAGTGCGGAACGTGGTTGGGGCGACGGCGTGGGGAGTCTGACAACGTCGTCGTCTTCTCGGGTGGGGTGTGTCGACCTAGCGTGAGGCTCGTCCGTGGGTATTCAGGGGAGGGATTTGCTGATGCGAGATGTGCGGAGAGGGTTGCTGGCGATGACTGGGGCGTTCGTCCTGGTGGCTGGTGCTGTTGTGGCGCCGGTTGGTGCTGGGGCGGGTGTCGCTGGGGGAGACGCCGAGTACTTGGTCTTGCTGGAAGAGGGTGCGGATCGGGGTCAGGCCGTTGCGGCGGTTAAGGCGGCCGGCGGTGAAGTGGTCAAGGAGAATGCAAACCTGGGCACATTGACAGTGCGTGCGGCCGCGTCGGGGTTCGTTGCTCGGGTGTCGGCCTCGAGTGTGATCGAAGGGGCGGCGCGTAGCCGGCCGATCGGTACTGTGCCGCGGGCGGAGAAGCCGCTCGGTGTCGAGTCCGAGAACGGTGGGACCGGTCGGGCTGCCGCGGGCAAGAAGGTTGTTGGGATGGACCCGCTGGATGCGCAGTTGTGGGGACTGCGGATGGTTCGCTCGGATCTGGCGCGACGGGTCCAGCCGGGCAAGAAGGCAGTCAAGGTCGGTGTCCTCGATTCGGGGATCGACGCCCGGAACCCGGACATCGCGCCGAACTTCGACTGGAAGCTGTCGCGGAACTTCGCGCCGGACATTCCCGAGATCGACGGAGTGTGTGAGTTCAGCGGATGCGTCGACCCGGTCGGCTGGGACGACAGCGGTCACGGGACCCATGTCGCCGGCACGATCGGCGCTGCGGCCAACGGCGCCGGTGTCTCCGGGGTCGCGCCGAACGTGACGCTGGTGGAGATCCGTGGCGGTCAGGACAGCGGGTACCTGTTCCTCGGCCCCGTCACAGACGCTCTGACGTACGCCGGTGATGTCGGGCTCGATGTCGTCAACATGTCCTTCTACGTCGACCCGTGGCTCTACAGCTGCACCGCCAACCCTGCGGACAGCCCAGAGGCACAGGCCGA
The DNA here is from genome assembly GCF_004349055.1 of Kribbella antibiotica. GTDB lineage: Bacteria > Actinomycetota > Actinomycetes > Propionibacteriales > Kribbellaceae > Kribbella > Kribbella antibiotica. The sequence goes on from NZ_SMKX01000098.1 coordinate 5,881, forward strand.
ACAGCGCACCATCATCCGGGCGATGACCCGAGCCCTGAACTACGCCCACCGGCATGGTGTGACGCTGGTCGGTGCCCTCGGCAATAATCACGAGGACCTCGGCAAGCCGCGGACCGACCTGTCGAGTCCCGACTTCCCGGCGGGTACGGCGTACCCGCGGCCGATCGACAACGCGACCTGCTTCGACCTGCCGGCCGAGGGACCGCACGTGATCGGTGTGTCGGCGCTCGGTCCGTCAAGCACCAAGTCCGACTACTCCAACTACGGCACCGAGCAGATCGAGGTCTCCGCGCCCGGCGGCTGGTTCCGCGACTACTTCGGTACCCCGCAGCACCGGACGAACGGGAACCTGATCCTGTCGACGTACCCGGTCAACACGCTGCAGGTGAACGGCCAGGTCGACGCCGCCGGCGAGCTCACTCCCGCCGGTATCGCCGCCGGAGCGCAGAAGCAGTGCCCGGCCGGAGTCACCGACTACACCAAGTGCGGCTACTACTTCGTTCTCCAAGGTACGTCGATGGCCTCGCCGCACGCAGCTGGTGTGGCGGCCCTGATTGTCAGCCAGTACGGCAAGAAGCAGCACGGCGACTTCGGCATGGACCCGGACAAGGTCGGCCGGATTCTGATGGACACCGCCCAGTCCCGGGCCTGCCCGAACCCGCCGCTGCTGACCTACACGAACGAAGGACGTCCGGCGGAGTTCAATGCACTCTGTGAAGGCACCCGCAAGTTCAACGGCTTCTACGGCCACGGCATAGTCGACGCCTGGGCCGCGGTAACCCGCCGCTGACCCCGGTGAACCCCGTCATCCCTCGTGGATGGCGGGGTTCCCGCTATCTCAGAGGGCGTCGTTGGTGAGCATGGCTTGGTGGAGGTCGCGGAGCTCGGGGCCGGGGTTGATGCCTACCTCGGTGGCGAGAATGTGGTCGACTTCGCGGTACGTCGCGAGGGCGTCCGCGCGACGGCCGGAGCGGAAGAGGGCTGTGGCCAGTTGGGTCCAGAGCTTCTCGCGGAGAGGATAGCGGGCGACGAGGACACGGAGATCGGGCACCAGCTCGGCGTGGCGACCTAGCTCGAGGTCGGCGTCGATGCGGCGTTCTTCCGTGAGCAGGCAGCGTTCGACCAGGGGAGTGACGTCTTCGTTGTGCAGGACCGAGGAGTCGATGTCGGCGAACGGCTCGTCACGCCACAGGTTTGTTGCCGAGCGCAACAGTTTGGCGCGCTGGCAGAGCTCGGTGGAGGTGTCGGCTTCGCGGACGAGTTGCTCGAAGTGCAGCAGGTCCAGTTGGTCCGGACCGACCTCGATCAGGTAGCCGCCCGGACACGTGTGAATCTGGTTGCCGCCGATGATTCGGCGGAGCCGGGTCACGTAGGTGTGGATGGCGGGCCGTGGGTTGCAGGGCGGCTGGTCGACCCAGAGCCGGCGACCCAGGTAGCTGAACGAGGTCGTCTTGTTCGCCCTGACCAGCAGGCTGGCGAGCAGGACGCGCAGTTTGGGAGTTTCCAGCCGGATCGGCCGTCCCTCCGCAACGATCGTCATCGGCCCCAGAACCGCGAACTGCACACGACGCACGATGTCTCTCCCCCAGGTGAGATCAGCTGTACTTCTTCACCACGATACGTGTCGATCCGGTTACCGCAAGGAGCACAACGACTTTTCAGTCCTGACCGAAAAGGCACTGATTCACTGCACTTTGGTGACAGTCAGCTGAAAGCCAGCCGAAGGCCGTGCCTGGTTCAGTAGTTGGCAGGAAGCAACACGCCAGCGAACTGGGGAGCAGCCGTGGACTCACGCTACGAGGCCTACTGCATGGCCGATCCGGTCTTCTACGACTCGCCGGCGGCCAGCTCCAGCGCAGTGAGCCCGATCGGGCATGGCGAGTTCGGCCAGACCACCGGCGCTGTTCCCCAAGGGTGGCAGCGCGATGCGCTGAACGAGTGGATGTACGTGCGGCCGGCGGTCACCGATCTGCCCAACCAGGGCTGGAAGGTGCACGTTTCCGCGACGGTCGACAACGCCCAGGACGTGCTCCATGTCGTCACCCGCTACTGCGTGGAAAACGCCGTACCGTTCAAGTTCCTGGCCAGCCGCCGCGTCCTGATGGCCCGCAACAGCAAGTACGCCGACCGCGGCGGCAGCGGCAAGTTTGTCACGATCTACCCGACCGCGGACGTCGTACTGGATCGGATCCTCCAGGAGCTCGGTGAGTTGCTGGATGGGCAGCAGGGCCCTTACATCTTGAGTGATCTGCGCTGGCGCAACGGCCCGCTCTACGTCCGGTACGGCGGATTCCGCCAGCGGATGTGTAAGTCCGACAACGGCGAGCTGGTCCCCGGGATCGAGACGCCCGACGGCGTGCTCGTGCCGGACGTGCGGGGACCGTCGTACGCGACGCCGCCCTGGGTGCCGACCCCGACGATTCTGGCCGAGGCTCTGGCCGCACGGGCCGGCGATGGTTCCGAGCAGTTTCCCTACAAGATTCTCGAGGCGCTGCACTTCTCGAACGGCGGTGGCGTCTACCGCGCCGAGGACCCGCGCACCGGAAAGACCGTGCTGGTGAAAGAGGCTCGCCCGATGGCCGGCCTCGATCGTGAGGGTGCAGACTCCGTCAGCCGGTTGCGGCGGGAGCGCGACATCCTCCGTCAGTTGGAAGGTGTTGAGGCGGTTCCGCAGTTGCTGGACTACTTCACCTGCTGGGAACACGAGTTCCTCGTCCGTGAGCACGCGGAGGGTGAGATCCTCAACCGCCACATGGTCCGCCGGCATCCGCTGCTGCGGCCGGACGCGACCGAGGAGGCGGTGGCGACGTACGCGGACTGGGTGCTCGGTGTCCTGCGCCGGGTCGAGGCCGGCGTGGACGCGATGCACGACCGGGGAGTGGTGTTCGGCGATCTGCACCCGGGGAACCTCATCGTCGACAGCGACGGCGACGTCCGGTTCATCGACTTCGAGGTGGCCGCGCCGGTCGAGCAAGCGACCCGTACGACGCTCGGTGCCGCGGGGTACACGGCGCCGCCCGACTACACCGGCTTCGCGATCGACCGCTATGCGCTGGGCTGTCTGCGGATTGCACTGTTCACGTCGCTCGCGCCCTTGCTCCCGTGGGATCCGGGCAAGATCGACCAGTTCCTCGACGTTGCCACCGGTCGCTTCCCGCTGCCGGACGACTATCGCGCGACCGTCTGGCGCGACCTCGGCCCGCGTCCGTTCCGCGACCGGCCCGGAGCGCCGGTTCCGCACCAGGTCGGTCCTGGTCTGAACAAACCGATCTGGCCGAGCAATGCGGTCCCGGAGTGGGCGCCCCTGCGGGACTCCATGACAGCGGCGATTCTCGCGAGCGCGACGCCGCAACGCTCCGACCGCCTGTTCCCGGGCGACATCAACCAGTTCGGGCCCGGCGGTGGAGTCAACTTCGCGTACGGCGCGGCCGGCGTACTGTGGGCCCTCGCCGAGGCCGGTACGACGCCGCCGGCCGAACATGTCGACTGGCTCGTCGAAGCGGCCCGGAAGGCCGATCGCACGCCGCCTGGTTTCTTCCAAGGGCTTGGGGGCATTGCCTTCGCCCTGGATCGGCTCGGTCGGCCGGACGAGGCCCGTGAAGTGCTCGACCGGGCTCGCGCGTTTCCGCTCGACGGCGTCGGGACGAGCCTGGCAGACGGCCTTCCTGGGCTGGGACTTGCCGTACTGCACTTCGCGCAGCAGACCGGAGATCGTGCGCTGCTGGCCGAGGCTGGTGACATCGCCGCGAGGATCGTCGATGAGCTTCGAGACACTCCGGACGGCGCCATCCGGCCCGGCTTGGTGAAGGGCGCGTCCGGTTCGGCGCTGTTCATGATTCGGCTGGCCGAGGCGACCGGCGACCAGGAGCTGCTCGACCAGGCCGAGAAGGCCTTGCGTCGTGATCTGGACGGCTGTGTCTGGACCGAGGACCGGACCGTACAGGCCGACGAGGGTTGGCGCATCGTGCCCTACCTGGCGACCGGGAGTACCGGTGTCGGGCTGGTCCTGCACGAGTTGCTGCGCCATCGTCCGGCGGCGGATCTGCGCGAGTACGAGACAGGTATCCGGCGAGCGGCCGAGCCGGAGTTCGTCGTACAGGCAGGGTTGCTGAACGGTCGCGCCGGACTGGTGTCGTACCTGCTGCATACCGACGACGGCTCGCCGGCCGTCGCGGCGACGATCGAACGGCACCTGCGCGCCCTCGGCTGGCACGCCGCGCCGCTGGACGGTCGCGTCGCCTTCATCGGGGATCAACTGATGCGTCTCTCGATGGATCTGGGGACCGGCTCGGCCGGTGTCCTCGTGGTCCTCGCCACTGCGCTCGGCGATCGCCGTCCCGTTCTTCCCTTTGCTGGATCCCAAGGGGAATGTCCGCAATCCGACGATCACAAGGGAGGTGAATGACCATGTCCCAGATTCTTGACCTTCAGACGATGGATATCGACCGCGCGCCTGGTGCGGCTGTGGAGAGCAACTTGAGCTGGTGGGAGTGCTGCAGCACCGGCAGCTTCAGCAACTGCTGCTGAAACTGATCGGTGTGCATCTGCGGCCGTCCGGGGTTGCCCGCAGCAACCTCGGACGGCCGTCGATCGTGGAAGGAGCCTTGGTGACAGTTGGTGCGTTGCTGGTGCGAACGGTTCGGCGGGCGCCCGGCTGGTTCGCCGTACTGGTAGTGACGGCAGCAACTGGTACCGCGGCGGCGCTGCTCGTGCCGCAGGTGCTCGCGGCAACTGTTGATGAGCTCGGCTCCGGAATCCTTGTACTGGTTGGGCTTTTGGCCGTGGCTGTTGCCTCGGCGACCTTGGGTGACGTTGCTGAGGGGTACTGCGTTTCTGCCGGGACAGCTGACCTTCGCCACCGCGTCGCGGATGCTGTTGTCCGTTCGGGACTCTCGGGGCAGCGGCGCTTCTCGGCCGGTGATCTGGCGGCGCGGACTGTCGGCGTCGCTCCACAGGTGGGGCGAATCGCACCGCTGGCTGTGCAGGTGGTCACCAACCTGGTCCTGTCTGTCGGCGGTCTGGTTTTGCTCTGGCGGATCGACTGGCGCCTTGTGCTGACGCTGGCGGCCGCGGCTCCTCTGGGTGCTGTGCTTCTGCGCATGTTTGCGGGGCAGGCTGCGGAGTCGGTGCAGCGGTACCAGGAGCTGCAGAGTGAAATCGCTACCCGGCTTACTGATGCGCTTGCCGGGGTGCGGACGATCCGGGCGGCCGGGACGGCAGAGCTGGAGACAGAGCGAGTTTTGGCGCCGATGCCGGCGCTGGCGGCTGCTGGGCGGTCGCTCTGGTCTCGGTACGGCGGCTTGGCTGGCCGTACGACGCTTCTAGCGCCGCTGACCACCGTTGTCGTGTTAGCAGTCGCAGGGCTCGGGTTGCGTGCGGGCCGGCTGTCATTGGGCGAGTTCCTTGCCGCTGCTGCGTACACGCCGATGGCGCTTGGGCTACTGAGCCAGATTCCTCTGCTGGTAAGCCTTGTCCGGGTTCGGGTGAGTGCACGGCGGTTGCTGGAAGTACTCGACGTGCCGGTGCGGGCCGATGGTTTTCGAGAGCTCCCGGCTGGTAGCGGTCGGTTGGAGCTGCGCGGAGTCGCGGTTGACGGCGTACTGGACCGTGTCGATCTGGTGGTGCCTGGTGGGCTGATCGTTGCAGTCGTCGGTGCGTCCGGCGCGGGGAAGACGGTACTGGCGGAGGTCGCCGGCGGGTTGATCGCTCCGGACGAGGGCGTCGTACTGCTGGATGGGGTTCTGCTGGACGAGTTGGCGCCGGAAGTGCTGCGGCGGGAGATTGCTTATGCGTTCGAGCAGCCGGCGCTGTTGGGGCGGACGGTCGGTGATGTGATCGCTTATGGCGGGACCGCGGGTGGGGAGCGGATCGCGGAGGCGGCGGTTGTGGCGCAGGCGGATGCGTTTGTGCGGCGGCTACCCGATGGCTATGCGACCGCGATGAGCGAGGTGCCGCTGTCGGGTGGGGAGGCGCAGCGGCTGGGATTGGCGCGGGCGTTCGTGCGGGACGCGCGGTTGCTGATCCTGGACGATGCAACGTCCAGTCTGGACTCGATCACCGAAGCCCAGGTCAACCAGGCCGTGCTGCAGCCGGGTTCCCGGACCCGCTTGCTGATTGCCCATCGAGCGGCAACCGCTCGGCGCGCTGACCTGGTGGTCTGGCTTCACGCCGGCCGCGTCCGCGCTGTCGGCCCGCACGACGAGCTGTGGGCAGACGATGCCTACCGGACTGTCTTCATCCCGAGGGGGCAGTGATGCGGGTTGTTGTTGAGGGGTGGGTCGGATTCGCGCGGAGTGTTGCGCGGGAGCCTCGGCGGTTGGTGGGGCTAGGGGTGGTTGCACTGGTGGCGGCGGTGCCGGGGTTGGTCTCGGGACGGCTGGTGGCGCTGGCTGTGGACCGGGGGTTTCTGCGCGCCGGTGTGGCGATCGGATTGGCTTGGTTGGGGGTGTGGGCCGTCGCGGTGGTGGTGGGATCGTTCGGCGCGCGTCGGGTGCCGGTTCGCTTAGGCGCGATTGTGGAGCCACTACGGGACGACCTGATGACTCAGGTAGTGAGCGGAACGCTGGCCCAGGCCGCGGCCGGCGGACGCGGGACAGACACCGGGACCGTGGCCCGGTTGACCAAGCAGGTCGAGGCGGTGCGAGACAGCGCGGCCGGGTTGCTGCTTGGAGTGCAGCAGGTGGGCTTTGGCGTGGTGGCGGCAGTGGCCGGGTTGTTCTGGTTGGCTCCGATTGCTGCGGTGATCGCGGTGGCGCCAGTGGTGCTGGCATTTCTCGTGCTGGGGCGGTTGCTTGTTGGCCTGGTGGGGCGGTTGCAGGACGTGCTGGTTGCCGAGGAGCGGCTGGCGTCGTCAGTCAGCGAGATCGCGGGGGCCGTGCGTGACGTAGTGGCCTGCGGCGCAGAGAACGGTGCCCGTGGCGAGATCGGCGACGCCGTTGAAGCGCAGGCAGCGGCATCACGAGCACTCGCCCGGGCCACCGCCCTTCGATCCGCGGTCGCCACGATCGGCGGCTACCTGCCGCTCGTCGCCTTAGTTGCCCTGGGCCCCTGGTTGATCCACTCCGGGCGGTTGTCCCTGGGCGAGCTTCTCGGCGCCGTCACCTACATCACCACCGGCCTCCAGCCCGCCCTCCGCGCCGCCGTCCAAACCTTCGGCGGTTCCGGAACCCTCCTGGCCGTCACCCTGCACCGCCTCAGCGCCGCGAGCCAACTCCCGCTTGAGGAAGAGGCGGTGCACGTCCCGAGCCCGAGCAAGGTCCGCCCGGACGCCGCTCTCGACCTCAGAGTGCGCGGCCTCACCTTCGCCTACGGACCGCACGCTGCCCCCGTCGTCGACCGCTTCGACCTCGACCTTCACTACGGCGACCATCTCGCCGTAGTCGGCCCGAGCGGCATCGGAAAGTCCACCTTGGCCGGCCTGCTCGTCGGCCTGACTCAACCGCAGCGGGGCAGCATCCACCTCGGCAGCACCCCGCTGTCCGCGATCGCGCCGGCGCAGTTGCGGCGTACCTTCGCGTTCGTACCCCAGGAGTCGTACGTCTTCACCGGCACCCTCCGCGAGAACCTGATCTACCTCCACCAGCAGGCCACCGACGCCGACCTCGACAAGGCCGTCGACGCCATCGGCCTGCGGTCCGTCGTCGACCGCCTCGGCGGGTACGACGGCATCGTCGGACGTGACCTCAGTACTGGCGAACGCCAACAGATCGCGTTGGCGCGGTCCTGGCTCTCGCCGGCAGAGATCGTCGTACTGGACGAGGCGACCTGCCACTTGCACCCAGCCGCCGAAGCCCAAGCCGAGAACGCATTCCGGCACCGCCCCGGCACCGTCGTCGTCATCGCCCACCGAATGAGTTCCGCGCTGCGGGCCGACCGCGTCCTGCTGCTGGACGGTACGACGCCGATGCTCGGTACGCACCAGGAGCTCCGCACCCGATCCCGCCCGTACGGCGAACTCGCCGGCTACTGGGACGACCCCGAACCGAGGTGATCTGATGCAATCCGCCGAACTGACCTTCCGCGTCCTGCTCGGCGTGGTCTTCGCCGTCTCACTCGTCGGCAAGCTCCGCGGTACCGGCGACTTCGTCGAGGCCACTCGCCGGCTCGTCCCCGTCCGCTTCGCCCGCTGGGATCGCCCACTGGCCGCCGCTGTCGCCCTGGTGGAGCTCGCGGTCCTGGCGCTGCTGGTGATCCAGCCAACCGTCGGATTCCTTCTCGCCCTCGGACTCCTCGCGGCCTTCACCGTCGGGCTAGCCGCCGCACTCCGCCGTGGTGAGAGCGCACCCTGCCACTGCTTCGGATCCGGCAGTACGCCGCTCGGCCGCCGGCACGTGGTCCGCAACGCTGTCCTGCTGACGATCGCGGGCCTCGGGCTCGCGTTTCCCGCTGCCTCGCCACCTTTCGCCGAATTATTGCCCGCCGCAACCATCGCGATCGCGGCCGCGGCAATCGTGATCAGATTCGACGACCTGGTGGAGCTGTACCAACCACTGGGAGCCAACCGATGACTGTCGTCCTGACCGCCGTTTCCCTCGTCAACCTCCTCCTGCTGCTCGGCGTGATCCGCCGGGTCAACGACCTGGCCCGCCGACCGGTCGCAACGGGCGCGGCCTCGGCCCCGGCTCCGGTAGAGGCACCGATGCTCCCCGCCGGACATCGGCTGCCGGACTTCCGGGCGATCGCGCTCGACGGCGCCGAGGTCACCGGCCAGGAACTGGTGCTCGTCGGCTTCCTGTCGCAGGGCTGCCGGCAGTGCCAGCAGGCGATGCCGAGCCTCCTGAAGGCAGCGCAGACCGCACCCGGCGGCCGAGCCCGGGTTCTCATCGTCGTCGTCGGCGACGCCTCGGCCGCTCAGCCCCAGGATTCCGCGAAGGCCCACCTCGCGAAGCTGAGCGAGGTCGCTCAGATCGTGGTCGAGCCGCGCAACGGCCCGCTGTCGTCCGCGTTCAAGGTCGAAGGCTTCCCGACCTTCTACCGGCTCCACTCCGGAGCCATCGCCGCCCACGGCGACAAAGCCCTTAAGTGATCAGCGGACAGGGGCGACGTACTTCCAGTCGCCGTTTTCGCGGGTGAAGGAGCTGTTCTCCTGCTGGGAGCCGCCGCGGTAGTTGGCGCGGAAGGAGACGGTGCCTTCGGTGTGGAAGGGGGTGCCGTCGGTGGTCGCCAGGATCTCCAGGCCGGTCCAGCGGATGTTGGGGGAGAGCTCCAGCTGGGGTGGGCGGGTGGTGGAGTGCCAGGTGCGGAGCAGGTACGGCGTGTCGCCGACCACGAAGGCGGTGTAGCGGGAGCGCATCAGCTGCTCGGCGGTGGTCGCCGTACGGGTGCCGTTGTGCAGGGCGCCGCAGCAATCGGCGTACGTTGCGGGGAGGCCGCAGGGGCAGGGAGAAGTCGGACCTGGCATGCAGGCGATTCTTGCACCGGGGGCCGGGCGGTTGGTGGTCCGCCCGGACCCGTTGCGCAACTAGGGGGTCTCGATGATGATCTTCTCCTCCATCTCCAGCACACGCGCGTAGTCCTCGTCGAGCGTCTGCGGGTCGCTGTGGATCAGGATCACCCAGGCCAGGCAGGTGAAGAGGTCGACGGTCGCGGGGACGACGGCGTCTTCCTCGTGCAGGACCTTCCACCAGTGGAAGGACTTGAGGTCCTCGATACCGTCGAAGGCCTCCCGGTTGCGGAAGTAGCCTTCCTGCGGCGCGATGATGAAAATGCCGCGCAGGTGCTGGACGAGGTCGAAGCCGTCCCGCACCTCACCGCGTACGCGGTGAGCGACTGTCCGCTTGATGTGGTTGTCGCCGGTGGCCAGTTCGCTGACCATCTGGTGACCGCCACCGGCCGGGCGGGCGGCGACCTCGATCAGGCGCGGGCCGTCGGCCGTCATCATCACCTCGACGTGACCGCAGCCGATGCGGATGCCGACCGCGTCGAGGACGTCGCGGGTGTAGGGCCAGAGCGCCTGGACCTCCGCGTCGTCCTCGGCGAGGAAGTCGATCCGGCGGTAGATGCCGATCTTGTCGCCACGACCGACCTTCGTGTAGCGGCAGACGTCGACGAGCGCATGCACGCCGTCCACGCTGTAGGTGTCGACCAGGTACTCCGTACCTTCGGCGTACTCCTGGATGAGGACCGCGTCGTTGATCAGCCCCATCTTGTTCGCCCGGCCGAGCACGCGGTGGAAGCGCTCACGCCAGTCGCCGCCTTCGAAGACGACGTACACCTCGTCACCGGCCGCACTCTTCGGCGGCTTGATCACCAGCCGCCGGCCGAGCAGGTCGTTGGCCTTCAGCCACTCCTCGGCCTCGGCTTCATCGGCCGTCAGGACCTGCCGCAACCGAGGTACGCCGGCTGCGGTCAGTGCCTGCGCCATGTCCCACTTGTCGCGCCGTGCCGACGCCAACGCGGGCACGTTGCCCGTCCCGGGCAGCAGGATCTCGATGAGCTGATCGCACAGCTCGACCCCGCTCTCGGCACCCGGGACCAAATACTCAGGCTCGTACTGCCGCAGCTCCTCAGCCAGCGCCTGTATGTCGCCAGTGAAGTAGTGCACGTGGTCGAAGTCCTGCGGATTCCAGCTGGTCGTGTACGCCGGCGGCGGCTCCAACCCACTCAGTACGGCGACCGGCCGCCGACCGGCCTCCCGAAACGCGGCCGGATACTCCTGCCCGGTCGACAACGGGTCAACGATGATCGTGTAATCACTCATGACTTCGTCCTGAGTGACTGAGTCAGCTCCATCTTTTGTTCGTTCGCTGCGCTCACTCATGCCTGTCCTCCCTCCGCAACTTCGGCGATCGGTGCCAGTTCGGTAGCTTCTTCAGTGCGAGCAGGTGCCATTCCGAAGTACGCGAGCACGAGCCCGACCGCACCGAGCACGCCGCACCATAGCCACACCTGTGCCCCGACGCTGTTCCACACAAAGACCCCGAGGAACGGGCCGAGCGCGGAGCCGAGACCGAACATCGCGTGCGCACCGCCGACGTACCGGCCGAGCAACGGCTTCGGGGCGGCCATGCCGGGATAGGCGAACATGGTCGGCCCGCCGATGATCTCGGCCAGGGTCCACAGCAGCGTGCCGATCACGAAGATCGCCAGCCCGCCGGGCAGTGCGTAGAACGCGAGCCCGCCGCCGAGCAGGACGAAGCCGAGCACGGCGACCTGCCGGGCCGGTTTGTGCTGGACGACCTTCGTCACCAGCAACTCGCAGGTGATCACGATGAAGCCGTTCAGCGCGACCATCGCGCCGTACCACCACGTCGAGAATCCGTCGGCCTTCATGTGCAGCGGCAGCACGGCGAGGTACTGCATGTAGATCGCCGCGTTGATGAACATGCACAGGAGGAACAGCACGTACTTGTGATCCCGCAGGACAGCCAGATAGCTGCCCTTGGGCTCGGGTGCCGCCGGCGTACCGTCCTCCGCCGGGGTAGCCTTCTTACGGCCCGGCAACGCGACGATCGCCACCGCCGCATAGGCGAGAGCAGCCAGCGCCTCACCGATGAACAGCAGGTTCCACGACACCGCAACGAGCGCGGCACCGATGAGCGGCGCGGCCGTCGTACCGAGGTTCATCGCCAGCCGGTAGATCGCGAACGTCATCACCTGACGGTTCTGTGGCGTCAGTTCGGTCAGCAATGCTGCCGAGGCCGGCCGGTAGAACTGCCCGACCGCGCCGGCCAGCGCGATCACGACGATGATCGCCGCATAGCTCGGCACATAAGCGATCGCCAGCACGAAACCGGCCATCCCGAACATGCTGATCATCACTGCGGCCCGCGGACCGACCCGGTCCGTCAACGAGCCGCCGATGATCAGGCCGATCACCGACCCAGCGCCGTACACGCCGAGCGCCGTACCGGCCTGGACCGGCGAGAAGCCCTTCGACGTGGTCAGGAACAGCACCAGGAAGACCTGCAGGAACCAGCCGAGCTTGTTCACGAAGACGCCGACCAGCAACGCCTTCACCGGCGCCGGCGCCTCCCGGATGGTCTCCCAGATGCCGGTGCTCTGCTCTTCTACAGCACTCATTGCGCAGGCTCCTTGGGATGTCCACTCCAACGCAGCGCACCTTCGGCCGCGTCCAGCCCGGCCCGGCTCTCCGCGATCGAGCCGGAGACGGTGGTCGCATAAGCGATCCGGCCCCACAACGTGCCGTCCGGCGGGGGACTGGTCGTCTGTCCGGCCTCCATCAGTACGACGAGCTGGTCGATCTCCGGCGCATCAATCGGATCGAACGCGACCGAATCGAGCACGGTGTCGTTCTCATCGACGTAGAAGAACCGCACCCCGCCGACCAGCGTCCGGTCCGGCTTCACATCGGGCTGCCGGCCACACGCGACCGCAGCAGCGGCCAGTCCCGGGTCAGCGCCGGTTGCCTGCAGCCCGAGATACGGGATCAGGTCGCCGCCGATCCGGGCGTTGATCTCGATCACCTTCGGGCCATCGGCCGTCATCATGATCTCGGTGTGCGTGACACCGTCGGTGAACGCGATCGCCTTGTGCGCATCGACGAGCACCTGCTGCAGTTGCCCATCGGCGAGCAGCGGGTCGGCCGCATCGACGAAGTGCCCGATTTCCTCCGCGTACGGCGGGTAGCCGATCTCCTTACGAGCAAGGCAGAACGGTGTCACCTGGCCGTGGAAGATCGCGGCGTCGATGCTGATCTCGTAGCCATCGGCGAACTCTTCGACCAGCACGTTGACGTCGTAGTGCGGCGCCTCGGGCACGGTCGTGTCGTGGGCAAAAGCCCAGTTCTCCCGGAGCTCGGCGGGATCGTTCACCTTGACCACACCGAGGCTAGCGGCGAGAGCTCGTGGCTTGAGGATCACCGGATAGCCGAACTCCGACGCCGTGGTCAGCGCCTCGTCCACGGAGTTCACCAGCACCGACTTCGGCTGCGGAACCCCGTGCTCGGCGAGCGCCGTACGGGTGAGGTGTTTGTCGCGGCACCGGTTGATCATGGCGACGTCGCCGCCCGGCAGACCGAGCGCCTCGGCGATGTGGGCGGTCTGTAGGATGCGAGCCTCGTCCCAGCAGAGCACGCCGTCAATCGGGTCGTCGGTGTGCAGCTTCGTCGCCGCTGCGACCAGCGCGTCGGCGTCGAGCGTGCTCTCCAGCACCGTCCAGCCGTCCAGGTATTCCTGCTCCCAGGTCGGCTCGCTGTGCAGGAACATGTGCAGCCGGTACTGCGGCGCGATCGACCGCAGGATGTACTCGCGGAACAACCGCATGCCGGTGGCAACCACCAGCAAATGGGGCTTGTCAGACATTTCGTACCTCCCTGAGAGGACCAGGGATCTGCCGGATCCGGCTGACCCCGCTGCTGCCGTCGGCCCGCTGGAAATGGTCGGAGATCACGATGTTGCCCTGGGCATCGAACTCCGGGACGCTGTGGCAGGCGCCGCTGATCAGTTCACCGGTCTCGGTGAGCAGGCAGTACGACGCGTCGAACGTGCCGTCCGTGCGCAACTGCCCGACGAGCCGGCCGGTCCGCAACGTGCCACCGGCGTAGAACTCCGCCCAGATCACGTTGTCCTCACGGTGATACTGCCCGTACGGCGCTTCGCTCGCCGGCTCGTCGCCGTCGAGCCGGAACCATAGGCCGTCGACGTCTGGGAAGACGGGCTCTGACCCGGTCACTATTTGGGCCGCGATCACCAGTGCACCGCGCAGACATCATCGGAGATCGGGTAGATCTCGCGCTCGAACATGGAGTTGAGCACGATTGCAGCCCGCACCGGCAGTTGCGTGAGCCCGGCGTTCGTCAGGCCATGGCTGTACCGGCTCGCGTTGAACGTGAAGATCTTGTGCCCGTTCATGCCCTTCCAGCGCACCGAGTAGTCCGACTCGACGATCGCGTGGCCGTCGTCGTCGGTCTCGATCCGCTCCCGCAGTTCGTCGTCGAGCGGCGCCTTCACGTGCTCACGACCGGCGGCGACGACGATCTGCCGGACGACGTGCTCCTCCGGCAGGGTGGACGTCGAGCAGCACAGCCGAATATTGCCGTCGGACAGCAGGTCCGTCGTACGGACATCGCGGCCGGGCAGCAGCGTGACGGGGAACTGGCCGAGTGAAAGGAAGCCGTCGTAGTTGGACTGGTAGAGCGCCCGCAGGCCGCCCGGGGTGATCGCGTCACCGCTGTAGCGCGAGTCGTCGATCATCTGCCGGCGGGTGTCGCGGTTCAGGCCCTGCAGGTACTCGATGTGCGACGGCCGGTAGAGCTCGTTGGCCATCGGGGAGTCGTCGATGCTGCGGAACCACTGGTTCCGGCCGATCCACTTCACGTCGGTGAACCCCGAGCCGAGCAGGCGCAGTACGGACTCCAGACCGGTCTGGCCGCCACCGACCACTGCGGTCGGTGCGGTGCGGTCCAGCGTGGCGAGGCGCTGGCCGAGCTCGTCCGCGATGAAGGCGCGCTCAGCCGGCAGACCACTCAGGTACGCCGGACGCACGGCCCGCGTCCCGAGTCCGAGCACCAGGTGTTCGGACAGTGCTACCGGCATCCCGTCGACGCTGATTTCGAAGCCGTCGTCGGTGATCGAGATCGAGTCCACCTGGGAGCCGAAGTTCACCACGCCGAGGCGCTCGGTGGCCCAGGTCAGGTAGCGCTCGTACTCGATCCGGGGGAGCGAGTCGAACTGGGAGTTGATCAGCGCATAGAGCCGTCCGGACGTGACCAGGTAGTTCAGGAACGTCAGCTCGTGGCGGGGGTCGACCAGGGAGACCAGGTCTTTCATCCAGCCCGTCTGCATCCGCACTCCGGGGTAGAGCAGTGGGGTGTGCCAGCCGGTGCCCGGCCGGGAGTCGAACAGCGCAAGCCGCTCACTGGTGACGTTCTTGTAGAGCGCCGCCAGAGACAGGTTGGATGGTCCGGCCCCGATACCTACGGTGTGGTAGCGGGGCGTCGTTAGCTGCGTGGTGTGCAGGCCTCGTTCGGTGATCGTCATGCGCTTGTTCTCCGTCCGCGAAGTGGAGTTCCTGGATCCACCGGCGGCGAGCAGTTCGCTCGCCGCGGCCCGGCTTGCGGCCAGCGCGGTTTTCACGCTGCCCCCGGACCCACCGGTGAAGGTGTAGAGCCGATGCGTCCCGCCAGGTACTGGCCAAAGGGTCAGTACCGGCGGATCGGCATAACTATCGGCCGTGCTGACCAGGTGGTCAGGCGCCGACAACTTGAGGTGTGGCAGCCGTTCGGCGGCGATCCGGACGGCCTCGGCGGCCAGGTCCGGGAGCGGCGCACTGCTGCCGGGAGGAACCGACCAGCGCTGCGTGTCGACCCCGAGGAGCAGCCGGCCGTCTGCCGTCGGCCGCCCGAACAGGTCGCTGGTCTCGTCGATGAACATGGTCGGCAGCGCGCCGTCCACGGTGTAGAGAGCGATCTGGATCGACTTGGTCTTGCTGTGGTCGATCAGGTGGTTTTCGGTCATGAAGGCCGAGGTCCACGCGCCTGCAGCAACCACCACCGCGTCGTACTGCTCGGTGCGGCCGGGGAGCCGGCATGCGACCGATCCGTCGGAGTGGGGGAGCAGCCGCAGGACAGGTCCGGTGACGACCCGGCTGGTGCGGCCGGTCGCCAGGCGCCGGACGACGGTACGGCGGAGTCGGTCGGGGTCGATGAAGCCGGCCTTCTGCTCGCAGACGCCGACGGTGCCTTCGGGCAGACCGTGCCAACCGCGCTGACGCAGCTCAGTGCGGTCGAGCACCATGGTCGACCCCGGATGAGCGTGCTCGACCTCGGCCACGGCCGCTGCCAGACCGTCGTACGAGGGGAGTAGGTAGGTGCACCCGGTCTCGGTGTACGCCGCCTGGTCGTGGAGTGTGCCGAGGAGCTCGGACAGGCTCTCGATGGCCAGCCTGCGCTGGAGCGGATGGGTCTCGAACCCGCGGACCCCGCCGCCTGAGGCTGCCGTGGCGTCTGTGCCGGGCACGCCGGTGATGAGGTCGACGGAGGCCTGGCTGCTCAGCCGCCAAGCCAGCAGCGCCCCAGCGATACCCGCACCGATGACTCCGATGCGCATCGGGCTCACCCCAGCCCAGTCAGTACGGCGCGGAGCGAGCCCGTGTTGTGGACTCCGCCGGCCAGCAACGTGAGCAAGCACCGAGCAGCCAAGGGCGGGTCGAATCCGCTCGGCCGCAGTGCCGCCTCACCGCGGGCCAGTTCAATCGCAGCAAGCGCCGGATCGAGCGGTTCGGAGGCCTGGCGGACCCCCGCGAGGAGCGGCTCGGCGTACTCGGCGAAAGCGTCGAAAGAATGCTGCACGAAATCGCTCTGGAAGCGGTCCGGACGATCCCAGGCCAGAAACAAGCGCACGATTGAGGGATCGCACGTGCGAAGTAATTCCGACGCTGTGATTCCATGATTCCGGCTGGTCGAGAATTTCGCGCCCTCGAAGGTGTAGAACTCGTTGACAACGAGTCCGGCCAGCGGCGACCGATCAATCCCGGCGGCAGCCCACACGGCCGGCCAGTGCACGGCGTACGCGAAAGCGTTGTCGAGCCCGAGGAAATGCCAGAGCCGGCTGACCCGGCCGATGGCGTGCAGATAACCGGCGACATCGGCGGCCTCGGGATCGACCGCCCGGGCGATGCCGTACAGGTCGGTCAGGGCAACCTCGGTGTACGCCCCGACCCGCAGTCCGGTCAGTGCGCCGTCGCACTCGATACCCCAGTCCGTCGGGAAGGCGAGCGGGATCTCGGGCAGCCCGGCGCGCCGGATGCGCTCGACAAGGCCACGGACCTCTGGTGGCAACTCGGCCCGGATCCAGGTCTCCGTGAGCGATGCGCGATAGTCCTCCAGCCGCAGGACCGGCACGGTGACCTGGAACGGGCGGGGTTCGCCGCCGCAGCGGCCGCAGCAGGGATCGATCATGATCTCGACGTGGTTGAACGTGCCGCACACCTCGCAGGCGCCGCCGGCCGCCGGTCCCTCGCACTCGCCGCAGCGGCCACTGAGGTACGCGTCGTGCAGAGTGCGATTGCAGTCGCCGCAGGTGTACATCGTGATCTCGCGCAGCGGAGCCGCCCCGGAATCGACCAGGTGGTTGAGCAGTTGCCGGATCACTGGGGCATGGCTGTCCTCGAGCGGATCGGTGAATCGGTCATAGCCGATTCGGGCCCGGTCGTAGGTCTCGAGGATGTCGTCGCGGAAGTCCTTGGTCATCGCCTGTGGATCCAGGCCTTCGTTCTCGGCTCTGGCCAGGACGTAGTTCTGGTGGACGTCGAGGCCACTGGTGACCAGGACATGTTCGCCGCGCGCCCTGGCCGCCCGAGCTGCGAGGTCGGCGGCCAGATAGGGGCCCGAGAGGTGACCGACGTGCAGTGGACCGTTGACGGTCGGCTGCGGAAACGTGAAGACGCTGATCTCGTCACTCATCGCCGTGGTCACCGGCCAAGGGCATCCAGTACGCGCTGAACACGGTCAGTTCGACCGAGTCCGACCGGTTCTGTACGACGTGTTGTTCGGTGCTCGACAGCAGGAACGCGTTGCCCTGCTGGATTTCATGCTCTTCGCCGCCGGACAGGACATGCGCCGTACCGGCGACGACGAGAGAGAGTTCGAGCTCGGGGTGCTGGTCGAGCGGGCTCTCCGAACCGGGTGGAACGGAGTACCACATCGCCTGGAAGGGGACTTCCCGATCCAGTGCATATTGCTCCCAGCGGACCACTCGCAGGTCTTTCACGAACTGGTCTTCGCCGGTACGCAGGTCGAATGTACGCATGCTTCGCCACCCTCCATGATCCTGCCGCGAGCAGGACCGAAGAAGTTGAAATGCCCCGTCACAATGCAGGCACGTGGATATCGAACGTACGGAACAAGGCGCTCAGAACGCGCCGGACCTTCGCGACCTGCGCCACCAACGCGGTCGGCCTGGAACCTCGGTGACCCCCCAGTCTCCGTGGCCGAAAATATAGGTAAGGCAGCCCTGCGAGTAAAGGGGAATGGGCAATGAATTTCCGGTCAATCCGTAACTCTGCCGGAATTCCTTCGTTGCAGTCCGCAATTGGCGCCGGAACGTGTCCGGGCCGTCACCCAGCGGATCTAAACGGCGCCGGGCAGGGCGACCGGCGCGCCGCCCCAGACGACCTGCGCGGAGGCAGTCGCCAGCAGTTGGTCGATCCCCAACTGCCGGACGGCCGGCTGCTCGGCCGCCTCGATCAGATCGCCGTACACAGCGGCCAGGCGGCGCTCGATGCCAACGATCAGGGCGGCGGCACTGGCCGCGTTCGTGACCGGCTGCGGCAGGTCGTACGCCGGTTCGGCGGCGACCGGAGTCTCGTTGGCGGCTGTGATCAGCGCGCTCAGCTTGTCGCGGTTGTCACGATGCCGGTCGAACGCATCGGACGCCGCGTTGAACTTGGCGCCGCTCAACTTCCCGCCGGCCACACCCACGCCGTACAGGGCTGCGTGCTCGCCGGCCAGCGCGGCCTGCAGTGCCTCGAGCTCGGTCATGACGAGGCCGCCTTCTTGGTCGGAACCAGGGTTGAACCGAGCTGCACCTCGGAGGCCGCGATCATCGCGAGCAACCGGGCCGCCGGTCCGGACACCTTCGCCGCTGCCGCCGCGTGGGCGATCGACGCTGCCTTCTCCTGCTGAGCCAGCGACGCCAGAGCGCCGCTTGCCGAACCTGTCCCCGGCACGGGAGGCGCCTTGGGCACGGTCACACCGGCGGTCTCCTGGAGCTTGGCCAGGTGGCCGGCGTGGAACTTCGCTGCCGCCGCGAGCTTGGGCTTCAGTGCCGGGTACTTCGTGCCGACCAGGGTGTATTGAGCAGCCAGCGAGCTCACCACTCCAGCTGCGCTGCTGAGCGCCGCCACGACCGCAGGATCCACGGTCGGAGTGTTCTCGGGCACGGTCTTGCCGGACCCCGGGTCGACGGCTCCCGGCGTACCGGAGCCTGCCTGGTCGTCCTTGCAGCCGGCCAGCACTCCAGACATCAGTACGGCGCCCGTGGCGATGGCAGTGGACTGCAGCGCGACGCGGCGTGACAACCGGAGGGGTTCGTTCGGCACCCCGGAACCCTACCCGGTGACCGGTCTGTCACCGGCACTGTGACGAGGCGGTGACGTGAGCACCCTCAGAAGCCCGATAAGGTGGGCTACTGCTCTCGGCCGGACCGCCGGGGGCACGTACGGGCGCACAACTCCAAAGAGAGGCAGGTCTACCTGTGAGCCGAAAGACTGACCACACGGACACCACGAGCCTCGAAAACTTCCTCCAGACGATCGTGGCGCAGTTCGGCTGCGACCTGGAGTCCGTCGACCTCGCCCCCGCCGGCAAGCGCCGGTTGCTGCGGGTGCTGGTCGACCGCGACGGCGGGATCAACCTCGACGACATCGCGGAGGTCACCCGCGCCATCTCCAAGGCGCTGGATGCGGACGAGATCATGGGGAACGGCGCCTACACGCTGGAGGTCTCCAGCCCGGGTATCGACCGGCCGCTCACGTTGCCGCGCCACTGGCGCCGCAACGTCACCCGCCTGGTCGCGGTCACGCTGCACAGCGGGCACAAGCTGACCGGCCGAATCGAGTCCGCCTCCGAGGAGGCGGCCGAACTGGACGTCAAGGGCCAGCACCGGACCGTCGTCTACAGCGACGTGGAGAAGGCCAAGGTCCAGATCGAGTTCAACCGGCCCGCCGGCAACGACACTGACGAGACTGAATCACCTGTCGACGACGAGACCCTCGACGACGACACGGTGGAGGAGAACTGACATGGATATCGACATGGCCGTCCTGCGGGCACTCGAACGGGAGAAGGACATCTCCCTCGAGATCGTGGCCGATGCGATCGAGGCGGCGCTGCTGGTGGCCTACCACCGCACCGAGGGCGCGCACCAGCACGCGCGGGCGGAGCTGGACCGCAAGACCGGGCACGTGTCGGTGATGGCCCGCGAGCTCGACGAGGACGGCACGCTGCTCCGCGAGTTCGACGACACCCCGAGCGACTTCGGCCGGATCGCCGCCACCACGGCCAAGCAGATCATCCTGCAGCGGCTGCGCGACGCCGAGGACGACGTCCGGTACGGCGAGTTCTCCGGCAAGGAGGGCGACATCGTCTCCGGCGTGGTCCAGCAGGGCCGGGACCCGCGCTCGGTGATGGTCGACCTCGGCAAGATCGAGGCCGTGCTGCCGGCGCCGGAGCAGGTGCCGGGGGAGAAGTACGAGCACGGTTCCCGCCTGCGCGTCTACGTGGTCGGTGTCCGCAAGGGTTTCAAGGGCCCGCAGATCACGGTCAGCCGGACGCACCCGAACCTGATCAAGAAGCTGTTCGCGCTGGAGGTCCCGGAGGTCGCCGACGGCACCGTCGAGATCACCGCGATCGCCCGCGAGGCCGGTCACCGGACCAAGATCGCCGTCCGGACCCTGAACCCGTCGGTGAACGGGAAGGGTGCCTGCATCGGCCCGATGGGTCAGCGGGTGCGCAACATCATGCACGAACTGCACGGCGAGAAGATCGACATCATCGACCACAGCGACGACCCGGCCACCTTCGTCGGGAATGCGTTGTCCCCGGCGCAGGTCACGTCGGTAGAGGTCGTCGACGCCGCTGCTCGCGCCGCGCGGGTCGTCGTACCGGACTATCAGTTGTCTCTCGCGATCGGCAAAGAGGGCCAGAACGCGCGGCTCGCGGCCCGGCTCACGGGCTGGCGGATCGACATCCGGCCGGATACCGATGTGACTGGTGAGGACAAGAAGGTAGACTGATCTCTCGGTCGGTCGACTGAGTTGCCTCCACACCCTGAGGAAGAAGTGACAGACGCGCGTCCTGGCAAGATTCGGGAGCGCACCTGTATCGGGTGCCGGAAGCGATCCAGTCCGACAGATCTGCTGCGGATGACGGTGTCCGGAGGGCTTGTCCTCCCGGATCCCGAGCGTCGGGCACCTGGCCGTGGGGCGCATGTGCACCCCACGATCGAGTGCTTCGAGCTCGCTGTCCGGCGCAAGGCGTTCCCGCGGGCCTTCAAGGTCCCAGGGCCGCTGGAGGCGACCGGGCTGCGCGACCATATCGGCGGCAAGCAATAATCAAGCAGTAAACCGTGGCGGCCGGCAGGCCGTCGGCGGCGGTCCGACCGGACCGCCGTGACCGACATGAAGGCGGGTCATCGACTCATGACTACTCGATGAGTGTCCACAAGTGATGGATACACAGCGATGAGTGCAATGCGATGAGCATGTACGTCAGATAACGGTCCGTGGCCCCAGGCTCGGACCAGAAGGAGTGCAGTGGCAAAGGTCCGAGTCTACGAGCTCGCAAAAGAGCTCGGAGTAACCAGCAAGGTCGTTCTGACCAGGCTGAACGACATGGGTGAGTTCGTCCGATCGGCATCCTCGACCATCGAGGCGCCGGTTGTCCGCCGGTTGGCGGAGGAGTTCGAGAAGAACCCGCCGAAGAAGCGCGCAGCCAGTAAGGCTGCCGCCAGCACGTCTGCCGCGCCGCAGGCGACCGCTCCGGTCGCCCCCGCCGAGCAGGCAGCATCACAGTCCGAGCCGGCTGCGTCCAGCCCGGCTGCTGTTCCGGCCCCGGCGCCCGTCGCCGAGTCGGCTCCCGCACCGGTGGCGCAGGCCCCGGTCGCCGAGTCGGCCGCGCCTGCCCCGGTGGCTCCGGCCGCCAAGGCTGCGACGCCGGGTATCAAGCCGGGTCCGCGCCCGGGCCCGAAGCCGGGTCCGCGCGCCGAGACCCCGGCCGCACCTGTCGAGACCCCCGCTCCGGCGGCCCCGGTCGAGACTCCGGTTGCCCCCGCAGTGAAGGTTGAGGCCTCCCCGGCCACGCCGTCGTTCGAGGCTCCGGCTGCCAAGGCGGCTCCGGCCCCCGAGGCTGCCGCACCGGCCGCTCCGGCGGCCCCGCGTCCGGCCGGCGACGCTCCGGTCCGTCCGGGCCCGCGCCCGGGTGGTCAGAGCTCCGGTGGCCAGACCCCCGCTGCCCCGACCTCCGCTGGTCAGGGTGCAGCTGCTCCGGCCGGTGGCCAGGGTGCTGCGCGTCCGGGTTCTGCACCGCGTCCGGGTGGCTCCGCGCCGCGTCCGGGTGCACCGCGGCCCGGTGGCAACCAGCGTCCGGGTGGCCAGGGTGGTGGCCCGCGTCCGGGTGCACCGCGTCCGGGCAACAACCCGTTCAGTTCTACGCAAGGCATGCAGCGCGGTGGCGCACGTCCGGGCCCGGGTGGCCAGGGCGGCGGCCAGGGTGCTGGCGCAGGTCAGGCCGCTCCGGGTGCACCGAGCCCGGCCGGAATGGCTCCGCGTCCGCCGGCAGCACGTGAAGGTGGCCGCGACAGCGGTCGTGGCGGTTCCGACCGTCCGCAGCGCTCCGGCGGCGTACCGGGTGCTCCGCGCCCGAACCCGGCGATGATGCCGAAGTCCTCGGCCGGTACCTTCACCGGTCGCCCCTCGGGCCCCGGTGGCGGCCCTGGTGGCGGCGGTGGCGCTGGTGGTCGTGGTCGTCCCGGTGGCGGCGGCGGTCCGGGTGGACCGAGTGCCGGTGCACGTCCGGGTGGCGGCGGTGGCGGCGGTTTCCGTCCCGGCGGCGGCCCGAGCGGCCCTCCCGGTGGTGGCGGCGGTGGCCGTCCCGGCCCGGGCAACCGGGGTCGTGGCGGAACGCAGGGTGCCTTCGGGCGTCCGGGCGGTCCGGCGCGTCGTGGACGCAAGTCGAAGCGCGCCAAGCGCCAGGAATTCGACAACATGCAGGCTCCCGCGGTCGGCGGTGTCCGCGTCCGGCACGGTGACGGCGAGGTTGTCCGTCTTGCCCGTGGTGCGTCGCTGACGGACTTCGCCGAGAAGGTCGGCGTCGACCCGGCATCGCTGGTCCAGGTTCTGTTCCACCTGGGCGAGATGCTGACGGCGACCCAGTCGGTCAACGAAGAGGTCCTGCAGCTGCTGGGCACCGAGCTGAACTACGACGTTCAGGTCGTGTCTCCGGAAGACGAGGACCGCGAGCTGCTCCAGTCGTTCGACATCGACTTCGGTTCGAACGACGGTGGCGACGACGACCTGGTCAAGCGGCCGCCGGTTGTCACCGTCATGGGTCACGTCGACCACGGTAAGACCAAGCTTCTGGACGCGGTCCGCGAAGCGAACGTCGTGGCCAAGGAAGCCGGTGGCATCACCCAGCACATCGGTGCCTACCAGGTCACCACCACGGTCGACGGCGTCGAGCGCGCCATCACCTTCGTCGACACCCCGGGTCACGAGGCGTTCACCGCCATGCGTGCTCGTGGTGCGCAGGCCACCGACATCGTCATCCTGGTGGTCGCGGCCGACGACGGCGTGATGCCGCAGACGATCGAGGCCCTGAACCACGCCCGCGCGGCCGGTGTGCCGATCGTGGTCGCGGTGAACAAGATCGACGTCCCGGCGGCGGACCCGACCAAGGTGCGCGGTCAGCTGACCGAGTACGGCCTGGTTCCCGAGGAGTACGGCGGCGACACCATGTTCGTCGACGTCTCGGCCAAGGCGCGGATCAACATCGACGGCCTGCTCGAGGGCGTCGTACTGACCGCGGACGCGGCACTGGACCTGCGGGCGAACCCGAACATGCCGGCCCAGGGCATCGCGATCGAGGCCAACCTCGACAAGGGCCGTGGTCCGGTGGCGACCGTGCTGGTTCAGCGCGGAACGCTGCGGGTCGGCGACTCGATGGTCGCGGGACCGGCGTACGGCCGGGTCCGGGCCATGCTCGACGAGCACGGCGACCCGGTCAGCGAGGCCTTGCCGTCGCGTCCGGTGATCGTGCTGGGTCTGACCGCCGTACCTGGTGCGGGTGACAAGTTCCTGGTGGTGGACGACGACCGGATGGCCCGGCAGATCGCTGAGAAGCGGGAAGCCCGGGCTCGTGCGGCCGCCAACGCCAAGCGTCGTGCGCGCCGGACCCTCGAGGACTTCATGGCCTCGATGGAGAAGGGCGAGACGCAGGAACTGCTGCTCATCCTCAAGGGCGACGTGTCCGGTTCGGTCGAGGCACTGGAAGACGCCCTGGTCCGGATCGAGGTCGGCGACGAGGTCAACCTGCGCGTCATCGACCGTGGTGTCGGTGCGATCAACGAGAACGACGTCAACCTGGCCATCGCGTCGAACGCCGTCATCATCGGCTTCAACGTGCGGCCGGCGGGCAAGGCCGGAGACGTGGCCGAGCGCGAGGGCGTCGACATCCGGCACTACTCGGTGATCTACGCAGCGATCGACGACATCGAGGCGGCCCTGAAGGGCATGCTCAAGCCGATCTACGAAGAGGTCGTGCTGGGCCAGGCGGAGATCCGCGAGATCTTCCGCTCGTCGAAGGTCGGAAACATCGCCGGTTGCTGGGTCACCAGTGGCCTGATCCGCCGCAACGCCAAGATCCGGTTGATCCGGGACGGCGCGGTCGTGGTGGAGAACGGCGAACTGTCGTCGCTGAAGAGGTTCAAGGACGACGCGTCCGAGGTCCGCGAGGGCTTCGAGTGTGGTCTGACCGTGAACAACTACAACGACATCAAGATCGGCGATGTCGTGGAGTCGTTCGAGCTCCGCGAGAAGCCGCGCAGCTGATCGCAGTACTGCTCTAATAAGGTCCGGAGTGGCGGGGTTCGACCACCCGCCGCTCCGGACCCTTTGCATGATCGGCGCAGTTGCATGATTTGACGTTGGAACACAGAGGGAGTGAGCCCTGATGGGTGAAGCAAGGGCGAAGCAGCTGGCCGACCGGATCCAGGTCCTGGTCGCGGAGCTGCTGGAGCGCCGGGTCAAGGACCCGCGACTCGGTTTCGTCACGGTGACGGACGCGAAGCTGACCGCCGACCTTGGCGAAGCGAGCGTCTTCTACACGGTGTACGGCGGCGAGCAGGAGCGCGCCTCCACGGCGGCAGCGCTGGAGTCGGCCCGCGGGCTGATCCGCAGCGAGGTCGGCAAGGCACTCGGCCTGCGCCGCGCGCCGAGCCTGGCGTTCTACCTGGACTCGATCCCGGAGACCGCCGGCCAGATCGAGGAATTGCTGTACAAGGCCCGCCAGGCCGACGCCAAGGTGGCCCAGGCCGCTGCCGGCGCCAAGCCCGCCGGCGACGCCGACCCGTACAAGAAGAAGGACGAAGACGACGAGGACGAGGTTGTCTGACTTCACGCCGTCCTCGGACGGCATCGTCGTGGTGGACAAGCCGGCCGGGATGACGTCGCACACGGTCGTCGCCCGGATCCGGCGGCTGGCAGGCACCCGCAATGTGGGGCATGCCGGCACGCTGGATCCGATGGCGACCGGCGTTCTCGTCGCCGGCATCAACCGCGCCACCCGCCTGCTGGGCCACCTCCAGCTCGCCGACAAGTCGTACGACGCCACGATCCGTCTGGGCGCCGTCACGACCACCGACGACGCCGAGGGCGAGATCGTCTCGACGGCACCGGTCGCCGGTGTCACCGCGGCGGCGATCTCGTCGGCGGCTGAGGCTTATCGAGGCGAGATCTCGCAGATCCCGTCCGCGGTCTCGGCGATCAAGGTCGACGGCAAGCGCGCGTACGAACGCGTCCGGGCCGGCGAAGAGGTCGTGCTGAAGGCCCGCACGGTGACGGTCTCCCGCTACGACATCCTCGACATCAGGGTGTCGGAGTCGTGGATCGACCTCGACATCTCCGTCGACTGCTCCAGCGGCACGTACATCCGCGCGCTGGCCCGCGACCTAGGCGCCGATCTCGGTGTCGGCGGCCACTTGACGGCATTGCGCCGTACTCGCGTGGGTGCCTTCGACCTGTCGGCGGCCCACACCCTCGAGGCCCTCGCCGAAGACTTCGCCTGGCTCCCCATCGCCGACGTGGCCGCCGGAACCTTCCCCCGCTACGACGCCGACCTCGACCAAGCCGCCGCCATCCGCACCGGCCGGCCCCTCCCAGGCCTCAACCTCCCCGACGGCCAAACCGCCATGTTCGATCCGACGGGCACCTTCCTGGCCTTGTATGAACCGCATGGCCCGTTGGCCAAACCCACCGCCGTCTTCGTCGGCTAGCTCCCGCAGCGGACCGCTGCCACTGTCTAACCTTCGGTGGCACGCTGAGCTCACGCTCAGCTGGGTCACCTGAGGCGCTCTGAAGACGAGTTGGTCAGTGGTGGCGGTCCGCCTCGTAGCCTTGTTGGTGTGGGGGAGCGAGCGGTGCGGATAGCAGCGGTGGCGGTGTTCGCGTATGGAACGATCGTGCACGCGTACGACCTGCTGCGGCACGGCCTCGACGCCTATGCCGACTACCCCGGCTGGCTCGGTGGTTTCTTCACCGCGCTGATCGCGGATGCGCTGGCCAACGGGTACGCGGTGTATGTGCTGGCGCCCGCCGCCGGGGTGGCGCATGTGGGGCAGGCGGTGGTTAGCGTGCTGGCGGTTGGGATGGTGGTGGCCAGCCACAGGTTGTGGGGCAGTTTTCACTAGGGATTTGGCCGGAATCGGACGAGGGGCGAACGGCGGTCAGGGACGCATCGCAGGATGTGGGTCCGCCCCGACCTTTCTGAGGTGATCTCTGTGCTTTCCCGCAAACTCCGAGTCCTGCTTGCCGGTGTGGTTGCTGCCGGCGTTGGCTTCGCTGGCGTCCAGACTGCTTCGGCTGCTGGTGTTCAGCGCATGTACGACGACAACGTCTGCCGTGGGAACGGCGACTACTTCCGGGTGTTCAGTGACGACCATCCGTCCGCCCCGCTGTGTTTCACCGGGCACGGCTCACTTGATGTCGCGATCTACCGCGTGACCAAGGTCGAGTCCGGTGCGTATCGTGCCTCGGTCAACGCCGACGGTCCCCAGCTCGTCACCTTCGAGCCCGGCACCCTGTTCACCACGTGGACGAACGGCCGCGCCAAGGTCACGAAAGTCACCCTGATCGCCTCGCTGCAGTGCCCGCGAGGCTGCTGAGCCTGCGCGCTGATCGGCCGGTTCGGCTCGGGGTCGATTCTGGTATGGCGGGTGTGTGGTTGATCGACGCTCCGGACAAGCCGGGCACGTTGTCTGTGGCTGGTCGCCGCGGCGGCCGCGTTACATAAAGAGCTTGGCTGGGCCCGGCGCGGGGTTGAGGTACTGGCGAGGTCGGTGATCGCGCTCGCGCCGATTGAGGTGCTCGCTATGGTTGCGGCCGGTTGTGGGGATGCCTTGAACGTGACCCGCCGCTGTGGTGAAAGGCGCTGGCAAGGAGGCGTGGGGTGCTGCCGTGCCCGGCTGACCCCCGGCTGCCGCGCTGGTTGCCACTTTTCGTCGCGGCGCTGTCCACTCGTCGGGGGTCTGTCGGCTGGGTGGTGGGCTTGAACAAGTAATTACCTAATAAGAGTTATCGGGTCGCCCGTCGGGCAGACTCGGACTGGTAAGCCGCTGGTGGGTGAGCACTTCTATTACCTGGACCTGTGAGTCTTGGGGACAGAGCGTGCCCCTG
>NZ_SMKX01000099.1 GCF_004349055.1 Kribbella antibiotica
GGGATGGTCGGGCACGGGGTGGGTTCGATGATGTCTAGAGGTTGGAGCTGTTGTGCTTACCCTGACTGAGAACGCGACTCTGGTGATCAAGAGCATCACGGGGGTCGAAGGTGCGCCGGAAGGTGCGGGCGTACGGATCTCGCAGGAGAACCCGGCGGATCCGACGCTGGCGGTAACGACGACCGAGGCGC
Source organism: Kribbella antibiotica (assembly GCF_004349055.1). GTDB lineage: Bacteria > Actinomycetota > Actinomycetes > Propionibacteriales > Kribbellaceae > Kribbella > Kribbella antibiotica. Next base: position 192 of record NZ_SMKX01000099.1, read on the forward strand.
CGAAGCCTGGTGACCAGGTGGTCGAAGAGGCTGGTGCGCGGGTGTTCCTGGAAGAGAACGCGGCCAATGCGCTGGACGACAAGATCCTGGATGCGGCCGTGGACGACAAGGGTGGTGTCGAGTTCCTGCTAGTACCGCAGGCTGGCGCCGCACCGACGGTCTAAGAGCCGGGTACGACGGGGCACCAACCTGATTGTGGTGCCGCGGCGTACCTGATCCGGGCGCGGCTGGTTCGACCCTCCCAGGGACCAGCCGCGCCCCGGGTCTGTCTAGGGGGCGCTGCGTTGAGCGATCCAGCTTTCGTGCAGGCGTGAGTACACACCGCCTGCGGTGACGAGCTCAGAGTGCGGTCCGCGCTCGACCACTTCTCCGTTGTCGAACACCAGCACCTCGTCCGCAGCTTCCGCGGTCGACAGCCGGTGCGCGATGGTGACCGACGTACGGCCGGTCATGAGTCGCTCCAGCGCCGCGTTGACCCGGACCTCGGTCCCGGGGTCGACAGCCGATGTGGCCTCGTCCAGCACCAGCAGGTCGGGGTCGGCGATGTTTGCCCGGACCAGTGCGACCAGCTGACGCTCTCCTGCCGAGAGAGACTCGCCACGCTGCCCCACCGGCGACTGCAGCCCGTCTGGCAGCGACTCCAGCCAGTCCGTCAGGCCGAGTGACTCGAATGCTGCCAGCAACTCGGCGTCTGTCACCTCAGGCCGTCCGAAGCGGACGTTCTCGGCCAGCGACGCGTCGAACAGGTAGCCGTCCTGCGGCACCATCACGACCCGCTCGCGCAGCGACTCGAAAGAGATCTCGCGCGCGTCGGTGCCGTCCAGGAGGACCGCACCGGAGGTCGGATCCATCAGCCGGGTGAGCAGCTTCGCGAACGTCGTCTTGCCGGAACCGGTCTCCCCCACGACCGCAACCCGTCGGTGCGGTTCAAGGCGCACAGCGACATCGCGCAGTACCAGCTCGCCTTCGGGGTAAGCGAAGTTCACGTCTGCGAACTCGACCGCGATCGGTCCGCGGGCCTGCTTCACGCCGTCCTCGCCGGGGTCGACCACATCGGCCGGAGTGTTGATGACACCGAGCACTCGGCGCCAGCCGGCGAAAGCGCTCTGCGCATCGGTCAGCACCTGGGTGGCGATCTGCACCGGGTCGGAGAAGAGCGCGACCAGGAACATGAACGCGAGGATCTCACCCAGCGTCGCCTTGCCGTCCACGCCGAGCAGTACGCCGGCTGTCAGCACGCCCGCATTGGCCAGACCGGCCGCCAGACCGCCGATGGAGAAGGTGATTCCGGTCAGCGTCTGCGCACTGGTCGCCGTACGGCGGTAGTCGTCGACCGTCGAGTCGATCCGCGCCTGCGTGCGCTGCTCGACCGCGTAGGCGCGAACCACCTGAGCACCGACCACCGGCTCGGCGATCGCGGACAGCATCTCGCCGACCTTCGCCCGGACCACGCCGTACGCGGACGACATCCGCCGCTGCAGTGCCCGCAGGCTCGCGAACAGCGGGATGAAGCAGACCAGCACCACCAGGGCCAGCTGCCACGAGTAGAAGAACATCACCACGGATGCGAGCAGCATCTGCCCGAGGCTGACCAGGAAGATGAACCCGCCAAACTGGAGGAACTGCGACACGGTGTCGACGTCGGAGGTCACCCGGCTGACCAGTGCGCCGCGGCGCTCGGTGCTCTGGGTCAGCACCGGCAGATCGTGCACATGCCGGAAGGCCTTGATCCGCATGGTCGCCAGACCGCGCTCAGAGTTGATCGCGAGCCGCACAGTCGTCAGGTACGACGCTCCGGCGGTCACTGCGATGCCGACCGCGCACACCGCGACCATCCAGCCCACGAACGACATGTCCGGCCCACCGGGTCCGGAGAGGCCCTTGTCGATGGTCTGCTGGACAGCGATCGGGATGACGATCCGCCCGGCCGTCATGGTCAAAGCAAGAAGTGCGGTGATCCACCAGCCCTGCGCAAGCTCGGGTGAGATCCGCAGCCCCTGCCGCAGCGTCTCCAGACCACCGGCATCATCGCCGTGATCCATCCGAGTCGCCTCTGCCGCACTCATGCCTCCACCTCGCTAGCGCTCGGCTCCGTCATGAGCGCGATGGCAACTGTGCCCTTTGTTCGCTCGCTACGCTCGCTCATGCCTTCACCCCATCCAAGTCGTCAAGCTCTTTGTCCAGCTCAGCCTCTTCGAGCCGTCGCTCGGCGTCCTTCTCGTACGCGTCCACCAGCTCCCGGTACGCCGCCGATGTCTCCTGCAGCTCGGCATGCGTGCCTTGGGCCGTGATCCGGCCCTCGTCCAGGAACAGCACCTCGTCGGCGAGTGAGATCGTCGCCTTCCGGTATGCGATCACCAGCACAGTGGTCGCAGCAGTCGCGTCCTCCTGCACCCGGGACCGCAGTCCGGCCAGGATGCGCGCCTCGACCTGTGGGTCGACCGCGCTGGTTGCGTCGTCCAGGATCAGCAGGCGCGGCCGCCGCACCAGAGCGCGAGCCAGTGCGATCCGCTGCCGCTGCCCACCGGACAGCGTCGTACCGCGCTCGCCCACTTTGGTGTCCAGACCGTGCGAGAGCGTCGTCACGAACCCGTCGCCCTGAGCGATGCGCAGTGCGTCCCAGATGTCTTCGTCGCTGTAGTCGCCGCCCAGTGTGATGTTGCCGCGGATGGTGTCGTCGAACAGGAAGGCCGTCTGCGCCACCAGTGCGACGGACTCTGCCAGCTCACCACGAGCCAACCCCCGCAGGTCAGTGCCGTCGACCTTGATCGATCCCTCCTCGGGATCGACCAGCCTGGTCAGCAGCGTGGTCATGGTCGACTTGCCCGCACCAGTCGGCCCCACGACCGCGACAGTCCGGCCGGGCTCGACGGTGAAGTCCATGCCGTTCAGTACGTCGCGCTCCGGCAGGTACCCGAAGCGCAGCCCGGACACGTCGAGCTGGGCCGCCGTGTTCGAGGTCAGCCGGTCCTCGCCGTACTCCATGCCGCCCTCAGCGGTCAGCACGCGCTGCACCCGGTCCCAACCGACCACGGACCGCGGTAGCTCACCAAGCACCCAGCCCAGCGCCCGGATCGGGAAGCCGATCAGCGTGAACAGGAACGCAACCTGTACGACGTCGCCGGCGTCCGCACCACCTGAGCGCACCCGCCCGACACCGACCAGCAGCACGATCAGCACGCCGATCCGGGGCAGTGCGTCGATCACCGGGTCGAACATTCCGCGGGCCTTGTTCACCGCGATGTTCGCATCGCGCAGCGCGTACGTCGGCGCCCGGAAGCGCTCGGTCTCCGCAGCCTCGCGGCCAAGCGTCTTGACGACCAGTGCGCCGTCGAACGACTCATGCGCCACCTCGGAAACATCCGCGCGCAACTGCTGTGCCCGTGTCGCCAGTGGCTGCAGGACTCGCTGGAAGATCACATTGGCCACGAAGACGAGTGGGAACACCAGACAGCCGACCAGAGCGAGCCAGGTGTCGGCCATGAACATCGCAACCGTGGCGAAGGCCAGCATGGCGAGCACACCGATCGCCATCGGCAGCGGCGCGATCACGAACCAGATCGACTCCACATCTGCGTTCGCATTCGACAGCAGCTGACCGGTCGGGTGCTTGTGATGCCACTCCAGCGGCAACTGCTGGTACTGCCGAGTGACCCGGCGCCGGTACGTCGCCTGCAGCCGGAACTGCATCACGCCGGCACCGATGCGTCGCCCGACCACTCCGATGGCGCGCAGGATCGCGATCCCGAGGAAGAGCGAGACGAGCGCGGCCAGCGCACCGAAGGTGGTGTCACCGCGCTCGAGGGCCGGCCGGATCACGTGGTCGGTGGCCCAGCCCAGGGCCCAGCCGTCGGCCACCGTCATCGCGCCGTACAGCACGCTGGCTGCCACCGAGAACGCGAAGACCCACGGCTCCTCCCAGATCGCGACCCGCAGGACCGCGAACCCACGCCGGGTCGCGCTCCCTTTGTCAGGGACTTTCGGCACGGGCAAGAGACACTCCAGGACAGTCAGGTGCGAACAGCAGTCACAAACATGACAACGATTGACATTCTGCCATTCCCCACCGACAACTTCGATCGCCTTACTAGGATCACTGTGTGACTGACTACAGCCGGGTGGAACGACTTGCTCTGTGTGACCTCTTCGACGAGCTAGGACCCGATCAGCCGACGCTGTGCGACGGCTGGACGACGTACGACCTGGCCGTTCACCTGTACGTCCGGGAGTCCGACCCGATGGCCGGTCCGGGGATCATGATCGCCGCGCTCGCCGACACCACCGAGAAGCGGATGCAGCGGGCCAAGGACAATCTCGGCTACGCCGGTGTGGTCCAGAAGGTGCGCAACGGCCCGCCGCGCGCCTCGATCTACGGCCTGCCGTTCATCGGGCACCAACTGAACACCACCGAGTATCTGGTGCACCACGAGGACGTCCGCCGCGCCCAGCCCGAGTTCACCGTGCGTACGCTGCCGGCCGACCAGCAGGCCAACCTGTGGAAGGGGCTCCGGCTCGCCAGCCGCGCCATGACCCGCAAGGCGACCAGTGGCATCGTGCTCCAGCTCCCCAGCGGCCAGTCGGTCGTCGCCAAGCAGCCGACCAACGGCCGCACGGTCACCGTGGTCGGTGAGCCGGTCGAGCTGGTGCTGTTCTGCTTCGGTCGGCAGGAGGTCGCCGATGTTCAGCTCGAGGGCGACCCAGCGGTCATCGAGGAGCTGAAGGCGACTTCATTCGGCTTCTGAAACGGCGGCCGCGGCGTGCTTGTGGCGAGCCTTCTGGATCAGGCTGCTGACCACCGTGGTCAGCACCACCAGCACGATCGCCGCCACGATGCCCTGCCACGGTTCGGGGAAGAGCACGTAGCCGAGTAGCCCGATCGCCATGTAGACCGCTGCCCACAGCGACGACGCGGCCAGGTCGACCAGCGCGAACCGCTCCCACCGATAGCCGGCCAATCCGGCCGCCAGCAGCACTGGCACCCGGCCACCGGGGACCAGCCGCGAGGTCAGCAGCACGCCGATCTCGTGCTCGCTCAGCCGATCCCGCAGCGCGTCCAGCTTGGCGTTGTCGCGCAACCACCCGACCCGCTTCGCCAGCTTCTCGCCACCGAACCTGCAGCCGGCGTACACGATCAGGTCGCCGACATACGCACCACCAGCACCTGCGATGAGCACACCGACCAGCCCGATCGGGTTGCTGTGTGAGGCCAGTACGGCGCCCGCCGACACGGCAGCACCTGTCGGCAGCACCGGCAGCACAGCGCCGATCAGCACTGCACCGCCGAGGGCGAACAGGTACCACAGGTCGAAGTCCGCGTTGCCTGTCATCCCGCCACCTCGGTCGACTCTCCTGGTACCAACAGATCCACCTTCACTGCCGGGTCCAGCTCAGTCAAAGCAGCCCGGAACTGGTCCCCCGGCGCCAGGAACAGCTCTGGCTTGACTCTGTCGAACCCGATCGGCCAGAACGTCCCGAAGTGGATCGGGATCGCCACACTGGCGCCAACACGCTGGACTGCCTCAGCAGCGCGGGACGGGTTCAAGTGCCCGGGCCCAAGCGACGGTCCCCAGCCACCGACCGGAACCAGTGCCACGTCGACCGGTCCAGCTTCCGCCGCCAGGTCGTCGTACAGGTCGGTGTCTCCGGCGAACCAGACGCTGGGTGCACTGTCCACGCGATACCCGAGCGCAGGTCCGTTGTACGACGACCACGGCAGCCGGCGGCCGTCATGGTGTGCAGTGATCACGGTGATGTCGAGTGAGCCGATCCTGATCTGGTGGCCGGGCGCTACCTCGATACAGCGGTCCGAGAAGGCGGCGCCGTAGTCATGGTGGATCAGCCGAGCCGCACCGCGCGGTACGACGAGTGCGGCCTCCCGGTCGACCAGGGGCAGCGAGGTCATGTGCAGATGGTCAGCATGCATGTGTGAAATCAGTACGGCGTCGCACTGGCCGGCCTCAGGTGTCGGCGCCGGACCGCGCCGCCGCCGGAGGTGAGCGATCCGCGACGTCAGCACCGGGTCGGTCAACAGGCGCGTACCGTCCGCCTCGATGGTGGTGGTCGCGTGACCCCACCAGGTGATCCGCACGCTTCAGGCCTCTACTTTCGTCTCGACCGGGTCCTGCACGTCCTTGCGTTGCCCGAGATTCTCGAGCCAGCTGACCAGCTGCGCGTGGACCGCGTCGGAGCCTACGGGAGTCTCTTTGAGCTCCCACCGCGACGGGTGCACCAGCACTGCATTGGTCTGCCAGCCACCGATACCGCCATGGCAGCCGACCAGCTCCTCGAACGCAGCGACCTCATGGGTGTAGTCGTCGACCCGGCTCACCACCACCAGGTCGCCGTTGTGCGGCAGTTCGGCCTGGCGCAGGATCGAGGCCGGAGCAAACGGCCCGTACCGCGCCAGTGGGTCCTCCCCCTCGATTCGCCCGGACTTGAGCACCCGGACACCGGCGCTGCCGATCGCGACCGGCCCCTCAGCTAATGACTCGACCACGACGAACCCGATGCCCGGATGCGTCGCCAACCCGGGGATCAGCTTGGGATGCAGCAGCTCGATCTCTTCCAGCGGCACCCGGCCCGGTGTGGTCGCCAGGTAGATCAGAGCCAAGTTGCCCGAGGCTGTGACGATCATCTGCTCGTCGGAACCCGTAGCCGGCTCGCAGTCCTTCGGCCCTAGCTCCACCTCGCCGCGGGAGGCCTTGCTGTGCAGGGCTTTGCGGGTCACCGCACCCGCCACACTGCGCCGTAGCGACAGCTCGGTCAGGAACGCGTTCACCGGTCCCCAGCCCTCAGACTTCCCGACCGCTGCGACTGGCTCACTGGTCGTGTCGACCAGCTCGTCGACCACGTCGGTCAGCGTCCGGCCGTAGCGCTGCAGGAAGGTCGCGCCCTGGCTCTGGCCGTGGTCCGACACGACGACGATCTCGTACGAGTGCGGCAGGAGGTCGATGATGCGCTGCAGCGCACCGAGCACTCGGTCGAGCCCTTCCAAGGCCTGCAAGGACTCCGGCCGCGTCGGCCCGGCGTGGTGCGCGACCTCGTCATAGTCGACGAAGTCGCAGTAGATGACCGGTGTGCCCTTCACGAGCTCGTCGGTGATCAGCGAGACGTTCAGGTCGCGCAGCAGCACGTTGGTGACAGCTCGCAGGAAGATGTAGCTGCCACCGCGCTTGACCCGCGGTACCAGGTTGCGCCGGCGCTGTCTGCGGGCCTGGAACAGCTCCTTCACCATCTCGGCCACGCACAGCACCAGTCCGCGCGCAGCACCCTGCGGACTGGAGAAGAACCGGACATAGCCGCCGCTGCGGCTGTTCGGAAGCGCTGCGCGGCTGAACACCAGCTCGCAGTGCTCAGCATCCCCGGACCAGTTGTTGCTGATGCTCACGCCACCGTCCGCGAGCAGTCCGCGACCGGTCGACATCCGCGCCTCGATCTCGGCAGCGTCCCGGCCCCGGTTGGTCACCATCACCCGGCCGGCCTCTTTCTCGTACCACCGGAACGCAGGGATCTGGCCGGAGCCACCGTGCAGGATGCCGGCCTGACTGGCCGGAGTCGTCGCCGGTACGCCGGTGTGCCACTCCACCATCGAGTGCTTGCCGTCGCGGATCCAGCCGCCCAGATTCGGCAAGTTGCCGGCCATCACCATCCAGTTGAGCAGCGGCGCCGACAGGCCGTCCAGCTGGATGATCAGCATCCCGGTCTTCGGCGCTGCCGCCATCTTGCGGGCCCGGCGGCGCACCACCCGCATGATCTCGGCGATGTACGCGTCATCACTCCCGGCGTACGCGAACCAGCCGACGAACGCGCTCACCGACGACATCACGATCGACACCACGAACACTGCCTCGGGGCCGCCGGACAGGTTCACGCCGGGATCGGCGGTGACGCCGAGGTAGACCACTCCGAACTGGGACAGCAGGCCACCGACCAGTACGCCGAGTGAGCCGATCAGAACCGCCACACCGGCCAGCACCCAGCGCATCAGGACGCTGAAGACCGCCAGCAGCACCACAAGCCGCACGATCGGCATCCAGCCGTCACTGCTGATCTGCGGCAGCGTCCAGAACGTGATGATCAGAGAGATCAGCGACGCCAGCCCACCGAGCAGCATTGCCTGCAGGCCCCGGCCGGTACGGCGGAGGTCCAGCCAGACCGGCTTGCGTCGCCGGTCACCGGAGACCTGTTCAGGTGGTTTGGCCATGGTCCGAGCGTACGAGGCGTGGTACGGCGCACTGTCACCGCGCCACGCCTCGGGAGAAGGCTGTTACTGAAGCTCGAGGTAGTCCACTTCGGTGTAGAGCGTGCCCTTGGTGAGCCGGACCGTGTTCCAGCCCGCCTGCAGTGTGACCGGGACCGACGACTCGCGCCACTGGTTCCAGCCGGTGAACGGGTAGCTGACCGACCCCTGGCTGTTGCCGTTGATGGACAGTCCGTGACTGGCCGTGCCCTGGGAGCCGTTCGCGTAGCCGACGTGCAGCGTGTACCCACCGGCAACCGGCGCGAAGACGCGGTTCTCGACCCACGAGTCGGCGAAGTCGATGTAACCGACCGCCTTGCCACCCGATGCGCCCGCAGAGTTCTCCCGCAGCACGCAGCGATTCAGTGTGCCGCTCTCGGCCTCGGTCCGGACCCGGCTGCCGCGGACCACCGGCCAGTCACCGGCCCAGCCGACATCAGCCACGAACATGTGCCGTGCGCCGTTCACCCAACCGTGCAGGAACACCTTGTCACCGACGAAGTCGGCGCCACCAGGGCCACAGACCTTGCCGTCGAAGGTCTGCGTCGTCAGCAACGGCCGCTGCTGCGAAGTCCACGGGCCGGTCAGGCTGGTCGCGGTGGCATACGCCGTCTGGTAGTTGCAGTCGTTGTAGCCATTGGTCGAATAGAACAGCAGGTACCGGCTGTCGCGTTGAACCAGGTCAGGTGCCTCAGCGATCCCGTTCGAGGTCAGCAACGCGGTGTTGCCGCCGGCAAGGGTCTCGCCGTTGTCGGTCGTCTTGGTCAGCCAGATCGTCGACGGCTTGCTGATCGCGTTGCCATCGTTCTTCCAGACCAGGTAGCGACTGCCGTCCCGGTCCACGAAGGTGTTGGCGTCGATCGCACCACCCAGGTCGAGCGGGCAGATCAGCGGCTCCGTGCCGACCGGTGTGAACGGTCCGCGCGGCGAGGTAGCAGTCGCGACACCGATGCACTGGCGATCGGAGGTCTTGTGCCAGGCGGTGTAGGTGAGGGTGTACGTGCCGTCCGGGTTCGGGTACACGTCCGGCGCCCAGGTGCGGCCGGGCTTGGCCCACGCTGCTGACGGGCCGCCGGGCATGGCGTCACCGCGCGTAGTCCACGGTCCCTCCGCACTCGGCGCGGTGGCGACCGGGACAGTGCCGAGACCGTTGTTGGTCGAGTAGGCGTACCAGGTGCCGTTCTGCTGGAAGACGTCCGGATCCGGAAAGTCTCGCGAGATCACATCGGCCGGGAAGACAGCACCGGCAGCTTCCTGTACGGCGGCCTGCACCGGGGTCGCCTGGACAGCGCACAACCCGATTGCGGCGGCCGTGACAGTGGTCGCGAGTAGTCGTCGAAACATCTGCACTCCTTGGGAGTGGGGGCGGGATCTGCAGTTTTACATCGATTCACCTGAGACGCGAGGCCCTATGGTGTTGGAGACTCGGACGAGTCGGATTCTGCCTGGTTGAGGAGTGTGAAGTGAGCTATTCACCGTGGGTTTCAAGGCGCAAGCTGATCGCGGCAGCGGCAGTGGTCGCCGTAGCCGCGGGCGCAGTGTTCTCGCAGGCCGTAGGATCGTCCGCATCGGCTGACGACACCCCGCTGCAGACCCAGCTGGACCAGTTGCTGACGAACAGCGCGTACACCGGGTCTCAGGTCGACCTGGTCGTCCGGGATGCAACCACCGGCGAAACGCTGTACAACCGCAACGGCGGCAACCGCCTGATGCCGGCCTCGAACACCAAGTTCTTCAGCTCCACCGCCGCGCTCGCAGTTCTCGGCCCGTCGTTCCGCTTCCACACCGACGTACTGGCGAGCGCTCCGGTCAAGAACGGCAAGCTCAAGGGCAACCTGTACCTCAAGGGGTACGGCGACCCGACCACGCTGGAGGCGGACTACATCGCCCTGGCCAAGCAGCTCAAAACCGCTGGGGTGACCCGGGTCGGCGGCGACCTGATCGCCGACGACTTCTACTTCGACCACGTCCGCCTCGGTGACGGCTGGGCCGGCGACGACGAGTCGTCGTACTACTCCGCCCAGATCTCCGCGCTGACGCTCGCGCCGAACAACGACCTGGACTCCGGTACGGCGATCATCGAGACGCTGCCCGGGGCTGCGGCCGGTGACCCGGTCAAGCTGAACACAGTCCCGGCGAACGACGTACTGAAGGTCGTCAACACTGCGACCACCGGTGCGACCGGCTCGGCCAGCACTCTGGTGGTCGAGCGTGAGCACGGCACCAACACTGTCCGGGTCAGTGGTTCGTTCCCGCTTGGCGCGGCCAAGTCCAGCAAGTGGGTGACCGTCTGGGAGCCGGAGCTCTACGCGGCCGACGTGTTCCGGCGGGCGCTCACCGCCGAGGGCATCACGGTCAGTGGCCGGATCAAGAACGCCGCTACCCCGGCCGGCGCCACTGTGCTCGCCAAGGACGAGTCGATGACCGTCGGCGAGCTGATGAACCCGTTCATGAAGCTGTCGAACAACATGCACGCCGAGCACCTGGTGAAGACCATGGGCGCGGTCAAGAAGGGCCAAGGCACCTGGTCCGCCGGGCTGTCCGTCGTCAACGAGTACGTCAAGAGCAAGGGCGTCGACACCAGCTCCATCCGGCTCAGCGACGGCTCCGGGCTGGCCCGCAAGGTGAACGTGACCGCGAACTCCATCAGCACGCTGCTGCTCGCCGTACAGACCGAGCCCTGGTTCCAGCAGTGGTACGCCGCACTGCCCATCGCGGGCAACCCGGACCGGTTCACCGGGGGGACATTAAGTGCCCGAATGCGCAACACCCCGGCAGCCAACAACCTGCACGGCAAGACCGGCTCACTGACCGGAGCGACCGCACTGTCCGGCTACGTGACTAACAAGGACGGCCGCAAGCTGGTCTTCTCCATGCTGAGCAACAACTACATCACCTCGCCGCGCCCCGTGGAGGACCAGGTCGGCGTGCTGCTCGCCTCCTGGAGCGACCAGACTCCCCCGGCGGCTGCTATCGCGCCGGAGAGTCGCCAGAGCACTCAGCCAGTCTGTGAGTCGGAGTGGGTCAAGGCCTGTTAAACCAGTCGACAGTACGGCGGTCGTTCTCCACCATGTGGACATGACCGCCGTACTGCCAGACACGTTCACCGTGCGACCGCCGACCAAGGACGACGCGCAAGCCGTCTTCGACCTGGTCGCCGCGTACAACCACACTGTGGTCGGTTTCGCCGACTACACCCTCGACGACGCCTTCGATGAGCTGACCGAACCCGGGTTCGAGCCGGAGACCGATGGCTGGCTGGTGTTCGACGGCGATCAGCTGGTCGGCTACGGCTCGGTCTTCGGCAAGGGCGAGTTCCACGTCCTCGACATGGACGCTGTGACCAGTGACCCGGTCGTCGAGGCCTACCTGCTGGGTGAGATCACTCGGCGTGGCCGCGAACTGGCCGCCGCGCACGGACACACCTCGGTGCAGCTCGACACCGGCGTCTATCGTCTCGACACCGGCCGCCGCGCACGCCTTGAGGCGGCTGGCTACGCCAGGGGTACGACGTTCCACCGGATGCGGATCGACCACCACGGGCCGGTGCCGGCCCCCGCCGTACCGGCTGGTGTTGTGGTCCGCCGCGGCACTCCGGACGAGGAGTCGCAGCGCGCGGCGCACCACGTGGTGATTGCGGCGTTCACCGGCCAGTACGGCTTCGAGGTGCGCTCGTTCGAGGAGTGGCAGGCCTCCCATGAGGCCCAGTCGACGTTCGACTGGGCTGGGATGGCTCTGCTCGAGATCGACGGCAAGGCAGTCGCCATGCGCGAGTGCACCGACGCCTTCATCGAGGACGAGAACTGCAACTACGTCGGCCGGCTCGCCGTACTGGATGAGGCTCGCGGCAAGGGGCTGGCCAAGTTCCTGCTCCGCGACCAGTTCGCCCTGGACGCGGCCGCCGGACGCACCGGAACACTCCTGCACGTCGACACCAACAACCCGACACCGGCCCTGGGCCTGTATCTGTCGGTCGGTATGACGGAGTCCCTCGTCATCGACTCGCTGCGCTGCACGGTAGCGGTCTGAAGGGACGGCCGGCCGGGGCAGTCGCGGTCCGCCCCGGCTAGCCGTCAGTACTGGAGGATGCGCTTCCCAGCTTCACCGGCGTACACGGTCCTGCCGTCGACCGGCTGCCGCAGGTCGAGCTGGATCACGGACGGGTGATTGTCGGTTCCCAGCGGGTTGCACTCCGGAGAGTCGGTCGCATCCGGTGCAACCGAGTAGCGGTAGGCAGCGACCCGGATCGAGTGCTCGTCCTGCTTCAGGATCCGGACCACGGTGTCGGGCAAGCAGTCCCACGACGAGGCCACGTTGGGCGGTACGCCGACCAGCAGCACCCCCGGCTGCCCCTTCGACACTCTGACCGAGGTGATCTGGATCTCGCCGACCAGCAGCATCACCGTCTTGCCGTACCTGAACGAGTCCGGTGGCGGACCGTCGTCCAGCAGCCCTACCGTCGGATCGATGCTGATGGTCGTCGACGGTGCGACCGGCGCCTCTTCGGCGCGCGGCTGGTCGATGACCGCCAGTGTCGCGCCACCGGCCACGACGACCGCAGTGACCAGCGCGGCCGTCACCCGGCTGCGGATCTTCCGTCCGCGGGCGGCGCGTTCGACGTACTCGAACGGCGGCGCCTCCTCCGGCGTCTGCTCGTCGACGTACTGGGTCAGTAGTTCACGCATTCTCAGGCACCTCCTTCACCTCGAGCAGCGGCTGCAGCGCCTGCCGCGCACGGGCCAGCCGGGACTTCACCGTGCCGACCGGCACCTGCAGCTCCTCAGCAATCTGGTCCAGCGGCAGATCCATCACGTGATGCAGCACCACCACCGCGCGCTGCGCCGGCGGGAGCGCGGCCAGGGCCGTCTCCACATCCAGCGCCTCACCATCCGGTGGCGCCACCACCTCGACCCGGCGGCCGGTCAGCCGCGTCATCGCCTTGGCCGCCACCTGCTGCCGCCGAAGCCGACTGATCAACGTCCGCACCGCCACCGACCGAACCCAGGCCTCCGGATCCTCGTACTTACTGATCGAGTCCCATCGGCCCAGCAACTTCACATACGCGTCCTGCGCCACTTCCTCCGCGTCCGGCCGGGACCCCCCGATCGACACCAGCACACCGATCAGCCGCGGCCAGCTCCGCCGGTACAGCACGGCCACATCCGGCACCTGATCCCGATCCACTGAAGTCCCTCCCCTGCGCTTCTGGTGGTAACACGCGCTACACCCCCACCAGGTTCCACGAAATCCGAAACTTGTCGAGAGGAGATCTGAGAGATTACTCTCGAAACATGTCTCTCAGAAATCCGTACGGCGATTTCGAGATCACCGACCCGCAGGCGATGCGGGCGCTGGCTCACCCCGTCCGGCTGGCTGCACTCAGCTGGCTGCAGCGCCACGGGCCGGCGACCGCGACTCAACTGTCGGAGCACGTCGGCGCCTCCCCCTCGGTCACCAGCTGGCATCTGCGCCATCTGGCGCAGTTCGGGCTCGTGTACGACGGTCCGCCGCCGACCGGCACGGACAAGCGGCAGCGCTGGTGGCGTGCGGCGGCCCGGGGCTTCCGGATCGAGATGCCCGACACCCCGGAGGGCACCGAGGCGGCACGGCTGCTCGGCGGTCAGATGCTGAACCAAGCCGTGGCCGCCGCCCAGCACTGGCAGAGTGCGACAGAGCCCAGCCTCGCTCCGGAGTGGACCCGGGTCAGCGGCGTGTCGAACACCGGTGTCGTGATCACCGCCGAAGAGGCCGAGGCCATCCAGCAGGCGATGGAACAAGTCCTCGCGCCCTACGTGCAGCGCAACGACAGCGACGCCGTACCGGACAGTGCGCGGCTGGTCCGCTTCCTGCGCTTCTCGTTGCCTGAAGCAACCGAATAGAGGACGGCCGATGTCTACCAGCCTGTGGCGCGATCGCCGGTTCCGGACCTTCTGGTCCGCGCAGACCATCTCCGAATTCGGCGACCGGGTCACCGAGCTCGCACTGCCACTGATCGCCGTCACGATGCTGGACGCCTCACCGGCGCAGGTCGGCTTCCTGACCGCGGCAGTCTGGTTGCCGAACCTGTTCAGCCTCTTCATCGGCTCCTGGGTCGATCAGCGCCGCGACAAACGCCCGCTGATGATCGCCGCCGACCTCGCCCGGACCGCGCTGCTCCTGAGCTTGCCGGTCGCCTACTGGCTCGACCTGCTCACGCTCGGACAGCTGTACACGATCGCGATCCTGGCCGGGACCGCCGACGTCGTCTTCAGCGCGGCGTACGCGTCGTTCTTCGTCCGGCTCGTCACCCGCGAGCAGCACCTCGAGGCCAACAGCAAGCTGTCGGCGACACGCTCACTCTCCTACATGGGCGGGCCGGCGATCGGGGGCGCCCTCGTCCAATGGCTGACCGCGCCGATCGCGATGATCGTCGACGCCGTCTCCTTCGCGTTCTCCGCACTTCAGCTCAGTCGGCTGAAGGCCGATCCCGGTCCGGTCGAAGACTCTCCCGAGCCGTTCCTGACCCGGGTGCGCACCGGCATGCAGTACACGCTGAAACATCCTTATCTGCGCAGCGCTCTCGGCTGTGCGACGACGGTCAACTTCTTCAACCTGATGTCGACCGCGCTCCTCGTTCTGTTCGCCAGCCGCGAGCTCGGGTTGCCCGCCGGCACGATCGGCCTGGCCTTCGGTATCGGCTCGACCGGCGGACTCCTCGGCGCGGTCGCGGCGAAACCGCTGACCCGGATCATCGGCGCGGGTCGTCTGATCGCCGCGGGCTCCGTCGTCTTTCCCGGCGCTATCGCGATCGCCGCCCTGGCCGCCGGTCCGATCTGGGCCCGCGCCGCGGCCCTCGCGGCCGCCAGCTTCGTCGGAGCCTTCGCGGTGATGTGCTTCGACATCCCGCTGAACTCGATTCAGGCCGCCGTCATCGACGACCAGCTGCGCAGCCGCGTGTACGGCGCCTTCAGCAGTATCAACTACGGCATCAGGCCGCTCGGTGCGGTCGTCGGCGGATTCCTCGGCACCTGGATCGGTGTCCGCGAAACCCTCCTCATCTCCGCAGCCGGCGGCCTGTTCGCCGTACTGTGGCTGATCGGCTCGCCCATTCTCAAAGTCAAGACCTTGGACGACCTCCAGCCGGTGTGATCAGTCCAGGTCCTCGACCTCGACGGCCTTGCTGACGGTCGTGCGCAGGGGAACCTCCTTGATGAAGAGGACTGCGATCAGGCTGACCAGGCCACAAGCGGCCGCGATCAGGAAGATTCGACCGGTGGCATCGCCGTACGCGTGGCGGACGAGCTCTGCCAGTTGCGGCGGGAGGTGGTTGACGTCGAGCAGGCTCTGGCCGCCGCCGGAGGCTTGGCCGCGGGCGCTCGCCGGGAGGCCGGCGAGGATCAGGTCCTTGACGCGAGTAGCCAGTACGGCGCCCAGCGCCGCGACGCCGACCGCGCCGCCGAGGCTGCGGAAGAACGAGACGGTCGCGCTGGAGGCACCGATCTGCGAGACGTCGACGGTGTTCTGAACGGCGAGCACCAGGTTCTGCATCATCATGCCCATGCCGATCCCCATCGACAGCATGCCGAGGCCGACCCACCAGTACGGCGTGGTGTGGTCGATCGTGCCGAGAATCAGCAGGCCGATGACGAGCAGGACGCCGCCGATGACCAGGTAGCGCTTCCACTTGCCGAATCGGGTGATCAGCTGGCCGGAACCGACCGAGCCAATGAACGAGCCGAGCATCATCGGGATGGTGAGCAGGCCGGCCTCGGTCGGGCTGTAGCCGCGGGCGATCTGGAAGTACTGGCCGAGGAACAGCGCGCTGCCGAACATCGCGACACCGACCGCCAGGCTGGCCACGATCGCCAGCGCGGTGGTCCGCTCCCGGACGACCTTCAGCGGGACGAGCGGCTCGGAGACCTTGCTCTCGACGAGGACGGCGAGCGCCCCGAAGAGCAAGGTGCCACCGACGAACAGCGCGGACTGCCAGGACATCCAGTCGAAGTCGTGTCCGGCGAAGGTGACCCAGAGCAGCGGCAGGCTGGCCGCGATACTGATCAGGATCGCGCCGAGGTAGTCGACCTTGACCTTGCGCTTGAGCAGCGGCAGATGCAGGTACTTCTGCAGGATGATCAGGCTGACCACGGCGAGCGGGACGCAGACGTAGAAACACCAGCGCCAACCGAGCCACGAGGTGTCGACGATGACGCCACCGATGAGCGGGCCGGACACGGTCGCGACCGCCATCACGGCACCCATGTAGCCGGAGTACCGGCCGCGGTTGCGGGGCGGGATCGCCGCACCGATGATCGACTGGGCCAGCGCCATCAGGCCGCCCATCGCAAGCCCCTGCAGTACGCGGGCGCCGATCAGGAACGGCATGTTGTGCGCCGTACCGGCCAGGGCCGAACCGACCACGAACAGCGAGATCGCAAGCTGCACCAGCAGCTTCTTGCTCATCAGGTCGGACAGCTTGCCCCAGATCGGGGTGGAGACCGTGGTGGCCAGCAGGCTCGCGGTCAGCACCCAGGTGTACTGCGTCTGGGAACCCTGGAGGTCGGCGATGATCGTCGGCAACGCATTGCTGACGATCGTCGAGCTGAGCATCGCTGTGAACAGCGCAGCCAGCAGGCCGATCAGGATCTCGAGGATCTCGCGGTGGGTGAGTTCCGGAGCACTGGGCAGTTGGCTCCGGGTCCCGTAATCCGCGGAAGTGACAGTCATCAGTCTCCCGTTGTGTGTGAACGCCTCACGGAGTCGGCGGCTTCGGTGACGGCGTGGGCCAGCCGCTTCAGGACACCGGCGGCCTCACCGAGTGCATCGTCATCGAAGTCCGCCAAGGCGGAGCGCAGTTGCTTGGTATAGGCGGAGTACATGGCCTCCAGCCGGGCCTTGCCGTCGTCGGACACCCGAACCAGCCCCACCCGGGCGTCTGCCGGGTCCGGCCGACGGCTCACCAGTCCGTCGGCCTCAAGGGTGGCCAGTTGTCTACTGACGACAGAGGCGTCGACGCCGAGCTTCGCGGCGAGCTCCTTGCCGCGCTGCTCGCCGTCGGTCATCAGCACCTTGAGGACACTGGCGTCGGCACGACGCAGATTGCTGGCGCCCGGCATCAGGTGCTTGTGCTCGATACAGCGCACGGCCCGGATCAAGGCGCTCACGCCTTCCATCAGGTCCTGGGCCGACGCGTCCCGCTCTACCCCCGGGACCAGGGGTTGCTGAGCTAGTTGCATAACCCAACTATATACATTAATAGTTGGTTTCTGCAACCATATGCGCAAGCCGATACGCTCCAGCTACGGAGAGTGAGATCAGCTCAGGTCGGAGTTGAGGTGACCGAGGAGGCGGCCGAGGTCGGAGAGATCCTCTGGATTCCAGCGGCTGAAGAGTGCGCGGAACTCGAGCTGGCGCTGAGCCCGGAAGGCGCCGAAGCGCTCGGCACCGAGGCCGGTGAGTTTGAGCAAGCGAGCGCGGCCGTCATCCGGGTCGCCGACCCGCTCAAGGAGGCCGAGCCCCTCGAGCTGGGTGATTCCACGACTGACGGTTGACTTGTCCAAACCGAGTGCGAGCGCCACGTCGGAGGCGCGCACGCCGACGCCGGCACCGCCCATGAACTCGACCTGCGAGATCAGCGCATAGCCGGCCGCATCCAGATCCGGGTGCACGCGCCGGGCCATCATCATCGAGGCCGAGCGAGCCCGGCGGAACAACGCCGACAACTGCTGCTCGATATCCGCGACCAATGGCTCCGTGCTGCGCTCGGTCTCCGGAGTGGTTTCGGTCACCGGACCACGATCCCGGCATCGCGCAGCGCCTTCTTCACGTCGGCGATCCGGAAGTCGCCGAAGTGGAACACACTCGCAGCCAGTACGGCGTCCGCTCCCGCCTCGACCGCAGGCGGAAAGTGCTCGGGCGCGCCCGCTCCCCCGCTGGCGATCAGCGGCACGTCGACAACGTCGCGCACGGCCTTGATCAGCTCGAGGTCGAAACCCTTTTTGGTGCCGTCGGCATCCATCGAGTTCAGCAGGATCTCGCCCGCACCCAGCTCACACCCGCGCCGCGCCCACTCGATCGCGTCCAGCCCGGCCGACCGCCGGCCACCGTGCGTCGTCACCTCGAAACCACTCGGCTGATCGGACGAACGCCGTACGTCGAGGGAGAGCACCAGCACCTGATTGCCGAACCGGTGCGCAATCTCCTTGATCACATCAGGCCGTGCAATCGCGCCGGTGTTGATCCCGACCTTGTCCGCGCCGGCCCGCAACAGCCGGTCGACGTCGGCCACCTCCCGCACTCCCCCGCCAACCGTCAACGGGATGAAAACCTGTTCCGCCGTCCGCCCCACCACGTCGTACGTCGTCTCCCGCGAACCCGAGGACGCCGTGATGTCGAGGAAGGTGAGCTCGTCGGCCCCCTCCGCGTCGTACACCTTGGCCATCTCGACCGGGTCCCCGGCATCGCGCAGCCCGGTGAAGTTCACACCCTTGACCACCCGCCCGGCATCGACATCCAGGCAGGGAATCACACGCACGGCAAGAGTCACGCGCCAAGGATATCCGGCGGCTGTTCAGTTCCGGCCGAACAGCCGTGCCCTGGGCGGCATCCTCGGGCAAACACCGAATCGACAGCGGTGCTACCGGGGTAGTACCGTTAGACCATGGCTGTTGAGAAGCTAAGTGTTTCCCTCCCGGACACCGTCGCGGTCCGAGCCCGGCATGCGGCCGAACGGGCCGGTCTCCCCTTGTCCGCCTGGCTGGCCGAAGCCGCCGAGACGGCGGCAAATCTGGCCGAAGCCCATCTGGCCGCCGAAGACTACGAGGCGGTGTACGGCAAGCCCGATCCGCAGGAACTGCAGGCCGGCCGTGCCCAACTCGCGGAGGCCGGTGTCATCATCGGCGCGGCCGAGACGCCGGAGTACGCCGCCAGCCGCCGGGCGGCGTTGGCGCGTCTGCTCGGACTGCCTGAAGAAAAGCGGCTGGGATGACCGCCTTGATTCTGGACGCCGGCGCGCTGATCCACGTGGAGAACAAGCCGCGGGGTCGGGTCTACGGTCTCTGCCGCGATGCTCTGGACAGCGGAATTCACCCGCAGATACCTACCGTCGTACTGGCGCAGGTGTGGCGAGCCAGTCCGCGCCAGGCTCCGATCGCCACGCTGCGCCGGATCTGCAAGACGATCCCCTTCACCGACGACACCGCCGAGGCCGTCGGCCGGCTTCTCGCACTGTCAGGGACCGCGGACGTGGTGGACGCCGCCGTGGTGGTGGCTGCGCTCAGCCACGGTGGAGCGGTGTTGACCTCGGATCCCGGCGACATCAGCAAGCTCGCCGACGCCGCCGGGATTGCGATTCCGCTGCTGGTCGTCTGACCCGGACCTGCGCGTCCGTCCCCTGTGGCGACCGCGCAGGCCGGGTGGTCAGGGGGCTGTGCGGTTGCGCTTGACGAGCTCGTCGATCAGGCCGCCGCCAGGGAAATCCATCATGACGACGCCGGTGCGCGCCATCGATGGCTCGCCGCCGAACTTGTCGTCGCGCCCCGGATAGAACTCCGGGCACCGGCCGTCGGTGTTGTGCAGACACTGGATCAGGAACTCGTTCACGCCGTTCGCCGTCGGCGTCCCGCCGGCCACGGTGAACGGATGCGCGCCCGAACCCGAGCCGCTGGTGTAGTTCACATACATCGAGTTCGGCTGGTAGACGTGCTGCTTCTCGCCCGGCCGGCTCAGGTCCCACACGCCATTCGCCCGGCGCATGTGGGTGCGGACCTTCTCCCACTTGTCGTTGATATCGCTGATGTCGTCGACCTGGTAGTCGTCCTGCACCCACTCCTCGTTCGACCCACCACCCGGATACGGGATCTTCAAGCCGTAACCGCCGTAGATCCCACCCCGGACACCGCGGAACGTGGTCAGCACGATCTTTCCGCGCGTCTCACTCAGCTTCGGGGTGTCGGCCTGGTCGGTCCCGGTCACCGACGGCGTCCAGAACAGGTTGCTCCAGTTGGTCGCCGGGACCGAGGTGTCACCGTCGCCGGTGTACGCCTTGCCTTCGAGGTACGAGCGCAGCGTCTTCAGCCGCCACTCGTCGTTGCCGTAGCCATCGGCGTCGTTGCAGGACCCGGTCTCGCCGGTGCACTCGGCCTTGAGGTGCAGCAGGATCGTCTCGCGCGGGTGCGCGGCGAGGAAGTCCCGCGCCTTCGTCAGGACGTCGGTGAAGTTCGCCCATTGGTAGTACGTGCCGTGGTGGACGGTGAAGCTCATCCCGGCATCGCCCTTGTCGACGCGGACCCGGATGTCGAGGGCGCGGATCCCGGCGTTGAACTGAGTGGTCAGCGTCTGCCCGCTGTACCCGTGGTTCTCCTGCGTCTTGGTGATGCTGGTGGTCACCGGGTCGCAACTGTCACCGCCGGTACCGGAGTACCCGCACAGAGCCAGGCTGTCGTGCGTGCCGGGGACCGAGAGTTTGTCGAGGGTGGTGTCGCCGGGGACCCGGCTCATCCAGTCGACGTTCGAGGCCGAAGCGCTCTCGATGCTGTTGTAGTACTCGTTGGCCGAGGCAACTTGCGTCGTCATCACCAGTGAAGCGGCGGTGATCGCGAGGGTTGTCACGGCAGCCAGGAGCAGCCGGGATCTGGGCATGGGCAGACACCTTCGGTCGACAGGGGGCGGACGTCGAACGCGATGACAGTAGCGGCTTGAGAGCGCTCCCACAACGTTGTAACGATGAACAAGGGACCTCCAATGGGCCAGAATCGGCCAGACCACCCCACCCTGGAGGAACTCGCCTTGACGGTACGACGCCCTGGCCGGCTGGCCGCCGGTTCCGCGGCAATCGCTCTCCTGTCCACCGCCCTGATCGCCGGACCGTCGCTCGGAGCACAGGCCGGCGGCGGGAATTTCCCCGCCACTCCGGGCTCCCCCGGCGTCGGCGACGTCGTCTACCCGAACCTCGGCAACGGCGGCTACCAGGCCGACCGCTACGAGCTCGACCTCAAATACGACGCGGCCACCCGGCTGGTCGCCGGGCACGTGAAGATCCTGGCGACCACCACGCAGAATCTCTCGGCGTTCAACCTCGACTCCTTCGGTCTGGACATCACCGAGCTGCGGGTCAACGGCAGCACCGAGCTGTTCCGGCAGGAGGGCGAGGAGCTCGTCGTCTCGCTGGAGTGGCCGATCCGGACCGCGACCAAGTTCGTGATCGACGTCAGCTACACGGCCGACCCGCGCAAGATCAAGCCGCCGGCCGGCGGCTGGGTCGCGACGCCGGACGGCTTCGCCACCGCGCCGCAGCCGGCTGGTGCGCACACGATCTTCCCGGGCAACGACCACCCGTCCGACAAGGCCGACTACGTGATCCGGGTGACCGCGCCGCAGGGCACGATCGGTGTTGCCAGTGGCAAGCATGTCGGGGATCAGGTGAACGCCGACGGCAGCACGACGTCGACGTACCAGACGCTGAACCCGATGGCCACGGAGCTAGTGCAGGCCAGTGTCGGCGACTACACGATCATCCGCCGCAATCCCGATGCTCCCGCGACAGATCCGGTACTGCGCGACGTCGTACCGACTGCTCGGATCCCGAAAGTGGATGCGGCGCTGAAGCTGACCGCCGGGCAGCTGGACTGGCTGACGCAGCGACTCGGCGCGTTCCCGCTGGAGGCGTACGGGATTCTTCCGGCCAACAACGACGCGGCGGACGCGTTCGACTTCACCGGACTCGAGACGCAGACTCTGACGCTGTACAAGCCGAACTACCTCGCGCAGACCGAGGACAAGATCGGCTCGCACATGATGCACGAGCTGGCGCACAGCTATTTCGGCAACAGCCTCACGCCCGCGTCGTGGAGCGACCTGTGGTTCAACGAGGGCCACGCCGACTACTACGGCCTGATCTACCGCTACGAGCGCGGCTGGCCGGACACCCGCGGCTACACCACGATGGTCGACCGGATGAAGTTCACCTACAGCCAGGGCGACCTGTGGCGTAAGTCCTCCGGCCCGGTGGCGAAGCCGAACGCCCAGAACCTGTTCGACAACCAGCGCTACACCGGCGGCGTCCTGGTTCTCTACGCGCTCGCCGAGAAGATCGGTCAGGACAAGTTCCACCAGATCGAACAGGCCGCCCTCAGCACCCACCGCAACAGCACCATCTCCACCGAGCAATACATCACCCTGGCCACCACCGTCTCCGGCGACGCAGGAGTCCGCCCGTTCCTCGAGGACTGGCTCTACGGCACCAAGACCCCGCCGATGCCCAACCACCCCGACTGGACCGTCGTGGCGCCCACCGCGAAGGCTCTACGCACCGCCAACGTCCAATCGGATCGCTTGGGCAACTAAAACCAAAAGAAGGGGCTGACGGCAACAACCGTCAGCCCCACTTCTTTGTCTGGAGAACTACTTCCAGGCCTTGCGGCGGCTTTCGGCCGCCTTGACCGGGCGGGTGGATTCCCAGACCCGACGCCAGCGTGCGGACGTGACTGGCCCGGTCTGGGTGGGCGACGTACCGGCGGCTACCCGGCGGCGGGACTCGTACCAGGTGGTCGACTCCTCGTCGAGGAGGGCGGCCACGGCGGCAGCGATCTTCGGCGCGAAGTCGCGTGGGCTCTCGCCCTCGGCCGGGTACAGCGGGTCGCCGTACCGGATGGCAACGGTCGGGCGTCCGGCCACCGGCCAGTTGCGGCCGCGCGGCATCGCGGCGAACGAGCCCTTGATGCCGACCGGGATCACCGGCACGTTGTGCTCGACCGCAAGGTAGGCCGCGCCCATCCGGAAGCGCTGGAGCCAGCCGTCCGGTGAGCGGGTGCCCTCGGGGAAGACCACGACGTTCCAGCCGTCGGCGAGCAGGTCACCCGGCGTCGCGCTGAGCTTGCCGCTGCGGCGCTCGATCGGGAACGTGTTGAACACGATCGCCGAACCGGCAGCGCGCCACCACGTGTCGAAGAAGTAGTCGGCCGCCGCCGCCATCGCCGTCTTGCGACGCATCGCGTCCGGCAGCGACAGCAGCAACAGCGGGGTGTCCAGGTGCGACGAGTGGTTCGCGACGATCAGCGCCGGTCCGTTGAGCTTGCGCAGCGCGTCCAGCCCGCTGACGGTCGGCTTGGTCGTGCCGTTGATGACCGCGCTCAGCGGGCCTTTCTGGAGGACGTCGCGGACCGCCATCGCGGCCGGCGTCCGGGCCCACTTGGTCGGGAAGACCGTGGTCTCCTTCGGTACGACGTACGGCTCGGCCGAGCGCGGTACCTGCGCCCGCCGGCCCCAGCGCCAGCCGCGCGCGACCACCTTGACGTCGCGCACGGTCTCGGAGGCGAACTTCACCACGCTGTTCCCCATCAGCGGACGTCCGCGATCAGGTGCGGCGGGTTGTGCAGGTAGGTGATCGACGGCGAACGGCCGACCGAGTGGCTGACCATCTCGAGCGCGTCCTGCAGCGTCGACGCCGACCGGAAGCCCATCCGCTCGACCGTCTTGCGGTTCGCGCCGACCCAGACGATGTCACCGCAGTGGTCCAGGGCGTGGCTGATCCAGTACCACATGTAGAACGGGTGCACGCCGTGGTACGCGTACGACGTCCGGTACAGGTGGATGTACCACGGGTCCTCGGCGTACTGCTTCTCGAACTTCGCCTCGATGGTGGCCGGGTCCGTGGACTCCGACAGCACCTCCTCGAAGAAGTCGACGTACGACGGGTGGTGCAGCTGGCTGAACTCGTACGGCACCGGGTGGTAGAGGATCAGCGCGCCGTCCTTGCGGACGATCGGGTTCCCCCGGTAGGAGTTGAAGTGGTAGCCCATCCCCATCACCGCGGCGAGGATCGGGTTCATCACCGAGTTCACGTTGTACGGGCTCAGGTACGGCACGCCGATGATGCCGACGTCGGACTGGCCCTGCACCTCGACCAGGTGCTGGGCGTGCACCATCTCGAGCGTCTTGTCGTGCACCGGCTCGATCTTGCCGGCGTTGATGCCGGTCAGCTGGTACGGCGACCGGACATCAGTGTAGATCTTGTGCCGCAGCTTGCTCGGCGCCGCGGCCAGCCCACGCTTGGCGGCCAGCATCGAGGCCTGGTCCTTCAGCGACCACTCCCACTCACGCTTCTGCAGGAACCCCAGGCCGCCGCTGAACAGGTCGTTGTTGAGCGTCGTCTCGATCTGGAAGACCTTGACGTGCTCGGTCAGCACCTCGCCCATCCGCCAGGCCGAGTGGTGCATCTTCGAGGCCTTGTGGTCCATGAAGGACCGCGAGTGGATCATCGTGTGGCTGTTGTGGTGGTGCTTCAGCGACTTGTACGACGCCAGTCCGATCGACGTGGACTTGTGGCCACCGTCCATCGCCACCAGGTTCACGTTCACGTAGACCAGCAGGTCCGATTCGGCGGCCCGCTTGGAGATCTCGACGTCCTCACCGTGCCGGGTCTGGCCCAGGTGGGTCAGATTGTCGGCGTCCTCGGCGTCGAAGTTGTAGAGCTTGCCGTCGGGGAAGAACGACCGGAAGACCCGCTCGCCGACGATGTCGCGCAGCTCGTTCGGCGTCAGCCGCCGGTGCAGCGCGTTGGCGGAGATGAGCTCGACGTCGTCCACGCCGGCCTGGGCGGCCAGCTCGAGGACGGCCTCGATGATGCGCTGCCGGATGTCCGGCTTCTTCATCGGAGGCAGCGGCAGCGAGATGTCGTCGAACGCGATCGTCAACCGCATCCCGGCGCGTAGCAGCTCCGGGAGCGGCTCGGACTCGATCGGGTTCAGCAACGCGTTCTGGATCGCCTCCTCCACGTCGCGGACCGGCGGCAGCGCCTCCGGCGGGTAGACCACGCGGGTGCCGAGCGGGAAGCGCTCCAGCAGGAAGCCCTCGCCGTTGTGCACAATCAGCGGCGGAGTGCGGTCGTCCACCTCAAGCACGAATCCTGGCCGAGCCATGTCAGAAACCCTCTCGTCGTACGTCCTGCGGAACTGTCACGGCCCTCACGAGGCCCTCACATCGAAAGCAACCTTGACCGTGCCGAGGCGGCCGGCCGAATGCGCGTGGTCAAGAGCCTCACGCCAGCGGTACAGCGGGTACTTGGCCCCGACGACTCCGTCGAGCGGAGCCTTCCCGGCCAGTTCCAGTGCGGTCTCGAACGCCGGCCGCCCATTGGGCTCCGACGACGAGGAAGCGTACGTACCGACGACGTCCAGCTCACGGAACCAGACCGGCGACAGGTCGGCACCGGTCGACGGCATCCCCGACAGGACTACCCGGCCACCGGCCTTGGTGACCCGCAGGACCGTGTCGATCGAGTCCTTGCTGCCGACCGCGTCGACGGCGATGTCGACGCCGCCGAGCAGAAACTCCTTGGCGCCCAGTTCGGGCTTCAACCGGAACGCGCCGGTCGACCGGCGAACGCCGCGGAACACCTCGTCGGGCGCCACAACATCGGTGGCACCGAACGCCTTGGCGAGCTCGCGCTGCTTGGGATGCTTGGCGACGACCGTGATGCGGCCGGCCTGCGTCAGCTCACGAATGGCGAGCGTCGCGAACAGACCCACCGCACCCGCGCCGCTGACCAACACCGACTGACCGGCCTGCACATTGGCACGCAACGCGGCGTGAACCGCACCGGCCAGCGGCTCGACGAGCACAGCGCGCTCATCACTCAGGCCCTCCGGTACGGCGTATAGCTGGCTGCGGTGAGCGATCATCACGTTGCCCCAGCCACCGCCGGTGTCCTGGCAGAAGCCTGTTTGCAGACCGGGCTTCAGGTGGCCGACGGTGATCCGGTCACACCGGTTGGTGTGACCGGACGCGCAGCCCTCGCACAGCTCGACACCGCGGGTGGCGCAGGTCAGGACGCTGTCCATGACTACGCGGGTGCCCTTGGGCAGGTCCTCGCAGTCTTCCAGCAGCTCACCGACGACCTCGTGACCAGGCACGAACGGCATCGACACCACGGCGGAGAAGTACATCTTCGTCGAGCCGAACACCATGCCGAGGTCCGAACCGCAGATCCCGGACAGGATCGGCCGGATCCGCGCCCAGCCGGCCCGCTCGGCCTTCGGCTCGTTGATGGTGACGAGCCGCAGCGGCGCCGCCGGGCCGGTCAGTACGCCGGGGATCCGGCCGCCGACGGCCTTGGCCGCCAGGTACTTCGCAGGCGAGCGGTACATCTCGAGCGCCAGCATCATCGGGCCAAACCTCCAGAACGCTGCACCCCAGGGAGCTCCAGTCGCGAAGAGGTGGTCGGGGTCTTCCAGTCAACGATCTGCCAGCGTCCAGCTCGGGCCGCCCGGTAAAGCGACACATCCGGCGAGACCGCGACCGGGTTGCCCACGGCTGCCAGCATCGGCAGGTCCGAGTGACTGTCGGCGTACGCGAAAGACTTCGACAGGTCGACGTTGCCGGTCCGGGCGCGGTGCTTGATCCACGCGGCCCGGGACTCCCCGACCAGCGGCGGTCCGGACAGGTAGCCGGTGCAGCGGCCGCGGTCGTCGACGGACAGCTCGGCCGCGACGATCTCGTCGAACAACGGCTCCAGCGGCCGGGTCAGCGGTCGCACGGCACCGGTGATCAGGATCGTCTTGTGCCCGGCGGCCCGGTGCTCCCGGATCCGCCGTACCGCGGCACCGCTGAGGCGCTCGAGGACATGCTCGGCGAGGATCTCGTCGACGATCCGGTTGAGCTCTTCGAGGTCGGCCCCGGCGTACCGGCGGTAGATCGTGCGCAGGAACGCGCCGCGATCCTTGCGCTCGGCGTTGATCAGCTTCGGCAGCCGCCGCAGCATCTGCCCGATCTCACCGGCCCGCTGCGGACCGTCCAGCTCGGGGAGCCGCATCCACAGGTAGGTCTCGATCACGTTCGACGACAGCAGCGTGCCGTCCATGTCGAACGCCGCGATGATCTCGCCGTCCGCATCATCGGTCGACTCGCCAAGCTTCTTCAGTACGCCGGCCGTCTCGGCCAGCCCCTTGTTCCGCTTCTTGCGGACGACGTCGAGGCGACGCATCGACTCGGTGACGCTCGGGCAGTGCACATCCTGGAAGTAGTACTGCCAGTCGACGACCGAGGTGTCGCAGGCGAACTTCACCTGGTCGTCACCTTCGAGCGCGTTGTGCAGCGCGAGCACGTTGTCGTCGATGAAGTTCAGCTCGGCGTGCGCGTACTCGGCGTACAGGTCCAGGTAGCGGCGCAGGAAGTCGATGCGGCGCTTCTGGACATCCAGCTCGCGGGCGAACTTGCGGGTGCGCTCACCGCGCGGGACGCGGGTGATGACCGCATCGGCCAGCTTGTGCGCACGTTCGCCGTACCGCAGCATCGTCTCGACCGAGTCACCGCCGGGGAACTTCCACACCGGCAGCCGGACCGCACCGCGCTCACCCAGGTCGAACGGGTGCTTGGAGAAGTAGGCGTGGATCTCGGCGTAGACCTGATGGAAGGTCAACGGGTTCCGGGCGCCGGAACCGATGTGGTAGTACTCCGGCTTGCTCAGCTCGGGCTCGGTCGCCATCACCGCGCAGATCGCGCCGACCACGTGGTCGACCGGGATGATGTCGATGGTCGCGTCCGGGCTGGCCGGGAACTCCGGCAGCTCACCGCGGCCGTAGGCCAGGATCAGCGGCTCGGCCATCTTGAAGCCCTCGATCCAGCCCGGGTGCGGGGTGACGAGCGCGGACTCGATGATGGCGGGGCGGACGATCGAGGTCGGGAACTTCGCCGAGAACTCCTCCACCACGCGCTCACCGAGCGCCTTGGTGAACGTGTAGCAGTCGGTCCAGCCGAGGCTGCGGGCGCGCTCGGTACCGGTCTCGACGAGTCGCTTGGCAACCCACTCGGTACGGCGGCGCTCGGTGTCGACCGCGGCCGTCAGGTGACCGGCGCGGCGGTGCACCTTCTCGGCCGCCTTGCGGAACTTGGCCAGCATCGGCGCGGACCGCGACTGCTCCTCGATCCGGGGCCGCATCGCCATCCCGGCCTCGGCCTCCACCCGCCAGTCGACGGTGTGGTCGACCGACGCCTCCGGGATCGCGCCGCGGCGGCGACCGGCCGTGTAGGCGGTCGAGATGTGCACGTAGTGGATCTTGCGATCCGTCCCCTGCCGGCTCTCGTCGATCCGCTCGAGCAGGCTCTTGGTACCGAGCACGTTGGTCGTGAACGCCTCGTGGATCGGCGGGTCGAAGCTGACGTCACCGGCACAGTGCACGACGATGTCGAGATCGTTCGGCAACGCCGGTACGTCGGACAGGTCGCCCTCGACGACCTCGATCCGGTCCGCGGTCAGCGCCTCGGCGTCGGCGTACGGGGTGCCCTCGCCGTAGAACGGCTTGAAGATGTCCTTCTTCAGCAGCTGGGCCATCCGCATCGCGCCGGTCAGCGAGCCCTTCGGCCGGATGATCGCCACCACGGTCGTGCCGGGCAGGTCGCCGATCATCCGGTGCAGCAGGGCCTCACCGACGAAACCGGTGATGCCGGTGACAAGGACCTTCTTGTCCTTGAGCTTGTCGGCCAGACTCACTTGTCGCCTCCACGCGTGAGTTCGAGTGCCTCGGTCAGAGTGAACGCGCCGGCGTACAGGGCCTTGCCCACGATGACGCCCTCGACACCGTCGGCGACCAGCGTGCTCAGCGCCCGCAGGTCGTCGAGGCTGGAGACGCCGCCGGAGGCGATGATCGGCCTGGCCGTGCGCGCACACAGATCGCGGTACAGCTCCAGGTTGGGCCCCTGCAGCATGCCGTCCTTCGTCACATCGGTGACCACGTAGCGCTCACACCCGGCCGTCTCCAGCCGCTCGAGCACCTCGTACAGGTCACCGCCTTCCTTCGTCCAGCCGCGCGCCGCCAGCGTCCGGCCGCGGACATCCAGGCCGATCGCGACCCGGTCGCCGTACTCGCCGATGATCCGGTCACACCACTCCGGGTCCTCGAGCGCCGCCGTACCGATGTTCACCCGGCGCGCCCCGGTCGCCAGCGCGGCCTTCAGGGAGTCGTCGTCGCGGATCCCGCCCGACAACTCGACCTGCACATCCAGCTTCCCGGTCACCTCGGCCAGCAGCTCACGGTTGCTCCCGCGCCCGAACGCCGCGTCCAGGTCCACCAGGTGCACCCACTCGGCTCCAGCCTCCTGCCACGCCAGCGCAGCCGCCAACGGCTCGCCGTACGACGTCTCACTGCCCGCCGCACCCTGCACCAGCCGAACCGCCTGACCGTCCGCCACATCGACGGCAGGCAGCAGCACCAAATTGTCAGACATGGGCCACACCCTAGAGGGCTCTGATGGCTGATTTGTAACCAGATACCCTGCTGAATCACTCAGAATAGATCTGTCTCAGCAATACCAGTAAGGCGTGTGGTCTACCTGTTTAGGGTGGTGGCATGGTCACTCTGGACGAGCTCGAGCGCGACCCGCACGCGGCCTTGGCCGTGATCCGTCCGATCGGATGGATGGACGCCTTGGGCGGCTGGGTGGTCAGCGGCCGGGCTCTGGCGGTTGCCGTCATGCGCGACCCGGAGACCTTCACCGTCGATGATCCGCGGTTCTCCACAGCCCAAGTAGTTGGGCCCTCGATGCTCTCCCTGGACGGCGCCGCGCACGCTGCTCACCGCGCCCCCTTCGAGTCGCCGTTCGGCCTCGCGGAGACGCGCCGCCGGTTCGCCGGACCGGTGGAGCGCACAGTCGCGGATCTCATGGAACTGGCTCAGTCCCCCAGCGATCTACGAACAACTTTGGCTGGGCCGCTCTCGGTTGCGGTGGTCGCGTACTCGCTCGGACTCCCCCAGGCTTCCGCGTCCACGGTCCTCGACTGGTACACCGCGATCTCCGACTCCGTGTCCGGAGTTGCGGCTGGGCGGGCGGTCACCGCGGAGGGTGCTGCCGCGTTTGCCGAGCTGCACAGACATGTTGCCTCGGGCATCGAATCCGACGGGTTACTTGGTGCGGCGGCTCGGAAGCTGTCCACCGACGAGGTCGTGGCGAATGCCGCGGTACTGATGTTTGGTGGGATTGAAACCACCGAGGGGATGATCACCAACGCACTGTGGCACCTGCTGACCCATCCGGATCAGCTGGAGGTTGTGCGGGCCGACCCCACGCTCCTCCCGAATGCGCTGGAGGAGTCGCTGCGGCTTGAGCCGGCGGCCGCAGTGGTTGACCGGTATGCGACTCGCGACGTCGAGCTCGGCGGACAACAGATCCGCCGCGGCGACCTCGTGGTCGTCTCGCTGGCGGGCGCGGGCCGGGATCCCGAGGTGTTTCCCGACCCGGACACCTTCGACGTACGGCGGTCCAATGCGCGACGGCATCTTGCTTTCGCGAGCGGGCCGCACATCTGCCTCGGAATGCACCTCACGCGACTCGAGACGCAGGCCGCTGTGGCCGCCGTACTGACGTTGCCCGACCTGCAGCTACTTCCGGAGTCACCGGCACCTCGCGGACTCGTGTTCCGCAAGGTGCCGGCGCTCAACGTGACGTGGGCGGGATGAGGCCGTCGCGCGTCAGTACGACGGTTGCGCCGGACTCGCCGGCCGCTTGGATCATCCGGAGCGCGGCCAGCGCCGGGTGGTCGTCGAGGAGCTTGGCGGAGTTGGCCAGCGACCGCAGGGCCGCCGCCTCACCGCGAGCACGTTCGAGCGCAACCCGGCCGCGCTGACGCTCAACCGCAGCCTCAGCCAGCGCTGCCCGGATCTCGCCGATCAGCACGAGATCGCGAATCGTCGCATCGATGATGGTGACGCCCAGGCCCGCGACCTCGGCACGGACCGGCTCAGCGAGCTCGGCGTTCACCTCGGAGCGCACGTCCGGTCGCAGCAGCGCCTCGAACTCACGCCGGCCGATCGCGTCTCGCAGGGCGAATTGCAGCGCCGCGTGCAGGTGATCGAGCGGCGCCTCGGCGTACTCGGCGAAGGCGCGCGGGTCGCTGACCTGCCAGCGCAGAATGGCGGAGACGCGAACGGTCACACCGTCGGCGGTGAAGATCTCCTGGCCGCTGACCGTCAGCTGACGCAGCCGCAGGTCGACAGACTCTCGACGCACCCGCCAGATCTTGGGGACGCGGTGGCGTCCGGGCTCGAGCAGTGCCTCGAAGGCACCGTCCCGATACACCAGCACGCGCTCGTGTGACTGCACCACAACCTTCATTGCACCTTCTCTCGTCCGAACGGAGTTCGCCCCGGCACGCGCCCGGAACGGCGGCGGAGGTTCCGGCTCATGACGAGCAGCCGGGCCTGCAGAGCCGCGCTCCGGGATTGCACGTGTACCGGGGCGAACCGTGAGCTTTGTCCGTTGCAAAGCGGCGCATCCGCACCAGGACGACGCGCAGGACGATCCCTGGCAACCGCCGGTGATCGCTGCTGACCTGGCCGATGTCTCAGCGTTCAGTGTGACCCGTGACCGATGCCTCCAGCAACTGCATTCACGTCTCAGCCGAAGAAGACGTCGTACCCGAGGCGGAGGATCAGACCGGACACCACCACCAGGAAGACGACCCGGACGAACTTGCTGCCGCGTGCCACCGCGGTCCGCGCCCCGAGCAGGCCGCCGACCATGTTGGCCGAACCCATGATCAGACCGAGCTTCCACAGCGGCGCGCCATGCAGGGCGAAGATCCCGATCGCGCCCAGGTTCGTGGCCACGTTGGCGATTTTGGCCTTGGCGCTGGCCTGCAGGAAGTTGTAGCCGAGCAGCCCGACCAGCGCGAAGATCAGAAACGAGCCCGTCCCCGGACCGACCGCGCCGTCGTAGAAACCGATCACGACACCGACCCCGCACGCCGCGAGATAGTGCTCACGCCCGTCGAACCGCAACGCCGTCCGCGCCCCCAGCGAGGGTTTGAGCGCCGTGTAAATCGCAACGCCGATCAGCAGCACGAGCACGATCGGCTTGAACCACGCCATCGGAATCCGCGTCGCCACGACCGCTCCCGCCGCCGATCCGAGACCGGCCAGAATCGCGAGCGGGATCACGGTCTTCTTGTCCGGGCGCACCTTGACCCCGAACGTGACCGCGCTGGTCGCCGTACCGAACAATGACGAGATCTTGTTCGTCGACAGGATCTGCGCGGGCGTTGCATTCGGCAACCCGAGCAACATCGCGGGCAGTTGCAGCAACCCTCCCCCGCCGACCACCGCATCGATCCAGCCGGCCGAGAACGCGGCGAGGATCAGGAAGATCAAGGTCCAGGTGGAGATATCAGGCACACACACCATCGTCAGGTAATGACATTGTTCCAAACAACCCTTACGTGACTCATCCCACCTTCACAACGCTCCGAGCTGGGAAACGGCGTACCAGCGCCTTGTTCTCGTCGATCCCCGCCACACCACCCTGCACCCACACCATTTCCTGGGCATCTCACGGCTTTCGCCTTCCCTCCACCAGGCGAGCCGCCCTCGGCAATTACTCAAGACCTCTTGTACAAACCCCATTGCCAACACCAGTCGCACGGTGAACCCACTCGCCAGGGACCCGGAAACCTCGCGAGTGAACGGACCGTGTGGCTGGCAATCGATATCCGACGACATGGTCCGCACACTCGACGGCTAAACGCCCGGTGGGTTCACTCGGCGACGCCCGAGGGGTTCAGTCGGCGACGGGGGTGGGGCTGGGCATGCCGCTGCCCGGGCGTCTGG
>NZ_SMKX01000009.1 GCF_004349055.1 Kribbella antibiotica
CCCCTCGCCCCCGAGCGGCCTGCCCTGTTCCGCGCCCCGCGAGTGAACCCACCGTGCTCTCGCGAGTGAACCCACCGTGCTCTCGCGACTGAACCCACTGGGCTTCCGCGAGTGAACCCACCGTGTCGCGCCGAATCGAGTGGTACGAGCGTGTTGCCGGCAACCGATTTCCGGCGGCAATCTCCGCACGCTCGGTGGCGCGCCTCGTACATTCGCCGAGTGGGTTCACTCGGCGCACCCGCCCGCCGCGAGTGAACCCACTGAGCTTCCGCGAGTGAACCCACTGGGCGAGTGTGCGGAGTCGGCTGTCGAGTGGAAGGAGTGTGTCGCTGGATGGCGCTTTCCGGCGACACACTGCCGCCACTCGAGTGCCGTCGGCCGAGTGGGTTCAGTCGGCGTACCCCGCCCGCCGCGAGTGAACCCACCGGGCTCTCGCGACTGAACCCACTGGGCGAGGGGGCGGAGTGGGGGTCGTGTGGGGAGTGCCGGATCTGCCGCACTGTATGTGCCGAATTTGCCGCTGGTTGGACGCCGAATTCGCCGCAGGTCTCGTGCCAGATCTGCCGTCGGGGTGTTGCGGATTCCTTGACCGGGCCAGCGACCCATGACAGATGTCATCTCACATCTGGTCATCGGAAGGCTTAGCTTGCTGCAAGGTCAATCGTTCTGGGAGAGGTCATCATGGGTATCCGCATCTCGCGGCGGATGGTTGCCGTCGGTACGGCGGCAGTCGCGGTCACGTCGGTGGTCGGGGGAGTGGCGTATTCGGCGGGGGTGGCGGCGCAGCAGCCGGCTATTCAGACGTCGACGCCGCACAAGGAGCGCGATGTCACGAACATCGACGTGTTGCGGCAGCAGTTGCGGAACTACTACGGGGACCCGCTCGGTACCGGGACGTTCGGTGCCAGCAGCAACTATGTGCGGGAGGCCGTGGCGGTGGCGCAGGCTGGGAAACGGTCGTTGGCGGCGCCGCACCACAGCCGGAAGAAGAAGGCGATCCTGCTGGATGTCGACGACACCGCGTTGGCCACCTGGAACTACGAGATTGCCAGCAACTGGGCGTACACGCCGGCGAGCAATGCGGAATTCGTGCTGGGGCAGAAGTTTCCCGCCGTACCGGGGATGGTGGACCTGGTGAAGACGGCCGAGCGGGAAGGGTATGCGGTGTTCTTCCTGACCGGGCGGGGTGCTGCGCAGGAGCCGGCGACGTTGGGGAATCTGACGGCGGACGGGGTTGGCGTCGATGCCGGCTATCCGAAGCCGACCGGGTTGCCGAACGGCGAGGACGGGTTGTTCACGAAGCCTGCGGTGGCGGACTACCCGGCGTACCTGAAGCAGGCTTGTGCGGCGGACCCGAAGGGATCGTGTACGACGATCCACTACAAGTCGGCCACTCGCGCGCACATCGAGTCGCTCGGGTACGACATCGTCGCGAACTTCGGCGACCAGTACTCCGACCTCAAGGGCGGTTACGCCGACCGCACCTTCAAGCTGCCGAACCCGAACTACTACCTGCCCTGATCACTAGCGGGGGAGGACGCCGGTCAGCAGCGTGGTGAGGTGCTCGCGCAGGGTCGGCTCGAACTCCATCCGCAGTGGCGCGAGGGACGGGTCTGCGTCGAAGGCGCAGATCATGGCCGGGGTGGGGTGGGCGTGTGTCCACAGCGCCCCGGCCAGCATGCTGGCCGGGGGGATGAAGCGCATCGCGCCCTCGCGGCCGATCTCCGGCAGCGCGATCGTGACGATCTCGATCATTCGCTCGAACGCGCCGGCCGCCGTTCTCTTGAAGGCGAGTGCCGTCTCGGTCGAGATGTTGCGCTCCAGGACCGACGCCTGAGCGCTGATCAGGTCGCAGAGGACCGGCCGGGCGCTGACGCTGCTGACGACCACCTCCACCAGTAGCGCAGAGCGCTCCGCCAGCGAAGCGGACGACGGCATTGCGGCAACTCCGGCGGCCAGATCGTCGACCCAGGCGAGCAGTTCGGTCCCGGACAGCTCCAGCAGGATGGCTTCGCGAGAGTCGAAGTACTTGAGGACGTTCGACTTGGCCAGACCGACGCGGCGGCTCAGCTCGTTCAGGCTGACGTCGCTGACCGGCATCTCGGTCAGCATCTCCGCGGCCGTGGCCAGGATCGCCTGCCGCCGGACAGCCCGCTGCTCCTCGCTGCGCGCTCGCTGAAAGGTCGTCACGGTCACAGCCTACAGACCGACGGTCTGTTGTTATCGGACCAGCGGTCTGATAACGTCGAAGTCATAACAGACCAGCAGTCTTTTATCTCGGAGGCTCTCATGTACGTCGTTCCCGACCAGACCGGCAAGCTCGCTGTCGTCACCGGCGCCAACAGCGGTACCGGCAAGGAAGCCACCAAGCGGCTGGCCGCGGCCGGCGCCCGTGTCGTGATGGCGGTCCGGACTGTCACCAAGGGCGAGGCCGCCCGTGCCGAGATCCTCGCCGAGGTCCCGAACGCCCAGCTCGAGGTTCGCCGCGTCGACCTGGCCGACCTGGCTTCGGTGCGCGAGTTCGCCGAGGGCCTGGCCGCCGATGAGCCGCACCTCGACCTGCTGATCAACAACGCCGGCGTGATGCACCCGCCGACCCGCTTCGGCACCGCCGACGGCTTCGAGCTCCAGTTCGGCTCGAACTTCCTCGGCCCGTTCGCGCTCACCCTGCACCTGCTCCCGCTGGTGCTGGCGGCGCCCGCCCCGCGCATCGTCACGATGAGCAGCGGGACGGCGAACTATGGCCGAATCAACTTCGACGACCTGAACTGGGACAAGCGCTACAGCGCGGCAATGGCCTACGCCCAGTCCAAGCTCGCCGATCTGATGATGAGCAACCACCTCGCCAAACTCGCCACCGATCGCGGTTGGAACCTGCTGTCCGTCGCCGCGCACCCCGGCTTCACCGACACCAACCTGCAGAGCGCCGGCGCCTCCCTCGGCAACGATCGCTCGGAGCCTTTGGTCAACCGCATCCTCGGCCGTGTCCTCCCCTCCCAGGAAGTTGCCGAAGGCACCGAACCACTCCTGTACGCCGCCACCAGCCCGGACGCCCGCCATGGCGCCTACTACGGTCCCTCGGGCTTCTTCGGCCTGGTCGGCGCCACCAAACTCACCAACCAGCCGAAGCGCGCCCGCAACGAGGCCGATGCCGCCCGCCTGTGGACTGCTGCCGAGAACCTCACCGGCGTGACGCTCACGTCGGCGGTCGCTTAGCCGCTCAGCCAGTCGCTGCGCAGGACGCCGTACAAGAGGTCGTCGGTCCACTCGCCCTTGATCCACGTGTGCGATCGGCGCAGGCCCTCGCGCTGGAAGCCGACCCGCTCGAGGAGTCGCGCGGATGAGGTGTTGCGGGCATCGCACTCGGCCGACACTTTGTGCAGGTTCTTCACGGCGAACAGGTGATCGAGCAGACCGCGCACCGCCTCGATCGCGTAGCCCTTGCCCTGGTACGTCGGTGCGAGGGTGAAGCCGAGGTCGGCCTGCATCAGGTTCTCGTGCAGGTTGACCCCGAGGTCTCCGATCAGTACGCCGTCCAG
Organism: Kribbella antibiotica; assembly: GCF_004349055.1. GTDB lineage: Bacteria > Actinomycetota > Actinomycetes > Propionibacteriales > Kribbellaceae > Kribbella > Kribbella antibiotica. The sequence goes on from NZ_SMKX01000009.1 coordinate 3,540, forward strand.
GTCGGCTGCGTACTGGAACCAGCCGGGCGCATCCGGATCTCCCTCGCCATAGCTGGTCACCGTGGCGAGCGGGTCGGGGATCGGCACCTCCCACCCCTGGTAGCGGGCGACCTCGGGGTTCGATCGATAGGCCTCGAACGCGGCCGCATCGCCGGGGGTGAAACGGCGCAAGGTCAACCGCTCGGTGTGCACGAACATCGCGCCATCATGTCAAAGCTGCACCGCTGGCTCCGTCTATTTATCGAGAGGAGCCTGCCGATGAGATTCCTGTTGATCCTGCACGGCGAGACCCGCGCTGACCTGCACAGATCCACCTTCGAGCAAACAGCTCACGAAGCCGGTGAGCTGATCGGCGGTGAACTGCTGGCCCACCAGCAGCTCACCGTGACCTTGCCCGACCGCGCCGGGCCTGCCCCCATCGACGCCTACTACCTGATCGACGTCGAGGATCAGGCGCGCGCCGTCGAGCTCGCCCGGCTCCTGCCGGACGCCTGCACCGAGGGCCGGTACGTCGAAATCCGCGCGCTGATGCGGCGAGCGCTAACGCAGTACGTCGAATCGTGAAGTGCTGCCGGGGTGAGGCTGGAGCCGGATGTTGCGCCCACCCGGCTCGGCAAACACTCGCGTACCGTCGCCGAGAAAGACCGGCAGGACGAGCAGCAGCACCTCGTCGACCTCATCGGCCGCGAAACACTGGCGAGCGATATCGGCGCCGATGATGTTCACGTACTTGTCCCCGGCCGCGTCCTTCGCCGCGGCGATTGCCTTGGGCAACTGATCGACGTACGTGACGCCTGGTTCCGTTGTCTCCGGCAGCCGATGCGTGACCACGAACAGCGGTCCGTCCCACCCGCCGCCGAACGCCTCGCCTTCGCCCGGCTCACCCTTGTGCGGGTCGTCGCCGTCGTGCGAACGACGACCCACCAGGATCGAACCGATCTGCGGGATCAGCTCATCGATCTCCGCATTCGGTGCCAGGTACGACTGCATCCACTGCATATCGCCGTTCGGTCCGGCGATGAAGCCGTCGGCCGACATGGTCACCGAATACAGGAGTTTTGCCATGGGGAACGAACGTATCAGGAGGCCGGGCCCACATCGGCCGGGTAGAGCTTGCGGGTTGCCGGGGTGACGGCGGTGTACTCGTCTGCGCCGACGTCGGCGCGACCGGATCGGGGCTGACCGTCAAGGTCGAGCGATACCGACGAATAGGTGCGGCTGGCGGCGTCGATGGCCGGGCTCCCGGCGCCCAGCCGCTTGACTCCGTCCGCGAAGTTGGCGAGCTTCGGATCCTGACGGCTGAATCCGCCTGCCGGGATGTTGCCGTTACCGGCGGCGCCCCAGAGGATGTTGCCGGACCAGGTGATGCCCTGCAGGTACGGCATCGAGACCAGCTCCCGGCCGGCCTCGCCGACGAGCAGGTTGTCGGCGATGACGCAGCCCGCGGGAGCGATGGTCCGGATGGACTCGCCACTGATCGCCGTCGGCGACGACAGGACGGTGTTGAGGGCGATCGTCACCCGGTCCGGTGCGTCGTTGCCCTTGCGGCTCTCGGCGGAGTCCTCGGGTTTGTGGTCCTTGACGTTGCCGCTGCCGAGCACGATGCCGGCCAGCGTCAGGTTCTCCAGATAGTTGTTCACCACCAGGTGGTCGTTGCCGTAGATCCGGATGCCGTTGCCGCCGGCGACGACGAAGTTGCCCTCGACCCGGCTCCCGTTGCCGTGCCGCAGCACGATCCCGCCGACACTGTTCCGGATCGTGTTGGCGCGGATCAGGTTGCCCGACGACTTGGTCGAGATCGCCTCCGGGTCGCCGTTGCAGCGCTCGAACAGGTTCTCCTCGACGGTCGCCGCGGCGTCGCTCAGCGACCGGCCGCTGAGCCCGAGCCGGATCGGCTCACCACCGTTGGCGCCGCCGTACGTGTGGTCGGCGAAGTAGTTCCGGACGATCCGTACGCCGCGCGCCATCCCGGCCGAGCCGGGCCCTTCGACGGCGAGGAAGACGCCGAGGGTGGACTTGTGGTGGAAGTGGTTCCGTTCGACGACCGTGTTGTCGGCGCGGACCACGACGTAGTTCACGCCCTCGGTGTTCGCGACCTGGATGTCGTTGCGGCTGATCCGGATGTTGGTGCAGGTGGTCGGGATCTCGAACGTGGTCTTCTGCCGCAGCTTGAAGCCGGACAGCACGATGTACGACGAATTGGCGAGCACGAAGCCGCGGTCGCCGTTCAGCGTCACACCGCCGACCGATGCGGCCCGTACGACGATCGGTGCGGCCGCCGTACCGTGCCGGCCGGAGACCGGGATGCCTTGGCTGCCGCTGACGGTGTAGGTGCCGTTGGCGAGCACGATCTCGGCGCCGGGCTGGGCCGACGCGATGGCCTGGCGCAGCGCGTCGATGCTCTGGACCTGGACGGCTTGGGTGGCGGCGCGCGCCGAGCTGGTCCCGGCGAGGGCAGCGGTGGTCGCGAGAGTGGCGGTCAGGAAGGTACGGCGGCCGAGTGGCATGGGGTTCTCCGGGGGAAATCGGGGCGGTGGAGGCGAAGCTGGCGCTCAGTGTGTGGTCGCCGTACCGGTGCTGGCAAGCGTTTACCACCGGGGTTGCCCGAATCTCCCGCGGGGCGGAAGATTCGGAGTGGGAGTTCCGCGACGCGCCCCGTTTGCGGGCGTGGGCCGGGTGCGCGATAGCCTTCCGGGCAAGTTGGCTTTTCGGATGTTTTTCTCGATAAACGCAGTCGGATTTTTGGAGCGAGGTGGTTCGGGCGATGCCGGAAGGTGACGTCACGCGCCGGATCGGGCCGGAGCTCGATCTTCATCGGCCCTCCGATGCCCGCATCTACGACCTGATGCTGGGCGGCAAGAACAACTTCGAGGTCGACCGGCAGGTCTTCGCCGAGCTGCTCAAGACGGCCCCGGAGATCCCGCAGCTGGCGACCGAGAACCGGCGCTGGATCGCGACCGCGATCGCCCGGATGGCCGAGGCCGGAGTCGACCAGTTCCTCGATCTCGGCTGTGGTCTGCCGTCGGCGCGCAATCTCCACGACGTCGTCCTCGCCGCAAACCCCTGGGCCCGGACGCTGTACGTCGACAACGACGTGACCGCGATCTCGCACGGGCAGGCGCTGCTCGCCGATGACCGGAGCGCGTTCTTCGCGGCGGCCGATCTGCTTGACCCGGCGACAGTGCTGGAGCACCCGGCACTGACCCAGGCGTTCGACCTGAAGAAGCCGGTCGGGCTGATCTTCGGCCTGGTGCTGCACACGCTGGCCGACAACGGCAAGCTGCGGCAGCTCTTCGACGACTACCTGGCCCCGCTGCCCTCGGGCTCCTTCATCGCGCTCACGCACCCGATGAACCCGAACGACGGCACCCGGCTGGCCGGCTTCGCTTCCTCGGTCGAGGGGAAGTTCCGCGAGTACTTCCCGCGGCTGCGGTTCCGCACCTATGACGAGATCACCGAGGCAGTGACCGGCCTGGAGATCTTCGAGCCGGGCATCACGGACCTGGCGCACTGGTGGCCGGCCGGGGAGCAGACCACGCTCAGCCCGACGGGCGCCGCCCGCCTGGTGATCGGCGCGCTCGCCCGCAAGCCGTAGTTATTCGGTGGTGCCATCTGGCTCCGCGATCAATGATGGGCGGCACGCCTGTCCTTGAGGGATTGCCGATGTCCGACTTCGAGATCGCTTGTGACGAATCCGGGTTCTCCGGAACCAACCTGCTCGATCCGGCCGCGCCGGTGATCACTCACGCCTCCGTCGACCTCAGCATTCCGGAGGCGGTCGAGCTCCTCGGCGGTGTCAGGGCTCGGACGACCAAGGAGTACAAGTCGAACCGGTTGCTGCGGCCGGACCAACGGGCGGCGCTCGAACGGTTCCTGATCGCGCTTGACGGCCGGGCGCATGTGCACGTGATCGACAAGACGACGTACGTCGCGACGCGGGTGCTCGAGCTCTTCACGGGAGAACCCTCGTACGGCGATGGGACGCGACTCGGCAGGGATTTCGGCGCGAGCATCGACGTACTGCGGTTTCGAACGGAGTTCCTGCGGGCGTTCTTGGTGCTGACCCGGACCAAGCGGTTGCGGCTGCTCGACCATGAGGCGATCGACCGGTTCTTCGCCTTGCTGCCGAGTGAACTGCCGGATGAGTTGCCGATCGAGCGGAGTCGCGTCGAGGAGATCGTGCTGCGGCTGATCGAGGACGATCCGGCGATCCCGCCGCCGCTGGAGCCGCTGGTCCCCGCGCTGGCCGAGACCGCGCTGTTCTGGAGCGCTGGGCAGCGGTCGGTGGCGGTCGTGCACGATGAGCAAAGTGCGCTGACCCGGCATCGGGTCGCCCGATTGGCCAGTTACCTTGCGGCGTCCGCCGTACCGGCTCTGCCGCCGTTGGTTGGCGTCCGGCAGGTTGATTCGCGGCACGATCCGCGGGTGCAGGTGGCCGATCTGCTGGCCGGTGTGGCACGCCGCGCGGCCGAGGTGCCGGAGCTGGCGAAAACTCTGCGCGCAGAATGTCGAGGACTGATCAGCGGCTCCGACGTCGCGGGTATCCAACCTAGGAGGCTGTCGTGAAGTACCTGATCCTGATCCACTCGAACCCCGAGCCGTGGGGCCACCCGACCATCGACTTCACCGAGATCGGCCGGGCGATTCCGGCCGCCGAGAAGGAAGCGATGAACAAGGATTTCGAGGAGCTCCTGACCGACCTGTCGGCCAAGGGCGAGCTGGTCTCCGGCCAGGCGCTCGGTCCCGCGGCCGGCGCCAAGCTCTACCGGACGGAGGGCCGCCAGCGGGTGACCACCGACGGTCCGTACGCCGAGGCCAAAGATCGTTAGACGCTTGTCGTGGTTTCATTGACACCACGGGAGGTCTGGGGATGAGTCGTAAACGGCACGTGTACGCGGACAAAATGGCGTTGTTGGCTGCTGGCGCTCGGATTATGGCGCTGGTTTATGCGCGCGCTAGTCAGGATGAAAAGAAGCGTGAGAAGTCGGTGGGTGATCAGCTCGACCTTGGAAAGGGAGAAGCTGGCCGGAACGGCTGGACGGTCCTTAAGACGTACTTCGACAACAATATTTCGGCTTCTAAGTATGCTCGGATCAAGAAGCGCCCGGATTATGAGGTTCTGCTAGAGGACATCGAATCCGGTGAAGGCGATGTCCTGATCATGTTCGAATTGGCCCGCAGTAACCGCGACCTCGCGGTTTATGTGCATCTGCGCGAGCTTTGCATTCGGGTCGGCCTGTATTTCTGGCTGATCGGTGGGCAACTGTACGATCTGCGGGTTCGTGCGGATTTGATGAGTCTCGGGTTTCAGGCTGTGCAGGCCGAAGACCAGTCAGTTGCAACTCACGAGAACGTCAAGCGCGGAAAGTATGGCGCTGCAATGCAGGGCCTTCCGCCCGGGAAACTCAACTTTGGCTATCGCCGGATCTATGACGAAAAGACTGGGGCATTCGTCGCACAGCTCCCCGATGATGAGCCGCAAGAGGGTATCCGCGCTGACGGGTCAATCTACCGATACACCCGTGCGAAGATCATCAGCAATGTATTCGAGCGTCTTGATGCCGGTATAGCAATTCATCGCATTGAGGATGACCTAGCGACGAACGGCGTATTGAGTCTCAAGGGTGGCCACATCGGCAGGGCTGTCATCCGGAAGTGGGCACTTAATCCTGTCTATATCGGGAAGAGTGTTCACCTGGGGGAAGTCGTCGGGCAGGGCCAATGGGAGCGGCTGGTTTCGGATGAGCTTTACTGGTCGGTCAATGAACTGCTGAACAGTGAAAAGCGATTCGTGACCCGTGCGGGAAGTGGAAAGTACGTCCTTTCCTACATTGGGTTGTGCGACAACTGCGGTAGCCCGATCAGCGGGCAACCGCCAGTTGAGAAGGGTTCCTACATCACTTTCATTTACAGGTGTTACCGAAAGAACTGCTGGTCCCTGCCCATGGAAGAACTCGACTCGTTCATTCTCTCAACGGTGGCCGCTTGGTGTTCCCGTGAGGACATTGAAGAACTTTTGCTTGCAACGTTCTCTGCGAATGACGAAGCGTTGAGTGATGCAAGGGCAGAAGTGAAGCGAATTGAAAGCGAGTGGGAAGCGTGGCTCAAGGAAGCTGCCCTGGCGAAGACAAAGCCGACGATCATTGCCCGGTTTGAAATGCAGTACGAGGCAGAGATTGCGGCGGCCCGTGACCGCGCCAATGAGCTTTCGATGCCCTCACTTCTGCGGAACGTGATCGGCCCGCAGGCGGAACGCAAAATCATGGCTTTGGAGATCGAAGCAAAGCGTGAGCTGATCCGGATTCTCGGGCCGTTCTCCGTCACGAAGGCGCTGCGCAAAGACAACATTCCCCTGACTGACCGCGTGCAGTGGCACGGCCTGTTGGGATCGGAGTTCGCCAACGGCGAATCGGATTCCTGACCTGCGCGCACAGCAAGACAAGAGGGCTGCAAGCAATTTGCTTGCAGCCCTCAGTCTTTGTTACGCAGAAGTTTTGTCGGGTTTGTCGTATCCGAGTATGCGCGCAATGCGCGCGGCTACCTCGGGTGGCGGTAATGGCATCTTTGCGACTAACGCCAGGATTTCGGGATCGTCCGGTTTATAGATCCGGGGTGGTTTTGGCTTCTCCTTTCTCGCCGTGGATTCGGCGGGGCTGTCGGATTGTTTACGGGCAGGCGTCGGCTATTCACCTCCAATCCGGCGTTTTGTGTTTACCGGCTGGGATAGTGTTTGTGTGTCGCACGCGCTCAACTTCGGAGTCACCTCCGGTCGTTGCGTGAGGCAACGGCAGGGCCAGCGCGTAACCCCTCGCGGTGGCCCTGCCACCGCCTCCCGCCACTGCTAGCGGCGATCGTCACTGACAGTGGCGGTCAGGGAGCATCGTTCCAAATTCTCAAGTTCTCGGATGTGTGCCTCAGCGTGCGGGCGCGCGCGAGATTTTGAGAATTTGAGAAGATCACTCAGAGTGAGATTCGGGGTCTCCTCCCGGCTCGCTCGGGTCGGCTGGGAAGGGGCGCATGGACCGCCACCGGCCGTGGCTGATCTGCGTGGCCTGGTCGGCTGCCCGCAGCGCGTTCAAGCGCCGGTAGAGGCTGGGCACGCTCTGGCCGGTTGCGGCCCGCAGATCGGCCACGGTGACCCCGTCGTCAGGCGCGGCTTGCAGAGCGGCCCAGAGCGCCATTTCCGGCCCCGAGACGCCCGAGGGTGACCCACTGGACCCCCGGACCCCCGAACGGGCCTGAGAACCGCTCTCAGGGCTTCCGGCTGGTCCTGTGTCGGCGTGCCTGGCGTGCAGCTCGGCTGTCACCCGGACTTCGCCGTCCTTGATCCGGTACGCCCTGCCGCGCCGGGGCGTGTCCAGCCCCGGGCCGTGCACGAGGAATTTCCCCGGTCCGTCGAACATGGTCGTATCCCATCCGGCGGAGAGTTTCCCCGCACCAAGAATGAGATCGACGTCCGGCCGCTCATTCACCCGCAGGCAGAACCGGATATTCATTTGGGACCGCAGCGCCGAACCTTCACCCATCGCTTTCTGAGTCGGTCGCTGGGTCGCGATAATCAGGTTCACGCACAACGCGCGGCCACGTCTCGCAATCGAATCCGCGAGCCTCTGACATTTCTTCGAGAGCTCCGCGTATTCGTCGATGATAATGAATAGTGCGGGGGCTGAAATTTTCGGATCCCACTCACGCCGGCCGGAGGCCATCAAAAAATTTGCGCGCTTTTCCAATTCATCAACCGCGGCTGCCAATAATTCTTCGGCAGTTTCGTTGTTCGTGGCAACTGGACGGTCAAGGACTCGCGACCAGGGCGCGAGTTCCATCCCTTCCTTGAGGTCGATTCCCCACATTGCGACGTCGCCACATTCAGCGAGCCGCGCGAGAATCACATTCAGTAGGCCGGACTTGCCCGAATCGGTAGCGCCACCGATCAAGACATGCTTGCGCAGGAACGGCACCGAAATGTCGGAACCATCCTCGAACACACCAACCGTGAGCGGCTGTGTGATCGACTGGTTGCGTTTCCCCGGACGAGGTACCCACTCGATCGGTTCCGCGTGCGGGTCAACCTCAACCATTCGCATTGTGAATGATCCGGCATCATCCGCTACCGACTCGACGCGCAAGGCGCCATTCCGGGCGCCCATGGCCGATTCCAGTTTGGGAATCGCGTTCATTGCTTCGGTCCAGTGCTGACCGCGCCTGAGTTTGATTCGCGCGGTCCAACCCCATTTGTCGATGACCGCCGACACCATTTTTGCGCCGGTGAGTCCGGCAGCGTCGGCGGTATCAGGGAACCGATCCCGCAGAATGCGCACCTTGGTCAGGCGTCGCCTGTCCTCGCGCCAAATCCACGGCACCGCAAACACGCACGTCGCGAGAAACGCGGCAAGCTCCATTCGTCCGGCAGTCGGGCCAATGATGGTCGCGACCGTGAGCCACGCGGAAATAGACAGGATAAATCCGGTTCCCCACAGCCGGACCCGCCACCGATTCAGCAACGGATAGCGAGTGACAAGCGCAACGGGCCGGAAGGCGAGTAGCACCAATCCTGTCAATCCGGCCAGCACAGGCAGGACCCACGCATTCGCCCCAATCCTGTGCAGCCACGCACCCGCCAGCATCGCGCCAATGAGCCAATACACGGGGGCCAGCTCGGCGCGGTAACGCCAGAGGGCACGAAAGAATTCGTCGCCCACGTAGAAGATGTCGCCGCCTTGCCGGACGGGAACAATCCACATTTCATCTCTCCGGCCATGGCGGCCGGGGCGGCCCCTCCCATAGGGAGAGGCCGCACCACGGTAATTCCGCCTGCGCATCACAGGGACTGACCACCCCACCGCCGCGCAGGAATCATCTGTGCCAGCGGGTGAAAAGCCGGAGGCATCGGCAGGGCATCGGTCACGAATACCCACGGGGAATCCGCAAACCACATGTCCAGCGGGCGAGGGTCGTACTCGATCGCCATGCCCAAACCAGCAAGGCAGGCAGCCTCAAGAATCTGCCAGCGTGCCCGCAGCCGGTAAACCTCAGTCACCAGCTCGGGGACATCGCACGACGACAGAACAGCCGCGCGGAAAAGGTCGTCCATCGTGCCCACGCGCAAAGTCGCCTCAAATCGGGCGCGGACAGCATCAATGTCATGAAGGGTCATACGAGGTACAAAAGACAACAGGTCACCACCAAACTCTTAAACACGGAAAATTGGATTCATGCGGTACTCCCTTCTAATCGCTTACTGAAAATGGTTTTCATCAGCCGGCCTGGGCCTAACAAAAAAATTTAGACCTTTATGGTTTTGGGCCGGAAAGGCGCCGGGTCCGGGAACAACAACTCCACCCCGAAAGACCGAACCCGGCAAGTGTTTCCGCGCCGATCAGCTAGCCCCCGTGATTCGCGAAATAAAATCCGCGATCTCAGGTGCCGAGCTCGTGCGGGCCAGGTAGAACCCGAATCCCGCAGCAATCAGGAACTGCAAAAGGCTGGTGCGCTTGAAAAAGAGCATCACGCCCGCAGCGACCCCGAAAGCAACGAACAGAGACACTGACAACAAAGAATCATCACCCCCTCTCGATCTCCTCGAATGTGAGAGAGAGGGCAACCCCGTTGATTGCCTGTGGTGAGGTTCACCGGCAATCTTTTGTGCGAGCGCCGCGCGCATAGCGGTAGCGGCTCATGCACTTCTTGCAGCCAGCTTGGAATTTCGCCTTCGGTGCACCACACGCACAGCGAGTCGAAAACCAACTTTGCTGACTTGAACGCAAGCAATCACCTCCTTCAGTCTTCGCAGCCTCGGGGCGGGTTCCCCTCGATCTCCAGTCCAGCACAAACCGCGCAACTGCGTCAGAAGCCCTGTGGATAACTAGATCCTGGCGCCTTCGATGCTGTCGGCAACAACCTCCCATCCGCTGAACAGGTCGACCATCATTGCCCCGAGCAACCACAGATACAAGACCCTTGGGTCTCGGTTGCAGGAACGTGCAATGGCCATACGCCCGCCTGTCAACCCCTTAGATCACCGTCGAAAGGCTCGCCGGTGAGATCAGCATCTCGCCTGCCGACCCTGCCGACCACCCGGATTACGAAAGCCAGGACTCCTGGTTTGCAACCCGGGGTGGTCGTGGATTCACACTCAGTCGCTGCACACGCGTTCGCATCCGCACTTGCACGTGCATTCGCACGTTCATTGCCCAGAGCAACAAGAAACCCGTGACCGCTACGGCGCACCTACCCTCAGTCGTTCGGGGGTAGGTACACCGTGAGTTGCGGTCACGGGCTACGTTCTTGGGTGAGACTTATTCAGTTGGTGAGTGCGGAATTCAGGCTGTCGGCAACGCGGGCATTTCCTCCGAAGACTCAAAAGCCGTGACCTGAACCCTTGAAGGTCCGTGGATCGGGTGATGCGCGCTAATCTCCAGCGTCACACCTGATTCCTGGTCGATCACGACCTCGATTCTGTCGAACTCACCGCCTGCTAACGAAACGCGGACGGCGGGCCGGTTAAGGAAGGCAAGTTGTTCTTCATCTGCCTGGTAAGGCTCCCGTACACCGAGCCATGCCAGAGCCGCTAAACGGCTCTGTAAGGCGACTGCCTCCGGCGCTGGGTGAGTGAACAACTCCCCGTCATCATCCTCACGGGACACGACCAGCGAGCCGTCCCCATTGCGATAAGTGACCGTATCCCCGAGGTCGAGCCACACCATTGCCCCCGACTGATCGCGCACCACAACATCATCATTCCGGAACCAGCATTCGAGATCCCGGGGCGCGTTCCTAATCGCACCGGTCGCGCGGATGCTGGCGTGCCACACGCTTGCATTTGCAGCGGTCGCAGTGGATGAATCCTCGGACGACATATGCCAATCGGCAGTGGTCATACGGTCACCTGTCTAGTATCCCTGGCACAAAGTTGCCGACTTCGATGAACCGTACGAGTGTACCGCCGCTGCCTCCGGGAACGCGGTCGATCGCGCATACACTCGGAAGATTCCGAACCCAGCTCCCTTGCAGGATTCGGAACTGAAACGATACGACTTCAACTTTACGGTTTCTGCGGAGCACCGATACTTCGTGCGGTCGTAGAACGTCCCGTAGTAGTCCTTCTCTTGCAACTTGATACATGTCTTCTGCGTTCCGAAAGCGCCGAAACACTCGGTGTACGCATCGAATCCAACGCCGGGTGAATCGTCAGCCATGATCACCTTTCCGGGCGGGTCAGCGTGGCCATGACAACCCCACGGCGCAGCGGACGCCTTCGGTGTCTGCTGACTTCCCATCGACCAATCCGCCGGAGGCCGCGACGGCTCAACCTCACCCGCCGACGCGGGAACCGCACTCAACCCACCAGTCAAAGCGAATGCAACCGCCACACAAGCGAACCGCGTAAACCTAGGCATGAAAAACCCTCCCGTAGATTTGGATACAAGCTATTCAGTTGTTGGGCCCCGGTGTTCCCCGCGTGCTCGGGCACGCGGAGAACAACGGGTTTTCACAATTCCTCGCTCGCTGTGAGGGCTGTACAGGGGTACGCCGCGAGCGGGGAATTGCGAGCTTTGGATACGGCAGGGCGCGCGTGGTTCTCTTTTCCGTATGGGCGGAATGGTCACGCCACGCACGCCCCGCCGTCGTCAGGTGTGAACGGGCATCCGGGAAGGCTCGCCCCTTCCCAAATGCTCACCAGGCACCCTGACGGGTCTACTCATATTGACTACGCCTGACTTCTCTTCTTGAAAACGGCCTTTGCCGCGTGAACTTTCGCGGCATCGTTCGGTGATGTGGCCTGACAATTGCATCCGTGCAACTCGTGTTCCGTCGTCTTTCTGCACCGATGCGATTGGAACCCGTCATACCAATAGTGATTGCACGACTTCCCCGACACGATTACTTCATCGGTCGCCGACGTCTCCCGATCACTTTTAGTTTCCGGTGCCTTCATTTCAATCCCCGCTAGTTGAGCTACGATTTACAGCGCTTAAAATCGACGTATGTCAGGGTGTGATGATCACTTCGATTCGACGGAACGTGAGTTCTTCAACGACCTTTAACGGGCTACCCCAGTCGATATCGGCGAGGTGATCAAGACTCGGGACAATGAAATACCTCTGCGCTGTACGGGCCAGTTCAAACAGAGCCGCCTCGAAACTACGTTGGCCCTTCGGTTCGTCGATAAACATGTAGTGGACTGTTAGTCCGCGAGAGTGCGCAGCGCGGAACATTCTCGACTGAAGCTCGGTAATGTCGGATTCCGACAGATGATCGAACCATCGCGCGTAGGCGGCAACCTTCATTAGTGATCCCCGTTATGAATAGCTATGTCCGGTTGCGCTTGTGATGCACCCAAGCCGCAGTGATCCAAAATCCGGCGCCGCAGCAGGCAAGAAAGATGCCAGCTTGCACAAGGGTCTCTTTGAAATCGACACTCATTAGTTGGCTCACTCGCCGATACCTTTGCAGCGGTCGGCGTCGTGCAACGGCCAGCCTTTGCCGTTCCTCGCAGGCTGCGCCGGTTGTGGCAGGGCAGTTCGCGAGATCTCCGGCCCGGCGTCCACCCATTCGATTTCGTAATCTGCGCCGTATTTGCTCAAGACATCGTGAATACCGGCCCAAATCGAGGTCGACGGCGGATATCCGGGGTGGTGCAGAGCAATAGCGCCGGATGACCAGACGGCACCCTCCGCTACGACCTGCGGAACTCTTTCCTTCGTAATCAGGTGAAACCGCCGAGCGGCTTTCCACTCCACCCCCGGACTAGCTTTGCCAACCTTTCTCAACGTCGCCACGCCCTCTGTCATCGCTTCGGCCCCCTGTCGGCTAACCCAAGTGGTATGGGATGGCTACAGTCTGTTACCGCCTAGGGCCGGTCGCTAGTGGCACTGCTAGTGGCAGTTTGATCCCGCGTAGTGACACCCCGAAGCGGTCGGCCGCTTCGCGAGGCACAATGGAGGTATGAGCCTCGGGGCACTGATCAAAGATTTGAGGGTCGCGCGGGGGTGGTCACAAAGCCGCCTCGCCGATGAACTTTGCATGCTGTCGGGCTCAAGCATTTCGCGCGAGTACATTTCCCGTAATTGGGAGTCGGGGAAATTCGAGCCAAGCGCTTTTTGGCTCCGCCACCTGTCCACCGCCTTGGACACGCCCCTGTCCGTGTTGGAGCACGAGTCAATGAAGCGTCGGACCTTCATAGCTGATATTGCGGCTACAGCAATTGCCCCCCGCGTAGCCGCCGACCTGATACAGGAAGGGTTCTCTGCTCGATTACGCGGGGACGGCCCGAGTATTGAAGATTGGGAAGCTAAGCTAGCCGCATATGGAACTGACTATATGTCGATGGGCGCTCAGGATATCCAACGTCGCCTAGCCAGTGAGCTAGTTACTTTGCAGCAACAATTAGACCAGCCTCGCATGTGGACGGTAGCGGCGCGTCTTATGACGCTCTTCGCAAAAACCATTCCTGGTTCGGATGGCGCAAAGGCTATTAGCTGGTATCGAATGGCCGCCGAGGCTGCCGATAGATCCGGTGATACTGACACCCGTGTTTGGGTCCGGGGAAGGGCATCAATCGCTCTGGGGTATGAAGGTTCGTCGCTGGGCATCGCCGACATGTTCGGTGATCAAGCCATGGCTATCTCGGACAAACCCAGCCTAGGAAGGCTGAACGCGGTGTTCGGTAAGGCTCATGCCGCCGCACTCCGTGGCGATCTCGGCACAGCTCGCGCTTTGATAGATGTAGGGCGCCGTTCCTTCGATACAAGCGGCTCATACGAGCAAACTTCTGATTACGCCGTCCCATGGTGGAGGGTGAACGTATTTCTGAGTCTGCTAGCTGCACGGCTCGGAGATGAACGAATTGCAATCGCAGCGCAGGAGGCGGCTGTGCATGAACTGCCCTCTTCGCTACCAAGATTCGCGACTCACCTTGAGCTACATCGTGGCCTGATGATGGCGCGTTCGGGAGATCCAGAAGGCGGCGAGCGCTATGCGCAAGCTGCGCTAGATCTCCTTCCACCTGAGAAGCACTCGCTGACACTGCGCATGCTCATTGACGAGATCAAGAGAGATGAGAGTTTACCGAAATGCTGATCGTTAACACGATTGAGTACAGGCTTGTAGAGTCCGAATATTTCGATGTGTTCGTGGTAGTGAACGAAAATAACCTGAAATTCACGGTGGAAGCCCGAGAGATTGCTGTCCGCTATGTTTCCTCCCCTGACTCGGTAGACCAACCGTCGATCAACGTAGTTGTTCACGGGGTAGAGCGTCTGGACAATGGGAAACTGTCGATGGGCGGACGCTCAACAGGCGTACCCGACCTGACTTCAATGCCGCTTGAGTGGCAAGCCCGCATCCGTCGCCTGACAGACGCTCAGACGCTGGTGACGGCGTCTGACGACTAGGCGGAGCGGGCAGGCTGCGGCGGGGCAGATGCCCTCTGACCTGCGGAAACGTGCTGTGGCGGCTAACGCAACTTGACTGAGGCGAAGGAGCACCTGGCCGGGTTCTTCGTGATCGACGTCGCCTCCCAGGAGCGCGCCGAAGCCATCGCGGAGCAGTTCGCGGGCCCGGGCGACACGATCGAGCTCCGGTCAACAATGTGAACCAGTGATCTAATTCCCATTCCGGCATCGGGCTCGACGTGACGTACGCCGTACCGCAAACAGGCCTGACTCACTTAAAGTGGTCCAACTTACCGAGAGTCAGGAGGCCACACAGTGACGACTGTTGTCCTGATGGGCCCGCCCGGTGCCGGCAAGGGCACCCACGCCAGCACGCTCGCCGACCAGGTCGCCGTACCGGCGATCTCTACCGGTGACATCTTCCGGGCGCATCTTGCGGCTGGGAGCGAGCTTGGCCGGACCGTGCAGCAGTACGTCGACTCGGGGGCTTATGTCCCGGACGAGGTGACGAACGCGATGATTCGCGAGCGGCTGGCCGAGGAGGACGCCCGATCGGGCTTCCTGCTGGACGGCTATCCGCGGACTCTCGACCAGGCCGCCGTACTGGATGGCTTGCTGGAGGCGCAGGGCCGCGACCTGACGGCGGTGATCGTGCTGCGCGTCGACCAGGAGTCGCTGGTGAGCCGGCTGCTGCGGCGCGCCGAGATCCAGGGGCGCTCCGACGACTCCGAGGACGTCATCCGCACCCGGCTCGAGGTGTACACCGAGCAGACCGTCCCGCTCATCACCCTGTACGGCGGTCGCGGGCTGCTGCACGAGATCGACGGCAACGGCGATATCGACGAGGTCCGCGAGCGGATTCTCGAGATCACGTACACGCTCACACCCGCCGGCTGACCATCACACCAGGCACCGGAACAACCCACCTGATCGGTGGGTTGTGATGGGTATGCATGGTGAGTACAAGGTGCCGGGTGGGAAGTTGGTTGTCGCGGATCTGGATGTGGTGGGGGACCACATTCGGAGTGCGCAGGTGAGTGGAGACTTCTTCCTCGAGCCGGATGATGCGCTGGAGCGGATCAACGGCGCCCTAGCCGGGTTGCCCGTGGTGACGCCGGCGGCTCAGGTGGCTGCTCGGGTCCGGGGCGTGCTGGGTGATGGCGTTGAGATGGTGGGGTTCTCGCCGGAGGCGGTGGCTGTTGCCGTACGGCGTGCGCTGACGGGCGCGACCGGGTGGCATGACCACCAGTGGCAGTTTGTGCACGATGTGCCGCGCGAGCCGGCGTTGCAGATGGCGCTGGATGAGGTGCTGACCGAGCAGGTCGGTTCGGGGGAGCGGCCGCCGACTCTGCGGGTGTGGGAGTGGGACCGGAACGCGGTGATCATCGGGAGCTTCCAGTCGCTGCGGAACGAGGTCGACCTCGACGGCGCCGCGCGGAACGACGTCACCGTCGTACGGCGGATCTCCGGCGGCGGCGCGATGTTCGTCGAGCCGGGGAACACGATCACCTACTCGCTCTACGTGCCCGAGTCGCTGGTTTCCGGACTCTCGTTCGTCGAGTCGTATGCGTTTCTCGACGACTGGGTGATCGGCGCACTCAACGATCTCGGCATCGCGGCGACGTACCAGCCGATCAACGACATCACGTCGCCCGCGGGCAAGATCGCGGGCGCTGCGCAGAAGCGGTTCGCGGGTGGCGCCGTACTGCATCACGTGACGATGGCCTACGACATGGACGCGACGAAAATGCTGCAGGTACTGCGGATCGGGCGCGAGAAGCTGTCGGACAAAGGCACGACGAGTGCCAACAAGCGGGTCGACCCGTTGCGCAGCCAGACCGGTCTCGAACGCCGCGAGGTGATCGACCGGATGGCCGCATCCTTCAGCAATCGTTACGGTCTGGCCGACGGCGCGATCGACGCGGACACGGTCGCCCGCGCCGAAGCCTTGGTAGCAACGAAGTTCGGCACCGACGAATGGCTCAAGCGAGTCCCGTAATCGGTACGGCGGTGCCGCTCACCCGGATCCTCGTGTCGTCCAGCCGCAGCTCAACCTGGATGCGGCTGGGCCTGCCCATGTCATCGCCTTGGTGCAGTTCGAGGGTGACTGGCGGCTCCACCAGCTTGAGCTCGCGCAGATAAGCCCCGAACGCCGCCGCAGCCGCGCCGGTCGCCGGATCCTCGACGATCCCGCCGACGGGGAACGGGTCGCGGACATGGAACGTGTCCGCCGACTCCCGCCATACCAGCTGCAGTGTCGTCAGCTCCCGCTCCTGCATGTAGGCGAGCAGCCGGTCGAAGTCGTACGCCAGCTCAGCAAGGCGTTCCCGCGTTGCCGCGGCCAGCACCAGATGCCGAGCCCCGGCGTAGGCGACATGTGGTGGAAGCGACGGATCGAGCTCATCCGCCTGCCAGCCAAGGATCTCCAGTACGTCGCCCAGGTCGCCGACCGCTTCGACGTACGGCTCGACGCTGGTGAGCGTCGCGCGCAATCCGTCGGCCGTGGACTCGACCACCACTGGCACCAACCCGGCCGCGGTGTCGAACGTCCACTCGCCCGGGCCCAACGCGACCGCGGTCGCAACTGTCGCATGCCCGCAGAACGGGACCTCGGACGTCGGCGCGAAGTACCGGACCGGAATCACTCCGGCGATAGGCCGTGGGCCCGCCACCAGGAACGCGGTCTCGGAATACCCGACCTCCGCCGCGATCGCCTGCATCGCGGCCGGGTCCAAGGTACTGGCATTGAGCACAACCCCCGCCGGATTTCCACCGGCAGGGTCGGCCGAGAACGCGGTGTAGCGCAGCACAGTCGTCATGTACTCATCGTCGCAGCTTGATCAAGGTCGCCTTCGGCACGTCCACCGTCGACTCCACCGTGAACTCCCGCAACGCCTCATCGAAAAACCGCTCCCCAGTGCCGACGATGATCGGCGCGATGAACATGTCGATCTCGTCGATCAGCCCGGCCCGCAGATACTGGCGAACCGTCGACGCACCACCGGCGATGACGACGTCCTTCCCGTCGGCCGCCTCGCGCGCCCGCTCCAGCACCACCTCGATCGGCTCACTGGTGAAATGGAACGTCGTACCGCCTTCCATGACCAGATCCGGCCGCACGTGGTGCGTGTGGACGAACGTGGCGTGCTCGTACGGCGGGTTCGCGCCCCACCAACCCCGCCAGGACTCGTCCTCCCACTCGCCGCGCTGCGGACCGAACATGTTCCGGCCCATGATGGTCGCGCCGACCCCGTCCTTGAACCGGTCGAGCTGCTCGACCGCGGGATTGGTCAGACCGCGCTCGCGCTCTGCCATGGCAAGCTCCATCCACTCGTGGAGCTCACCGGCCCGGTCGCCGAACGGTGCGTCCAGCCGCTGGTCCGCGCCGGACCCGTAGCCGTCGAGGCTGACCGTGAAGTTTGCTACCCGCACCTTGCTCATGACCTGCTCCTTCCGAGGGATGTTCACCCCTCGGTCGGAGCGGTCACGGCTGCGTTGACATCACTGGGGACATCAGGCCGGAAAAGTTCCGCCCGGACGTCGGTGGTGGTGCCGGCGGCGGTTCATGCCGCTGAAGATCGCGACCCAGAACACGCCCCACAACAGCCAGGGCGCGGCCAGTGTGACGGCCGTGACGACCAGGCCGACCATCAGGAACGGCAGGATCAAGAAGATCGGCGGCGGCAGCTGCGGATGCCGCCCGCGGACCACCTGCAGCTCACCCGACACCGGCAGATCTTCGAACAGCGGCTCCAGCTCATCGGCGTACCGGGCTCGTGTCGCCGTCTCGCTGCGTTCCTCGAACTCGTCCTGCGTCAGCCGCCCGGCGACGAAGTGTTCACCGAGCGACTCAACCGCGCGGTCGCGCTCCGAGTCGCCGATCCGCACCGCACGTCGCGAGACCCGGTTGGTGCGCTCGTCCCGATCATCGCGACCCGACCGCACCGATCGCAGCGGCCGGTTGCGCCCAGCCGCGTCGTACCACTCGGGGCCCTGCCACTGGGGCGTGCTCATCGCTCTTCGTCTGCCGGTCGGTCGTCGGCGAGGCGGTCGTCTACAAGGATGGCGTACAGCTTCCGCCGCAGCTCGGCTACAGCCTCCTTGGCCTGGGCCTGCTGCTCCGGTGTGCCGGTCGACATGACCTGCCACATCGCTGTGGCGACCTGGCCGAGCATCGGCTTCAACCCGTTGTCGTCGGCCTCCGGGGGCGCGCTCATCGCCTCCCACGGCGCTGCGACCTCGTCAGCGTGCTCTGCGACGTACGCGCGGCCCTCGTCGGTCAGCGTGAACGTCCGGCGCCCGGTCGCGGCGTCGGCCGTCACCAGGCCCTCGTCCTCGAGCTGCTGCAGGGTCGGGTAGATCGAGCCGGGGCTGGGCTTCCACGCGCCACCGCTGCGCTCGGCGATCTCCTGGATGATCTGGTAGCCGTTCATCGGCTGCTCGGCCAGTACGGCGAGGATGGCGGCCCGCACGTCACCACGTCGCGCCTTCGGACCGCGGGGGACCCACGGCGGGGGGCCGAAATGCTGACCGCCGAACATGCCCCACTGGGGGCCGCCGAACCCTTGGTGCCCACCGCGATGCCCGCGGCGGCCGTTCAGTGCGGTCTGCAGTTCCCGCTTGAGGTTCTCGAAGAAGTCGTCACCACAGTTGCGCTGCGCGCCGGCCCAAGGCCACCCCGCTGCATACGCCGATCCCGTCATTCGATCCACCGTCCTCCGAAGTAGCGATAGTTCGACGATATATCGCGAACGATCGGTACCCAACCCCTCGGAGGAGTGAAAAAAACCCGCCGCACCCCTAGGGGTACGGCGGGTGTCAGTCCAGTTTTGCACTCAGGTGGTGAGCTTCAGGTTCGCCGCCGTCGCGACCAGCACGACGGAGCCGCCCTCGATCACGACCTCCTTGAGACTGGCGTCGTACGGGAGTTTGGGCAGTGAGATGCCCCGTGAGAGCCGAGCCTGCAGCACGGCGCGCACGGCCTCGGGCACGCTGTCGGAGATCTGCTCGATCTTCAGCGCGAGCCGGCCCTTGTTTGCCATCGGGGTCACGGTGGCGTCGATCGAGATGCCCCGCAGCGACAGCTTGGTCTTCAGTTTGCCGTCGACGGCCTGCAGTGTGAGCCCGCTCAGCCCGGTGCCGCGCGCGGCCAGCTTCGCGACCTCAGCCGGCGAGAGCTTCAGCCGGATGTCGGTCGTGTCGACGGTGACCGCCGCGCCCGCATCGCCCGTGATCACGCCGCGCGGGACATGCACGCCGTTCATCTTCACTTCGAGGTCCTCACCGGGCACCTCGGAGAACGTCGGCTTCGTCATCGTCATGGTCACCGACGAGAACTCCTCCCGCGCAACCTGCGGCAAGAACCCGAACCCACCGATCTGGACGGAGGTGTCTTGAGCGGTCAGGTCGTACCGGGCCGCCTGCTGCTCGGCCATCGAGGCCAGCCGGTTCTCCGCGGCCCAGGCAGCAGCCCGGTCGGCCGCAACCAGCAGCACCCCGAGCACCACCACAGTGACCACCAGCCGCCGCACCCAGCGACGTGGTTTTCTCGAACTCATCCCAGCCCTTCCGGCTTCGGTGTCCCCGTCGAACCCGCACAGCCTAGGCTGCCTGTCCAACTACTGACGCGCGGTGGACCCTTTCGGTTCGATCATCTCCCGTACGGCGTCCGCCACGGCCACCGGTTCGATGCCGAAGGCAACAGTTGCCGCAGTGCTGTCGATGATGAACGGACGACGCCACTGGTACTGCGTCTCGACCGATGAGCGAGCGGTCTTGTCGACAAGCCCGGCCAACCGCAGCACGAACTCCGGCATCGAGGAGATCCGGGCCGGCGTCGTACCGGCCAGGTCTGCGGTGAGAGCCGCCAACGTGTGCATGGAGACCGGTTCGGGGCTCGGCACATGCCACGCGCGACCCCACGCGGTTTCGTCGCCGGCGACTGCGATCAACGTCCGCGCGACATCACCGACGTACGTCCAGCTGTGCGGCGCTTCCAGATCAGCCGGGACCGAAGCGGCCTTGCCTGCAACGAGTTTCGGGAGGGCAAGCACGCTGTACGGCGACACTGCGCCCGCGCCGAGGTAGTCGGAACCGCGGACTTCGGCAGTGCGGATCCGGCCGGCTTTGTGGGCTTGTAGTGCTTCGGTCCACACCTGCGCGCGGACCTTGCCCTTCACCGTGTTGGGCTGCAGTGGCAGGCCCTCGTGGATCGGGCCGTCAACCTGTCCGTAGCCGTAGAGGTTTCCGGTGGTCACGAGGAGAGAGCTGCTGAGCTCGGCCGCTCTGATCAGCCCGGCGCCGAGTGGCGGCCAGTCAGTGGCCCACTGGTGGTAGGCCGGTCCGGCGCACGAGAAGATCGTCTTGGCGCCCTCGGCAAGGCGTGCGAGATCGTCGCCGTTGGTTGCGTCGGCCGCTACGCCCTCGATGTCTGCCGGAGCGCCGCCGCGCCTACTGATGAGCTTCACGTGATCGCCGCGCTCCGCCAGCAACCGCGCAACCGCCGTACCGACCGGTCCAGCACCGACAACCACCTGCAACGTCATGGCACCAACCTACTGGCGGCTGTTGTGGGCCGGGTGATCACCATGCGTCAATAGTTTCTCCGCCTGCGGTAAGGATCGTCATGGACAGCTTGGTTCTGCAGACCGTCATCGGGCTGCTCTTCGCCTTCGCCGCGTTCTCGGCACTGGTCTCGGTGCTGACCGAGGCGGTCGCGCGCTACATCGGTCTGCGCGGTGAATACCTACTGCGCGGCATCCGGTCGCTGGTCGACGGCAAGAGCGACTTCGCCCTGAAACTGCCCGACCTGGTCCGGCGGACCTCTCGCGAACCGGAGGTCAAACCTGGTGAGCCGGTCCAGCCGATGGTGACGCAGATCGTCGAGCAGCCGATGGTCTCGCGGTCGGCCGACAAGGGTGCGGCGCCGGCCAATGCGGGTAACGCGCGGTTGAGCGCCAAGGACCGGCGGAGTCTGCCGTCGTACGTGTCGGGTCGTTCGTTCGCGCGGGCGCTGATCGGGGTGCTCGTACCGGATGCTTCCGGGACGATGACGATCGATGAGGTGCGTGCGAAGGTCGATGCGCTCGAGGCGGCGAACCCGCTCAAGCAGCCGCTGCTCAGTCTGCTCGCTGAGGCGGGAGAGGACCTGGCAAAGTTCCGCGCCGGCGTCGAGGAGTGGTACGACGACCACATGGCGAGCGTCTCCGGTTGGTACAAGCGCCATGTCAGCTGGATCTCGCTGGCCCTCGCAGCGATCGTGGTCGTGATCTTCAACGTGAACGCCGTCGAACTGACCCGCTCGCTCTACACCGACGAGGCGCTCCGGGGTGCGGTCGTTGCCCAAGCCACCGTGAACGCGGACTGCCCCGGCACGCCCGCAGAGTGTCTGGACAACATCCGCCAGGACATCCGCGACGCCCGTGCATCCGGCCTCCCTATCGGCTGGGGTGTGAACGCCACCTGCGCACGGCCGGACAGCTCCTGCAACTGGTTCGACCGTCACGGTCTCGGCAGTGTGAGCGGCGTACTACTCACCCTGATCGGCTGGGCCCTGATGGCACTCGCCACCCTGCCCGGAGCACGCTTCTGGTTCGATGCGCTGTCCCGCCTCGGCACACTCCGCTCCAGCGGCCCCAAACCACGCGCATCGTAAGCCTTTGGTCTTACGGCATTGAGGTCTTCTGCCTGATGCGTGCTGCCGGTCGGAATTCCTAGCGTGGCAGCATGAACTGGACAATCAGAAGTGTCGTGCTTGCTGCCGCAGTGGGGTTGCTGGCCACCAGCCCGGCGTATGCGATGACAGGCGGTACGCCGGCCCGTAGCGCGGACGCACCGTGGATGGTGGGGATCGCCAATGTGGGGGATACACCGTTTCTGCAGCGGTACCGGTGTGGCGGCGTACTGATCTCGCCGACGCGGGTGCTGACGGCTGGGCACTGCCTGGACTACTCGGCTCCGGGGGATGTGGAGTTCCACATCGGCGGCAAAGTCCTGCAGGCCAAGGCGTTCTCGACACATCCCGACTACCGGATGATGAGCTCGACTGTCGATCCGAACAACCCGCAGGCGGAAGTTGCGGTCGACGACCTGACCATCGTCGAACTTGCGCATCCGGTGGCCGGCGTCCGCCCGCTACCGCTGGCTCGAACCGCGCTGCGGCCCGGAACCACGCTGACCGTCTACGGGCATGGGATCACCGCGCCGCCGGGGCCAGGAACGTCGTACAGCGAGTTGTTGCTGAAGGCATCGCTAAAGGTGCAACCGGCATCGGTCTGCGCTGCCGAGGACAAGTCCGGCGCTGCGAGCGACCCATCGGTCCTGTGTGCGCAGGCGCCCGGTATGAACGTCTGCCCGGGCGACAGCGGCGGCCCGGTGGTCGCCTCCGAGTACGGGAGACCTGTATTGGCGGGGCTGGTCAGCTCCGGCGGCGAGATCGTCGGCAAGGAGTGTGTGCAGGGGGCGATCAACGAGTTCACCAACATCCCAGCGCTGCGTTCCTTCGCCACGCAGGCACACCCGGTCTGGGCGCCGCGCCTGCAGGGCTTGCTCAAGCTCGCCGGCACTCCGGTGATCGGTCAGACCCTGACCTGCGCGATCCCGGGCTGGAAGAACCCCAAGCCCGTCAGCGCGATCGACTACCACTGGGTGCACCGCAAGACTGGCAGCGATGACTGGTACTACGAGATCGACGGCGCCCGCGCGGCATCCTTCACGCTGACCAAGGCGCAGGCTGGTGAAGACGTGCGCTGCATGGTCACAGCGAAGAACCAGGGCGGCCACACCGAATACCTGACCGACCCAGTGCCCATCCCCTGAGTTAGGGCAGGGCGCGGCGCAGGCGGAGCTCGTCGCGGATCACCGGCGGCACCGGCAGTCCGTAACCCTCGAGGGCTGTCGTGTAGGCGACCAGTGCGGTCGTGAGGCGGTCGCCGTTGCTCCGGAGGCCGCCACCTGGTGGTCGCGTGGCGCGCCCGAGCCGCTCGGCCACCCGCGCCGACACGACAGCGGCGTACAGGTGGGAGAGGTCGTGGTCGGCGTTCGAGCGACGGCAGACGTCGCCATAGTCTGATGCCGCCTGCGCCTCACTCACTGTTTCGACGCCTCGATACCCGACAGCATGAACTGCGCCGGTACGGCGTTGTCTTCCGCGCTGGCCCG
The DNA here is from genome assembly GCF_004349055.1 of Kribbella antibiotica. Classification (GTDB taxonomy): domain Bacteria; phylum Actinomycetota; class Actinomycetes; order Propionibacteriales; family Kribbellaceae; genus Kribbella; species Kribbella antibiotica. Next base: position 27,092 of record NZ_SMKX01000009.1, read on the forward strand.
CTCCATCGCCAGCTCGGCCACGTCTTCCGGCGTGCCCGGCGGGATCGTCAGCAGGTCGAGCCGCCAGCCGTAGGAGTCGCGCATGGCGATCAGCAGGTTGAGCGGCTGGGTCGTGAAGTACCCGACCGTCACCACGCGCCCGGCCACCGTCAGGCGGGCCGGAAAAGAACTCCAGGACGGACGGTGCAGCACCAGCCGGGTGACCTGGCCGTCGCCGAGCTCGTCGAGTGCCATCACCAGCCCGGGAAGCTCCGCCACCGGGTCGTCCGAGCGCGGCCACCAGGCCCCGTTCAGCGGCAGTTCCTTGTTGGACGCAGACCGCAAGCGGACCCGCGGTGTGGACGGCTGCTGCTCAAAACCGGCTACTCGTGACACTGACTGAAACCCACTCACGACGCGGACATGGACTCGAACAAAACCTTCATGGCGCATCCCTATGGGTGGCCGGCACACCGGCACCTCAAGTGGGATGTCGACGACTCCGGATACCCCTACCTTACGCCCTGTGTTCCACCCCCACCTCCTCCCTCGCGTGCCCACCATCGACCAGAGCGCCGAACCCCGCCTGGGTTCGGCGCTCTGGTCCGAGCGTGATCAGAAGCAGGTGAAGGCGTCCTTGATCACCACGAACGACGATGGGTCGTTGAAGATGCTCGGTGCACCGTGGCGGACGGCGAAGGCCGTGATGCGTGGACGGCCCGGCTTGTCCGCCCAGGCGCCGCTGATCTTGCCGACGCCTTCCTTCACTGCGGAGCGTGGAATCGTGTACTTGAAGACGCCGTAGTTGTACGGATCCATGGTTGCTGCAGCCCAGCCGACGAGGTCCTGTGCGGCCTTGCAGTCGGAGACGAAGTACCGCAAGCCGGTGGACGGGATGTCCTTCAGCTTGCCGCTCTTGCGGACTTCGGCGACCTCGTTCGGCGTACCGATCTGGTAGAGCGTGATCGTCGGGCTGGTGCCGTTGAGGATGTCGGAGCCCGGCGTCCCGAACGGTGCCGGGAGCGAACCTACGTCGGGTGAGTTCATGGCGCCGGGCGAGCCGGTGCTCTCGACGGTATTGAACCGAATCGAGAACCTGCCGCCACTCGGGCAGGCCGGTGCAGTCAGGTTCGCCTCGACCTTGAGGGCGTCGAGGATCCAGTAGTTGAACATCGTCGTACCGGGCGCCGGCTCCAGCGTGGTGCTCAACTGGCTCGACAGATTGACGGGCGCCGCGGCTCCGCAGATCCACTGCCACGTATAGACCAGGGTTGCTTTCGCATCCGATGGTTGGCCTTGCGAGTTGAACTCCGGCCAGGCACCGAAGTACGCCGTCACATGGACCGGCTTGGTCGTGTCCACCCACAGCTTCGCGAGCAGATGAGCGTCCCACAGGTCGTCGTAGGTCACCCCCGTGTATCCACCGCCGAACTGCAACGACTTACCGAGAGCCGTTGGCGCCTTCGGAGGCGCCGCTGCGGCCGAGGCCGGTTGCCGCTCTGCGGCCGTGGCGGGCGCTGTCGCTCCCACCAGCAAGGTGAAGGCAGCAACCACTGCCGTCACGATCAACTTCCGCTTCCCTTGTCGCATACCGCTCGTCCTCCCGAGTGACTGTCGGTAACCTCAGTCAGCCTAGGAGCCGCAACAGTTGCCTCGGAAGAGCGATCGTCTGCAAGAAGATGCAAACTGCCCAGTCAGTCTTTGCGGCCCTTCAGGCGGCGGCTGACGGCGCGTTCGGTTTCGCGGTTTGCCTCGCGCTCGGCGAGGGCGTGGCGTTTGTCCCAGGTCTTCTTGCCGCGGGCCAGCGCGATCTCGACCTTGGCGCGGCCGTCCTTGAAGTAGAGCACCGTCGGGACGATGGTCAGGCCGCCCTCGTTCACCTTGCGGTCGATCTTGTCGATCTGGGCCCGGTGCAGCAGGAGCTTGCGCTTGCGGCGGGAGCCGCCTTCGAACCAGCGGGCCTGCGCGTACTGCGGGATATGCACGCCGTGCAGCCAGATCTCGCCGCCCTCGACCTGCGCGAAGCCGCCGACCAGCGAGGCCCGGCCGGCCCGCAGGCCCTTGACCTCCATGCCCTGCAGCACGATCCCGGCTTCCCACGACTCGCCCAGCTCGTACTCGTGCGCCGCCTTCCGGTTGCGCGCGATCACGGGGTCGGTCTCCGGCTTCTTCACCCGACGATTCTGCCCGCACCGGCGCTTTGGGTCGACTTGTTACGCTAGGTGATTCCCTCCTAGCCAACAATGACTGAAGGGTTCTCCCTCATGGGCATCTTCGACTCGCTCAAAGACAAAGCCACCGAGCTTCTCGCCGGCGCCACCGACAAGGTCACCGAAGCGACAGGTATCGACCTGTCCGGCGCGACCGACAAAATCGCCGAGACCACGGGCGTAGACGTCAGTGGCGTCGCCGACCAGGCCACCCAAGCAGGCGAAGGCCTGACCGAAGCAGCCCAAGGCCACGCCGAAGCCGCTCAGGACCAGGCCAACGCCTTCGGCGACCAGGTCACTGGTGCCACCGGCATCGACCTCCCCACCGAAGGCCTCACCGACCAGGCAACCGAAAAATTCGGCGAAGCCACCGGCCGCTGACCAACAGCCAAGCCCTGTCATCGGCTCCCGCGGTCACCGGGGAGCCGATGTATCACCAGGAGCCGAGCCGATGCTGAACGTCCGCGGAATCTCCTACCTGATCGGCGCGGACAGCGGCGACGTGCGCCGAGATCTCGAGGTCATCGCCCGGGAGCTGCACTGCACCACGGTGATGCTGATCGGTGCGGACGGAGCGCAGTTGATCGGCGCCGCCCGCACTGCTCTCGACCTCGGTCTCGGTGTCTATCTCCGGCCCAACGTGCCCGAAATGCCTCAGCCGCAACTGCTGGCGCATCTGGACCTCGTCGCCGAGGCAGCCGAGGAGCTTCGCCGAACGCACTCGGACCAGGTGACGCTCTTCGTCGGCAGCGAGTTCTCCCATACCGCTCCCGGCATTGTTCCCGGACCTCGATCGTTCCTGCGGCTGAAGCTCATTCTGCGGTTCCGACGCGTTCTGCAGCGAAGGATCGATCGGCGGCTCCACAAGCTGCTCAGCGCCGCCGTGGCTACCGCCAGGCGGCGTTTCCACGGGCCCATCACGTACTCCGCGGCCGGATGGGAGAACGTCGACTGGTCGCCGTTCGACCTCGTCGGCGTCAGTCTGTACCGCGGCCGTCGCAACTACGACACTTACACGGACCGCGTGCGCAGCCTCGTCGGTGACAACGACAAGCCCGTCGTCGTCACCGAATTCGGCTGCGGTGCCTTCACCGGCGCCGAGCGCCGGGGCGCTGGTTCGTTCCAGATCGTCAACTGGTTCGCCGAGCCCCCACGCATCCGAGGCGACCACCCTCGCGACGAGGCCGTACAGGCCAGGTATCTGGGCGAACTCATCGAGCTGTACGACGCGGAGGGTGTGCACGGCTGTTTCGTCTTCACCTACGCCATGCCCGATTTCCCACACCGCGATGCTCCAGAGTTCGACCTCGACAAGGCTGGCTTCGGAGTCATCGCAGTAACCGAAGACGGCACGCGCCGCCCCAAGCAGGCGTTCGCCGAGGTCGCACGGCGGTACGCCGACCTGGCCCAGAGGCGGACCAGCCCTTAGGTCCCTCGGGCTAGAGGGTTCCGGCCAAGGCCAGGTTTCCCGTGCGGCCGGTCAGGCCGGTGCCCGGGATGCTCCTGACTGGGGTCCAGGAGCCGTCGGCGCGGCGGACGTTGTGTCTGAGGATCTGCTTGGAGTCTGCCCAGTCGATGATCGCGACCTGCAGTTCGCCGCCGACGTTGGCTGCGCTGACGGAATAAGGCGAGTAGTTGGCGAACGCGGTCACCTTCCTGAACCGCTGCCAGGATCCGTCCGCTCTACGGATGGCGTGGTAGGCCTCCATGGAACTGCTCAGCGCTACGACGTGGAGCTGCGAGCCGAACCCTGCCAAGGCCACCTCGAGGACGCCGTTCTCGATCTCGCCGGCCACGCTCTCGATGTTGCCCCAGTTGCTCCAGGTCCCGTCCGAGGATCGAATGGCGTGGAAGAGATTGCCATCAGTGACGACCGCGGTGTCGATCGTCGTACCGACCCGGGCGGTGGCGACCTGGCTGATGAGCGTCCCGAAGGTCCGGAGAGTCACCCAACTGGGCTGCCAGTTCCCGTCTGCGTCGCGGACGGTGTGGTAGAGGGTGTTGCCACGCTCGGAACACCCGAAGACGTGCAGCGCTTTTCCGAGGGAAGCTACCGCGACGCCGGGCGCGCCGGTGGGGCCCGATTGCAAGGGGATGGGCCTGAATGCCGTCCAGGAACCGTCGGAACCGCGCCTGGCGCAGTGGCTCACGGTATTGCCGTCGACGGATGCGACCACGTGGAGGTCCTTGGATATGCCGGCGCAGGAGAGGCTGTACAGCGCGGCGTCAGGAGTGCTGGCCTCCTCCCAGCTCGGCTTCCAGGTGCCATCTCCAGCCCTCGTTTGGTGCTTGAGGCCGGGGCTGCTCGGCACGCCCGCAAGAAGATGCGCGTTCCAGTCGGCGGGGGCAGCCGAGACCGTCCGTGAGGCGAGTACGCCGACGCCCGTGCCGACCAGAGTGGCAGCGGGGACGGCGATGAGCGCACGGTTGAATTGCCGGCGGTTGAGCGAGGTCATGTAGTTCCTTGGTACTCGAGTGAGCGTGCGGGCCAATGCAGTCTGCTGACTGGCCCTGCCACACCACTGCCCGTACTCCGCCCGTACCGTTCCAGCCGGATCCGACCTGGTTTGTGTGGGCGGGTGGCGCGGCGCTCGGACTCGGGCTCGGCGACCAGAGGCGTGCCCACCACAGGAATTCTCGTCAGCAAGGCTCGAAATTTGTGCATAGACGTTAGCCAGGTCGACCGCCGTATCGGCGACACGGACGAAAAGGCGGGCCTTCGGCTGTCGAATGCATGCGTGGACGGACCGCATTCTGTAGCCAATATCTTTGATCAAACGCCCGCTCGGCTACCTGCAATTCCGGAAAGAGCGTTCTGAAAGCAGATAACGACCGCGGGCCCCCTGCGCCAACAGGAGGCCCGTGTGGTTCTTTCGAGGATGCCCACACCAGGACACAGACCTCGGAGGTCAGATTCGGGTTAAACCTCGATCCGACAGATCCGATACTGCTGGATCACAATCGCACTAGACAGCGGCCTGGACAGGTCGGACACCTTGGCTCTTGTCTTACCTGCGATTTGGCGGCCCGGCAAGCCGCTGACCAGGCCGTTTGTGTTCGGGCAGTTCAAATCGGGCTGGTGGCTCGAAAGAACCAAGTTGTTCTTGCCTTGATTCTTCCGGAGCTTGGACGGTCACGGAATGACAACACCGCAGCTCGGAGTGGGACACCGCCAACGCGGATCCGCAAGTTCTTAACCGGTTCGCAATCGATAACCCGTCCGGGTGGACCGCTACTGTCTGTCTCGGGTCCAAGACCTTGACGCAGCGCCAACTGCCGATATCGCGATTGGAATTGCCCACACCAGAGGCTTCTCGCGCATCCGCGGGGAATCACCGACCTAGAAGTTAGAGGTTAGACAGGTATGTCCCGAATCGTATTGCCCCCGGCGGATCCGCCGGGACCGGAGAGGTGGCCGCGCAGACGCCGACGCTCTCCGATGCTGACCGTGGCCGTCGTGCCGCCGGCGGAGGTCCTGCAGTTCGGCCGGATGACGAGTGCCGGGGTGTTCGCCCTGACGCTGCTGCTCGTGTTGCTGGGCTACGACCTGGCGGCCATCGCCACATTTGTAGCCGCGATCACCGCGGCTGCGACGACGGCGTACGTCCGGGTGACCTCGATGCTGCTAGGCCGCGTCGCCTAGAACGGACGAGGATGCCCCGCCGAGAGGTCGGGCTGGATGAACGCCCGCAGCACCTTCGTGAGTTCGCGGAGGCGCTGCGGGACGTCCGCCGCCAGTCGGGCCTCACTCTGAAGGTGCTCTCCACGCTCACGCACTACGCGGAGAGCACTTTGTCGCGCGCCACGAACGCCCTCGTCCTTCCTCCGTGGCCGCAGGTGAAGGCGTTCGTGCTCGCGTGCGGTGGCGGCGATATCGATCGGTGGAAGAACCTGTGGGAGGCCACTCGTCGGCAGCACGATCTGTTCGTATCTGAGGGTGTCACTGAGGCACCGACGTCGAAGATCGCTCAAGCCGTACGTAAACAGGAGCTGGAGTATGTGACGAGCGCCGAGCGGCCGGCGACGCTGAGCGCGTTCCTGCAGAAGGCAGAGACCGCGCAGGATCTCGTCCGTGCCATACGTCTGCTCGGCGAGCGGACCGGAACCGTGTCGCTGCGGCAGATGGAGGCTCGTTGTCAGGCGGTGCACGTGCGCATCGCCAAGTCGACCATTCGGGACTGGTTGGCCGGCGAACGCCGACCAACCAAGCTCGATCAGCTCGTCGCCGCCCTTGGTGCGACGACGACTGAGCAGCGGCATTTCGCCCAATGTCTGGAACGGGTGTGGGCGCAGAACCCGCCGGTGCTTCAGCTGAGCCTCCGGCCACGGTGGGATCAGATCGGTACCAAGCGAGGCGGTCACTGCATTACGCTGCGCCTCGTCTCGGATCGAGCGCTGATGGGAGGTCTTGCCGCCGTCTTGGCTAAGGCCGAAGGGCAATCCGCTGCGGCACAGGAGATCCTCGGTGTGAGCATCGGCCCGGAGCACGCCATGATCGACGGTCTGGTACTGCTGCCTGAGGTTCGACGCAAAGGTGAGTTCGAGATCGGGCTCTGGGTCAGTGCGCCGCTGAAGGTCGCCTCCCAGACTGTGGAGCTGTCGCTGCAGCTGAAGACCACCGATCAGCGAGGATGGCCGAGCAAGCTCAAACTCCACCTGCCCTCGTACACGCCCCCGCTGGTCGCGGAGGCCGCAGCTGTGAAGGTGCCGGAGGTTCCTCCAGCCAGGGTCCGGCGGGTGGTAGAGGTCTCTTCCGTCAAGGCGCCTGCGCGCCGGCAGGCCGGCGTCCGGCGGGGCGTCATTCCCGCGGTCAACGTCGACAAAGCCGGACCTCCGATCCTTGCCGGGGTCGGGATTCCGCTCCGGGCCCCAACCAGTTGGGCACTGCTCGAGCCTCGTCCGGCAGCAGCGCCGACCGTCGCGCGGACGTCACCGCCGAGTCGCCGCGATGGCATCGCCGTAGTACCGCTGAGTCCGGAGGTGGCATCGACGGCGAGACGTTCGCGGCCGGCTATGCAGGCTGAGCTGGGAAGCATTTATCAGCCCAAGCACCGCAGGGCGGTACCTCGCCGGGGGCTGGTGCGACGGCTCTTTCGCTGGTCAGGCGATGAGGACTGAGTAGCTTCCGCAAGCGATGAGCTGCACGCGACCACGCGGAATCGTGAGAAAGGTGCGCAAGTTCGGCCCGACCTGCTCCTGGAGCTACCCCGCTTCGCTCGACCGGGCTCAGGCCCAACTGCGAGAGCCTCCGGCTCCAGACGCCGATCAGGAGGTGTGACCGATGGGAGAGCAGTCTCGACTGGGACGGCTTGGCCGGATGGCGTCGTGGCACGCCGCCCGCGGGCTGTCCGTGTTCCCACTCAGCCCCGCAACGAAGATCCCCGCCCTGGAGAAGGTGAACTGGCAGGACGTCGCGACGACCGACCAAGCTCAGATTGAGCAGTGGTGGCGCGCTGCCCCCTACAACATCGGTGTCGCTACAGGTACGTCTGGTCTGCTGGTCGTCGATCTCGACATGCCGAAGAATGCCGGACAGGTAGTGCCTGATCAGTGGCGAAGCAGCGATGTGCACAGTGGGTACGACGTACTTGTAGCGCTCGCAGCCAAGGCCCACCAGGAGCTGCCACGGACGTGGAAAGTAACCACGCCGTCGGGAGGTATGCACCTGTACTTCCGACAGCCTGACTGCTTCGAGCTCGGCAACAGCGCCGGCCGACTCGGCTGGAAGATCGACACCCGAGGAATCGGCGGTTACGTCGTCGGTTCTGGGTCGGTAGTTCGGGGTCAGCGTTACCGGGCTGCCATGATCCGGCGGCCGGTGCCGCTTCCCGACTGGATTGCCTCGCGGCTCGCGTCGCCGATGAACCAGAGCAGCCGCCGCAGCGTTCAACCTGGACGGTACGGGCATACCTACGGGCTCAAGGCGCTTTCCAACCACCTCGAAAAGCTGCTCGCCTCGGCGAATGGCCGACGCAACGATGACCTGAACTTTGCCGCCTATGCCCTTGGCAAGGTGGCCGCCCGTGGGGCGCTTGAACCCGGCACCATCCGGGACGAGCTGCTCGCTGCGTCGCAGCGAATCGGGCTTGGCCGGCGGGAAGCGGAGCGGACGATCGAATCCGGCCTCGAGGCGGGACTTCAAAGCAGGATTTAAGTGTTTTTGCGGGCCGCTGCCGGGGAGCTACAGCCACTCGAAGGGCTGGACCGGGCCATATCGCTGGAGGCCTCCCATGCCTGCTGGTGGCGGCCCGCCAGCCGTTTCACGCGGTTCGGTTGCGGCGGAGGGCAGGCGGTTAGCCGTTACTGACTGCCTGTGCGGCGTCCATTCGGTGGCGGGTTCAACAGGGGCAGCCACGATTTCCAACCACAGGGCCATCTGTCCGGCCTTCCCGTGGTGACATTCCCGTCTCGTAGCGCGTGCGTCGGCCGATGATCAGCACTGAGGGCGTCCACATGACGCTCAAACCGAGACACCCAGCTCTCGGTCGTGGCAACATGGCAGCATGTTTCCCCACCACCGCCGCCGATAGGAGTTGACGCTACGTGCCGACGGTGCCTCTGGACAGTGACAGCCTGACCATCGTGGTGAAGGGTCATTTCAAGGCCGCGATCTTCTCTCCTGCGTGGTTGTGGAAGCAGGAGCTGATCGGGCCAGAGGAATACGAGGCTGCAGTGGTCGAGATCATCTCGCCCGATGTCGCCAAGTTCAGTTGCTTATGGCTGAATTGCCTTATCACCGGGGATACGTTGCAGTTCGGCACTAACGACAATGACGAATTCGAGCGCGTCAGAGACGCCGTCGTCGGCGTGCTACGCATTCTCGATCAGACGCCAGTCGGTGCGCTCGGCATCAATAGAGCAGTAGGGTTCCATGTGGAAACGATTTCCGAATGGCATGCTATTGGGGACGCCTTAACACCGAAAGTGCCGTGGGAAGAAGTCCTTAAACTCCCTGGCATGTCCAATATCGCTATGTGGGGTGTGCGCGAGGATCTCTATAAGGGGCGAGTGGTGATCGCCGTCGAGCCAGCGGGCGAGCGCGGTGTTTCAATCATCCACAATGATCACTACGACCTGACCATGGTAGAGAGTCAGGCTACAAGCCGAGATGATCCTAACCTATATAACGCGGCATTGATGGGTACGGCCACGCAAGAGAAATTGCCTGTAGCACTGGAAATCCTACGCGACAGCTTTCAAGCTTCAATATCGCGCTCAACGCAGGCTGTTAGTCATATCTTTGCAATTGGGGGGAAGAAATGACCGTTGTCAATGAGAGAACCGGGGTGGCCCACCCGACCATTCTCACGGGGCCAGCAACCTCGTCGATTCTCGAACAGCTCGTTGCTGACTTTGGTGATCAGGGAAAGTTTGAGACAGCGACCGCTCCGGCTCACATCGAGCGAATTTCCGACACAGGGAGCATTGACTCCCAGATCGATGCGCCGAAAGCAGCGCGGAAGATACTGGCCGAGTCTAGGGGGCGCCGGGCATCTGCTGCTTCGGATGTTGTGGTCACTGGGATGGAGAAGTGGGAAGGGAGGGTAATCAGTGTCGAGGATGGGCTATTCACGGCCGAGCTGACGCCCCTCGACGACACCGGTGGGCCGGTCGTTCATGCTGATTTCAATATGTCGAAGATTGCTCCCGAGACGGTCGAAGCCGGTGATGTGGTCTACGTGACAGTGAGAACAGTCAGACAGCGGGGTGGGTTGACCACTACCACGTCTGCCATACGCCTCAGACGACTTGGTGTGTGGACTTCCGAAGAGCTCGACGGCATCCGCGCGCGTGCCGCTAAAAGGGCAGAGAGCGTTGCCAAAAGCTTCAGGTGATCCGCTAAAGGCGGGGCTGCCGGATTCCGGTGAGATCGAGGTCTCAATCTTCGGCCCAGGCAAAGGTGAGTCGATCCTGGTCCACCTGGGCGCGAATGAGTGGATGGTCGTCGATTCGTGTCTGAATCAATCTGATAAGTCGCATCCGACGCTGGAGTATTTGCAGGGTCTCGGTGTCGACATCGCAACGCAGGTTGTGCTGGTCGTTGGAACGCATGCGCATGACGATCATATCGCAGGCTTAGCGGCCGTGTTTGCTGCTGCCAAAGGGGCAAAATTTGCCGCGTCGGCAGCCGCAACAACTGAAGAATTTTTTGCGCAGATGGAAGTAGATCTTACGATCGAGCCACATTTGCGAAGCTCAATTCGAGCTGAATACGCGGAGATCCTAGCTGAGGTCGATCGGCGAGTCGACGCTGGATTGTACGCCATGGCGCGCCGCGAACTATGGATTCGCAATAGCGGCTCTAGTGGCCCAAGTGGTCGAGTCGTCGCCTTATCGCCGTCGGACACGGCCTTCAAGAGGGCGCAAAAACGGTTGGCTGCTGGTACGGCCAATCTTGACGATCGTGTAAAGCTTTCTAAAGGTGACCCTAATGAGATGGCCGTCGCTCTGTGGGTGGAGGTCGGAAATCAGGTGGCACTGCTGGGGGCAGATCTTTTGAAGGGACCTGCTGGGTGTGGATGGGGTGCAGTTCTCAGCGATCTCAAGTCGCCGTTCTGGACGCCGACAGCGAAGGCGTCATTGTTCAAGGTTCCCCATCACGGTGCGCCCAATGCTCATCATGACGGTGTGTGGAATGACATCCTGGAGCCGGAGGTCGTGGGTGTGATGGCGCCCTATAGGGCTGGCGTGACACCCCGCCCGGCCCCGGACGATATTCAGCGAATCCTTGCCCTAACGCCACATGCTTTCATAACCGCAACACCGACAAGACCTGAACCGAAGGCGGTCAGGAAGACCGCAGCGAGCCTGAGGGAGTTAACCGCCTCGGTTCGTGAGCCGTGGGGGGTACCCGGCCATGTGCGAGCTAGGAGGCGAGATGGCGCTGCCGACTGGACGGTCGAGACCTTCTGGCCAGCCCGGCACCTCTCTCAGGTCTAGGTGCGCTCCGCAGCGCGGAAGATCTGACAGGGTTGGTCCAGGCATGAATTCGTAGAGGCCTGAGCTGCCTCTACGGCTGCTGGAGCCTCATTCGCTACAGATCACGACGCCTTGTGCTCAGTCAATCTGACCGGTGGTACGCCTGAGTGCCGCCATGACCAGGCGAACGTCGCCCACACGCCGGCGAGGTAGGCCGCCCGGCCGATGTCGCCCGGGTTCTTCACTTCAGCCTCGGCTGCCAGCGCTTCGGTCTCGATCAGCTCGGCGTAGGCGACGCTTTTCCGCCCAGTGATCGGCGACGCGACGTTGTCGAGAAGCCCCGTTTCGGCCGACCGGGAGAAGCCGTTCGCGATCCAACGGCACGCGCTCTGCACGCCTGCCACGAAGTCGCTCGGACTTCCGGCAGCCACGAGTTCGTCGCCTCGGGCCTCAGCGGCCAGCCAGACAGCCGAGAACTCCTCCCCTGACACCCCTCGCAGGTTGTCCTGCCGGATCCCGTCGAGATCGAACCGCGTGAGCTCCATGCCACAACACGATCCCAGACCCCACGGACACTTTCCAGACCCCGTAGTCGGCGCCGAGTTGGAGCAGTAGCGGTCAGAACAGTGGAGGCTGTACGTGCGCGGCCAGCCGCCGCAAGGCCGCGTGTTCGCCGGTTGGCCGGACCACGATGCGGGATAGGACGAATCGGTTCAACGCAGAGGTCTCTGCGGCGTCGGCGGCGATCTTGCCCTCTTCAGTGCTGGTGACGATCCGGTTCACCAGTTCTTCCAGGTCAGCCATGCACTCTGGGATCGGGTCGAGTGCCATCAGGGCGTCGCGGAGCGTTTGGTCTCGGACTGTATGGCGCTCGTCTGGATCGAACAGCAGCCCCTGGGCGAGGCCAATCCGGTAGTCAGGTGTCCACATCGCCTCGGTGTCGTCGCTCTCCAGGCATGCGATGACACCGCCGTCTCGTATGACGAAGGTTCCGCTCGCCGCTCGCTGGCCAACGGCGACTCCGAGCGCTCGCTGATGTCGGGACTCAAGGTTCGGAAGGTTCGCTGCTTCCAGCCGCCGGGCAATCCCACCTGCGCGGAACATTGCCCGATCCTCGACAAGGTCGCGAATCAGCGACTCGGGGCGACCTTCGGAGAATAGTCCGAGACGACGCAGCGCCCAGCGGACCCAGATCAGTCCGCCGTCGAGCGCGAGGTCGACCATCTCATCGCGGATGCGAGGCTGCCGTGCCCGACCGTGACCGCCACCGAAGTGGTTGCGGACGTTGCCGAGGTTCCTGGCCATCTTGCTCGCTTGAGTCGCAAGCTTGCCGTACTCGGATTCGTAGGCGACATGGTGGCCAGGTTGTTTGGCGAGCAACTCGTGAGCGTGGCCCACAATCGTATCGAAGGACGCCTTTGGGTCAGCCGGCTGCCCCGCGATGTCGAGCGTGACCCTAGCCACCGACTCGACCAGGCACTTAACGTCTCCGATGGCTTGAGAATCGTCCTCGGCTTCGAGTGCCCGGTGAAGGCGATCCACCTCAGCGGCGATGCTGAGCCAGTGCTCCTCCCCGAGATACTGCGGTCGCTTGACCTGAAAGCGCTCATACCGCCCTGCTGACAACGCTGCTCCCTATCTGAGTCGGCATCTAGCTCTTGATCAGCTTGTGTTTATGGACGCTGCCTGCAGCGACTCGAAGTAGTTCTTGTTGGCACCCACTCTGCATTCCCCCAGGTGTGACGATTTAGGTACCGAGGATACGAGTTGCGCTACTCGCCGGGGCGCGCCCGGCTAGGCCGCTGCGGCGCCGGGAAGACCGAGCGTCTCGAGGACCTGGCGAGCGCACCCGCTCTCCAACGCCGGATGCTTGCCGGTGTCGGGGCAGAACATCACCGCGACCAGGCGCACCTTGAGCGACACGGTCGCCAACGGCGCCAGCGCCGGCCCCAGGGTCAATATGGCTACTCGACCTGCCACCATCGAGGCAGCCTTGCTCCGCAATGGGCCCCACCCGGCCTTGGTGCACCCGTCGTACACCTCGTCGGCGACCATGCCGCCGATGTCGCCGAGCTCGTCGAGCATGTCCGCGACCTCGGACAGGATCTGGCACAGCCAGTGCCGCCGCCCGGCCTTGCGGCGGCGTGGCTGCTTCTCCCACAGCCGGTCCCACGCCTTGTCAGCGACGATCTCCTGCACCACGGCGTAGAGCTGTGCCGAATCGTCAGGGGACCGCTGGATCACTTCAGCCAGTACGTCGACCGCGGCCCGCGCAGGGCGGCCGACGATCTCGAATGTCTTCGATTCCGTGTAGCTGCTGGCCATTGACCGGTACAGGTGCGCACCGACCGCGCCGTGCAGACTTCCTCCGCACGAACACTTGCACCGCGTTGACGTTGATTCCGAGCACGCTCGACCGTGGGACATGGCGAATCCTCCTGAAGGGCACCACCTGGATTGTTGTCACGCATCGCTGTGACGCGGCTACATTCAGTGTGGTTCCAGACAATTTCCGGCGCATGCCCAGCGCGCGGCGCAGCTACTCAGCGGGTGCGCCCGTCTCCCTGACCGCCCCATTCTCTGACCAGCCAGGCCGGCGGCAAGGGTGCTCCGCATCCCCGGTCGGGGATCGAGCGCAGCTCGACCCTTGCCTCCGCCCCCGATCCGGTTCAGGAATCGGCGACTATCAAGTAGAAAGGAGGGAGGTGTGGTGACCGTGCTCGGCTCATGCCGGCCGCGCCTCTGGGTCGCAGTATCTGCGGGACCGCGTGGGATCAATCGTGGTGCGAAACGGTGTAAATCGCATCGACCCGGAGTGACTCAGGCGCCAAGTCAATAAGACTCCTGCGACTCAGCGGCACTCCTGAAAATGCCATCACACCCCCTTTTAATCCGCGGGCTCCGTAGTGGCGTCACTTGAACGATGTCTCGAGCGCGAGGCCTGCTACAGAGGTGTCGACGGACTTTGACCGCCTGCTACGTTCACAGGCTTCTCGCTGAGCTGCGCGTACCTTGCGGCACTCACGAGGACGGCTTCGGTGCGGCCATCTCGTCCAACTGAAACTGGATCGGTCGCACCCGCATGGAATTGCTTCAGTACTCGCCTGAGGTTGGTCTGAAACTCGGCCATAGAGATGGGCGCCGGCAATGGCGGCAGTTCCGTGGGCTTCGGTGGGTGACGCCACCGCCACACAGCGAGCGCCCATCCCAACAGCGCCACCAGGGCAGTACCGATGCCGAGGAGTCCGTTCGCGATCTCCTTCGTCCAGCTCCATCCAGTCTTGACAGTATGCGACGACGTTGACCCGACGTTGACGTGAATAACTTGCCTGGTGTTGTCGTAGATGACCTGCTCACCGGACTCATTCAGCACCGCAACGACCAGGTTCAACGTGAATTTGCCGGGCCGCTTTGGGCGAACCTCCCACGACCACTGCCCATCCATTGTTGGGCCCAGGGTCCGCTCCTGGCTCGTCAGCGGCGTTATCTCGCCGGGAAGGCTGGGTCCGGACAGGGTGATCTTGACCCGAGACCCCACGCGCTGATTGGTGTTCTTGACCGGCGCTTCGCCCCCATCGACTGCGGCCTGGATGATCTGCGGGCAAAGCCCCATGAGGAGGTGCACATCAACCCAGGTCGGCCGATCAACAATGGTGTCAAGCACCTTTTGAGGCGTCTGCAAACATCCCGCGCTCAGTGCTGGAACGCTGGGCTTCACGGACGGTGACCCGCCTGGAGTAGTGGGCCGCACGGACGGTGACCCGCCCGGAGTGGCCGTGGGGGTCGGGGTGGTGGTCGGAGGATCGTCTTGGGTTGCGTTGCGAAGGTTAAGAGCAGCAACTGCGATAGTCGAAAGTCCGCAGACTGCGAGCAGGGCAATCATCCAACGCCGCGGAATCGTCCCCATAGCAGCCCCCCTGCTGAAGTAGACAGCAATGGTACGGCCGTGTCCGTCTGGCTGGGCACTCTGCGCGCGTCGCAACGGCTCCCTGCTGACGAAAGGGCCCGGCACGCCGCGGGCCTCTTCGAGGCCACAACACAAGCAGTCGGAAGACCTTCAATTCACTCCAGCTCACTGCGACCCACTGGGTTTGGCCCCACGCTTGATGCTTGTTCGCGGTTGCTCGTCAGACGACCATTCGTCTGACCTGCGCTTTCAGGCTGTGCCCCCAGCAGGATTCGAACCTGCGACGCACGGTTTAGGAAACCGACGCTCTATCCCCTGAGCTATGGGGGCGCATTGCGGAGACAGCTTAGCGGAGGCTCACGGGCCGCAGGGCGTGGGCGGTGTTGGCGGCGACGGTGATCGGGTCTGTGGGTGGTCGGTCCAGGAGCGAAGCGAGGTCGGGGCTGGCGGTGTTGAGGAAGCCGTGGCGGATGCTGGTGGCGATCGAGGTCAGCATTGCGGGCTGGAACGGCAAGAGGCTCGCGTCGGAGAGCAGCCGGGAGCGGTATTCGGTGAGGCCGACTGCTCGGTGGGTCACGCCGAGCCGGGTGGCGACATCGTCGGCGCTGATCGGGTCGCCGACCAGATCGTAGGTGGTGTTGGCATGCGCGCTGGGGGCCTGGGCGATGGTGGCTGTCACCGCGGCCAGGTCCGTTCGCGCCACCGCGGCCAGGCGGCCTGAGCCGAACGGCGATTCCAGGCCGTCGGAGCTCCAGGAGATCAGGGCGCCGAACAGTTCCGCGTACAGGCCGTTTCGGAGGATGGTCCAGGCGAGGCCGCTGGTCTTGATCAGTTGCTCGGTGGATCGGTGCGCGAGTGCAAACGCGAGATGATCCCCGGCGCCGGTGAGGCTGGTGTAGATCACGTGACCCACGCCGTCCCGGACCGCGGCTTCGAGCACAGCCTGATGCCGCGCAATCACCAGGTCGTCCTCGGCGTACCCGGCCGAGACGAGGACCAGGGTGGTGATGCCGGCCAGGTCGAGGGTGGCGGGATCGTCGAAGTCGAGAAGGCGCTGCCCATCTGCCGGGGTGCGAGTGCCTCCGACGGCCCGAATTCCCCGCTCAGCCAGCTGTGCCAGCGTGAGTGATGCGAGCTGTCCGCTCGCTCCGGTCACCATGATCATAGAAGTTGCCGTCCTCACAGGTTGGTTCTCATCAGTAACTACCCTGGAGATACTGGACGCCCGATCGCGCGTCCCACAAGGAGGCAGTTCCGTGTCAGTGAGGCACACCGAAGTAACCGTCGGCGCTTCCGATCTCGATCCCTGCGGCAAGGTCGGTCACCCTGATTGCGGCATCCGCGATGTTCTGGATCGGGTCGGAGACAAGTGGTCGGTCCTGGTCATCGTCGAGCTGGCGAACGGTGTACGGCGGTTCCGGGAGCTGCAACGGGCCATCGACGGGATATCCCAGCGGATGTTGACGCTGACGGTCCGCAGGCTGGAGCGGGACGGACTGGTGGTGCGCACCGTCTACCCGACGGTTCCGGCGCAGGTCGACTACCGGTTGACCGAGACAGGCACGAGCCTGACCCATCTCGTCAAGGCACTGGCCGACTGGTCTCTCGACAACCGGGCAACCATCGCCGAGGCCCGCCACAGCTATGACACCGAACACCCAGACAACGACATCCGCTAAGAGGTCAGCCGGTGAGGGCGCGGACTCCCAGATGGCCGGTGATGGAGGCGTAGCGCTCGGCGTAGAGGGTGGTGCAGCGGGAGGAGGTACAGCCGGCGCCGGCGAAGGTGATGCCGCGGATGGTGGCGGTGGTGGAGCTGGGGCGGCTGTAGACGGGGCCGCCGGAGTCGCCGCCCATGATGGCGATCTGGCCGCCGCGGGTGGCGCGGATGACGTAGGTGGTGCAGCCGTCGACGTCGCAGTACTTGGCTGAGGTGGAGCGGACGGTGAGGCCGCAGAGTGAGGTGCTGAAGCTGCCGGACTGGCAGATGACGGCACCGACGCCGGGGTCTGCGCCGCCGGTGACGGTGCGCTTGGAGGCGGAGTCGCCGGGGCCGTCGGTCCAGATCCGGGGGCCGTAGCTGCTGCCGGTGAGCAGCGACTGGTCGTAGTCGGGGTAGTTGGTGCGGACCGACGTGGTGCCGTAGAAGTTCGAGCCGGACTTCCACTCGGTCCCGACACCGCCGCAGTGGCCGGCGGTGACAGAGCCTCGCTTGCCATCGGAACGCCGTACGACGGAGAAGCCGGCCGAGCAGTTCTTCGAGCTGGACGAGATGCGGGCGCCGCCCCAGTGACCGCCCTTCGGGGTGTCACTCAGCCGGGAGGTGCGCTCGAGGCCACCTGCAGTCACCTGTACGCCGGTTAGTCCGCGCAGGCCCTCGACGGATTCGGGGGAGGTGCTGGCCTGGTCGTACTCGACCACGATGTTCTCGCTGGCCGGGTCGAGGTCGGCGGCGAACGTGGTGCGGTTCGCGTCATCGGACCAGGCGCGGGCGCCGACTGTGTTCCACGCGTCGGCGATGGCCTTGGCCGAGCGGCAGCTGCGCTCCACGCCGACCATCTGCTTGCCGGCGGCCGGCACGTTCTTCGAGAGGGCGGCCCTGACCTTCTTCTCGTTCAGGACCTGGGTGTCGACGACGACCTTGTATCCGGTCGACGCCGTACCGATGACGCCGATCACGCCCTGGCTGAGCCCGAAGGGCAGCCCCGACGTCGGGCGGCCGGTGGCGTCGAGCGGCTCCAGGGCGCGGACGGTGACGCCGATGCCGTCGGCCATGGTCTCGCCGAGCGGGCGCGGATCCGAGGACGAGGTCGGCTGGGACAGCCGCTTCGCCATCGCCGCGCTCGCGCTCGGACCGCCGTGCGAACAGGCTGTCTCGGTCGTCGCGCCTGCTGGTGGACGTCCGGACGCAGTGGCGGTGAGGCCGACTGCGAAGAGTGAGACTGAGCCAAGGGCCAGCAGAGGGACGGTGGCTGAGAGTCGCACAAGGCTCCTTTATCGGTGGACGACCTCGGTCAATCGTCCGCGCAAAGACTCCGCTCAGTCAATAGGTTGTTACCGTCCGCAAGCAAATTTGACTACCGTGCGCGAGCGTATCTGGCAAGCTCGTGACCGTCCGCAGCAGCGAACGTGAGCGTGTCCGCGGTGACCTCGATCCGCTTGGCGGACTGCAGGACACCGGTGTGCGGAACGTTCTCGCAGCCGATCATGTGCTGCGGGCCGCTCTTCGCGGCGAACTCGCCCCGCTGGCCGATCGTGAACGTGCCCTGCAGCGGGTTGCAGCCGTCCGAACCGGACCAGGTGCCGTCCGCCTTGAAGACCAGAATCGGGTCGTCCGGCCGGGCCGACTTCAGCGACTTGGTCCCGGTGATCTGGGTGGCCCGCCACGTCCCCGCGATGGTCTTGGCCGAGAGTGGCTGGACTGCAGCCGTGGTCGGGTTGCTGCTCTGCGGCATTCCGGGAGCGGCCACCGGCGGCTGCTCCGGCGTGTTGCCGCCGGTCAGCGCGAAGCCGGCAATGGCGACAGCGGCCACTGCGGCCGCGGCCACACCGGAGACCATCCAGGTCCGGCGGCGGGCCTGCTGAACTCCGGTCGTGGCGCGGTCGGACAGACCCGTCGCCTGCGGCACGGAGGCTGCGGCGCGGTCCAGCGTCCCGCGCAGGTCATCCTCAAGATCGGGGTTACTCACGACAACCTCTCATCAACACGGTTGGACTGCCTGGTCTGCCTGAGCGTGGCCAGCCCGCGGCTGGCCGTCGACCGGACGGAGGACGGTTTGATGCCGAGCAACTCGGCGATCGTGCGGTCGTCCAGGTCCTGGTAGTAGCGCAGCACCAGAACGACCCTCTCCCGGGCCGACAACTCCTGCAGGGCATGCCAGAGGTCGTCGGAATCCACGATGCCGGTGGCGGGATCGGGCACCGTGCTCTGCGGGTCGATCTCGGCGGTCGGCGCCTCCGTGAAGGAGCGCCGGCGCGTCATCGACAGATACTCGTTGACCAGGATCCGCCGCACGTAGTGATGCGGATCGTCGGCCTTGCGGACCTTGCGCCAGGAACGGAACGCCTGCATCAGCGCCGTCTGCGCCAGGTCCTCGGCTCGTTGGTAATCGCCCGAGACCGTGAAACCGAGCCGCACCAATTCCTGTCCGCGCGCGGACACGTACTCCTCGAACTCCACTCGTCACTCCCGGGCTGGGCGTACAACACCTCACATCTATTAGATGCATCGAGGGGCCCAGAGTGCTGCACAGGTGCTGCATTCGTTGCCGCACAGTCTGATCTCACCGTGCTGAGATCAAGCGGTGCCCAGAGTTGAACGCACAGAGGTGAACGCGCGGTCCAGACCGGGTGAACCGGTCTGGACCGCGGTGTGACCCGGTCCGGACGGCTTCGGGGGGCGCGTCCGGCGCCGGGTCAGCGCAGGCCGAGCGACTTGATCAGCTCGGGGGATGCCTGACGCGCGGCCGGCAGGGCGCCAGGCTTGCCCGGTCCCTCCAGCGAGGTCGCGAGCAGGCGGCGGCAGCCGAAGGCTTCCACGGTGACGGAGAGCACTCCGCGGTCGTTGTCGGTGAATCGCAGGACCCAGGTCGGTCCGAGTTCCTTGGTGCAGAAGGCCGGCTTCTTCGCGACCGGCTTCGAGGCGTTCACCAGCGCGAACAGCTCGGTCGCGTGGGCCGCGGTCCGCTTGGTGGTGACGTTCGCGTAGACCGGGCCGGTGGCGCCGGCGTCGTACTGGCAGACCGTCACGGAGACCGGATGGAACAGCGACTTCGCCGGTCCGGTTCCCCAAGTGACCTTGTCGGCCGCGGTCTGCACCGACGCGATGGTGTCGGGGCAATCCATGCTGGGCGTGCTGCTCGGCGCCGAACTCGGTGTCGAACTCGGGCCGGAGCTCGGCGGGTTGGTGGTCGGCGTACCGGTGGGCTGGGCGGCGGGCGGGGACGCGGAGTTCTCGGAACCGCAGGCGGCGGTCATCCCGAGAACTGCCACGACGAGCGTCGCACCGATCAGGCCCCGTGTCCGTAGTGCACTCACGACTGGGTCCTTCCGGTTGGCAAGGCCCCCATGATGCTCGACAGGGGTCTCACAGCGGGCGCCAAACCATCACGGCGGTGTGTTGTTCAGGTCACGCCCAGGGATCGTGGGACAACCGAGGCGGACCTGTAACGCGCACGCGCTGTACCCGATTGCGGACTACGATGCTGTCCCGTGGGCCGCAACGACAACAGAGCCGGTACGGCGCAGCGCGAGCGCGACGAGTGGCAACTCGGCGTCGACTGGGCGCGCTGGCTGCTGGCCGGGAACCATCCGCAGCCGTTGACCATCTACGGTCTCGTCCTCGAACCGGGCGAGGTCGCATATGTGAACACCCCGGCGCACTACGCCCGGTTGTACCGGGGTAGCGGTCGCTACACGACGAGCGGCGGTTTCATCATCGGCCACCCGGCCCTGGTGGTCGGTGCGCTGGCGGCCAACGCTGCCGTCAATGCCAGCCGCAAGGCCGCAGCGAAGCGCAACACCGAGCTGATGTGGCGAGACCTGCAAGAGGTTCCGACCGTCGCGACCAACTACCGGATCCTGTGTCAGCTCCCGGGCCGTGGCTGGTTGAGCTTCTACTACAACTCCGTTCAGGAGTTCTATCCCGATCCTGCGAACTGGCGGATCACCTTCGGGTTCCAGGAGGCGGAGCCGTTGCAGCTGGCCGGCCTGGCGTCGCCGACGCTGGCCGTGCTGACTGCGTGGTGTGTGCTTGGAAGCGACCGCTGGCATGGTGAACCGGGAATTCAGCCGCTGCTGCAAGCTGCTTACGCCCCGCAGATCGACCCGAATGCGGTGGTCGGCGAGGTCGTTGACGAGGAACGTCGTCAGCTCGACACCGGAGAGCCCCCGCAGGCTCGGTAACCTGGACCCATGACAAGCCCGTACGAGGACGATGAGCCGGTGCTGCCCGACCAGACCCGTGACGACGACCCGCGCAGCTGGGGTGAGAGCGACTCCGGTAGTGACGACGACGATCGCATCCTGCGCGAGGTCCCGCCGCACCACGGCGGATGACCGCCACCGTTCTGCTGATTCACGGCGGCCTGTGGGAACCCATGGACGCCCAACGGTTCTGGGGTGCGCCGGGCATCACTGACGGACTCACCGCTGCCGGTCTGACCGTGCTCGCCCCGGACCGCCCGAAGCATCCGGGCAGCTGGGACGTCGAGTTCGACGCCCTGAGTGAACTCCTCACGAACCGCGCCGAACCGGTCACGATCGTCGGCGCATCCAACGGGTGCACTGTTGCCGCGCGGCTTACGTTGGCCTACCCCGATCTCGTCGACCGCCTCGTGCTCGCGTGGCCTGCCACCGCTGGTGACGCCGAGGTCGACACTCTGACTCTGGCCGGCCTGCTGGGCCGCGGTTGCACACCCGGCGACGCCGCCCGGCTTCTGGCTGGTGACACTCTTCGCGGTACGACGGACGCCGAGCTGGCCGGTCTGGCCCGGCTCCCAGTCGCCGTTCTGCCGTCGCTGATGGAGAACCCGATGCACCAGCGCGCAACGGTCGACGCCTTGCTCCAGTTGGTCCCGGGAAGCCGGGAGCTGTCCGGCTACCCGGAACCACCGCGCCCCGACTTCCCGCCGTACCTGGACCAGTTCGTCCGGTCGATCGTGGAGTTCGTGAACTAGGAGGAGCGCCGCTGCAGCGCGTCGCGGATCTCCACCAGCAGTTGCTGGTCGGTGGTCAGCGGCTCGTCAGAAGGTGCCGGCTCCTCGCCGCGCTTGCGACGCTCGGCCAGCTTGTTGAGCGGGAAAATGATGAAGAAGTAGATGGCTGCGGCGACGAACAGGAAGCTGAGCAGCTCGTTCAGGATCAGGCCGATGTGGAACTCTCCCTTGCCGATGGCGAAGTTCCCGACGCCGCCCAGATCGGGCTGGCCGAAGATCGCCGCGACCAGTGGGTTGATGAAGTTCTTGACGATGGCGTCGATGATCTTGCCGAACGCTGCGCCGATGACGACGGCGACCGCGAGGTCGACGACGTTGCCGCGCATGATGAATTCTTTGAAGCCCTTGAGCATTGCAGTGCCTCCACGAAGCCGATGGTGTACTTCGGTCAACGTAGGACTGCACCGCAGGTCACGCGAGGCCACGCGCCGCAGGCGATCAACTCGTGTCCGGCGTCAGGGCCACGCTGATTCTCGAGTTCGTTGTGGCCTGGGCCAGTTTGCCGGCCACCGCTGGGGACACCCCCACCACGATCAGAGCGCCGGTTGACCGCGAAGCCGGCAGAGCGATCACCGGTACGGCGTGAGCCACCCGCCCAGCCGTGGCAGTCGCCGTACTGGTCCCGGCGTAGAGGTCGATGCGGTCGCCGACCCGGAGTAGAGCGCTGACGGCGGCATCGTCGATGCGGAACGGATAGGCGACCGACCCCGATGGAACGAGGCCAGGGCCGAGGAAGCGCGCGTCGGTGAGAGGCTCGCCGGATCTGACCGGCCCGCTCAGCACGCGTGTGGCCAGGTCGGCGCCGGGTTTCAGCGCTCCGGTCGGCACAGCATCTGCCGGCAGCTCGAGTGATCGAAGATCGCCGGGATCAGGCGGGGCTCCGCCGGGAAGGTCGCGGGCGGCAGCCAGAACGGCCACCGTCGGGGGAGCGGCGGGAGCAAGAGAAGTGAGGCCGAAGTAGACGGCTGCCGCTGCGGCGACACCGGCGAGAAGACGCCGGTGCCAACGAGCGGCTCGGGACAGGTCGCGGAGGAACGAAAGTTGCTTCATGCCAGAGAAAGTACGAGTTTCTCCGGCCCTGCTTTCAGTTGTCCACAGGCCAAAAATCAGGCAGCGCTGGTGGAGCTGGACGAGCTTGACGACGAGGAACCGCCCGAGGACTTCGACGACCCGGAGTCCGAGGACGAGGAGGTGGACGACGTGCTGGAGGACGACTCGGACTTGCTCGACGACGACTCCGACTTGCCCGACGACGACTCCGACTTGGCCGGGATCGTGCTCGTACCGCTCGAGCGGCTGTCGTTCCGGTAGAAACCGGAGCCCTTGAAGACAACACCCACTGCGTTGAAGACCTTACGCAGCGTGCCCTGGCAGTTCGGGCAGACGGTCAGCGCGTCGTCGGTGAAGCTTTGCCGCACCTCGAGCGCCTCACCACAGTCGGTGCACTGGTACTGGTACGTCGGCACGGTTTTGGTTCCCTTCAGGCCGCTGGCACTCCTACTACTCGACTGCTAATAATGCGTCAGCGGCCCGAAGTATTCCAAACTTCACGCTCAACTCCGCCTCACAACCGCCTCGGGAACGCAGAGCAACGCAAAGTTCAGGCCGACCCCATTTGGGCCCCGGGTCCGCATTCTCTACGGTTGGGTCCGTGCGTCGCCTGCTTCGAGCCGTCATCATCTGCGGTATAGCGCTCACCACGGTCCTTGTGGTGATCGCTGGTACTGCTGTCTTCGTGGTCCGCCACTCGTTCCCCTCTTACGACGGGACGATCGAGCTGGCGGGTCTGGACGCCGATGTCGAGGTGGTCCGGGATGCCAACGGCATCCCGCAGATCTACGCCTCCAACCCGGCCGACCTGTTCGCCGCGCAGGGCTATGTGGCCGCGCAGGACCGGTTCTTCGAGATGGACTTCCGCCGGCACGTCACCGCGGGCCGGCTGAGTGAGCTGTTCGGCGCGGACGCGCTGGAGACCGACAAGTTCGTCCGCACGCTCGGCTGGCGCCGGGTTGCGGAGAAGGAGCTCGGCCTGGTCAGCCCGTCCACCCGGCAGTATCTGGACGACTACGCCCGTGGTGTGAACGCCTATCTGGACAAGCACGCCGGCTCCGGCCTCAGCCTGGAGTACGCCGTACTCGGTCTGAGCCCGAATGGCCGTGGCTACCGTCCGGAGCCGTGGACCGCAGCTGACTCGCTGGCATGGCTGAAGGCGATGGCGTGGGGCCTCGGCGGCAACATGAGCGAGGAAATCAACCGGACCAAGCTGCTGGCGACACTGCCGTCGAAGAGTGTCGACGGGCTCTACCCGCCCTACCCGTACGACCGGAACGAGCCGATCCTTCCGGCCGCCTCGGTCGCCACGGACGGCAAGTTCAGCGCCACGCCGCCGACCGGATCTGAGCTGCGGCGCGGCATGCTGACGCTGGACCTGCTGAAGTCCCTCGACTCGGTGGAGAAGGTCGTCAAGGGCCTGCCGCAGCTGCTTGGCCAGGGCGAGGGCATCGGCTCGAACTCGTGGGTCGTGTCCGGTGACCACACCACCAGCGGGAAGCCGCTGCTGGCCAACGACCCGCACCTGGGCGCCACCATGCCCGGTGTCTGGACGCAGGTCGGTCTGCACTGCACCAGCGTCAGCCGCGCCTGCCCGTACGACGTCTCCGGCTTCAGCTTTGCCGGACTGCCCGGTGTGGTGATCGGCCACAACGGTGCGATCTCCTGGGGCTTCACCAACCTCGACCCCGATGTCCAGGATCTCTACCTGGAGAAGGTCGAGGGGGACAACGTCCTCTACAACAACCGCTGGAAGCCGCTGACCAAGCGCGAGGAGACCTTCCAGGTCGCCGGCCAGGACGACCCGGTGAAGATCACTGTGCGGGAGTCCCGGCACGGCCCAATCATCTCCGACCTCGATGACAAGAGCACCGAGACCGGCAAGCTGGCAGCAGAGCGCGAGAAGGTCGCCAAGCCGTACAGCGTCGCCTTGCAGTGGACCGCGCTGCGCCCGGGCAAGACCGCCGACGCGCTGTTCGCGATCAACCGCGCGCAGAACTGGGACCAGTTCCGCGATGCCGCGAAGCTCTTCGACGTCCCGTCGCAGAACCTCATCTATGCCGACACCGAGGGGCACATCGGCTACCAAGCGGCCGGCCAGGTCCCGATCCGCAGGGTCGCCAGCGGGAAGTGGCCGGTCGCCGGCTGGGACCCGAAGAACGACTGGGACGGCTACATCAAGTTCGACTCGATGCCGACCGAGTTCGACCCGGCTGACGGCATCATCGTCACGGCGAACCAGGCCGTGGTGCCGAAGACCTACCCGTACTTCCTGACCGACAGCCGGGACTACGGCTACCGCTCGCAGCAGATCCTGGACCGGATCAAGGCGGCCGGCACACTGGACGTCGCCAAGATGGCGGAGATCCAGCTCGACACCAAGAACCGGGCCGCCGAGATGCTCGTGCCGTCCCTGCTCAAGATCGGGATCAACGACGCCTTCGATCGGCAGGGACAGGACACGCTGAAGGGCTGGGACTTCACGCAGCCGGCCGACTCCGCGCCCGCGGCGTACTTCAACGTCGTCTGGCGGAACCTGCTCGCGCTGACCTTCCACGACCAGTTGCCGAAGGAGGCC
The DNA here is from genome assembly GCF_004349055.1 of Kribbella antibiotica. Lineage (GTDB taxonomy): Bacteria > Actinomycetota > Actinomycetes > Propionibacteriales > Kribbellaceae > Kribbella > Kribbella antibiotica. Next base: position 52,451 of record NZ_SMKX01000009.1, read on the forward strand.
TGGCCGAACGGCGGGTCGCGCTGGGTGGAGGTCGTGCACACCCTGATCGGCCAGCCAACCAGCAGCTGGTGGGACGACCTGCGGACGCCGCAGAAGGAGAGCCGCGACGACATCCTCCGGCAGGCGCTGGTGGATGCCCGGACCGAGATCACCAAGAAGATGGCCCGTGAACCTTCCAACTGGAAGTGGGGTCAGCTGCACACGCTCACACTGGAGAACCAGACCCTGGGCACCTCCGGGATCGGCGTGGTGGAGAAGCTGTTCAACCGCGGTCCGTACGAGCTCGGTGGCGGCGCATCGATCGTCAACGCAACCTCCTGGGACGCATCCGTGGGCTACGAGGTGACCGCGGTGCCGTCGATGCGGATGGTCGTCGACCTGTCCGACTTCGACAAGTCACGCTGGATCAACCTGACTGGTACGTCGGGCCACGCGTTCTCGAAGAACTACACCGACCAGACCGAGCTGTGGGTCAAGGGCGAGACGCTGCCCTGGGCGTTCACCCGTGGTTCCATCGAGGCAACGCGTAAGCACACGCTGACCTTCACCAGCAAGCCCGAGCGGTAAGTCAGCACAGCGCTAGCCGAGCGGAAGCAGCCCGGTAGGTGTGAGCGCCGCATGGACCAGATGGTCGTGCGGATCGGACGGTAGGGCGTCGACAACCTCGGAGTCGTAGACGGCCGCCCAGATCGGCGTACCGGTGGTGACGCGGGTGAGTGCGCGGTCGTAGGAGCCCCCGCCGCGGCCGAGCCGGACGCCGTCGTGTGCAACGGCCAGGGCCGGGCAGATGACCAGGTCGGCGGTGCTGATCGCCGCCGAACCCAGATCGGTTCGCGGCTCAGACAGTCCGAGCCGGCCGGGGACCAGGTCGGCTGCACCGGGCGCGATACCCCAGCCGAGGTCATTGTCGGCGTACAGGATCGGTAGCAGGACCTCATGGTTGCCGGAGAGCAGCCAGTCGATCAGTGCGCCGGTCTTCGGTTCCGGGCCCATCGAGACGTACAGGGCGATCCGCCGTGCGCTCTGCACGGCCGGGAGTGAGCGGGCACTTGGCAGCAGGTCCCCCGCAGGCCTCGCAGTGCGGGCGGAGAGGAAGTGCTGACGCGCAACGGCCTTCGACGCGAACACGGCTTGATAGTAGGCGGGCGTGACGCGGTTAACACTGCGATTGGCCCGTGTCCCCTAGGGTTGCTTCATGAGTGAGGCGGGGTTACAGCAGGCTCAGGAGAAGATGCGGGCGGCCGGTACGGCGGAGGTCGCTATTCGCGTGTTCACGCACTACTACCGGTTGCTGGAGTCCGGACAGCTGGGATCGATCCGCGAGGAAGACATCGATCCGGTTGGCGATCTGCCGCATCTGGACCACCTGGACCCTGAGCCTGACGCGATGCGCGCCGCACTGGCCGAGACGGTGGTGATCAAGCTCAACGGTGGCCTCGGTACGTCGATGGGTGTCACCGGACCGAAGTCCGCGCTGCCGGTCAAGGACGGTCTGAGCTTCCTCGACATCATCGCCCGGCAGATCCTCACCACTCGGCGCCAGTACGACGTACCGCTGCCGCTGGTGCTCATGAACTCCTTCCGCACCAAGGAGGAGTCTCTGCAGATCCTGAGCGAGTACGACGGTCTGGCGGTTGACGGTCTGCCACTGAGCTTCCTGCAGAACATGGAACCCAAGCTCCTCGCGGATGACCTCACGCCGGCCGAGTGGGACGCGGATCCGGAGCTGGCCTGGTGCCCACCGGGCCATGGCGACCTGTTCACCGCTCTGGTTGCTTCCGGGACGCTGGATGCGCTGCGTGAGCGCGGTTTCCGGCATGCGTTCATTTCGAACGCCGACAACCTCGGTGCGACCGCGGACCCGCGGATCGCTGCCTGGATGGCCGAGCATGAGGTGCCGTTCGGGATGGAGGTCTGCCGGCGGACCCGGTCCGACCGCAAGGGCGGGCATGTGGCCGTCCGTAAGTCAGACGGCCGCCTGATCCTGCGTGACAGCGCACAGGTCGCGGAGGGGGAGACGCAGTTCTTCCAGGACGTCACCCGGCACCGCACCTTCAACACGAACAACCTGTGGATCGACCTGGATCGCCTGGCCGACCTGATGGACGGCCACGACGGCATCCTCGGGCTGCCGATCATGGTGAACCGCAAGACCGTCGACCCGGCCGACCCCACTTCGCCCAAGGTGATCCAGCTGGAGACCGGGATGGGGACGGCGATCGAGATCTTCGAGGGCTCGCAGGCGGTGATCGTGGATCGCAGCCGGTTCAAGCCGGTGAAGACCACCAACGACCTGCTCGTCCTGCGCTCGGATGTGTACCAGCTCGACGACGCCGGGGACCTCACCACCACGCACGACGGCGACGAGCCGTACGTCGATCTGGACCCGGAGTACTTCAAGATCCTGGCCGACTTCGACAGCCGGTTCCCGGTTGGTGCGCCGTCGCTGGTCCGGGCGGACCGGCTCGAGGTGCGAGGCGACGTGGTGTTCGGCAAGGATGTGACGGTGATCGGTGAGGTGGAGATCGAGGCGGCTGCGGGTGAGCGGCGGCTGGTCGCGGACGGCACGGTTCTCGAAGGCTCATGAAATACCCCACCGCCCCGATGGACGACCTGCTGATCCGGCCGCTGGAGCCGTACGACACCGACGATGCTGCGCAGGTCTGGTGGCGCTCGCGGCATGCGCCGGGGGCACAGCTACCGCCGGCGATCCACACCGCTGAGCAGGTGGAGACGTGGTTCGCCGATGTCCTGCTGCCGGATGCGCAGACCTGGGTGGGGCTCGACGACGGCCGCATCGTCGCCGTACTGACGCTGGACGGCGACGACCTCGACCAGCTGTACGTCGACCCTGAGCTGGCTGGTCGTGGCATCGGATCGACACTGGTCGACTTGGCCAAGGACCTGCGGCCCGGCGGGCTTGCGCTGTGGACCTTTCAGACCAATCTGAAGGCCCAGGCGTTCTACCGCTCACACGGTTTCACTGAGGTACGTCGTACCGATGGCGCGGCCAACGAGGAGCGCGCACCGGACGTCCGGATGGTGTGGGGTCAGCACCCGGAAGGCGCCACCGACTAGGGTCAGCCTGGTGAAGCGCAGCGTTGAAGAGCATCTGGAGGCCGTGCTCGGGCGGGTGACCGCACTGCCGGCATTCGACCAGCCGCTGATGGAGGCGCTGGGTCTGGTGCTCGCTGAGGACATCGTCTCCGGCGTGAGCCTGCCTGGGTTCGATAACTCGGCCATGGACGGGTACGCGGTCCGGGCCGAGGATCTTGCCGGTGCGACGGCGGAGTCGCCGGTCACTCTGGCTGTGGTCGGTGAGCAGCGCGCAGGTCGGCCGGAGCCGACTATGGTCACGCCAGGCAAGTGCATCCGGATCATGACTGGTGCGCCGATGCCGCGTGGCGCGGACAGCGTCGTACAGGTGGAGTGGACCGACGGTGGCACGGTCAACGTGCGCATCGAGAAGCAGCCGGCGCTTGGCCAATCGGTACGGCGGTTCGGTGAGGACGTGAAGGCCGGCGAGCAGGTGCTGGAGCGGGATACCTTGCTCGGGCCGCGACAGATCGCCGTACTGGCTGCTGTTGGCCGGGCGCGGGTCAAGGCGCGTCCGCGGCCGCGAGTGGTCGTAATCTCCACCGGGTCCGAGCTACGCGAGCTGGGTGGCGCCCTGGGGGATGGGCAGATCTATGACTCGAACAGCTACACAATGGCGGCGTGTGCACGAGCCGCTGGCGCAGAGGTGTACCGCGTCGGAGTTGTCGACGACGACGCGAAGAAGATCATGGACACCCTGATGGACCAGCTCTCCCGTGCGGACCTGGTGATCACCACCGGTGGGGTCAGCATGGGCGCGTACGACGTGGTGAAAGAGGTGCTGGCCAAGACGGGCACCGTGGACTTTCCGTCGGTCGCCATGCAGCCGGGGAAGCCGCAGGGCTTCGGAGTGCTCGGTCCTGATGAGGTACCGATCTTCACGCTGCCCGGGAACCCGGTGTCGGCGTACGTCTCCTTCGAGGTGTTCGTCCGGCCGGCCCTGCGCAAACTGATGGGCCTGATGCCGTACCAGCGGAGTCTCGCGCACGCAGTGGCGCTGGACGAGTTCAAGTCGCCCCCTGGACGGCGACAGTTCGTCCGAGCAGCGGCCAGGCTAGGTGACGAGGGCTGGATGGCCAGTACAGTCGGCGGGCACGGCTCACACCTGCTCGGCGGGCTGAGCCGGGCGAACGCCCTGATCGTGGTGCCGGAGGACGTGACGTCGGTCCGGGCCGGTGACCAGGTAGAGCTGTTGCTGCTGGACGAGGAGACCCGATGACGCAGGACCGGGGGCTGACCCACGTCGACGAGACGGGGGCGGCGCGGATGGTGGATGTGTCCGCCAAGGACACCAGCACCCGACGGGCTGTTGCCTCTGGCAAGGTTCTGGTCTCGGCTGAGGTGGTCGAGGCGCTGCGCGGTGATGGTGTCCCCAAGGGTGATGCACTCGCCGTCGCACGGATCGCCGGGATCATGGGGGCCAAGCGGACGCCGGATCTGGTTCCGCTGTGCCACCCGATCGCGATCACCGGTGCGAAGGTCGACCTCGAGGTGGCGGACGACGCCGTACTGATCACGGCGGCGGTGAAGACCACTGACCGGACCGGTGTCGAGATGGAAGCACTGACCGCGGTGGCCGTGGCTGGGCTCGCTGTGATCGACATGGTGAAGGCGCTGGACCCGGCGGCCGTGCTGTCCGACGTGCGGGTCGAGCGCAAAGAGGGTGGCAAGACCGGTCTCTGGGAGCGGTCGTGAAGGCCCTGGTGGTGAGCGTGTCCAACCGGGCCGCTGCTGGCGTCTACAGCGACACCACTGGACCGTTGATCGCGGAGCGGTTGGGCGAGTGGGGTTTTGAGGTGTCCGGCCCGCAGGTGGTGCCGGATGGTGCGCCTGTCGGAGAGGCGTTGCGTGCGGCGGTCGCTGCGGCGTACGACGTCGTACTGACGACTGGTGGCACGGGAATCTCGCCGACGGACCAGACCCCCGAGGAGACGGCTGCGGTCGTCGACAAGGTCATCCCGGGGGTTGCGGAGGCAATCCGGGCCTATGGCATAGCGAACGGCGTACCGACTGCTGCACTGTCGCGTGGGCTCGCCGGAGTCGCCGGTACGACGGTCATCGTGAACCTGCCGGGATCACGTGGCGGGGTGAAGGACGGCCTCGCCGTACTGGAGCCGTTGCTGAAGCACGCGGTTGAGCAGGTGCGCGGTGGGGACCATGTGCGGACGGATACCGACTGATGGCGATTGTGCACTGGCCTGTCGAGCTGCAGCACGGACAGGTCGCGCTCCGACCCCTGCGCGCTAGTGATGGCGGCGAGTGGGCCGCCGCTCGGCAGCGCAACGTCAGCTGGCTACGGCGATGGGATGCGACCCAGCCGCCCGGAGCGGAGGACGGCGCGCGCACCTTCCGCGCCATGGCGCGTGACTGGAACCGGCAAGCCCGGTACGGCCGGATGCTGCCCTTCGTCATCACGTACGGCGGTGCTGCCGGGGCAGGGGCCCGGGCGAAGTGGCCGCTCGTCGGCCAGCTCACCGTCTCCGGCGTCACCTACGGCTCGGCCCGTTGGGCGAACCTCGGCTACTGGGTCGACGAGCAGTACGCCGGTCGCGGCATCGTGCCGGCCGCCGTCGCACTGGCCGCCGACCACTGCTTGTTCACGCTCGGACTGCACCGCATCGAGGTGGCGATCCGGCCGGAGAACAAGGCCAGCCTGCGCGTGGTGGAGAAGCTCGGCTTCCGCTACGAAGGGGAACGGCCGCGGTTCCTGCACATCGACGGGGACTGGCGCGATCACCGCATCTTCGCGCTCAACAGCGAGGAAGTCGGACCAGGTCTCGTTGCGCGACTGCAATGATCACGCTCCGTACTGTTCACATCAGTCACAGGAGTCTTCTTGCGACACACCGCGCCACGTACCCCATCTGAACCGCGCTGGGTCTTAGCGTCGTCGCATGGGGACGACGGGACTGATCTATGTGGCGATCGTCGCCGCATGGGCTGCGTACCTCGTCCCGATGATGCTGAAGCGAGGCGACGAGGCCAGGCGCCGCATATCGGTGCCGTCGACAGCTGACGCCCGCGTCCTGTCCAGGGACCCCTCGACGACCCGGTACGTCGTCCGTCCACCAGGGCCGGTGGATGCGCCTGACGCCGAGGCTGCCGACGACCTGTCGCCACCGAAGCGTTACGTCCCCAACCGAGCCCGCCGGGTGGCCGCTATGCGCCGCCGGCGGGTGCTGTCGATCCTGACCCTTTCACTGCTGTCGGTCACCGCACTGGCCGGCCTCGGCATGCTCCTGTGGTGGACCGTCGCGATCCCGTCGGCACTGATCGTCGGCTTCGTGATCCTCACCCGGGTCCAGCTCCGCCGCCAGGCCCGCGACCGCGCCCGCCACGCAGCAGAACGCCGTACCCGCGAGCAGGCCCACCACGACCGCGGCCCCGCCGGCAAGCCCGCCCCGTCACCCGACGACGAGCTCACCATCGAGGTCAAGCTCCCCGCCGAGCCCGCACCGGTCGTCGAGAAGCCCGCCGCGTCCACCGAAGGCCTGTGGGACCCGGTCCCCGTCACCCTGCCCATGTACGTCATGAAGGAGAAGGCCCCGGACCGCACGGTCCGTACCATCTCCCTCACCGACGACGAGGTCTTCTCCAGCGCCCGTACGACGGACCCGTCCGAGAAGCCCCTGATCATCGAATCCCCGGCCGCCGTGGTCGAGGAACCCGAGGTCAAACGAGCCGTCGGCGACTGAGTATCCGGTTTTAGAGTCCGGGGTCGAACGTGTTAGAGTTTCGCGGTCGCCAAGGGAGACTTCGGCGGCCCGATCTGGGGCTTTGGCGCAGTTGGTAGCGCGCTTCGTTCGCAACGAAGAGGTCAGGGGTTCGAATCCCCTAAGCTCCACCAGGCGGTTCTTATTAGAACAACTGGCGAGATCATCGCCGGGCAGTAGGACCCGGAGACGATGGGTCGACGCGGATTGGCCGTTCCCGGCGACGGGGGCGGCCATTTCGGCGTCTGGGGCGGTTTCAGGGATCGGGACGACGTCGGGTGGGGCCAGGGTGGTCTGGCCCGTGTGAATGGCGTGTAGGGCCGCGAACGGTTGACGCAGTTCGTACCCCGCGACCTCATCTTCATCGAGGTAGAGCCGGTGAAAGATGGCCTGGTTGAGTAGCCGCTTTTGGTCGTCGTTGCAGCGACGGTAGAGCGCCTGCGGATCCTCCAGCAGGGCCAGGCTGAGTTCGATCAGACGCGCATCATCGGTCAGATCCGGGACTTCCTCGCCCAGCCGTTCTTTGAGATGGGTGCGTTGGCGTTCGAGGCTGCGGAGCTTTTCCTTGATCTTGGCCTGCGGCATGCTGCTGTCGGCGGCCATGTCCAGCAGGTTGTCCTCTTTCGTATCGAGGGCCTTGATCTCGGATTGGAGTTGCTGTTTGAGCAGGCGGGCAGTCCGTTGGTGGTTCGACAGAGCGGCGGCCACATGGGATCTGGTCTGCTCTATGAACTGCCGGCTAAATCGCACTGCCCCGTAGATCCGCTCGACGGCGTTCTCGATCTGGATCACGTTGACGTGGCGGCTGGGGCAGTCGTCGGTCCGCATGTTAGGGCAGAAGAAGTACTGGTACTGGTTGCCGCGTGAGTTCGTGGTGTGCTGGATGACGAGCCGTTGCTCCACACGGCGACGGTGGCAAGGACCGCAGTAGATCGAGCCCTTGAGCTGGTGATGATGGGTGCGCCGCCGCTCGCCAGCCATCGAGCGGGAGTCGGCGATGACCTGGACCTGATCGAACAACTCTTCTTCGATCAGGGCTTCGTGTCGCCCGTCGATCCTTTCGTCCTTGTAGGTAACGAACCCGAGGTAGTAACGGTCGCGTATCATCTTGGAGAGCTTGTTGATCGAGACCTGCTGCGATGGGGTCTTTCTGGTTGCTCGGGTGCGGAGGCCACGGTCATAAAGCTCGTCGGACAGATCGGCCAACGTGTAATCGCCAGTCGCGTACAACTCGAAGGCGATCTTGATGAGCGGACCACGTACGGGATCAAACGCCACAGTACGGATCTGACGGAACTCAAACTGGTCAATGACGTTCAGGTAGCCGAGAGGTGCGAGGCCGATCGTGCCACCGTTCTTGGCCTTCTGACCCATCTTGTACGAGATGTCAGCGCCAGACTCCTTCGACTGGTACTCGTTGAAAGTGGCCAGGATGCCGTGCATGAGCTGGCCGACGGGAGTGTCGTCGATCGCCTCGGTGGCGGAGATGACGGATACGCCGCGCTTCCGTAGACCAGCCATGACGATGGCGTCGTCGTAGCGGTTGCGAGCCATGCGGTTGAGCTTGTAGAAGATGATGATGTCCACGTCGTTGCGCTCGCGGACGCGGGCGAGCATCTGCTGGAACACGACTCGCTTGCTCATCTCCGTTGCCGACTTACCAGGCTCGACATACTCATCGATGATGACGAGATCCTGTTGCTCGGCTCTGCGGTAGCAGGCCTGACGCTGCGCCGGCAACGAGATGCCTTCGGGGTCGTAGTCCGTATCGACCTGGTCTTTCGTAGAGACTCGCAAGTAGATGACAGCCCGCCGTCCGACCAAGGACTCATCGGCCTCGACCGTCTGACCAGTGCTCACATCGAAGGCCTGAACTTCGAAATCAAGACTCTGAGACTGCAAGAAGTACCGATCGTCAGTCGTCGGCAGGTAGGGGCTGTCCATAGTGGTCTCCGGTGGTAGTCGGCGGGCTGGGGGTTAGTTCGTGCGTGGTGGGCCGTTCGACGGTGGGAGCAGGTTGAATGGGAAGGAACGTTCGCAAAGGATCTGAAGTTGCGCCCCACGGATGCTCTGGAGAGTGAGAAGGGCCTGCGCAACTGCCTCGGACTCGTCAAAGGTATGTGTGGATTGACGGAGACCTTTGACGGCAAGATGGCCTACCAAAGTGGCATAAGCACGTGTTCGAGCGTGCTGCAAAACAGGGGTCGGGGATGACGCCAAGATGTCCCTGATGAGCCTTTTAAGCAGGGTGTCCCGGGTTCGAGCCCCGGTGGACCCTCCAGAGGTGAGCAGCGCGAAATTCGTGCTTTCACCCTTGGAATTAGCGACTTTGACGGTAGATTCTGACGGCAGCTCGGCCTGCTTCTGGCTGCCAAGCAATACCTCGCCTGCGCGTGTCAGACCACGGCGTTGCCCTTCGAGGTCCTCATGTTGGTAAATCTGCTGCGTCGTCGTAACGTGCGCATGTCCCAGGATGAGCTGGATATCACGGTCCGGAACACCGAGTTGTTTGAGTAGCGTCGCGGACGTATGCCGACTTGCCTGATGCAGCGTGACGCGCCGCAGCCCGGATCGATCACTAATCTCGTGGAAGGTACGAGCAAAGTTCTTCGGGTCGATCGGGGTACCAGTTGCACTCAGGAATACGAGGCTGTCGATTGGTATCTGGCTGGCTGATTCATCGACGGGCTCGTGTCCGAACCGGTTGATATGTAGAGCTTCTACGCTGCGGCGAATAGCCTCAATGAGCGGTAGTGAACGCTCTCCAGCCTCTGTCTTCACGGGCGAAGCAATGAGGACACTGCCGATACGCTGGATCTGCTGCGTAACTTCAAATCTCGATCGTTTGAAGTCAACATCGGTCCAGCGAAGTCCAAGGACCTCACCCCGCCTAAGCCCGTACAGCAGAACCATCACGTAGGCGAGATGCCAAGCATGGGATGAGGCCGCTACGAGGAACTGTCGCGCTTCGTCAGCCGACCACGGCTTGACCTTTTTGCGTTGATACGGCTTCAGTTCGACAAGCTTGGCAACGTTCCGATGGATCAGTTCTTGACGTTCAGCTTTGCCGAGCGCGATCCGCAAGACACTCCGCATTAGGTGGATTGACCTAATGGTTGTTGTGGTCTCAAACTTCTCGTCTAGAAAAGACTGAACATCTCGACCGGTCAAATTCTGCAGTCGGATGGCACCAAGTGCTGGCTTAAGATGATTGCGAACAACGGCCTCGTAGAGCTCAAGGGTTCTTGGCCGGTTCTTTTTGGCAACGACCTCCTGTAGCCAGTGGTCGAGGTACCCGCCAACAGTCCATGACTGATCCGAAACGGGGATGTTCCGCGATTCGTCTCGGATCTTCTCGTTCAGCTTCTCGCGTGCAATCTTCCGTGTCGCTCCATACACCGATACCTTCTTGCGCTTGCCCGACACGGTGGTGGCGAAGACCGAGCCTTCCCATCGGCCGTCCTTTCGATGGTAGATGGTGCCTTCTCCAACGACTCTCCGACTAGACATCGACAGAACCCTCAGTGCGGAGCTGAGCGACGAAGGCATTGAGGTCTTCCTGCGGGACAAGGCGACGACGGCCAATGAGAACAGACTTGAGGCGACGCTTGTTGATGAGCTGGTAGAGCGCCCACCGGCTGATGCGGAGCGCGTCAGATGCTTCAGCGACGGTGAGCAGGAGTGACGACCCGTCGAGCGGGAGACCATCGCTCGCACGTTGCTCTGGTGGGATCGTAGGGTTATCACGATCCATCACTGACAAGCTCCGGGCGTTGCTGCTTAGGCTGTCGGCCGTAGTTGACGAAGGTACGGACTGGCTCTGTGAACTGATCGTGAACGGTCCGAAGGCCGGTCTGCAAGAGACGTACGGATACCGCCGCTACGGAAGCCTCGAAATGGTTCGCAAGGCACAACGGAGCTTGCAGACCGTTGCCCCATGCCGCTTTGAGATGCCTGCGGGGGAGCAGAACACAGCCTGCGAAGTAGTCAGCTGCGGCCTCTGCCTGCTGTTCTGATGAACGCATGCGATCGCCCGTATAGAGCTTGTCCGTCTGGCCGTGGTCAATGATGTGTTTGAACTCGTGCATGAGGGTAAAGCGCTGTCGCCGTTTGCACTCACCCTTGTTTAGGGTGATGACCCATTCTTTGCCGCTCCAGTAGCTGATACCGCTGGTTGGCAGAGCCTTATAGACCACTTTTATGTGCGGCAAGGCGCTGACGATCTCTGTAGGAACTGGTCCTTGCGTGATATCGAACAATTCAAGTAGTCGATTAGCCTGGATCTCTGCAATACGCTCAGCTTCGCCGAAGGTCACGCTCCGATGGGGGATCACCGATCGGAGAGTCCTGAGAATGCTGGGTTGCTTAGTTTTCTGTTGATTTTCCATGATTAAACCCTCCTTTCGGTTAGCTGGTTGATGGGGGAGAGGTGCTAGCCTTCATCCTCGCCGTTTGATGGGCCGCGCGGATCGTGTCCGTACGCCTTAGTGATTTGCTCGAAGACTCCTTCGAGGATTGCTCTGTCTTTCTCCGAGATATTGCTGTATTTCGTGCGTAAGTAATAGTTAAAGGTCGGGAGTTCCTTATCGGGGACAAGGCCGGCGCAGACATAGAAGTCTGTAACGGGGATGTCGAGTACCTTTGCTATAGCAGCGAGGCTGTCGCTCCGAGGGGACGAGATTCGCCCGGCTTCGATCCGCGTGATGGTCGCAGGGTCGATATCGGCTCGTCTGGCTACCTCTGTTGCTGTTAGGTGCAGCTCTTGGCGACGCTCTTTCATGCGTCTCGCGAGAGTTTGTGCGTGCAATTGATCCATATAGGCTCACCTTCCTTAATTGTTTCCAAGTTCTATTATCCGCCGAATGATGAATCAATTCAATGGCATTCGATGTTTCCGCAACGATGGTTGATCAATAGAGGCAATCCTCTCCTTATTTCTATTTCTGGGATTGATGGGTGGGAGGCGGGCGCATCAGCGCTCTCGCCTCCCACCCGTAGGTGGTGTCCCGCTCAACCTGTCAGGGGAGTGGGACGGTGGTTACCGAGGAGCTCAGCTCTTCGTAGTGGACGCCCGTCGCCGGGTCGTCTTCTTGGCTTCCGGATCGGCCGACTGCTCGGTTGCCTCGTCGTCGGACGAAGCAACGTCGCTGGCGGGGTCGTCCGATGCGGCATCGGCTTCCATGGTGGAAACCTCAGCTGCCAATTCGGCCGCCTGTTCGCCCAGACTGATTGCCGCCTCTAGCTGCTCAATGCTGGCACCCTCCTCTGTGGTGGGCGCAGCATCCGGTGTAACGGCGTCGAGCAGCGAAGAGATCGCAAGCACCTGCGCTTCGGCTTCGCGCTTGATCCGTTCGGATCGGGCGGAGACCTTGGTTTGGAACTTCGGATCGGTTCGCCTGGACTCGATCAGGAGCTTTGCGCCCCTGACGAGTGCTACCTGCAACGGAATGTCGTCGATCTCAGTGACGGCACTCAGTTGAGCGTGGATTGGGTGTTGGAGTTTCACCCCGATCGTCTTGTAGCTCTGCGGCCTGGTCGGGTTTTCTTCCTCGCTCATAGCGAGTTCTCCTCGGTGTTGGTGCAGCCGGCCACCCCTGTCTGGGGTGACGGAACGGCTGCACGGCACCGATGAAGCTCGGGGGTCGTCTATACGGGCAGTCATGCTTGATATGTAATCGTTTACGACATCTGCCAAAATATGAAATAATTGACAACATATATGAATGACGTATCCTCATCCCCAAGCACCGACGAAGTAATGACAAACCTGAGCGCCCGCGACGTAGCCGCCCTGTACCTCGGGCACCGCCAGCTATTTGAGAACCTGCAGGCGTTTCAGTTGTCGGGCAAGCGGGTTCCTGGCGGCGCGGATTGAGATTGCGTCGCTGACGCTTAGTGTCACCGAACATGCACTGGAAAAACTTGCAATGCGTGATCCTCAGAAGGCTGCTGACATACTCTCCTACCTCCAGTTCGCCCCACATAGCGTGGATCGTATTCGCGAACGGCTGCAAGAAGCGCTGCACGCGTAGCGTCTGTAAGGAAGTTCAGCTGAACGCCGGTGGTTGCCATTGTAATCAGCTCACGCTTGATGCAACCTGTCACCTGTTGCATAATGAAGGCAATATGGCAACATCTGCAAAATCTTTAGACCCGCTTGACGACTATCTGTCGCCGCAGTTTGAGGTCTATCGCGAGGGCTTCGGAGATAGTGCCCGCGTGAGTGACATCAACATCGCTGTTCGGCGCTATCTTCTACAAGATGCTCCTAGGGAGTTAGCGGCTGATGTCGTCGCGGCATTGCTCGCTGATGCGCCAGTAAATGAAGGCATCTCGGAGCTCCAAGCGGATGAAGTCTTGACCTCGTACGAGCCGTGGGAGATTGCCTGGCAGTTCCACCGAGCCGCAGTCTTCGCCTGTCCGACCCTCGATGCGCTGATCGGCCGCCTGCGGGTATGGTCGTACATCGATGACCAACTCGACGCTGGACTTTGGTTAACCCACCACGGCTCGACACAGGCGCTTAACGAGATGTGTCAACGCATCGGTGTGTCGCCAGACCGGAGCCGTGATCGTCTCACGGATGATGATGACGTCTCGGACACGGCCGATCTTCTTGTGAGTCACTGTCTGCCTCAAGAGCTTCTTGTGGTGTGGCGCGAGGCCACCTCGCCCACCGATGCTGATCTGACCGATGCCGAGTGGGAGATCCTTCAGCCTTTTGTTCCACTCCCGCCGTCGGGGCGAGTTGTTCCACAGTTCTCGAAGGCTGCACGGCGCGCACTAAGTGGCATCTTCTACCGTCACTTGCACGAGACCAGTTGGGGGCAGATTCCCGCACGATACGGCACGAGGGAGAATCTCTACCAACGCCATGTCAACTACCGGAAAGCGGGAAGATTCGAGCAGATGTCTCAAGCCGTCGAGGATGATCCGGCCGGCAAGCGGCTACGGCGATGGCTGAAAGCGATGTGATCGAGGAGCCAGCCTTAGTATTTACAGTCGTCTCATCATTTGAGACAATGTGGGTATATGAAAGATTCTCACGCAAACTCAATCGACGTGGATGATCTACTCGATGCACTGAATCCGGTCTACATTGCATCGGTCTACTTTGGATGCATCGCCACTATCCGGCAACGTGAAGTCATCCGGCTGTTGAGTGAAAAACCGCACGAAGAAATCGAGCGTCGCGCGGCGAAGGCTGACCGGTACAAGGAACTGTTTGATCCGGCGTTGGTGCGCCTTGTTCAACGTGACCCGGAAAAGGGTAAGATCCTCGCTCAGCAAATGAGTGAATGGATGGCTGACGAGCCTTCTATCACTGAAGAAGCTGAGGCGGTCATAAGGGACGCTTCCTAGCCTCGCAGCACGTCCGCGCAACGCGCACTCTCTATCTAATTATCAATGTGCAACCTGGGTAATCTCAGATCCGGCCGTTGAACACCCACACCCCGTCGGGGTGATCCGCGAAGCGGACATCACCGCTGGTCTCCATCTCGTGGACCATGTGCCCGTAGTCCGGTCGGACGATGTCGCGCATCCACTCGGGCAAGGCCTCTAGCTCGTGCTCGCCGTTCATGCCGTTGAACACGTGTTCGGCATACGCTTCGCGGTCCTCGAACTCGCCGTCGTAGGCATCCTTGAACCGCTCTAGGGTGTAGATGTCGTGGTCGTCGTTGATCTCTGCCCAGGCGGCGAACGCCATGCCGTGCTCGTGGATGCCTCGGCCAAGGGCGCAGACGATGTCCAGCGATTCGTACTCCGACAAGACGACCTCGCCGAAGCCTTCCTGGCTGGTGATTGCCCACTCTTCGGCTGGTTCCTTTGTGAAGTGGGTGTGCAGGGATCGGGCGAGGATCTTCTTGATGTCCGCATGGATGTCATCGAGATCTTGGCTCGCGTCGATCCAGTCGCCGATGTCGTGACCTTCGGTGTAGTCGATGACCGACCGGACATAGATCCGTGGGCGGATGCGCTTCTCGGCTTCGCCCTCTTCGGGTTTGCCGGCCGCGAGAGCGTCCCGGCGATCCTTGAGCATCTGTTCGTGCTCGATTAGTCCTTGGGCGTCTTCTTCGTTGAGTCCGTAGCTGACGTAGCGCTCCAGCTTCTCGCGGCTGGCCCGTCGCTCCTCGGCTGCGGCCGTGCGAGCTGCTTCGATCTCGGCCTGCCTTTCTGGGTCATCGGTGCCGTAACTGTTGGCGCCTTGCTGTTCTGGGTTTGGTGGTGCGGGGAAGTCTTCACGCATGCTCACCTCCTTTCGGTGTTAGTGGTTGGTTCGGCGGAGAGCGACCGTCATGCGGCTGTGCTCTCCGGGGATGCTCGGAAGGGTCTGGCGGCAGCGATACGACTGTCCGCTAGTTCTGCGAACTCAGGATTGAGCTCGACACCCAGCCAATCCCGGCCGTGCCTCTCGGCACTCACGGCAGTTGTGCCAGCGCCCATAAACGGATCGAGCACGATAGCCGGTTCGCTCGGCGCCTGACAGAGACAGGTCGCCAGTAGCGCCCCGCGGATAGCGGTAGCGCCGAGACGCCTCGTCACCCGGCAATGCGGCTTGAAGCAGTTCGAGCATCGCGCCTCGGGGCTGCCGGCAAGGATGGCGCGTTCAGCTAGACGCTCGGGAAAGGTGGCGAAGTGCGCACCTCGGTAGCTGCTGGTCGGCAGTTGCCAGACATCCCCGGGGTTCTTCCCGAGCGGGTGCCCAACGATGCCGCGCTGTTTGAGCGAGACCAGCCCGCGGATGTTGTCGGTCGAGCGAGCCCGCCACTGCTGAGGGATCGAGTCCTTGGCGGATGCCTGCGGGGTCGTCGGCTTGCTCGTGTGTGGAACTCGGATGGCGTCAAGATCGAAGAAGTAGCTGCGCTGTTTGGTGAGCAAGAAGACGACTTCGTAGGTGGTGGTCAACCTGTCCGGCACGCTGGACGGCATGGGGTTGGTCTTGCTCCAGATGATCTGGTTACGTACCAACCAGCCGTCTGCCGCGAGCGCTGCTGACAGTCGCGCCGGCCCCAGAAGGAGGCTTTTCCTCGGTGAGCCTTCCTTATCGTGGATCGAGTATCGATCCGCAACGTTCAGCCAGAACGTCCCAGTCGGGGTGAGGACTCGTCCGACTTCGGCGGCGACCGCGGTGAGGTTGCTGACCCACTCGTGGATGTTGGCCTCTTGCCCCAGCTGGCCACCAACGCCGTAGTTTCTTAGCTGGTAGTACGGAGGCGAAGTCAGGACCATGTCAACGGACTCGCTAGGGAGTTGGTGCAGTCGGTCCAGAGCGTCACCCACGAGAATCTTGTTTCGGGGTGGCTGGGTCATGCTGCACCCCCGATCACCACTCCGACGAACTGTTCCTTGGTGACGACGCGGAACAGGCTCTGGTCGAGACGAGCGCTGCGGATAGCCGCTGACAGCTTGTCGGCCCGCATCTGGTTCGGGACTACCCAGAGGATGCGGGGGAAGACGTTGTGGGCGTCTTGTTCGATGCCGCTACGCCGGTAGTCCTCGTAGAGTTGACACTTGCGGACGACTGTCGGCGGATGCTCACTGCCGAGGTCGACCTCGAGGAACCAATGGTCTTCGTACTCGCCCTGGGCGGTCACGACGGCCAGGTCAGGGCGGATAAGCCGTCGGACGCCGCCTGGTCCAGCGAAGTATCGCCAGCTTCCAGGTTCGACCTGGACGGTGACGAGTTCGAGATCATTTGTTCGTGAGGCTCGGACCAGGGCTATATGGGCATCGGCGATGGCAAGCGTGTGTTCAAGGAGACGGACAGAGGGCTCACGCTGACGCCGACGAGTCCCGTTGCCAAGGTCGATCTGCAGGAGCCGATCACCGGCAGGAGCGAGTTGCCAGACGTAGCTGCTCGATCCAGCGTCGACGCCACCGACACGGCGATCTAGGTGAGAGATCAGCTGGAGTCCATCGAGTCGCTTCAGAACTCGGTTAGTGCTCCGGGTGGCGGCCAGCGCCGAGCCGTGCCCAGTGAAGTGCAGTTGCTCGATGTGTTTTGAGGTGAGCAGTCGATGAGTCGAGATCGATTTCAAGATTTCGAGATCACGAGCACTGATGCTGTTCCGGAGACTGGCGAGAACACGTCGGCCGGTTCGCTTGTTGGGGTGGTGGGCGGGTAGGAGATCACTAGAAGTGGATGAACTATTCCCGACCACTAATGAGCGGTTCGTCGGCTCTGACCTGCGAGGATCTGGCTGGCTCGTTGAGGCGATCGGACGTGCGATCGGACGGTCTGTTCCTTCCTGAGGCACGCTCATGCTGGCCTCCTTCTGCGACCACTTTGGCCGGTTGCCGTTGCCGGATCAGACCCGTTCTGAGCGAGTTCG
Source organism: Kribbella antibiotica (assembly GCF_004349055.1). Classification (GTDB taxonomy): domain Bacteria; phylum Actinomycetota; class Actinomycetes; order Propionibacteriales; family Kribbellaceae; genus Kribbella; species Kribbella antibiotica. Next base: position 69,594 of record NZ_SMKX01000009.1, read on the forward strand.
GCAAAGTCTTGCTCGACTTCATCAAGGGTCCGCCCGTACCGCCTGCGGCTCCGCTCGATGAGCATGGCCGGGTCGGTGGTGGCCGGCGGCAGCGGGAGCGTGCGTCCCGCTGCGTACGGCGTCACCTGGCCATCCTTGGTTGCGAGGCTGGCGTAGATGTTGAAGGCCGGAAGTGCGGTCAGATCGTCCGGGGTGATCTCGGGATGTCCTCGGCTGAGCAGGGTGGCGTCGTCATGGGCTAGCTGGAACAGCACGCGACTTCTGATGTTTCCGAGGAACCCAGCTTTTAGAGCTGGCGGCAGTTGGCCGCTGTACTGGTGAGCGAGAACAAACGCAGCACCCATCCCACGAGCCTGCGCCAGTGCGTCGCCGAGATCACCGAAGGCGGAGATGTAGTCCTGGACTTCATCGATGACGGCGAGGACTGGAGGCCGTTGGTTCTGCGGTAGGGCGACTCGCCGTTGAACGGCGTGCCAGAGCTCGGCGACGACCAGCGATCCGGTCAGACGTGAGGCTTCGGCTCCGATGATCTGTTTCCGCAGCGGCACGAGCAGGATCTTCTTCTGCGCCAGGATTTCGTCCATGGTGATCCGTGGCTTGCGTTGCCCGATGACAGCTCGGAGACCGGGGTTAATGAGCAGCGGGCGTAGCTTGTTCTGAAGGGGTGCGATGACGTTGGCGCGGTTTTCGTCGGACATCGCGTCGTACCACTCCCAGAAGGGGCCGAGCGCGATCGGATCGGCTGCAGCGACGCGCTGCACGATCGAGCGCCGGAACCCGGTATTGGTGAGCAGGAGCTGCAGCATTGGCAGGCTGGCGTCACCACGCCGGGCCAGCGTCAGGAGCGCCGAGTACAAGATGTCTTGGCTGCGTACTCCGAGCGAGTCGCCGTAGAGGCCGCGGAAGACGCTGACCAACCCTTCTACCCGACTCTCCGGTGTCCCGGAGCCAGCCAGCGTGTTCAGCCCAAGGGGCGCCTCGTCGTTGGGGTCCAACACCACAATGTCGTCCCAGCGATGCGCCGGGGTACGGGCGAGGACATCCAGGACAACGTCCCCTTTTGGTTCTATGAGAACGATTCCGTTGCCGAGGGCAATGTTTTGCACGATGAGGTTCGTGAGTAGAGTGCTCTTCCCAGTGCCGTTCGGCCCGAGCGCCCAGGTGTGCCGAAGTGATGCTTGGATATCCAGCCCGATAGCCCGTGTGTGTCCCGGGGCAGTCGCCTCGGCAACGACGAGATCGGGTTTTGTCGACAGCAGGTCAGACGGTGGAAGCAGCCGCGGATGGATGCTCGGCACGCCCGGGAGGTCGGACTCCCCAATAGGCCAGGCGATCAGGCCGAGGAGTTCGGGGCTGTTGAGTGCCATCGGCCACCACCACGGACTCGATGCGGCGTTGAGCTTGCGTGCTCGCTCGGGAACGAGTCGTAGGTGAACGCCCGGTGCGTCGAGGGTCCGGGCAGCGGTGAGGAGTCCTGCCATCAGGGAGCGGCGACGCTGGGTTGTTGCCGCGTTGACGCCGAAGCGGATCACGCAGTCGAAGCCAGATTCGCTCTCCTTGGTGCGCTGGGCGTTGCGACCTTCGCTATCCGACCGGGTGGCCGGCGTAGCGCCGAAGATCCCAGGTGTGCTGTGTCCGTGCGTCGTCGATACGACACGAGCGGCCTTACGTGGCCCGAGCACTATCTGAATCACGGCATGCTCGGTGTCGAAGACGCGATGCAGAGCAGCCAGAAGAGCGCGAGTCGACGGTTCCGGATCGTCGGTGCGAAGCGCCCGTTTACGGCTGCTGATCCGAAGTACAGCAGCATGACCGACGGCAGGTCGATACACGTCGTTCGTCGTGATCTGCGTACCGCGGATGGTCTGCTTCACCATGGCGGTCACGGAGCTTTCGGCCCGGCGTGGAACGCCGAGTAGATATTGCGTTGTCAAGCAGGATCGAACCTCCAGGATCAACCGCGGGTTGCGAGGATCACCGCTCCACAGGTGAAGGAGCTCGAGGACTGTGCCTGGGGCGACTGGTCGCTGGAAGTGGAGCTGCATCCAGATAAGTTCGTCAAGGTGCTGGCCTCTACTCATCGGCAGCGCCTCGTGCTTCCGCAGTTGCCGGCGGAACCCCGCTGGCGTTCGCCTCTGCTTCGGCCTCGGCTTGAGCTAGGGCGAGCTCTGCAAGGGCTCGGCCGAGTTTCTGCATATCGGGTTTCTCGCGCCGGACGGCGCGCACTGAGATACGACGTTCAGGTCTGCGGGCCTTACTGCCTCGCTTCTGGTTCTTGTTCATATGTCCCTCCTTTCCGTAATGAATGCGTGCATTTCCTGTCTAGTTATAAATGCACGGATTCATCACGGCAATGGACTTCGTGGATTCCACAACAACCGATCAGAACATGGGCTTATCTGGCGAAAACGGCGTTATTGCGCGCAGAATAGTGTTGTGGGTTTTACCAACGCGAGCGCCGCCATTGGATGATGAGCACGGCGACCCACAGCACAATGCCGAGGATGACGCCGCCGATAAGCCACGGCATGATCGGCCGCAGGAAGGTGACCGCCACGTTCAGCAGGATCGAGGTGGCGAAGAGGATGAGGCTGCCGCGCCACAGCCACTGAAGGGGGTTGGAGACGGGATCTTTCTTTTCGTTCATGAGATTTAAGTCCTTGGTGTCGGGCATGGCCGAGCCATTGCCGGTTCCGGGAAGTCCTCATAGCGCCCCGCAGGAGCGCCATGAGGACGCACTGCGGATGGTTAGATCGGCCGAGACCCCGGCCGGTGAGCGACGAGGCTGGTGAAGATGGCGCGCGCTACCGTCCCTGGTGCATCGGTGTGGGCCGCCTTAGTGATCTGGACGCGTTCATCCAGCAGCCCATCGAGCTGCGTGCCGCCGAGAACGATGGCGTGGACATCGCCGGGGAAATCGGCAAGGTCGTCGAGCACCTGGTCGACGTTGTCGTCGAACAACTCGAAGTCGCTGAGGACGACGAGGGTGGCTTCGTGATTCCTATAGTGCTTCGCCAGGGCGGTTGCCGCGTTGAGAGATGCGCCGAGGTAGCTGGCGCCGGCGGCATCATGTGGGACGTGCAGCCCGGAGCGAAGTCGTTGCAGCCCAGCTCTCGTCAGCGGCGTTGGCGGCACGTCGCCGCTGGTTGGGGTGTCGAAGTGCAGTACCGCGCCGAGCTCGTGCTTGCCGCCGCGTCGACCGATCGCACGAAAGGCACGCGAGGCTTCTTCGTATCGGTTGGAGACCGGGTCGGCTCCGGCCGGGCCGATGACCGAACCGGAGTCGTCGGCGATGACGATTGTGATCGTCGGCTCAGGAGACGGACGTCCGGGGTCGCCGAGCTGATAGGAGACGGACGGACTGTTGGCCCTGGTGCTGCCGGAGGTCCAGCGCAAGTCGGCCGCCAGTAGGTGAACCGGTCGGAGTTGAACGGTGCGGATCATGCGGCATCACCGCGGAACCGTCGCCCGATGATCTCGGGCTGCTCAGCGGCCACACCGTGGCCAGCGACGCCGGGGTTACGGCGCAAGATCCGCTGCGACAGCGCGTGAAGCTGCCACCAGGCCGCCCGCCCGCGGTGCGCGTGCTCAGTCTTGATCGAGGCAGCCGCGGTCAGCGCCTCGGCACGGCGCCTGATGCTGGGATCAGCAGCCAACTTGCGGTGCGCCTGGATCGCCTTCTTACATGCACCCTCGGTGCGGGCCAGGTAGTCGGCGATCTCGTCGGCGTAGCTATAGTTCGTGAGGAACGAGCCGAGCGCTGTGGCGGCGGCCAGCATGCCGAATGCGATGCCTGACGTCAGACCCTCGACGGACAGCCGCAGGCAGAAAATGCCGACGCTGATGATCGCGACGATCGTCCCGCTCAGGGCTCCGACCAGTTTCATGGTAGAAACGCCGGCCTCAGCCCCGGTGAAGAACTGTCGGTAGCGCTGCTCGGCGTCGGTCAGGCCCTCGATGTTGCGTCGCCGGATGCGAGCCAGCCGAAGATCCTTGAGGTCGCCTCCGGCCTGTCCTGCCGTGATGGCGGCGACGCCAGTAGCGACAGCCTGCCCAAGTGCGACCAGTGGGATCTCGCCCAAGGTGATCGCTGCACCAAGGATCCCGGCCGTATCACCGAGGCAGAGCGCCATGAGGCAGATCCAGTAGCGGACCTTGGCCGGCAGATCCCGCCGGGCGAGATGGCCGAGAGTCCGTGCGGCGTGAGTCGACTGCTCTCGCGCCGCTTCGACGCTCGACGCGGCCCCCGTGATGAGCTCGGTTGCGGCGATGGCAGCCGACTCCAGGCCAGCCGCGGTGACCGTCACCTTGCGGGCTGTGGCCTCGCCGTCCGCCGTGTAGGTCTCGGTCTGGGTCTGGGCCTTGGCGTGATACTCCCGCTCGGAGTGGAAGTCGCCGATGTTGTCCGGACGCGGGATAGCTCCGGCTCGGTCGATGTACGGCAGGATGACCGCGTCGGCTTCATCGGTTACCTCGCCTAGCGGGTTGACACGGTTGCGGTTCACGGTGCTCACCGGCCCGCGATGTAGTCGGTGACGATGGTGCACTGCGCAGCCTGAGATCGGCGACAGACGCCGTCCCAGAACCCGATCAAGGCATTGGTCATCCCTGAGCTGGGTGCCGACCCAGCCGCGACTTTGCCGATCCCGGCGACGGTCACGAAGGCTTCCGGCAAGCGCGGCACGTTGACGGTCATGCCGACCGCACGGGCGTCCGCGATCTCGACGGGCGTCGTGACTCGCCGTCCGACGGTCTGGAAGCCGTCGGTCAGGATGACGAGACGCAGGCGGTACGTCGAACCGAGCTGGTTGCGGTACTCGGCGGCCAGCCGGAACTGCGCGGTGATATCGCTCTGGGCTGGCGACACCTTCTTAATGGCCGGCGGGTAGGCAGCGGCGACCTTGTTGCTGATGTCGTCGACCAGATTGGAGACGCGGCGGAGCCGTGCGTTGTCGGTCGCTCCGGGGAGCGTGAGCTCCTCGTCGTACAGGGCAACCGTCGCCGCGCTGGTGGCAGAGAAGGCGGTGACGAGCAGGTGCCCACCGCAGATCGCGGTGCTGCGGGCCTGCTCCTTGACGATGTCGAGACGGGCAGCATCGAGCTCGGGAGTACGGCCGCTGCCGCTGACGTCCAGGTCGAGCTTGGTGGCGTACTTGGTGTCGTTCGGGCAGGTTTTGAGAATCTGCCTGTCGTCGGCGAGCTGGCCGATCTCCGGCTTGGGGCCGCAGCCGACAAGCAGCACGAGCGCCACCAGAACGGCGACGATGTGTGCCTGCGCGCTTAGCGTTGTGGACTTCACGGACGGGTCCTTCCGGCTTGGTTGGAGCCCGAGCCCGTGCAGCGAGTCATTCAAGTGAGTGACCCTGTGCTTTTTCTTCCGGGCTGGGCGTGTCACCACAGGGCAACACCCGGATCCGGACACCAAAGCGGCATGTCTGCGGCAAAATCGGGGGATGGGCGGCAAAACCGAGGCACCACCGCACGGAGCGGTCGTTGAGGATCTGAAAGCTCTTCGAGAAGCAGGGCTTGCGAGGCTGCGCCATCAGCAGCTGGACGCGCTTGAGGATGTTGCAACGGTCGCGATGGCAGAGCGGGGGTTGACGGCCGGACCTGCTATCGAGCAGGCGCTCCGTGAGTCGATCGCTGCGCTTGACTCCGGGGAGTATGGCGACGCGGCGTTGGCGCTCTTTGGTCTTGCACCCGGGCTGCGAGCGCGCTCATCGCGGGAGCGACGGGAGTACGCGGCCGCCGCGATTGACCGCTCAGCCGACACCTTTGCGCGGCGCTACGAGACGGATCTCCTTGCAAGCGTCGCTGACCAACTGCTCATCATGTATGCCGATCAGCGACTGCGAGAGGCACGGACGAAGCTTGAACGCCGTCACCCTGCTGAGTCGCGATTGGCCGTGCAGTGGGTCGAACGATTTGAGGCCTACCACCGGATGTGGACACCGGCCTGGGCACTGGGAGCTGATCTCACGGCCTACCGCCTCACGATGATCGAGCCCGGCCGGCCGTATGACTGGGTGCCTGGTACGCACGGACCCGACGATCCGGGGCATACGCAGGAGAGGCAAGCCGAGGGGTACGCGCAGGATGCGCTCTATCGGTGGGCGTGGTTCCAGTGGCATCTTCGACAGTTCACCTTGCGGCACGGTGGGATGTGGCTACTGTCAAGCAGCGCAGCGGAGACAGCTGCGGCGGACGCTGTGTACGCGATCGATTGGCACGTTACGGCCTTCAATGAAACCGATCAGTCTTGGCTTCGCAACGCAGTCGCCCAGTCGCGCGACCAGGAGAGCAGTCACTTCCATAACCTGCTGAGCAGCACCAGTGCCGGCACTGCCCGCCTCAAAGAGTGGCTCGGCTGGTGTCAGGAGTGCCAGTGTGTGTGGGACAACAACGACGTTGACACCGAAGATGCTCACTTCCCTACGGCGGCCACACACACCGGGGTACTCGAATCATGTCAGCTACATGCGGTCGTCGCAGCGTGCTCCTTGTACTGCGACCTCATTGAAGCCGAGTGGGACAAGATCGCGGATTGGTACCACCTGAGCGAAGCACGCGAGCGTGGCAGGAGCTCGGCCGATCACTACAAGAGCTGGCGTTCGGGTCTGCCTGGATCCATGGGTGGATCAGATGGCGCCTAGGCCACCCGCAGCTGCGGATGACGCCAGTGCGAAGCATTTCTTGGACGCGGCGGCCCAGCTCATCGATGCCATGTTCACGACATCGCCGACGGATCGCCCACGCCGGCTAAGCGCGATCGACTTCCCGGCAACTCTTGAATGGTTGCGGAAGGAGGACATCATCAAGCTCGCGCAGGACGGCGGCTATCCCGGAGCCAGCCGCAAGGCCTTCGACAACCGATGGGCGACCAAGGAAGACTTCGTCAACGACGCGATCATCCACACGATGCTGTACCGAGACGCTCCCAACGCGGACCCGGCGCTGCAACGTGCCCAGCTAGCCGGCGTCGAGACTGCGGAAAACGTCGGCGAGGCAATCTCGCTGTTTTGTGATGCGATGCTCGAAAGTCTCATGTCGTACCCACGGTCGTTTTTGCTGCTCCACATCGGGCCGCTTCTCGAACAGCACCCGAAGCTGAAGGTGGCGATCGTGCAAGACATGAACCGATCGTTCGCGCCATGGCATGAGGGCTACGCGCGGCTCTTCGCCGCCTTCAAGGTAGAACTGCGACCGGGTTGGTCGATCGAGCGCTACGGACTCACACTCCAGTCGATGCTTGACGGATTTCTCCTCAGATCCCGTGTTCAGGGTCAGCAGATGGATGAGTGCCGGTCGGAGGACGCGTCGCTCTTCGCGGATGCAGTGGTTGCGTTCACTCTCGGTGTGATCGACGTCGATCAGGGCGGGCAGAGCTCACGAGATGCCCTGAGCTTCCGTCTGGCCCCGACGCAAAATTAGCCGGTGAGACGGCTAGAGCGCAGATGCGCGGTCTGCGTGCTCTTCGTAGGGGGACTCATGTTGCGCTCTAAGGATGTTGACTCAGCGTGACAGTCGCTCGATGCTTACATCAAAGCGAAGGTCGTCCGGGGGGACGCCAATTCTTGGTGTATCGGAGGGCCGACGTGCCCTTGCCGGTGAGTACTACGCGTCCAGTGCCGGCTAACAGGTAGCGGTCAATGTGGGAGGAGTGGCGAGATGCGCAAAGCCATGAGGGGGCTCGATGGCTAAAGGGCTGACGTGTCGAGTCTGCGGCTACTTCATGTATGCCGAACGTGAGGACGACCAGCCAGAAGGCCGGTGGGTCTACTACGTCTGCCAAAACAGGCAGAAGCAGTGCCGCAACCGGCAGAAGGTGTTTGAAGAGTACGCCGATCGACGCTGATACAAGGTTGTAACCACGTGCGCACCTAGCGCAAGGCTACTGAAGCATGCTGTTGTTGGTTGGAATCGGTGAAGGACCATCGCCCTTTACATAGACAGCATTTCCGCCGTCACGTGCCGTGATTACTGCTTCGTTTTGAAGACCCCGAATCAGGTTCTCGCGATTCTGATAGATGAGGTCACCAAGTAGCAACGCTTCCCGGGGGGATAGGCTGAAGTCGACGCCTTTTCCATGTTCAGTGTCTTCTCCGGCCAGTGTAAAGCCGTGTTCCATCCCCGTGACGGCGATTGCTTCGAATCGGCCGACGCTGTACATGCCCTCAGCTAATACTTCGGCTGCGCCATAATCTTCTACCGGTTGTTCTTGAGGTAGTGCTTCACTCATGTCAAATTTCTTTGCTCCTTATGTTATGTAAATATTTAACCATTTCCTTTTGGGGTTAGCAAGTGAGTACCGATGAAGAAGGGCGCGTTTGATGGGCGACTACATGGTCAATGGCCAAGTAATTCAGATGAACGAGGATAAGCCGACAGCGACTCACTTGAAGAAGCAGGTGAACGCCAAGGCCAGCGACTGGGTCATGGCGAACAAGCCGAACGGCGAAGTCGTGCGACTGGCTGACCATGAGCTGCTCCCGAAGGATGCCGACAGCTTCTCGGTTACGGTCCCCTTCATCTACGGCGCGAGTAGGGCGCGGTAAATGATCGGAATCGCTACGAAGCAGCGCATCAGTCGATTGCACGCTGAAGCTGCGATGATCGCGCAGAGATATGGGCCCGTAAGGTTTGACAGAGAAGAAGGGTCTTGGCTCTACATCGAGAAGTTCCAGCTTCCTCAAGGGTGGAACAAGCGCACCGTAGACATTCTGATAGATATTCCGCATGGTACGCCCGGATATCCGTCTGTGGCACCTCAATGGTTCTGGGTAGACCACGACTTGAGGACAGACGACGGCAGATCGATCGGGCACTTCTTTCCAGCTGGATCGGCAGGTTCGGGCGAGTATGCGGAGAAGGGGTGGGGGCACTTCTGTATTCACGTCCAAGAATGGCAGCCTGCGGGTCCCTTTTCGTTGGACGATGGTCACACTCTCTTGACCTACGCCACTTTGGTTCAGGCCGTGTTCCGCGATCGAAATACTCTGAGGCAGTGATTATGGACCTCGTCTTGAGTACAGGGTTATGGAGTGAACTCCAACGGCATCTCTTCGGAGAGAAGCGTCTCGCGTTTGCAGGTCAGGACGAGCAGATGGCCTTTATCTTGGCGTCCTATAGCGTCGCCGGCGAAACTCGAAAGCTCCTTGCTCACGAGCTAATCACCGCGGGGCCCCGGGATCTCAGCTCCCAGTCACCAGGAGGAATTGGGCCGACCGGGGAGTTCGTCGCGCAAATGCTCACCCGATGTCGGCGCGACGGGTGGAGTCTGATCGAAGTGCATTCGCACCCGTTCGACAGCAGCAGCAGGACGACTTTCAGCGGGATCGACTGGGCTAACGACCGAATCAAAATGCCTCAGTTGGCCGCGATGCTCCCTGACCCCTTCTATCACGCGACGATGGTCGTCGGACGAAACAGTCTTGACGCGCACTACTACGACCAGGGATCAGGCACCATCCTCCCTGTCGGTCGGGTCACTCTTGTGGGGGGAGATGAGGGTCCAGGTGCGCCGCTTCGTCACCTTGCAGTGTCCAGCAGTCCGCAAGAGCCGGTGGCGATAACGGACGGCCGTCGGAGCCGCCAACTGCCGCTCGTCGGTCAGGAGGCGCAGGATGCCTTCCCAAAAGCGACAGTTGCCGTCGTCGGCCTCGGTGGCCTCGGATCATTCGCCGCCTTGCAGCTCGCGTATCTGGGAGTCGGCCATCTCGTGCTGATCGACGCCGATGAGGTCGACGAGAGCAACCTGAACAGGTTGCTAGGGGCAGGACCTGCGGATGTTGGCCGGCCGAAGGTGGAGGTTCTAGCCGAACAGGTGAATCGGGTTGCTCCGGACATCAAAGTGACCGCAATCCCCGAGGATGTGCTGACTGCCAGAGCGCTCGAGCACGCGAAAGTTGCAGATCTGGTTCTTGGGTGTGTGGATAACCATGGCGCCCGGTTGACACTGAACCACTTGGCGATCAGGTACCTGATCCCGCTCCTCGACGCTGGCACAGGAGCTCGGCTTGCCAGCGACGGTCGACCGACTCAACTGGGAGGCCAAGTCCAGTTGGTTGCGCCTGGCCGCGGATGCTTGGAGTGCAGAGGCTTCATCGATCCGACGCGTGCGGCGTTCGACCTAGCAACTCCCGAAGTCCAGCAGTACGAGCGGGACCATGGGTATGGCACCAAAGAGATTGCCCCAGCCGTCATCTTTCTCAATGGTGTCGTGGCCTCGATTCAGGTAGCCGAGGTCGCCCGTCTACTGGGGAGTCAAGGGTCACAGGCGAGCCTGATTGTCTACGACGCAATCGCACAAAGGACCTTTCCAGTCACGACAAGGCCCGAACCTAGCTGCCCCACGTGCGGAGAGGATGGAGTGATCGGGGTTGGAGATTTGTCGCCGCTCCACCGAGCGGAGGCGCAGACTGATGAATCCTTGCCAACTCGTTCTCAGGTAGTCGGAGCAGGCAGTGCCGGAACCGATTCCAACTAACGGCAGCGCACGGGGGATTCGAGGGCAGCTCACCCGGATCACCCACCCGCCAGCGCCGCCAGTACCGCGGCCAGCGGGGGCCGCCCAGCCTCCGAATAGTCCCAACCGCGGAGGGGGAGGCTTCCATGCTGCTGTCCTCCTGATCGGCGTGGTGCTTGCCGCAACTGTCGGTGCTCCGTGGGGCGTTGGCATGGCTCTGAGAGACACCTGGTTCTACGCGAGTGACTCCAGGGTGTTCGACGCCAGCGTTCGTACCCGAGGCGCATATTTTGCCTCGGATTATCTGGGAGGGTTGGTTGTGGTCGGCGCGATCACAGCGGCCATCCTCCTGACGGGGATCTTCTACGCCCGGTACTGGGCGGCGGTGATCGGAGTCCTGATCATCGTCGGCCTTGTTGCCGCATACTCCTCCGGCCAATCGGCGTGGGCGTTCGCCGAGCGCCAATCGGCTAAGACGCTGACAACAGGTGAGTTTCCGTATCTAGACAGGGTTCAGGGTGCGTGTCGAACCTCAATCATCTCCGTCGCTGGGCGTAGCTATCTCGCAGGGCAGTGGGCACCTGGCGGCGGCGGCATGTTTGGAGGGGTGCGATGTGGGTCCATCGATTTCTACCGCGGATGGAAGTACATTTTGAGATCGAGGCTGCCGACGGGGGATGGGATCGACTACGACTTCGCCTTTGCGGGGCGAACTGAGGCATCCGCGAGCTATGTGGTGGTCGTGACATCGCAGGCTGTTTCTCCCGCTAAGAGCAGCTACTACATACAGGGCTACCCGATGAGCAACCCTGCCAAGCCTTGGAAACACAAGGTGCCTTCGGGGCCGGGTGAGTACTCCATTGCAGGCAAGGCGATGCAGCTCGGTCCGCTGATCGTGGTCCCCGAGTACTGGGGCAAGGAGACGTCAAGCATGGATGAGCAGACGAAGTTGACGGCGCTCAACGCGGCAACCGGAAAACTTGTATGGACCGTGCGGTGCCCGCGACGAGCGATGACGGCTGGCCAAGCCATGCAGTTGTCCGAGAAAAGCCAGCCGATTGAAATCTCATGTCGTAACGCGAGCTCGGGCAGCGCCGAGACGTACCACGTGGGTGTCGATGGAAAGCTCCGGCTGATCAGATAAACATCTTCCAAAGAGTTGCCCGAGCGGTAGTTGCGTAGAAGGAGAAGGAGACTGGTCAGATCTAAGCAGTAAATTGATGCCGAAGCTGTGAGTGATCAGTCAACTGAATTTCTTAAATTGGAAAGGGTTCGACCATGTCTGCAACCGAAGAGCTGCTGCCCCGACTGCCCGACATCCACGAGATCCGGCCACGTGGCCCGGAAGATGACGCCGTGTTCGCCGACATCAAGGCAGTGCTGGAGCGCCATGGCGCTCTAAACAGGTTCGGCGTCACGCTTCTTCACCAACACTTCGAAATTGCTCAGGACGAGAGCCTGGTTGAACACATCGACGTGGAAAACCGGACACTGGTCATCCGGCCGATGCGGGACGAGGAGTATGCAACGGTGGTGGAGACTTCATGGAGACTCGACGCTCCGTCCGGCATGGCCAGCTGTGAGACGAAGTGCGTGAAGGAGAAGGACATCGACGGCAACGAATACCACAACAAGCCACACTATACGGTCAAATAAGGAAGAGCGCCCGGTCTAAAATCTGACCCATGGCGCCTTTCGTTGAGCGACAAGTAGTGGTCAAGGTATCCCCAGTTTGGCCTATCCGTATTGGCGTCTTGAATGACCAAAGGGTCGCCAACTCGGGGTAATTTTAAGGAATGTCCAGGTAGTAGTTGGTCGTGACTGCCGCTAAGAACTGGCTCCGCGACTCCGTCGTGTTGTATGAGTGTTTGCCCATCGGCGTAATTTACGACCACGACCTCACCGCCAACTGCGACCTGGAATAGGCCATCTCGCAATATTTCTGTAACGACTCCTGTTCTCATATCTGCCTATGATTATGAGCTTCTGTATGGATTGAGTCAACAATCTTGCTGTTGTGAAAAGAGCCTGTGGATCATGTTTCTTGATGCGTGCATCACGGTCTCTATTCTCAGGTTGTAGGATCTCGCGTATGGCGCAACGCGTAGAAATTCGACTCACCGATGACCTCGACGGCACCGATATACCTGCGGGCAAGGGGCAGACTGTCCCGTTCGCCCTCGATGGCCACGCTTACGAAATTGACCTGACCAACAAGAACGCGGGCGCGCTCCGGAAGGTTCTCGCGCCGTACGTCGATGTTGGCCGGCGTGTGACCACTTCGCGAGGCGCCAAGGTGAAGCGCACGCAGGTTGGCCCCGATGCTAGGACTGTGAAGGAATGGGCGCGCGCAAACGGCTACGAGGTCAACGACCGCGGCCGAGTGCCCCAGGCGATCCGTGATGCGTTTGAAGCATCGAACTAGCCGCTAGCTATGGCGTCCTACCTCGGCGTGAGTCAACCTGTTGGCTTCCATGATCAAAGTGGAGGGGGCGCGACGTGCAGTACGGGCGGGATGATGAGACATGGGACCAGTTGGTCGAGGAAGGAACGCTCTACCTCGAGGACCTGGCTCGGGATACGGGCCTGACCAGCTACAGCGCGCTGAATGCTGAGCTGGTGCATCGGACGGGCTGTCGGCCGTTCGATTTTGAGCAGGCCGCCGACCGTGCTGCGGTGGGCTACCTGCTGGGGCGCATCGTGGAGCGTAACTACTCGCGTACGGGGCTGATGCTCTCAGCCCTCGTGCGGTATATCGATGCCAATGAGGCAGGACCAGGGTTTTCTCAGCTGGCTCAGCAAATGAACCTTCTGGACAAGAACGCCAGTCGCTCAGATAAACACGACTTCTGGATCGGTCAGGTGACGCAGCTACATGTGCAGTACGGCAGTGCGTCTGCTTCCTAAGCGCAGCTTCCGACAGCTCACGAGGAGTGCCCTGTGCCAACTCGCGTGCGCGGGTGCGTGGCTACATTGCGTGGCTATTTTGGCTCGATTTCATTAACTATTTGGTACAATTAAATAGTTAATGCGCGATCCACTCCAACGCCTCTATCAGACAAAACTCGCCCTCCTTGCGGTGATCTTCGTCGTCGTTGGAGCCGGGCTCCTGGTCGTTGTCCACTGGCCCGGCCTACTGCCCGCGTGGACGTCTGGGCTCCCGCTGACGGACCTTGGCTCAGCGCTCTTCACGACGGGGCTCGTGGTCATCGCCTTCGAGTATGTCGACGGCAGGGATAGCGAAGAGAGAGCTGATGCTCGGCTGCGAGCGACCATCAGATCTGAGGCGCCGGCAATCCGGGAAGCAGTCATTCGCGGCTTTGCTGTCGAGTCCGATGATCTGAAGCGTGTGGCGACGCCTGAACTCCTCGACCAAATTGCCGAGAACAGTATCGGCCTACGCTTCGGCGACCGGGACTTCGCGCGTGAGGTCTACTCCGATATCCGCGATCAGGCGATCAAGGCCGAAGAGCGCTGGTACGACGCGAAGGTGCAGATCGACATAGGGGTTCCGAGTGATCCGGGGCCGGTCCGGGTGCCACTGTTCGATGTCACGGTGCGCTGGGAGTATACGGTCGTTCCGCATCACCGGTTCCGTCGCTTCGCCGCTGTTTCGGACGGGGCGAGGTATGACGAACTGGCTAGTCAGTCCGGCGATACCTCTGTCTGGTTCCACGGACCCGTTGAGGGCTTGGTGGCGACCGATCCATCTGCCTTTTCACTTCAGCGATTCACGGTAGACGGTCACGCCCGGCAGATCACGCGGACCGAGGATGCGACAGTTCAGATTTACGCCGTTGATGTTGGAGCCGAGGTGGTGGCTGATGCACAGCCAGTCGTCGTCTCGTTCACGTTCACGACGCGCATAGCCCAGGCCGGACACGTCCTGCGGTTCGACACCGATCGGCCCACACGGGGTCTTGCCGTCGAGATGAACTACGACGACGCCGGTATCTCGCGTATGCGCATGTTCGACTACACGGCGCCAGGGGCTCGGCGACCGCTAATCGATGAGTCCGCCTCGCCAACCGGCCAGCGTTTGCGCTTCAGCCACGATGGCTGGCTGTTCCCTCGCTCCGGCCTGCTCTTCACATGGACTCTCGATCGGGAAATTGCCTTGGCCTTGAAGCCTGGACAGCACAACGCCCGCCAAGGGAAGACCCTTGACGGGCGTGCGCACGAGCCATCGGCTCGGTCATAGATTTCAGGACCCGCCCATGGTGGGTCTCCTCTCCCCAAGGCCGCCCGGTGGGCGGCAGAGAGACCAAAATAAGACATATGGTCATTAGGACGCAAGGTCATGGGACGTAAGATCTCTGGATGTAAAGACATGGGATGCATGATCGTTAAACCGTGCCCAGTCCCAAAGGCAAGGCTCCCCTTTCGCCGACGACCGCAGAGTTCGGTCGTCGCGTGCGCGAACGACGCAACGAGCTGGGTCTCAGCCAAGAGGCGCTAGCGGATGTAGTCGGCCTGCATTGGACGTTCATCGGCCAAGTCGAGCGTGGGCAGCGGAATCTGGCGCTCCACAACATCGTGAAGGTGGCAGCCGGGCTTTCGGTCGATGCCGGAAATCTCGTCACCGGCTTACCTGCGCCTCCGGGTGATGAGTCGGAGGCGTAGGCCCTGCTACGAATCCGCAGGTCGCTGGAGGCTCGGCGGCATCGATAGGCCGTACTTCTCTGCGAGAAAGCTCGTCTGCGCGTATAGGGTGGCTTGCTTCGCGACATCGCCGAGAACGTAGGCGTTCGTCCCCGCACCAGCTAGCACCGCAACGACCGGCATGAACTTGGTGACCTTCTCCACGGGTACATGTCGGCCGTTGGCGAACTGTTTCATCAGCTTCTCGACTGCCGCCATTAGGCGATGGTCCTTTCGGAGCTTCTCGCTCCAGTTCTTGCGAACGCGCCCCGCGGCGAAGCCCGACGAGGCTTCGCGTACGGCAATGGCTTTCGGCCCTTGCTCTTTGTACGCGCGCAGCACCATCCGGTCGACGAGATGTCGCTGGTCAGGCGACATGGCGTCAATGCCATACGCATAGGCCACACGAGTCGCGATGGCTGTACTGAGAACCTGCATGACGACAACATCGAGCGTGATCGCAGTGACAGCGCCGGCAACCGGCACGAGCGCCAGCACGCCCAGGGCGCCACCTTCAGCAGCACCGGCGCTTCGCCACTGAAGCACCATCCGGCGAGTGACCTCGTCAAGGTCCTTTAGGTCGAGCGCCTGCAGGTCGGCCAGGCTCGACACGTCGCGCCCCTTCGCTCGGTGGTGCGCCAGCACCTTCTCAGGATCCGTGAGCTCGGCGGTCCAGTCGCTAGCGAGCTCCAGGAGGCGTACGGCACCTTTCAGGGCCGGAATGAGCGCGCTGTCGAAGGCGAACTCGGTGGCGTCTTTCACCGGCTGCGGCGTGACTTCGCTGATCTTCCGTCCGGCCTTGCTCGCTACTTCACGTGCCGACGTTCCGGCCGCATCTATAGCCGAGCGAACCTTGGGCGGGAGTAGAGAGCTGGGCTGGGACTTCTTCGTCCAGTGCTCTTGTAGCTCGCTCCACCGCTTGCGCTCGTACTCCGACATCTCCTGCGGCAAGTCCCCCTGTTGGCTCACCACGATGACGCTAGGGCAATCCACCTGCATGTCAAGGCCGGGTAGGGCTTGGAGACTTGGGGCCGATGGCTACTCGTTTGCCAGGGCGGCTTCGCTTAGGCTTTTGCACACCCATCGTGTGGGAGGGAGCGTTGTGGCTACTCAGAAGACGTTTCAAGAGGCCATCGTGTCAGCGATTGACTCGGCGACGGTCGATCGCGGCAAGGCTGAGTCGGAGCGGGTTCAATTTGAGCCGAGCAGTCTTACGCGCGTGACAGACCTCTTCCAGGAGCCCGGCGGCGATGAGAAGACGAAACAGGCTTGGCGAGAAGTGATGAACGATGCTCTTGTCGACCCGATCGATCTAGACAGTGCGATAGCCCTGTATTCCCTGAAAGATCGTCTGACGGGATCGAGGGGCCGGGTCTATGAGGCGTCGTCCGATGGTCTACGGCGGCGCTTCGAGCAGCCACTGACGGCCGATCAGGTGCAAGAAGAAGATCTCAGCTGGTTTTGGCCGCCAGGCGTGTAAGGGAGTTCACTCTGCGCCCGCTGTTAACGATGCGGCGACGTAGATCAGAACCGATCGAATCTGGTGTTCAGGCAGCTCGATCAGGCTCCCCGCCAGCGTTTCAGGTGCCACGTCAGTATTTGCAATGCGCTCACGCGCCTGATTCTTGGTCAGAGGCTCGCCGTCGAGGCGTCGACTCGCCTTGACGAGAGCATCGCGCCAGGCATTCTCTAGTTTCCGGTGAGCGCCGTCGAGGACGTACCGCTGTGCGGCAAGACGGGGCGTCAGACCGGCTACGTCGACCTCGGTTCCTTCAATGATGGCGTGCGTCGAGTCCGGTGTACTGCGCCGGAAACGAAGGCGCCACTTCGAGCCCACGAGGTCCTGTAGTGCTTCCTGTGAGACCTGGCTCGTGATGTCAGGGTGCTTGTTGTGCACCGAGATCGCCAAACGCTGCACGTTGAGGCCGACGAGCGTCCTGGTGAGCCATGAGCCCGGATCCCCGAAGAGGTCGACCGCTGCCGCTGAGGTGCGGGCGTTCTTGATCGAGGCAAGGCCGGTTCCGTCGAAGATCTCCGACAGGCTAAGACCGACCATCTCGCCGTCAGTCTTCGGTCGTTCCATCCCGATGAGCGCGCTAACGGGGAGGTCACCCGGGCCGGCGGCGGCTTCGATCAACGCAGCGTTGAGCATGTCGGAGAGCTGTTGCTTCTCGCCCTCGAGGGACTGCGCGCCGTGCGTGTAGATGTTAACGGCGTCGCGGGCGATGCGGTCGAGTGCTTTCCATGTGACGGTGGTCGGTCGGCACACGTAGAGATCACTGGCGCTGCCTACCGCCTGGGCGCCAACGTAGCGGTTGAAGTGGGGCAAGATCGCTTCGTAGACGATCGAAAGGCTCTGGACGGCCTGTTGCACCTTGAGACCGAGCGTCGGCTGATGGCTGCCGTATCCGTACGCCATCAGGAGTCGGCCATTGGAGCGGTCGCGAAGGCCTTGCAGTCCGCGGGCCAGGAACAGCCGGACGCCCTCGGGGGTGTACGGCGGATCGGTGAAGACGAGGTCGGCTGACTCAAGCGCCAGGCTGGGGATTCCGAGTCGGAAGTCGGCGTAGGCCGTCTGGATGTTCAGTCCGCGGCGGGATGCTTCCTTATCGATGAAGCTCAGCAGGTTCTCGTCAATGTCGACGACGATTACCTTCACCTTCGGGTTGACCAGACAGGTCGCAATCGAGGTCAGATCGTGGTCACCGATGCAGAGCAGCGTCGAGCCAGCGAGATCGAATGATCCGTCCATCCACAGAGCGCGTCGAACCGCGGTTGCCGGCGTCGCCGGGACATGGTCGAGCGCTCTGACGGGCTTCGGCCCCGCGGCGATGATGTCGGCCATGAGCCTGACGAGGTCGTCCGAGCCGTCGAGGCGATCGTCCGCCGGGTCAAGCAGATGTGTGTGGTGCAGTTGGTCCAAGGCGAATCGCTGGCGGTACAGCCCAATGCGACTAGGGCGGATGCTCAAGACATCGTTTGATGACCGCAGGTCATCACCAAGCTGCCGGAGCAACGCCTCAACCACCCGTCGAGGTAGCGCCGACTCACGGACCAGCACATCAAGTGAGGTGTTGCCGTCCGCCAAGACCGCTAGTACTTGCCGGTGGGACCGGGCGTGCGCGCCGAACTCGGCCAGATGTGCCGCGACGAGATCGATGGGTTCAGGCGACACGTCGGTCGTCGGGGCGTCGTTCTGCACGGTGGTGGGCCTCTCGCGGTCGTTCCAGGTCTAACAGGCAAATCTACGCCACGGTGTCACCCGGCGATTCTATCGGGTCGAATTTGACGCCTATTTACTGAATCGACATATTTTAATATAATTAAGTGAATGAAAGTCTGACTCGACCTAATAAAGCCTGAGGATAAAGCATCGGCCGCATTGATTGCCGGTTGGGTTCAAGGCGACCCGGCAGGTCACCGGTGGATCTTAGAGTATGCCGATCCTCAGTCGTGGACAGCTCTGTTCTCATCCACTCGATGGGGGTTCGTCGCGCTCGACGGTCAGACGCCGATCGGCTTCGCCGACGTCGAGTTGGACCAAGCTACTCGTACTGCTTACTTCACCTACTACGTCGCTCCTAACTGGCGCGGTCAGGGCTACAGCCGCCCGCTCCTCGATGCGATCAGCGGCTACCTCCGTGAACAGACTGACGCAGACAAGCTGCAAGGTTCTGTGGAGCCACAGAACGTGGCCAGTAGTCGTGCTCTAGTGGCCGCAGGGTTTAATCCGATAGCCACCGACATCGATGGTTTGACCTCCTACGTACTCAAGTTGGATCGCTAGACGGTCCTAGGTATCGCTGCTACCGTCACAGACGGTAATGGCTGACCAAAAGGGGAGGAAGTCATGTCGAAGAAAAGCAAGCCGGGGGACGGAACTCAGGGCAACGGAGTCAAGGGTGGGAACCTGTACGCATCGCTTCGGCCGGTGCGCATCGCGGGAGCACTCGGCCGACTGCACTCGGTCGCTGTAGCCGCTCGTACCGCATCCCGCTAATGGGAGTAGCGAGGTGGCCAACGGCAAGATCTCGCGTTAGGCCATGGCCACCTGGCTCTCTTGGCCGTTCGGGCTTGATGAGTTCCGCGCTGAACCGCTGGCCGGCGCGGGCATAGGTCCGGAGCCGTTTCAGACGCCAGCGCCCAGCCGCCCGCTCCTTAACTCGATCAGCAGTTACCTGCGTGAACAGACCGACGCCGACAAGCTGCAAGGTTCTGTGGATCCACAGAATGTCGCCAGTGGCCGTGCTCTACTAGCCGCCGGGTTCACGCCTGTATCCGTCGATAGCGACGGTTTGATCTCGTATGAGCTTCCCCTGGATCGGTAGACGGTCCCGATTATGGCTGCTACCGTCACGGGCGGTAACGGCTGACCAACTGGGAGGAAGCTATGGCGAAGAAGAGCAAGCCGGGCGACGGGTCACAGGCCAAGGGGAAGAAGGGGGCGTTGCTGTACGAGCCCACTGAGATGCCGCAGTTCTCGAAGGTGTTCGGTCGCCTTCAGATTGTCGTGACGGCTGTCCGTCCGACCTCCCGCTGAGCCGGGAGCAGACATTGGGTGAGAGCGCGATCTCGCGCCAGGCCATGGCGACTTGGCTGTCCTGGCCGTCCGTGCTCGGTGAGTTTCACGCTGAGCCGTTGGCCGGCGTCGGCACAGGCCCGGAGCGATTCGAGGCGCCACCGTGCCAGCCGACGGCTCAGCCGCCTGACCTAGCGTCGATCTTTCGCAGAACCGTCGACGACCTCGTCTCGCCGTACTCAAGCGTGGCCCTGTCGATATCTGGCGGCCTGGACTCAGCGGCCGTTCTGGTGCACCTACACGAGATCTGTGCCAGCAAGGGCATCGAATTGCACCTGATCACGGCCGAGTTGACCGGTGATGATGGTGAGACCAACATTCACCACATCGATCGGCTCCTCAAGGGGGTCGGTCTCGACCAGCCAGTGCATCGCATCGAGGCCCACCCCGAAGACAATGGCAAGCAGTACTTCTGGTCGCCACGCGGACCGCGGTTGGACTCGTCGGCCGCAGTCAACGATGCGATGGTCGATACGGCAATGGGGCTTGGCGCTCAAGCCGTCTTCACCGGGGCCGGCTCCGATGAGCTGACTGGCGTCGTCAGGTACATGCTGAACTCGTTCCTCGCACAGCGCCGCGTCGACCTCTTTCGCGCTTATTGGCGCGACACGATCTCGGTCAGCAAGCAAGCCGGACTGATGGAATCGCTTGCTGTTCTCGCAAGGGCACTTCCGCGTCGCTGGCGAGCGATCGCCTTCTACGCGGTCACCGAGGATCCGCCGATCGATCTGACGGCCCCGTCGCTCGTCGGCGCATCGCTTCGCCCGCACGTCGCCGAGTGGTCCCGCACTTGGATGAACCAACGGCTTCGTTTCCAAGCTGCGTCGCACAAGTCTTGGTCGGCGATGGAGGCATGGGAGTCGCTCGACCCAGTCTGTCCGCCGATCATCTCCGACGATCCGATCCCGTTCCTGCATCCGTTCATGAACCGTGAGTTCGTGACTGCGGTCATGCAGACCGACCTCAGCAAGCGATACGGGATCCATCACCCGAACGCGTACTGGCGGCAGAAGTCGATCGTGCTCGATCTCATCGGCAAGCAGTACTGGGACTACTTGCCGAGAGAGAAGCAGATCTTCAGCAACTGGATGCGCGAAGATGAGGTGAAGAACCGACAGACGGCTCCTCATCTGGTCGACCTCGGCGTGGTCGACGCTGCCGCACTGGCCGAGACTGACGACACGATGCTGTTGCATCGTGTGGCTGAACTCGAAGCCTGGACTGCCGTCGCGGTCGATCGAGGCTACGACTTCGTGGACTGACCGCATCGCTAAACACAGAACGGCTGGCCACCCAGGTGCGATGGCCAGCCGTTCGTCATGCGTGTTGCAATGAGTCGGTCAGCTCCGGCGGAGCTTCACCGTACGGTCGACCAGCGCCTTGACCTTCTCCACGACCGTTTCGTCGGTAGTGTCGGACTCGGCGTACGCCGCGTAAAGCCCGCCCCCCTTGACGCCCTTGCCGTGCGAGCCGTCGCCGGGCTTGTTCTTCTTCGACATCAGTTCTCCTCGGGTTGTTGTGATCCGCTTGAACTGCTGACGGGTGACCGGATGGTTGTTCGCCAAGACGCATCGCGCCCCAACCATCCGGCCGCCCTACCGAGGACTCCGTCCGGGCCTCGGTGCTTTGGAGCGGCTGCCCCGGCGCTGACTCGCTCTCAAACGCCGGGGCCGCCGGCTAATGGGGTTCCTGCCCGAGTCCGGGGCCGGTCTGGGGAAACGCGGGCTAACTCAGACAGGAACCGCTTTGGTGACGGAACCGGTGGGTGTGCAGGTTGATCCGCTGCACGGAGGGGCTGACGACGACTCCCCACCGGTTCCGCCAGTTCATGGGCCGGGGTTGTAGAGGATCAAGCGAGCCCCCGTGACCCGCTCGAACTCTTGCTTGACGCGCTCGGGGTCGCCAATCAGCTCCAGCTGGTGCCAACCAGGGATGACAACCGCAGTCAGTTCGTAGCGGTTGAGCGATTCGACGAGTGCGTTGAGGGCAGCCGGTGCGAAGTTGCGTCTCTCGACGTAAATCGAGCCCATGGCGAATCCTTCGACCGCCGCGAACTTCGACAACTCAGCTCTCAGCCGATCGACGTCCTCATCTGACGGGTACAGGTCATGTCGGGCGTACCCGAGAAGCAGCGGCCTGGTGTAGTCGGTCACCGTTCTTCGTCCATCCATCGGCGGAACCTGGTGAGAAGACGCTCCCAGAAGCGGGACCACCAGCCGCGACGATGCTGGCCGTTCACGAGTCAGCAGCATTTGAATCCACGACCGCTGGCGCCGGCTCGTTGGTGATGCGCAGACTCGCGAAGCGCTGCTGCATCCCCGTCTCGTACGAGGCTGCGCTCTCTTTCGGACCGATGAACGTCGCGATAGGGTGCTCACCGAACCAAACCCGGACGCGGTGATTCGGTGGGACGAATCCGAAGTCAGCCATCACGCGTCTCGCACCTCCCGTGCGATGTCCCGGAGGATCAAGGCGTAGAGCACGATGGCCATCAGCCATAGGATCCACATTTCTGGTATCACGTAGCGTCACCCCGTCGTCGCGGTTAGCACTTTCGGTGACGAGAAGCTTCCCGCCGACCGGCCTGCCGTCGCCATGAACGACACCGGACACTTGACTGCCATCCGACTGCCATTTGGCCGTGATCGGCGTCACGGGGACCATTTGAGCTCAGATGCCAGGGGCCACGGCCTGCCATGTACCTGACATTTGGTTGACGTTCGACCGACATCGACGCGCGGAACTGGGTTTTCGACCACCGGTCTGACGTACCGTGAATTGTGGCTACGGCGCAGTACAGAACGCTCCTAGAACAGATCGTCCATGAAAGCCCGTGGACGGTCGATGAGACGTGCCAGGCGTTTGAACTCAAGGCGCGGCAGATGCAGGAACCGGCGACGTTGTCACCGCGTCAGTTGGCGCGGTGGATGCGAGGCGACGTCGGTCAAGCCCGTTCGGTGTCGAAGCGCGTCGCCGAAGCGTTCTGGGGGCACCGTTTCGACGTGTTGCTCGGCTCACCGGATGACGTACCTGAGTTCGAGCGCTACAGCGGAACGGCCGCGCCCGGCCTATCCGTTGACGTCGAATCGTTGGAGGCAGCGGCAGTCATGGCCGCCCACGAGAGCTTTGAACACGCAGCCCGAATCGCCGGCACTGTTGACTCGGACGACATTTCGTTGCTCCAAGAGTCAGTCCTCGAACTAGCCCGCGGTTACCAAGCCAAACCCCCGTTGCAGTTGCTCACCGAGGCCCGTCACATTCGCAACGTCGCTTACTTGATGCTCGACAAGACCAGACGGCCAGCTCAGACCAGTGAGTTGTATCAGGTTGCTGGTCAAGCCTGTGGGCTGCTCTCGGTGGTCTCATTCGACCTTGCTCGCTGGGACGCCGCTGAAGAACAAGCACGGTCGGCGCGTACTTACGCCGAGCTGATCGGAGATGCCCACCTCGAGGCGTGGTCCCGCGGTACTCAGGCGTTCATTGCCAACTGGCGCGGTCACAGTCGTCGCGCTGTCGATCTCGTTGCAAGCAGCGTTGAAAACGCACCGGCCGGTGTTGCCACAGCAAGACTGCGAGCGATCGAGGCCCGAGCGTGGGCCGAGCTCGGTCACCCGGATCGAGTGAAGGAATCTTTGCGCCTTGCCGACATCGAGATGGAGCAAGCACCCATCAACGAGGTGTACGGAGCGACTGGTGGTGAGTTCGGCTGGGGGCCAAGCCGCCACGCTGCTTGTGCCGGGACGGCACTTGTCGTCGTTGGGCAAGGCGAGTCGGCGGCAGTTCGGATCAACGACGCGATAACCCTTGCACCAGAGGATCCGCTCGGCGGGCTGGAACCTGCCAGGGCGCAGATCGACCTCGCCACGGCCGAACTCCTGGCCGGAAGGCTCGATGCCAGCCTTGACTCACTCACCGTTGTCTGGGAGATTCCAGCACCGCATCGGCGCCATGGCATCACCGGTCGTATGGAGCAAATTGCTCGTCATCTCACCGGTCGGGATTGGCGCGACACTAGCGAAGCCGTCGAGCTGCGCGATCAGATCGAGGTCTTCAACTCCGAGGCTGTCTCGCGCCTAGCGCTACCGAACCTCTGACCACTCAGCCTTGTCCCAAGCGGTGAGAAGTTCAGCTTCTCGGTCAGCTTCCATTCCGTGTTCCGCTTGGCGCGGATGGTCGACGATCCCGTTCTGCCCAAGAGCTGACTTGAAGTCTCGAAGCGTGTCAGCGAGAGGTCGGCACACAAGGCCTGCCTCCGCTGCACGCCGGCCGTCGACATGCCAGGTGCCTTCCGGAGTTCGCCACAGGGGCATCTCTGTCCACTGGGCAACGCCGTGCTCGTCCAGCCACTGGGGATCGACCCACACGGGTTCAGCCCGGCGGCCAGTCAGCTCAAGACAGATCTCGATGAGATCGCCGTACGTGGCGTACCCGGCAGGGGCGACCAGATTGAACACGCCGTCTCGCTTCGCCTCGATCGAATCGAGAAGGAACGTCGAGACGTCCCGCACGTCGATCGGTTGGATGGGTTGATCGGCAGGTGCTGGGAGCAGCCATCGGCCACCGCGCTCGGCTCGCTTCAACAGTTTGAGCCCGCGACCGACATACTCGCCGGGGCCGAGGATCACACCGGGGCGAACGATGAGGCTCCGTTTCGCACCCTCGGTTGCAGCATCTTCACAGCCCGATTTGAGCGTGCCGTAGTGGCCAGTGGGGGTGAGGTTCGCCAGTTCGGGAGAGTCCTCTGTCAGTTCCGGGGATGACGGCCAAAGCGGGGATGACTCGTCTACTGGCAACCCTGGCCAGTTCTGGTAAGCGCTGACCGTCGAAACCAAGACGTACTGCTCGACGTGATTCCCGAGTGCTGCCGTCACCCGAGCAACGTCGATCGGCTCGTATGCACTGGTGTCGATCACGGCATCCCACGGACCAGCCTCGGTGAGGCGCTGGAGATCGCCTTCTTTTCTCCGGTCGCCGACCACATGGGCTGCCCCGGCCGGCGGTTGTCCGCTCTTGCCTCGGGAGAAGGCGGTGACCTCCCAACCACGGGCGAGGGCATCACTGATGAGAGTGCGGCCGAGGAACCAACTGCCGCCAAGGATCAGGAGTCGCATGTTGACGATCCTGCCGGATCAAATCAGACGACGCGACTCTTGTGCGCCTGCACGTCCATGGCGACATCGTCACATCGGGCAACCAGAGACTCACTAACAACCAGCCTCCTACTCTGCTGGGCCGCTCTGGGGGTCGTTGGCGGCTTCTGCGAAGAGACGGTCGAACGGCGTTCTGACGACCTCGAGCTTAACGAAGTTGCTGAGATTGCGGTTGTTCAGCCAGCGGATCTGGATCTGGTCCGGGAGTGGGGTCTGAGGGTGTCTGCTTAGCCAGGCATACACGACCGCCGGGTATGTGGCCATCTCGCCGAGGGTTGTGCCGCCGATTTGGCCGACCGAGCGGATCCAAATCTCGTCACCGCTGTTTGTGAGCGCCAGGCCGTACCGGCTGCCGATCCACATTGCCACGATCGGCGGATAGTACGACCGGGGGTTGCGCTGAACGTCGGCGGGACTGGCCGTGCGGTAGCCGGGCACCTCGCGCAGCCAGTCCAGGTCGGCGTGGGTGGGTTCGTCGCACTGGACGGCACGGACGGCGAGCATCACATTTCTGCCGAAGTCGAAGCGGTCCGAGAAGAGGACCTCGTCCTGCCACGGCGAGGACCGCGAGAAGTCCTCATAAATGGAGACGACGTTGGCTGTGATCATGTCTGGTTCGGCGAGGCCGCGACTCAGCACGACCGCGAGCCTGGGAGGCATCCACACCGGCCAGTCGGGACGAGTCATGCCAGCAGCGTAACCGGATCGCCACCGTGTGGCACGGTCGTTCGCTGTGTTCAGGTGATCACCGATGCAGGTGTCACTTGCATCATTCTTCGGCTTCCCTGGTGTGGCCAGTCCAGATGTGCCGAGGTGGTTGACACGAACATAGCCCTCGGCCACCGGTGCGAAGGCACGTGCGCAGCGTTGCACCAGGCTGGGGATAACGCCGACGACGTCGATCACGGCATCCCAGGGGGCCGAGCGCGTCAAGTTCACAGCCCTCCGGCGGGGAGCGTCATGACGCTCTGTTGGCGTGCCGGGATGACGACACGTAGTGATATCAGGCAGGATGACTGAGTAGCAAGGCTGGCCTCACCCAGATGGCCATACTGCTGCAACTGACCGTTCGTCTGGATCCAATACCGCTGAGGGCCTTCAGACAGCAAACGAGTTCTCGTGCATGCATGATGGCTGAGGCAAGGATGCTGGCTGGCAATGTGGTCACGCGAGCTGAGCAATCGTTGAGGAGCTAGTGGTGCCCACAGAAGCGAAGGACATCTTCGAAGCAACAAGCAAGAGTCTGCGGGAGTTGCTCAGCGAAAACGGACTGGGGCTCTACCTACCTCCGTATCAACGGCCGTATGGATGGAGTAAGGACAAGGTCGAGAAGCTCATCGACGATACGCTGCATGGCTTGAAGCACCTTGGCCAATCCAACGACAGCTTCACCTTCCTCGGGACCGTCATAACGATCCATGACACCAACCATGTCACGATTCAGCCGATGGTGCGCAACGAGGTGCCCGCAAAGGTGCTGACGGTGATCGATGGGCAGCAGCGGCTTTCTAGTCTGATCCTGTTGACCGTGTCGCTGCACAGCCAGATCCGACTGCGGCATTGGCAATTATTCAAGGGCAAGCAGCCTGATCAGGATGATGTCGCGCTCACGTTTCTGCATGAGCAAACTTTGTACCTTATGAAGCAACTCGGATCGACGTTCTACGAGACGCAGCCGTATGGTGACTCTCCTCTGTACCCCCGGCTGATTAGAGCCTTCGACGATCAGTGGGCTCGCAAAGTTCCTCAGGCGATATATCACTCGCCTATCGCCAATCTTATTTTTACGTACAGTAAACGGGTAGAGGATGAGGCGGCGGCGAAGGTAAAGCCGACAGATTTTAGGCCGAAGGCTCGTGATGGCGTCGGAGAGGGGGAACCCGACCTAGTCAAGCGTTTTGCGGAAATGCGAACGATCCTGGTCGATCTCGCGAAGGATAAGTTCCGCGAGGAAGTCGAAGGCCTACCTGACCTCTCCGTGCTGGCGAAGAACAAGCAGTTTCAGCGGGCCCTCTTGAATCATGAACTTAGTGATGAAGTCGTCGAATATTTGGATGGCATTGAGGATGGTCCTGCAGCCGAGCTGTTTCGGCTGGTTATGCTGGCGTCATATGTCCTGAATCGTATTGCGTTGACCGTGGTCAAGGGTAAGGATGAGGACTACGCGTTCACTATCTTTGAATCACTGAATACTACTGGCGAACCCCTGACCGCCTTTGAGACTTTTCGCCCTCGTGTGGTCATGGCGGAAGGTCTAGCGGAGTATCAGGACTCAGTTGCCCGGAAGTACATGGATGGCGTCGCCGAGTATCTTTCGACGTTCACAGTGGGCGATCAGCTGCAAAATGCGACTCGCGATCTGCTCATATCTTTCGCCCTGGCCGAGACAGGATCTAAGTTGTCGAAGCGCCTAGCCGACCAGCGCGCATACATGAAAGATGAGTTTGAGCGGCATTCCAAGGAGCCTGCGACACGCGAGGCGTTCCTGAGTCATTTTGTGAATACGGCAAATTTTATTTCAGAAGCCTGGGCGCCAAATGAGCAGCGCCAGTTTCCGGGGCTGCCGGCCAACGCTACGACGGACTCAGTCCGGCTGTGTGTGGCATTCTTCAAGAAGCTGAACCACAGTATTGTCATCGCTCCGATGGTCCGATTCTACTCTGAGGCTTTGGCGGCGAGCCCTGAAACCAAGAATGAGGTCATCGCATCTCTTGAAGCGGCGATGAAAGCAATGGCCGCTTTCACGGTCCTATGGCGAGCCTCTCGGCGTACGACCGGAAACATCGACCGCGAGTACCGCGACATGATGACCGGCCTTAACAGCTTGACAGGTATGGGCCCCTTAGCGCGCACGCAGAAAAATTCTTCCGGCGTCGGTCAGGCTGCGCCAGTGGTCGATGTCGAGGCTCTACGTGCCGAGTTGCGGGCTCGGCTGGAGTCGGCAGAGCACGGGGACGTAAAGGGTGAATCGAACTGGGTCACTCAAGCATCGACTGTACCGCTCTATACAACTAGCGCTCCTCTGACGCGATTCGTCTTGCTTGCGGCTTATCACGACACAGTCGAAGACACCGCGCAGCCAGGATTGATTCGAGCTGGTAAAGAAGACTCTGGCCCGTGCTTGACATATCAAGGATGGGCTGATGAGGCGCACCTCACGGTTGAGCACGTGGCGCCTCAGTCGAACACGGGCGGTTGGTCACAAGACTTCTACGCCGAGAAGGAGCTCGTACATCGCGTTGGCAATCTCGTCCTCGTTCCCCAGGCAGCCAACAGCTCTCTGAGCTACAGGCCGTGGGCAGAGAAGCGCATTTTGTACGCAGCGCTCGGAGCGCGCTCGATTGAGGACGCGAGAGCTGCTCTGGAGGAGGCGGCGCTGCAGAAGGGTATTACCTTTCAGCAGTCCACAGAGGACCTTGTGCACCTTTCGAAGCACATGCCGCATCTTCTCTCGCTGGGCACCAAGACAGAAGACTGGGATCCAGAATTTGCTGCTCGGCGGTCAGAGCAGCTCCTGCGGCTCTGTTACAGGCGACTCATGCCGTGGCTGGGTGGCACGACGCCGTAACGCTGCGGCAGGGTGTGCTTGATGTCCTTCTTCAGCGGCTCGGGCACACCGAGCCTGCTTGCGGAGATGACGCCTGGTTGGTGGCCTAGTCCGGTTCCCGGGCATCGACCGTAGCCATCCTGGCTACTAGCACATAGGCCGCGCTGTGGCAAGTGGTCGGGCGAAAGGCGGCGTGCCTCCCAAGACTGTCGGAGGGACGGCATAGCGTGTTCGCTATGACCGCAGACGGACCCTCCCACCGCCTACTTTGGCAATGCTCCAACGGTGGCGGGATGACAACGGACAGCAGCTTCGGCGGCCTCCTGAAGCAGCTTCGGGTTCAGGCCTGCCTGAGTCAGCAACAGTTAGCCGACCAGCTTGGGACGACTCAATCGGCTATCGCCCGGCTTGAGGCTGGGAGCGCTCGCCCCTCGTTCGTGACTCTCGAAAAGTTGGCCGAAGCACTAGGAGAGGATCTTCTAGTGCGTGTCAGTGGTCGGGAGTCAGCATGAGCGAGATCATCTACTTCGATAACAACGCTTCAACCAGGCTGGACGAAACTGTCCTGGAGGCGATGCTCCCGGCTCTGCGGCACGCCGGCAATGCGGCGAGCGGTCATGCTCCCGGTGACTGGGCTAGGAACGCTGTCGAGATCGCCCGTGAGCAAGTCGCAGAGCTGCTAGTGGCGAACCGAAACGAGATCATCTTCACGAGCGGATCGACCGAAGCTAACAACCTTGCGATTAAGGGAGTGGCCTCGCAGGCACCGGACAGGAGTGAGATCGTCAGCTGTGTCACTGAGCACCCGGCGGTGCTCGGTCCGCTTGAGAATTTGAAGAAGCAGGGGCATCCAGTCACGCTCGTGCGAGTGGGCGCCGATGGCCTCGTTGATCTCGCCGAGCTCGAGGATGCTGTCACCGAACGTACTTTGCTCGTGACCGTCATGGCAGTGAACAATGAGACCGGTGTTGTCGCTCCAATGGCCGAGGTCGTACGCATCGCGCATGCGCAAGGCGCCCTCGTCCACACGGACGCCACCCAGGCCATGGCGTGGGGTGGGTTTGACACAACAGCGATTCCGGTCGATCTGTTGTCTCTGTCATCGCATAAGTTCCACGGCCCGCAAGGTGCTGGAGCACTCTTCGTCCGACGCCAGACCCAGGCTGCACTCAGACCCATCGCCGAAGGCGGCGGACACGAACGAGGCCTTCGGAGTGGCACACTGAACACTGCGGGGATCGTTGGGCTGGGTGCAGCTGCCGAGATTGCGAAGCGACATGGACCAGAGGCTGCGGAGACGGTCCGGAGCCGGCGAAATGTTCTGCACCAGCTGCTTCTTAAGGATCTCAGTGCCGCTGGATTAGCTCTGAACGGACACCTGACAGAGCGCGCCCCGGGAACTTTGAACGTAAGCGTTCCAGGCATGGAAGCTGATGCGGTCATCGTGGCGACGCCGAGTGTGGCGATGTCGACCGGCAGCGCGTGCAGTACCGGTGTCCCCGGGCCGTCGCACGTCCTCACGGCCATGGGTCTCTCAACGTTGCGAGCCGACGGATCACTGCGGCTGAGTTTGTCCAGGTACACCACCGATGACGAGATTGAAGTAGGAGCAAAAGCAATTATCACTGGGGTTGGCCGTGTTCTCGGCCGTACTAACTTGGTCGGTGCCCGATGAGCGGATTGATGCTTGCTAACGTCGCTGAACCGGCCTTTGCTCGCCACGAGACGTTCCATCCGCGGTTCGGCTGGCTCCGCAAAGCGGTGAGCCAAGCCGGTGACGGAACGGTGTTTGCGGATGCAGAGGCGACAGTCAAGCTCGGCGTCGGCAAGAACATGGTCAATGCGATTCGGTACTGGGGCCTCGCATACAAGGTTCTTGAGCAACGACCCAACCCGGCTAACTCGCGGCTCGCGTTGGTCATGCCCTCCGCCTTCGGCGAGGCGCTACTAGGTGACGACGGATGGGACCCTTACCTGGAGGATCCCGCGAGCTTGTGGCTACTCCATTGGAAGCTGCTCGAATCCCGTTGCACCGCACCGACTTGGTGGGTTGCTTTCAACGACTTCACCGCACTTCAGTTCACTGAGGCCCAGCTCACCAGCCACATC
Source organism: Kribbella antibiotica (assembly GCF_004349055.1). Lineage (GTDB taxonomy): Bacteria > Actinomycetota > Actinomycetes > Propionibacteriales > Kribbellaceae > Kribbella > Kribbella antibiotica. The sequence goes on from NZ_SMKX01000009.1 coordinate 100,085, forward strand.
ATGCAGCTCACCGCTGCGGCTGGCTGGCCAACCGTTGTGGAGGCATCAGTTAAGAAAGATGTCGACTGCATGATTCGGACCTACACCGTCCGGCATCACGGTCGGCAGGCCATCGACGATGTATTGGACTGCCCCTTCCGCGAGCTCGGATTGATGGAGAGCGCCATCGGAGACGAGGGTCGCGCCTGGCGATTCGTCGTTGGTGACAAGCTCACCTTGCCTGACGACCTCGTCGCGTATGCGGCTCTTGAGTTCGCCAAGGGATCGAGCGAGGACGCCCGATCGATCAGCATCGCCCGCCTCGCGCACGATCCGGGAAGCCCCGGATCGGCGTTCCGTCTAACGGAAACAGGACTCTTCGACGCGCTAGGTCGGTTCAGCGAGACGCATCCAGATCTGACCGTGGCGGAGCCTGCCGGACTTCGACAACTGCTCTTCGAGAAAGATCCGGGGGCTATATCGGCAAACATCCTGAAGGCCTACTACACGGCGAGCGCCACAGAGGAAGTTAAGTCAGCATGACAAGCAAGAGCTCGGTGTTGCGTACCGAACTAGACGTTCGTCAGCACTACCTTCGTGCCGCGCACATCGAACACCATGAAGGTCAGTCCGGCTACATCCCGACGGCCCGCGGCCTTGAGGTGCTTCACCGCATCACCAGGGCTATGACGAGCAACGATGCTGGCCGGGCATGGTCTTTGACAGGTCCCTACGGTGCGGGCAAGAGCAGCTTTGGCCTGTTCCTGCATGCGCTTCTCGGCCCGGCTAAGGATCCGACGCGTGTAGCAGCGGTTGCAACGCTGGCAGAGGCTGAACCCGCTCTGGCCGATCTTATGGAGGACGGACGCCGCGCCATTGGCGCCGATGGCTCCGGCTTCATCCGAGCAGCAGCGACGGCTCAGCGCGAACCAATCGTCGATACTGTCCTTCGTGCGCTCCAGGCCGGAGCGCGTTCAAAGTGGAAGACGCGGGTGCCGGCCGCCGTCAAAGCGGCGCTAGCCGAAGCCGAGGAAGACCGGACGCCGCGGTCTGTCCGGCTGGTGCTGGAAGGTCTAGCGGAGTACTCGCCTGTGCTCCTCGTGATCGACGAGTTCGGCAAGAACCTCGAACACTTTGCTGACGATCCCCACACGTCGGACTTGTTTGTCTTGCAGGAGCTTGCTGAGCGATCGACCGGCGATTCAGGCATCCCCGTCTTCGTGGTGACGTTGCAACACCTGGCCTTTGATGACTACGTGCGCGGCGCGAATGGTGCCCAGCGCCGCGAGTGGGGAAAGGTACAGGGACGGTTCGAGGACATCCCCTTCATTGAAGGTGCCGAGCAGTCGGCGCGGTTGGTGGCAGGCGCTCTCACTTCCCCCAGTCCGACGCCCCGCTTCGTCAAATGGCGCAAGGCCTGGGCTGCGGAGCAGACCGCTGCCTGCGATGAACTAGGGCTACTGCGCCTGATCCCGGGTGGCGGCGAAACCATCGCAAGCTGTTACCCGGTCCACCCGATTACGCTGCTCAGCCTGCCGGTCATGTGTTCCCGATTCGGTCAGCATGGACGAACGCTTTTCAGCTTCCTGACTGGGCGCGAGCCTCACTCGGTCGTGGACTTTCTAGATGAGACTCCGGTGCAGGCGGCGCTTGCTAGCGTCGGCGTCGACCAACTGTTCGACTTCTTTGTCAGCTCTGGTGGTGGTGCCAACGGGCAGCACGATGCGCGGCTGACGGAAATCAACGTGACCATCCGAGAGGCCACCGGTCTCACAGTTGACGAGCTTCGTCTCCTCAAAGTTGTAGGGGTGCTGAATCTCCTCTCGCAAGGTGGCCCGTTGCGAGCGTCCGCTTCGGTTCTGCGGTTTGCGTTGGGCGCCGCGGGCACGGCCAAACCTATAGACGTTGAGAAGACGCTCAAGTCGCTGGAGCAACGGGGTCTGCTGACCTACCGAGCCTTCGCTGATGAGTACCGGATCTGGCGAGGAAGCGATCTCGATCTTCCGATGATCGTCGGCCAGGCGCGCGAGATGATCAGTTCAGCGTCGCCTGCGGCGCTTCTGGCTGCCGAGCACAAGATGCCGCCGGCCATCGCCGGTAGGCACAGCCAACGCGTGGGGATGCTGCGGTACTTCGAGACTACGTTTGCCGACGCTTCCACCAGGTCGATCACTAGGCCGACGACGGGCGACGCGGCAGATGGACTGGTTGTCTACTACATCGGTGCTCCGGAAGATGCCAAGCTCCTGACGGTCACCGACGGAGATAAGCCGGTGCTCGTGGCAACCACCGAGCACTATGCCTCCCTGACTGATGCAGTGTTCGAACTCGTGGCAGTGCAGCATGCAATCCGACGTGATGACGTTCAAAACGACCACGTGGCGCGCCGAGAGCTTCAAGATCGAGCGGCTGACGCCCAGCGACGGCTTACGGATCGAGTCACGACCCACCTCCGCCCCAACGCAGCAGGGGTGCAGTTCAAGTTGCTCGGGTCTGATCTGCAACTGCCTGCTACCCGTGGTCTGTCGCCGCTTCTGTCAGTAATTTGTGATGATGTCTACTTCTCCAGCCCTGAGATCCGCAACGAGATGTTGGGTCGTCGACAGCTGACTTCCCAGGCCGCAAAGGCTCGTCGCGAGCTGCTTGAAGCGATGGTGACGCACGGGCAATCTGAGTGGCTTAATTTCTCAGGGTTCGGTCCCGAGAAGGCGATGTATGCCGCGCTCCTGCGTCATACCGAGATCCACGAGAACACGGACGACGGCTTCGTCTTCCAGCCGCCGCGTGCGAATCACGTGGGATTGCTAGCCGCGTGGCGTGCAGCTGAGGAGATCATTACGTCTGCCTCGGAAGTGCCCGTCACTCTGGACAAGATCTACACCGCGCTGATGGAGCCGCCGATCGGGCTGAAGGATGGGCCAATCCCGGTCCTCATCACAGCTCTGCTCCTCCATCACGGTGAGGATGTGGCGATCTATCAGGAGGGCACCTACCAGCCCGCAATCACACCTGATCTGCTCGAACGTCTGGTGAAGAGCCCGGCCCGATTCTCGGTGAAGCACTTCGGGGTCGCGGGCGAACATCGGCGGGTCATTGAGGCTGTTGCGAGTGTGGTTGGGCAGGTTACGGGTCGAGAGATCGCGGCCACTGCTAATCGGTCGGGTGGCCGTCGGAACCTCGCGCTCCTGGCGGTGGCCGGCCCGCTCCTCAACTTCATGAGGCGGCTCCCTGAGTACACGCTGAAGACCAAGCGGCTCTCGACGGATACCGAGGCCGTGCGCGATGCGCTCCTCAATACGCGTGAACCGGAAACGTTGCTCTTCGAATCGCTGCCCGCAGCCTGCGGTCTCAAGCCGTTCGTTGGCAGTCTGCGCAATCGCAAAGACGACATCGAACTGTTTGAGAACCGACTTGCGGCAGCACTCGATGAGCTCAAGGCCGCCTATGACGAGTTGCTCATCGAGTGCTGCGAGACCCTTGCGGCAGATCTACGCTTGAGCGAGGAGTTGGGTGCGCTTCGCGTCGAGTTCCGCGGGCAGGCAGCTTCGTTGACGCACAACTTGCTCGAACCTCGTCTCCGTTCTTTCGTCCTCCTCGCGGCACAGGCCGAACTGGACGACACCGCGTGGCTCGAAGCGATCGCCAACAACATTGCTACGAAGCCAGCCACGACCTGGCGCGATGATGACCTGGCCCGGTTCGAAGTAGAGACACGAGCTTTGGCCGGTGCGTATCGACGAGTGTTGTCACTCCAGTACGAGGCCCTAGCGGCTGAGCGTGCTGGGTTTGATGCGCACCGCGTCACGATGACTAACCCAGATGGCAGCGAGCACAGCACCGTGGTTTGGGTCGACCACACGACGAAGAGTCGGGTCGAGCAAGTGGTTCAAGAAGCCCAATCCAAAGTTGAGAAGTTCCTCGGTGCACGCGGCGGCGAGGCGCTGCTCGCACTTCTGGCCGATAGCGTCCTTGGGCAGCACGACGAAGCTGCCGAAGGCGATCATGCTGATTCCCTTGAGCGCAAGGATGTGGGATATGTCTGAGACAGCTAGCAACGCGACCATTGATGCCCCCAAGCCGGCGGTTCGGCATGTGATGGGTATCTCGGGCGGTAAGGATAGTTCAGCGCTCGCGATCTACATGCGCAACCGTATTCCAGAGATGGAGTATTTCTTCTGCGATACCGGCAGCGAGCTGCCCGAAACATATGAGTACCTGGATCGGCTGGAGACGGCTCTCGGGAAGCCGATCGCGAGGTTGAACAACGATCGCGACTTCGATCACTGGTTGTGGGTATACCAGGGCGCCCTGCCGAGTCCGCAGATGCGCTGGTGCACGAAGACTCTGAAGATCAAGCCGCTCGAGGAGTGGATTGGTGATGCCGAGACCCTCAGCTACGTTGCGATTCGCGCAGACGAGCACCGCGATGGGTATATCTCGCACAAGCCGAACATCCACGCGGTCTACCCGTTCAAAGAGGATGGCATCGACAAAGAGGGAGTGATGCGCATTCTTGACGAGGCTGGCGTGGGGCTGCCGAAGTACTACGACTGGCGGACGCGTTCGGGATGCTACTTCTGCTTCTTCCAGCGCAAGGCCGAGTGGGTCGGGCTGGCAGATCGGCATCCAGATCTCTTCGAAAAGGCCGTCGCTTACGAAGACAAGGTGAACTACGAAGCGCAGGCCATGGAGGGCCGTCAGTACACGTGGACAGCTAAAGAAACGCTTCGCGAACTGATCGGTCGGCGCGAAGAGATCATGGAGAAGCACAAGGAGTCAATGGAGAAGGCGGCCTCTCGGCGGAAGAACCTTCCGCTCATCGACGTGCTAGGAGACGCCCTAGACGACGATGACGACACTGCTGCCTGCATGGTCTGCACCCTTTAGCCGAATGACGGGACCCGCCGACCCCATGACCGATGCCCTCTCCCGCCTCGTCCAGCGCCACCGGGACGAGCCGAGTCCGGTGTTATCCACAGACTGGGCCTTTCTCCGCCTCCTCGATCAGTCCGGTATGAGTATGCTCAGTGATGACTTGAGCACCGCTGGCAGTCCTTGGGAGGTGTACGAGGCGACCGAGCGGTTGTGGGAGATGCTGCCAGATAAGCCTGGTCTCTATATGTTCGTCTGGCGTCCGTGGTTTCGGTTCGACGTTGTCGAGCCGAGCCCGGACGCCGGTCAGCCAAAACCAGATAGTGTGTCGCAGATTTTGTACATTGGCCAGGCGGGGGCGTCTGTTGGGCAAGAGAGCAATAGCACTCTGAAACAGAGGTACAAAAGCTATCGTCGTCATATTCGGGCGGATCCGAGAGTGCTGTGGACGCCCGAACGGCCGATGACGCGACCGCAGCTCTCTCGCTACCTGGCACTTCGGCCTCTTGAATATTGGTTCACTGTCATAGAGGACCGCAGTGAAATCAAGAGCCTTGAATCGAGACTCTTAGCTGTATTTAACCCGCCAATGAACAAGAATGAACGACCGAAGATCAGGGCGCAGTATAAAGATCCTGTTCCCGCTTTCACCAAATAGGCACCTGCTAGCAAAGGATTGATCATGCCGTCGAAAACGTTTGTTCCGGCATTTAAGGCGCATGTCGGAGACTGGGAATATTATCTGTGCCTCATGAGCTACGCCCAGGTCGGCCGCGAGATCAACTTTGCATATGAGCTCGGCGGCAACAAAGACCTCGGGACGATGATTCAGCGCGGCATCGGAGACCGTACCGAACAGATCACGCAGTATCTGCTTACTAACGAGCACCGTTTCCTTGGGTCGCTGGTGGTTGCTGCATGGGGTGGCCATCCTGAATATATCCCGCTTGAGATGGATGACACGGCGGAGCAGGGAATGCTCTCTGGTGTCGATCGTGAGTTCGGGGTCCTTACCTTTGATGGAACGCATCAGTTCTTCGCTCTGGATGGACAGCATCGGTTGAGGGCTATCAAGGACGCGATCAAGAAAAATCCTGACCTGGGTAGCGAAGATATCGGCGTCATCGTGGTGCCGCACTTCAATAACGAGAAGGGCCGCGTGGCGACGCGACGTCTCTTCACGAACATCAACCGAAATGCCGTAAAGACCAGCCAGCAAGAGAACATTGCGCTGGATGAGGATGACGGCTACGCAATCCTGACGCGTCGCTTTGTTGACGAACATCCTTTTGTTGGTCAGGAAGGTGTCGTTCAGGTATTCAGTAAGCGTGGGACCGAGGGTGAGCTGAAGCTTGCTACCCGGCAGGTGCCTGTCGGCGGCTCTGCCTGGACGACGATCGGCGTGCTGTACGACATTCTGAGGACACTGGGCTACGACCTCGATGGCACGATGCAGAAGCTGACACAGCGTGCGACCGATGATGTATTGGACGGCAGCTACGAGATCCTTGAGAAGCGTCTGGATAGTCTGCTTGCCGCGGCCGGTAACCTTCAGGTTCGCTATAACGGTGCGGCCAGTCCGAAGGAGCTTCGCGCTCCCAGGGGACATGAGGGCGACGGGCATCCGTTCATGCGGCCTGTGGTTCAGATCCAGGTTGCCCGAGTTGTAGCACACGTGATTCAGCAAGGTCTGCTCACATGGGACGAGGCACTTGAGCGCCTCGCCACTTTGGATTGGAGACTAGCCGCAGCACCCTTCTTGTCGGTCTGGACCGAGACGCCAGATGGCCGCAGCAAAGGCAAGATGGCGACAGGTAAGGACAACGCCACTACCCTGCACAACCTTCTCGTCGCTCATCTCGCACCGACGAGTCGGGCTGAGATCGATCGCGCGGTGAAGGCGTATAGGGCGCTGAAGGGCAAGCCGTATCCCGTCAAGGTCGATGCCCTTGCTGGTCGGATCACACAGCCGCATCCGGTTTCTCCGCCGGCCGTGGATGATGTGGCGTCGTCATCTGCGGAGGATGTCCTGCCGGAGCTAGACCTTGACGACCCGGACTTGATCGCAGACGTCGAGCCAGGTGACGCAGAAGATGAGTGAACGGGCCGTTTAGACCCGACGTGGTGCTGCCGCCAGCCTTAAGACCTGCAAAGGATGGTAGGCAGCACCACGCCCGTCGAATCTGAGTGCTACGTGCTCGCAGGTGGAGCTTAGGACTTCGACCCGGCAGTTAGCCGATTAATTGTGGAGGGCGGCCCAAATCAGAGGCTCGCTCGGACCGGCGATGACATGACCCAGACCGTGGCTTGTGGCTAGCCGACTACTGCCGGATGAGTGCCCTTCAGAACTCCTTCGACGGTTGCTCGCGTCCCGGTGCCCGTCACCTTTGGAAGCGTTAGAGGGGCCTTGCTCGTTCGTGTCAGGATTCCACGCGCCCACATCGCGTCGCTGAACGGTGTAGAGAGCCAGACGGCTCGAACCTGTAGTTCGCCCTTTGTGAAGATGTCGCGGACAATCTGACCATCGTCGTAGTGCGCTTCGTCATGGGTCCATCCGTACTCCGAGGCCCAGTCGAGGACATCGGGACGCCGGTCTACGTGGGCCGCTGGCATGGCTTGCTCCTGGTGAAGAATGTGATGCGTCATCAGATGACGCACCAGGTCGCTCAATCCATGAGTCACCTGCCGGTGAGTAACGGCCGTCTGGATGCTGAGCCGCGAAGTCAGGTGGCGAGCGGGCCGCGCCTGCTCTCGTGAGGCCCGTCGTCGGGCAGGATCTGCGGGCCGCAGCAGGCCACGCGCGAGTCTTGACTTAGATCCTTCTCAAAGATAATCTTCGATCAAGATTTTTCCTTGGACTCTAAATGGGGTGGCGGTTATGGCGACGGCAGTCGAGGTTGAGCATGAGTGGGAGTACAGCTACAAGGATTGGGAGGCGCTAAAGAAGGCCGTTGACGCCGGTGGCGGTGTCTTGCGGGTGGTGATGTGGGAACTTCGGCACCTTGAGGATGCCGGTCGTCTTGGCGTGCACGTCCGCGCCAGTATCAGCCGGAATCTGCTGGGCCTTGGGCTCGCGCACCTGCCGAAAGAGCTGCCGTCGTACCAGGAGCAAGAAGCTGTCATCTACAAGCTGGGCACGCCGGCCGCCGCGGTCGTTGACGCGGTGGCCGGAGAGAGTAATAAAGAGGCCGAGGCTGCGCTGAGGCGACTGAACACCTCTCGCGACTCGGAGAAGTTGCAGGCCGTGACGGAGAAGTTTGCTGAGCTGAGCGAGATCCTTGAAGGTTGACTGTCGTGTCCACATGAGAAACCCCGCAGCTGGGCTGCGGGGGTGTTGTCTCACGTGTCGTGAGGGTGCCCGATCAAAATGCTGGCAAGGATGAGATACAGCAGGCCGCCGATCGAGCCAACTGTCATGATCTCGCCACGAGACAGCTTGCTGAAGACGATCAGGCTGAGGTTCAGTTCGATCAGGCACAACGTGCCGACGGTGAAAATGAGTATCCGAATGACGCTCAAGATTTTCACGGTTCCTCCGCGATTAGTTCCTGCCGCTCTTACGAGTGACGACCCACCGCGGACATGCGACGGGCTATCAAACGCCAAACTTGCTTTGGCAGTTGATAGCCCGCCTCATATGTCTATTTGTATAACAAATGAACTATTTATGCAAATACCGGACTTCGCAGTAGTGCCGTTGGGGACTCCAGGGAGTAGCGCGTGAAGTTGAAGGCCTGGTTCGATAGCCGCTCAGAAGAGATCAAGGTAGCCATAGTGATCGGCATCGTCACATTGATTGTGACGATGGTGCTTGGCGTAGCGGGCGTCATTGCTCAATTGGCGGGCGCTGAAGTTCGTTGCTGGATTGGTCTCGACGAGTGCACTAACGGAAAGCCGGACTCAAAATCTACGGCGACTCCACGGACATCTACCCCCGGCGGCAAGGCTTCTTCGGAGCCGACCGATGACCCTGAGGGACCACCAGATCCCACTAAGCCATACGCGGGCGTCAAGCCGGCGCCACGCAGGCTTCCTAATATGAGCCCGTTCGTGGAGCTCTCCTTTTATGACCTTACTAACAGAGGAAAGCTAGTTCCGATCCCGATCATTGGATCGGGTTTCACTGCAAACTCGAATGTTAATTTTGAAATATTCAGCCCCTCGGGAGCGAGCTCAGGGTCCGGCGGCTACGACACCGACGAACGCGGCATCTTCACCACGGTCTATGGATGGGTGCCGTTTCAGTACAAGGGGATTGAAGGAAACAATGGCGGCTGGAAGCTTGTCTTCACTGACACCGTCTCGGGCAAGAAGACAGTACGACTCTTCGTCGTCAAAAGCGACGATCAGACGCCGGAGCCGAGCCAATGGGATCGGCCGGACGCCTTGGATGGTCGTCGCTCTGGTTCACCCTCTATTTCGGTTTCGGCGAGCGGGACGCTCTGTAAGGGCAGTGGTGTGCGCACGGAGACAACCGGCGCGGGCTTCACTCCGGACTCTGCCCTGACAGTGAAGTTTTACCGAAGCGATGGCCAGAAGCTCGGCCAACGTGACCTGACCGCCAATGGCGATGGAAAAATTGATCGTGCCTTCGACTATTGGATTGTCAGTTCCTGTGAGAGTGGAGTCGAGTTCCAATACCGCTTCGAGGTGACCGAAAAAGGAACTGAGCGTAAGGCGTCAGGCACAGTTTATCTGCCAAGTAAGTAGGCTCTGATGGCCCCCGTCCTTGCCTCAAAAGTGCCCATGGTAGTCCGGGCAGCTCTCTCGTCGATCGGAAGATAAGTTGGTCTTGTTGACTCTCGTTGCAAACTGGGCCCAGCTGGAGCGTGACGGCTATGCACCTTCTGCAATATGGTCGCCCATCCGGGTTTGAATGCAAGCCCTCTGTGGAGTTGTATCCACTTGCTTCGAGAATGACCGACTCGCTATCTGGTGGCAGTCTAGCTGCGCTAGACGAGCATCTTGAGATCAAGTACCGGTACCTGACGCACGACTTCCAAGCTATCCTGGTCAATCAGTCGACCACACTTGAAGCACGCGTAGAGGTTGGTTGTCCACTCATCCGGCGCGGGATTTACTTCCTCGTTCCGATCGTTAACTGGATAGAAGCCGTAGTCATTCGGGTGGTTCCCGCATAAGCAGTCCCAGTCGCCGTAGTCATTCTCGCGTATCTTGCTCACTGCTTGTTTTGGTAAAACTGACTTCATATATTCTCATTTTAACATCAATTCAAATTGCGTAAAGGCAAATGCTGAGCAGATGGCGCAGTCTGCGGCTACCTGCCTTGGGTGTCCCTGATCCTTACGCCGTGCCCTCGCAAGGTCGTGATGATCGTCGTACCGTGGAACCCCAGCCGTTCACCGATCCGCGCCGATGACCAGCCCGCTTCGTAGAGCCGTGTGGCTTCAGCGACGTGCGCGGGAGTCAGGCTCTTCGGTCGGAGGGTGACTCCCTCCCGCCGCAGAATCAGCCCAGCGGTATTCGGGTGGATGCCGAACTGTGTACCCAGCTTCCGCAGGTTTGCGCCCTCCGCGTATCCGGCGATCAGCTGGGCGGTCTGCTCGGCATTGAGCTGTTTGGCTGTCCGAGGCCGCTTCCGTGGTGGATCAGATGACCCTGGCGTCGAGGAGCCTTGCGGGAGTTGTTTGATGAGTCGTTCCAGGTCTCTGACCTGCGCGTTTGTGTTGTAATACGGTCCCCACAGGTCCACGAAGTCGATAGGCGAGGTGTGCGGCGCTCTCACGAGCGCTCGCCGCCTCGCCTTCGTCATTTGTGCGGCTTCGCTTCGCTCGCCGCGTTGCGGGGGCTTCGCCACCCGCACCCCCTTGGCCTCGCTTCGCATCGGCCTGTGGTGCCGGGTTGGGGCGCGCTCTTGGGTTCTGGTGGTGGCTGGGGCTGCTTGTGGGTTCGGCTCGGGGCTTGGGGGGTCTGCGCCACTGAGTAAACCGGTGCTGGCCCTGTCTCTTATACACATCTGACGCTGCCGACGAAGCTAGA